>DATIGN010000028.1:0-12799 GCA_035454685.1 Burkholderiales bacterium | reverse complement strand
CGCGCAGGCGGGGACCCATTTAGAGAATCAGAAAGCCTGCTCGGAAAGGGCTTTCCACTCGGGATTCATCTCTTCGATCAGCCTGATCTTCCACGCGCGGTTCCACTTCTTGAGTGGCGCAACTGGGTCCCCGCTTTCGCGGGGAGACCATTCAGGCGCTTTTCAAAGTTTCCTCCGGTGTCGCTGCGAACCAGGGGGCGGCTCGCTAGAGGCGCTTGAACGTGAGCGTGCCCACCGCGCGCAGCTCGCCCGCGACGACGAAGGGTGAGGTTTCCATCCGCCGGATCGGTTCGCGCGGCTGCGTATCCGCGTCCGGCGCCTCGTAGCTGCGGCCGCTGTCGGTGCCCGCGTCGTGCGCGAAGAGCTCGACGCGCCGCTCGGCTACCCAGACGGCGTCCTGGCACAAGCTCAGCGCTGCCACGCCCACGAACCAGTCGGGGCTCGGCGCCAGCATCGCGACGAGCGAAACCAGGGGAAATTCCCGCGTGATGCGCAAGTCCACGCTCAGCGACCCGGGCGAGCGTTTCAGGGTGTCGCCGCGGATTTCCACCCCGGCATGGCCGGCGCGGATTGCATCGCGGATCTCGTCCTTGAGCGGCGAGGACTTGCCGCGCTCCGCCATGCGCTCGATGCCGGGCGTCGCGGTCCCGCCGGAGCGCCACAAGCTCCACCCCGCATGGTGCGTCGCGCCGTGGAGGCCCGAGTAGTGCGCGGAGGCCGGGAAGCCCTCGGGGTGCGTTTGCGCGCTCCACGTGCTCGCGAACGTGATGCGGTAGGAAACGGCGGTCTCCGGCGCGAGGCAGTCGCGCGCGCGGGAAGGAGCGGAGGCCGCTACGTTGTCGCGCGCGGCGAGCACGGCCCAGATCGCCGCCGCAATCCCTGCGAGCGCCGCGCCCAGGATCGATTTCATGTCACACGGCGAGCGCCGCTTCGAAGTCGCGGCGCAGGCTTCGGCGCACCCGATGCAGCGTCGTAAAGAGGTTCGAACTCGTGATTCCGAGCTTCGCGCACGCCTCCTCGGTGTCGTGGCCGAGCACGTCGGTCAGCAGGAATGCGTGCGCCGCCCGCGCGGACATGCGATCGAGGCTGCGCTGGCACGCTTCCACGAACCGCCGGCGCGTGATCACCGCTTCCGGCTCCTCGCTCCCGTGGAGCATGGCCCGGTCGGCCGCGTGGGCTCCGGCCGCGTCGTCATAGCTGAGCGGCGCGCTTGCACGCTCGCGCAGCGCGTCGGCGATCTTGTGCTTGAGGATGCCGGTCAGCCAGGTGCGCACGCTGCTCCTGCCGGCAAACCGGTTGCCGGCACCCGCGAGCGCGGCGAGGAAAGTCTCCTGCACCAGGTCTTCCGCCAGCGCCGGGTCGCGCACGACCTTCACCGCGAAACGGTAGAGAAGGCGTCTGTGGTCTTGGAGCCCAGCGATCTCGAACGGCTTGTCAGCCATAGCGCACCTCGAAATAGAGTGCGGCAATGGTTGCACTTGCGCCCGGCGCGCGACATTCGCGCCGCTACGAGGCAACTACATACGAAACTACGTAATCCTGCGGGAACTACCTAGTCCGGCGGCCGCCGCCTGGTCGGCGAGCACATGGAGCGTGCCGGCCACGGGATTGATCAGCTGGGCGGGCAGGCGCCGCGGCTCGAACGCGCCCGCGACGGTCTCGCCGAGCGCCCGCGCCACCTCGGCGCCCGATGCGAGGAGGAGCACGCTGCGCGCCTGGTTCACGAGCGGCGCGGTGAAAGTGACGCAATGCCGGCCGAGCTGGCGCACGTACTCCGCCACCGCGAGCCGGGCCGTCTCGTAGAGGCTGCTCGAGCACGGGAAGAGCGACGCGGCGTGGCCGTCGGCGCCGAGCTGGAGCATGATCAGGTCGAAGCGCGGCAGCTCGCCGCCCGTGACGCCGAAGAACGCGCGCACTTGCTGCTCGTAGACGCTCGCCGCGACGGTCGGCTCGGTAACTCCGGGCGGCACCGCGTGCACGTTGCGCGCCGGCGCCGGAAGCCGCTCCAGCCATGCGCGCGAATCGGGCGTGCCGCAGCTGCAGCTCGCGAACACATGGACATCGCGCCAGGGCAGGTCGGATGCCGCGAGCGCGTCGAACACGCGCTGCGTCGTGTCGGCGCCGCAGGTCGCGAGCGCGAAGCGCCCGCGCTCGGCGATCGCGCGCCGGCCGGCGTTGCGCGCGAGTACGGCGGCGTGCTGCACGAGCGCAGCGCGGTCGCTGAAGACCAGGGGCTCGGCGTGCGCAGGCTTCACTTCAATCCGGCGATCGCGCCTGCGGTACGAAGCGCACGAGGTCGGCTTCGCCGCGCGCGCATTCGGCATCGTCGACATAGGCGCTGCAGACTGCCGACGCCCTGTCCCCTTCCATCTGCCTGACCCTGGCGTCGAAAGTCACCGCCTTCTCGAGCGGGAAGGGCTGCAAGAGATCCAGCCTGAATGATTTCGTGCCGTACGTGAAATCGATCGGCTCGCGGATCTCTCGGCCCTGCTGCCGGTGGGCGACGGCAGTGGCAGCCCATACCACGTGGCACATCATGATGGTCGCAATCAGGCCCGCGTGCAGCCGTCCGGGGTGGCCGACATACACTGGGTCGGCGCGCCACGTGCAGACGAGCTCGTCACCCGCCCAGCAGCTCTTGATTCTCAGCCCGTGCTCGTTGAGCCTGCCGCAGGCGAAGCATCGCCAGTCGACCAGATCCTGGAGCGCGCGCGGTTTCATGCGGTCTCCATGATCTTGTCGCCGGTGCGCGCGGACAGCTCGTGCACCACCACGCCGTCCATCGGGTCGACTTCCTGCTCCCAGGGCGCGCGCTCGATCATGCGCACCGTGTCGGCAAAACCCGCCTCCCAGCGCGTGCGGATGCCCGCGGAAGTGAAGTCGATGTCCTTCAGGTAGTCCTCGCTGTCGAGCGAAGGCGCGAGCAGGCGCACCACGTGCATCGTGGTGCCGCACCCCCAAGAGGCAAGCTCCTTGAATTGCTTCTGCTTCTCGGGGGAAAGTTGTTTCGTCAGCTCGCGAATGACATGCCGTAGGCGGTGGATCTGCTTCTGGCGCGCGATGTGACTGTCGGCGCGGCTCGCATACTGGATGTCCTTCTGCCGGCCCATCACCTGCCAGATCGATTGCGGCTCGGCGCCGGTCGGCTGCCAGACGTTGACGCCGAAGATCACCGAATCGCGCCGCGGGTTGTCGTCGAGCACCGCCTCGATCGGGGTGTTGGAGTAAACGCCGCCGTCCCAGTACGCTTCGCCGTCGATGCGGATCGCCGGAAACGCGGGCGGCAGCGCGCCCGACGCCATGACGTGCTCGATGCCGAGCGGGCGCTCGCGGCTGTCGAAGTAGCGCATCGCTCCGGTGCGCACGCTCACGGCGCCTACCGTCAGGCGCATGCTCTTCGCGTTGAGGCATTCGAGGCTCACGAGCTCCGCGAGCGTGTCGCGCAGCGGCGCGGTGCTGTAGTAGGACGCCTGATCGAGACCCACCGGCGCGTGCATGCCGCCGAACGCCGGTAGTCGCGGCACGAAAAAGGGACGGATGCCGTACGCGAAGATCGCGGCGTTGGCGTAGGGCGAATCGTGCTCGACACGCTTCCAGAACTCGCGCAGCCGGTCGAGGCGCTGCTCGGCCGTGTTGCCGGCGATCAGCGCGCCGTTGATGGCGCCGATCGAGGTGCCGATCACCCAGTCGGGCTCGATGCCCGCCTCGTGCAGCGCCTGGTACACGCCCGCCTGGTAGGCGCCGAGCGCCCCGCCGCCCTGCAGGACGAGCACCACTTGTCCCTTGGCGGCGGGGCCGATGCGTTGCGGGGCGTTCATGTTATTGCCGGATCGCCGAGGTGATGGACGCGATCACGCCCGTCGCGGTGGCGAACTCCTGGTCGCGCTCGGTGATGCCGTGGCGCGCGGCGATCCATTTGAAGTCGGTGTACATCGCCCAGACCTGGCCGTTCTCGTCCTGGCTCACGAGCAGCCGCACCGGCCAGTCGAGGCCGGCTTCGGGCTTGGCGGTGATGAACAGCGTCCCGAGTGGCGGGTTGCCGAAAATGAGCAGCGTCGAGGGGCGCAGCGCGATGCCCGCGCCGGCGGCGAGCTTCGCCTGGTCGATCTCGGCGAAGTGCATGATGCCTTTCGCCGCGACGTCGGCTTTGATGCGCGCGATGGTCTCCTGCATGGGATAGGCGCTCTTCACGCGGACCACGCCGTCGCTCTGGGCGAGCGCCGGAGAAGAAGCGAGCAGGGCGAGGGCCAGGGTGAGTATCGATCTGAACAGCATTGCAATCTCCTTCAAGAAAGTGAGGGGTTGAGGGAACGTTGCCACGGCCAGCGCCCTTCGAGCTCGAGCGCAAGGCTCCAGCTGAGGAAGGTGCGGATGGCGACTATCAGCGCGAGCACGAAAACGTTGTCAAGCGTGGGCGTGAACGCCACGGTGCGCACGATGTCGGCGGCGACCAGCACCTCGAGGCCGATCAGGATCGAGCGCCCGAGGTCCTGGCGCCAGCGCTGGTAGCGGCTGACGCCTCGCGGGGCGAGCGCGGTGCGCGCCGTGGCGAGCATCAGCCCGCCGGCGATCAGCGCCACGCCGGCGAGCTCGGCGGCGGTGCCAGCGTGCTCGACGAATTCGCGGATCGTCATGGGGCCGCGTGCGCCGGCCGCATGGCCGGCGCGGGCATTTGAAGCCGCGCGGCGAGCCAGGCGGCTGCGGCGAGCGCGGCGCCGATTCCGGCGACGCAGGCGCCCCAGCCCAGCCGGTCGTAGAGCTGGCCGAGCACCGCGGCGCCGGCGAGGCCGCCGAGGAAGTAGGCGGCGAGGTAGAGGCCGCTCGCCGAGCCGCGGTCGGTGGTCGCGGCGCGGCCGACGAATCCGGTGGCGACGGCCTGGGCGAAGAATGTACCGACACCGACCAAGGCAAGGCCGGCAACTACTGCAGTGAGATTTTCAGAAACTAACCAGGGCAAACCAATCATCGCGACTGCCAGCGAACCCCAGATCGTTGGCCGCGGGCCGAAGCGCGCCACCACCCGTCCCGCCAGCGGCGTAGTGATGATCGAGGGCAGGAAGACGAAGTAGACGAAGCCGAGCGCCATCATCGAGAGCGCGAGCGGCTCGCGCACCAGCACGAAGTTCACGTAGGTGAAGGTGCCGATGAAGGCGAACAGAATCAGGAAGCCGATGGCGAAGGCCGCGCGCAGGCGCGGGTTGGCGAGATGCTCCGACCACGCGGGTTTCCCCGGCATCGTCGCCGGAGCGCTGCGTGCGAGGCTCAGGTACACCAGCGCCGCGCCGGCGAGGTTGAGCCCGGCGAAGACATAGAAGTTTCCCGCCAGGCCGACATGGTCGACGAGCGCGGCGGAGAAAAAGCGACCGAACAGGTTGCTCGCGACGTTTCCGGTGATGTACGCGGCGAACGCGCCCGCGGTCTCGGCGGCGCTGCACTGCTCGGCAAGATAGGAAAGCGTGAGCGCGAACGCGGCGGCCATGCATACACCCTGCACGATCCTCAGTCCGGCGAAAGTCCACAGATCGGGCGCGGCGGCGAGCAGCGCAGTCGGGATGGAAAGCAGCGCGAGGCTCAGCATGACGCCGCGCCGGCGCTCGATCCTGCGGCTGAAGAAGGCGACGCCCAGACTGCCGAGCGCCATGCCGAGGGTCGCGGCGTTGACCGCGAGGCCCATCGCCGCCGGGCCTACGCCGTAGGCCGCGGCGAGCGAGGGCAGGATCGCCTGGGTCGCGAACAGGTCGACGAGCGTGAGGAACGCCGTCGACCCGATCACGAGCGAGCGCATGAGCGCCTTTGCCATTTACATCATCTTCTCGTTGACCTTGTCGGCCACCGGGAAGATGTCCACCGAGATCAGCTTCGAAGGCACTTTGCCGGTGTTCTGCCACCAGTGCGAGGTGCCGTTCGCCTCGGGGGCGACGTCGCCCGCCTTGTGCACGATCGGCACCAGGCAGTTGCTCGCGTACTCGATGATCTCGCCCGAGACGATGTAGATCAGCGCCGGGCGCTCGTTGTGGCTGTGCCAGGGCACGATGCCGCCGGGCTGGACGTCGAGCTCGCGCAGGCGGAACGTGCGGCCCTGCACCGCGACCGGCTCCTTGGCGAGGTCGATGGTGGCGCGCACCTTGTCGGTGACGCCCTTGGCGGCATGGCTCGCCATCTTCTGGCCCTTGCCGTCGGCGGCGCGCTTGTCCGCCGGGCACTCGCCGGCGAGCGCGGCGGAAACCGCGAACATCGAGGACACTGCGGCTGCGAGTTTGAGCATCTTCATTGCTTCATCTCCTTGTTGAGGTGGGTGGGGGTTAATGCGCGGTCCAGCCGCCTTCCACCGGCAGCACGGCGCCGGTGATCGACGCGGCGTCCTGCGAGCAGAGAAATGCGGTCAGCGCCGCGACTTCTTCTACGGTGACGAATTTCTTGGTCGGCTGCGCGGCGAGCAGCACGTCGCGGATCACCGCTTCGTTGCTGATGCCGCGCGCTTTCGCGGTGTCGGGGATCTGCTTCTCCACGAGCGGCGTAAGCACGTAGCCCGGGCAGACTGCGTTGACGGTGATGCCCTGCTCCGCGACTTCGAGCGCCACCGTCTTGGTGAAGCCGGCGATGCCGTGCTTGGCCGCGACGTAGGCCGACTTGAACGGGCTCGCCACCAGCGCGTGCGCCGAAGCGATGTTGACGATGCGCCCCCAGGCCTTGTTCTTCATGGCGGGCAGCACGGCGCGCACCGTATGGAATGCGGCCGACAGGTTGATCGCGAGGATCGCGTCCCACTTGGCGACCGGGAAGTCGTCCACCGGCGCGACGTGCTGGATGCCGGCGTTGTTGACCAGGATGTCGACAGCGCCGAACTCCGCGACCGCGGCCTTGATCATCGCGGCGATCGCGTCGGGCTTGGACATGTCGGCTGCGTCGTAGACGACGGAGGTTCTATATTGGGTAGCCAGGCCGGATCTGATTTGCTCGATCTCCTTGGAATCGCCGAAGCCGTTGAGTACGACGTTCGCGCCGCTCGCGGCGAGGCGCGTGGCGATGCCGAGGCCGATGCCCGAAGTGGAGCCGGTAACGAGTGCAGTCTTGCCTTTGAACATGGGATCTCCCGTTATTGACGCTGCGTGAGTCGCGCAGCGGCGGATTTCTTTACATGTAAGGCCTGGCACCGCCCCGCGACCAACGCGCCCATGACCCCATCGATCGTCATCGTCGGCGGCGGCTTCGCCGGCACCACGCTGGCGCGCGAGCTTCAGCGCGCGCTGCCGCAAGACGCTTCGCTCACTCTGATTTCGGAGGAGAGCTACACCACGTTCAACCCGATGCTCCCCGAGGCGGTCGGCGCCGCGATCTTCCCCGAGCACGCGGTGGCGCCGATCCGCGCGATGCTGGCTCCGTCGACGCGCTTCGTGATGGGAACGGTGAAGAAGGTCAACACCGGCGAGAAGACCCTCGATTGCGATACTCTGGCCGGCCTGCGCACCCTGCCCTACGACCACCTCGCGCTCGCCTTCGGCAGCCGCGCCCGGCTCGACCTGGTGCCCGGCATGGCGGAGCATGCACTGCCGCTAAAGACCGTCGGCGATGCCCTCCATATAAGGAACGTGGTGCTGCGCCGCGCAGCGCGCATCGAACTCGAGTCCGACCCGATCCTTCGCCGCCGCCTGGGGCGCTTCATCGTCGTCGGCGGCGGATTTTCCGGAGTCGAGGTGGCCGGCAGCCTCGCCGACTGCCTCGCCGGCATCAAGCGCTACTACCCGCGCATCTCGCCCGGCGAGCTCGGAATCACGCTCCTCCAGGACATCGACGGGCTGCTCCCCGAGCTGCCGGCGCGATTGGGGGTCGCGGCCCTGAGGTCCCTCAGAGGACGAGGCGTCGAAGTGCTGCTCGACACTCGCGCGGCCGAGGTTACCGACCAGGGAGTCCGGCTGTCTGATCATTCCCTTGTTTCCGGAAGCACGGTGATCTGCACCATCGGCACGCGACCGAATGCGCTCGTCGAGAGCCTGGATGTGCCGAAACAGCGTGGACGGATCGCGGTGGCGCCGGACCTCTCGGTCCCAGGACACGAGGGACTATGGGCGATCGGCGACTGCGCGCTCGTTCCCAATAACGGCGGCTTCGCCCCGCCAACCGCCCAGTTCGCGGTGCAGGAAGCAACGCATCTTGCCCGCAACATCATGACGAAAATCGCGGGGGGAAGACCCAAGCCCTTCCACTACCGGTCGCGCGGCATGATGGCGTCGGTCGGCCACCTCAAGGGCGTCGCCGAGGTGCTCGGCGTGCCCTTGAGCGGGCTCGCGGCCTGGCTGGTGTGGCGCGCCTACTACCTCTCACGCATGCCCACCCTGGGCCGCAAGCTGCGCATCTTCGTCGAGTGGACGTGGGGAATGTTCTTCCCCGCCGACATCACGCACCTGCGCTTCACGCGCAGCCGCGAGCAAAAATAGCCTAGGCCGCCTTTGCGAGGTGCGGCAGGCCGGCGTCGGTCAAGCGCTCGGCGAGGAAGCGCGCGAGCTCGGTCACGGCGCGCGGCTTGTCCTCGCTGCCATAGTTGCTCAGCCGCCGATGCGCGGCCAATTCAGAGCCGTCAGGGCGCTCGCCTTCGATGCCTGCGGAACGCTTTTCGACGTGTTCTCGGTGACTGCGCTGTACGAACAGCTGCAGTACAGCCTGATGCGCAGCCTCATGGGGCGGCATCGCGATTTCTGGGGCCTCACCGAGGACGGCCTCGTCTGGGCGTGCAAGAACGCGAAGGTCCACCTCACCGCGGACCGCAAAAAAAGCAGCTGATGGACGCCTATCTGAGCCTCGCCGCCTTCCCGGACGTGAAGCCCGGGCTCGAGGCGCTCAAGAAGCAGGGCATCAAGCTCGCCATCGTGTCGAACGGCGAGCCGAAGATGCTCGAGGCGGCGGCGCGCAGCGCCGGCATCCGCGAGCTGCTGGACGAGATCATCAGCGTCGAGGAGGTCAAGATCTTCAAGACCAGCCACCGCGTGTACTGGCTCGGCAGCGAGCGCCCGCGTGTCAGCAACGCCGAGCTCGACTTCGTGTTCGCCAACAGCTGAGACGGCGTCGCCGCGGTGTCGGCCGGCCTGCGGACCTTCTGGATCCAGCGCAGCGCGGCCGAAGCCCCGAAGAGCTCGGCTTCAGCGTCGACACTACGGTCAAGGCAATGACCGACCTGCCTGGGATGCTTCGCGCCTAGACTCTCCCAGCCACCTCAGCGCCGGCAGGTAGCGGCCGATCAGCCGGTCGAGCGAGAGAGCGCCCGCGCCGTGCACCAGGGTGACCGCGAGCAGGATTCCCCACACGTAGTGCTGGTCGAGGCCCGCGCCTTCGAGCTCGGGATACGAGACGACCGCCACGATGTTGAACACGAAGAGCGCCGCGGCGGCGAGCCGCGTGCCCAGGCCGAGCGCGAGGAACACCGGCAGCGTGAGCTCGGCCGCCGTGCCGAGGAGCGCGGCGACGTAGGGCGAGAGCAGCGGCACGTGGTACTCGTTGGTGAAGAGCAGGATCGTGGTGTCCCAGCTCTGGATCTTGACGAGGCCCGACTTGAAGAAGACGGCGGCGACCCATAGCCGGACGACCAGGTCGACGAGCGCGGTGGCAGCGGGAAGGACTTTCATTGCGAGGCTCCTTGGGTAAGTAAACCGTGGGTGGCGAAGCGGCCCATGGCCGCGGGAAGGTCGAGCGCGGGCTCGGCGGCGAGCGCGGCTTCGCATGCATCGCCGAGCGCCATGCCGTCGCGCAGCCCGGCGAGCAGCACAAACTCGCCCGGCGTGGATCGCAGGATCTCGACCTGCAGCTCGCGGCGCAGGACGACGAGCCAGTCGGCGCCGGCGTCGAGGTCTACGAGCCCCGGCTCCTCGGCCTGGTTCGCTTGCCAGATAGCGAGGATGGGGTAGCGCGAAGCGACGAGACGCGCCGCGGGATGCAGAGGCGCCTTGGCGTTTTCAGGATGGGTCAGCCTTGAAAAATCGAGCGCTGCCGCCTCGGCTGCGTGAAACGACTCGTGGCAGGCCCATTCCAGCGCCGCCACGTCGGCCAGATAAGGAAGGCCTTTCAGTTCTTTCATCGGGAGCATGAATCCCCCGAGATGCCTGCCGAAGTCGTGCAGGTTCCCCGAGCGCGACGGGTACGCCCTGATATAGCGGCGGGCAAGCTGGGTAAAGAACTTCTCGCCCACCAGGCGCTGCACGACGCGATAAATATCGGCGAGCGCGCCCGTGAGGCTGATGAAGACGTTGTTGCGGTAGATCTGCTCGCGCGACGACACGGAGTGTCCGGCGCCGAACACTCGGCCGGCGAACGCGAGCTGTGCGTCACGCAGCGAGGGCATGCTCGCTCTCCAGCAACGCCTGCGCATGCCCCGCCTCGGCGACGAGCAGCGCGAGCGGCGGCAGGTCGGCGTCCCACTCGATGAGCGCCGGGCGCGGACCGAAGCGCTCCACGGCGCGCGCAAAGAGCGCCCACACCTCGGCCGCCACCGGGCGGCTGTGGGTATCGATCAGAACATCATCGCTCGAAGTGAAACCCGCGAGATGGATCTCGGCAACGTGGCGTCCGGGCAGCGAGTCGATGAAGCAGCGCGCGTCGAGGCGGTGGTTCCGCGCGCTCACGAAAACATTGTTGACGTCGAGCAGGATGCCGCAGCCGGTGCGCCGCGCAAGCTCGGCGATGAACTCCCATTCCGGAATGCAAGACTCGGCGTGCTGCAAGTACGTCGAGGGGTTCTCGACCAGCAGCCGGCGCCCGAGGTATTCCTGGACCCGAAGCACGCGCCGGCTCACGTGCGCGAGCGCCTCCTCGGTGTAAGGCAGCGGCAACAGATCGTTGAAATGCCGGCCGCTCACCGAGCTCCACGAAAGATGGTCCGACACAAGTCCGGGCTCGAAGCGCTCGATGAGCGCCTTCAGCTTTGCGAGATGGCGGTAGTCGAGCGGATCGGTGGAGCCGAGCGACATGCCGACGCCGTGCAGGCTGAGCGGGTAGTGCGCGCGGGCAAGCTCGAGATAACGGAGCGGTGCGCCGCCCTCGCCGAAGTAATTCTCGCTGTGCACCTCGAGCCAGCCGACCGTCGGGCGCGACTCGAGGAGGTCGCGGTAATGCGCGGCGCGCAGCCCGATCCCGGAGCGGGCTGGAATGCGGGCTGCGGCGCGCGCGGACATCTCTACTTGCGCTTCAGGCTTGCGCCGACGATGCGGTCGCAGGTCCCGGCGGGCACGTAGATCCAGGCGTCGCCCTGGTTGTCCTTCTTCGACGTCCCAGCGCACGCGCTGTTCGAGGTCTGACAGTCGTTCTTGCCGGCCTTCGCGATGCCGTAGCACTTCTCGGCCTTGAAGGTCGGGGTGGGTGCGGGTTGCGCTTGCGCGCTGGCGGCGGCGAGGACTGCGCTCGCGAGCGCTCCGGCCAGCGCAACGTTCGTGATGCGGTTGCTCATCTGTGTTTCTCCTTGGAAAGTTGCGCCGCGTATTGCGGCTGCGGCTTTGTCGCCGATGCGGCGCGCGCCTTACGTTGTAATGAAACCGTGCGCTCGCGCGACTGACAGGCGTTGCGTGACGGCACATGGGCTTGCGTCCGCCATGACGCTGCCGTTGATGAGCACACTTGGTATCGCGCTGGGTACGGTAATCCCGGCAAGCTATCCAGGCGACCACACCGACGAATTCGTGCTATTCGCTCTCGCCTTGTGCACTTGCCGGCGGCGTTATCTTTTGAAGCGTGCCGCTTCCAGCGGGAAATCTTGAATGAAGAGGCCGGCCAGACCCGACGGGGTTGCGTCTCGTCAAGGTTTGGCCGGCCAAAAGAAAGCAGGCTCAGGCTTGCGCCCGCCCTGCCTCCGGTAGATTCTTAACTTCGTGTCGGAGGCAGTTAATTTAACTATGTTTTCTCTAGATGCGCAAGTGCGGAAAAAGGCGCAAGAAGCGCAGCCGTTCGTCCTGCAAGGACGATCATCGGTCGGGTTCTAAGTGACCGGTCGATGATCTCGTCGGCGCAGACGAGCAGGCCCACGTGATGCTAGCGACGCGCGCCTAGTCGCGATCAGATTCACGATTTCCAACCCTAGAATCCTTTCATGGAAGACACGGTCTATTCGCGGACGCTGCAGCGTGCTGCGGAGGTTCTGGGAGGCAAGAGCAAGCTGCGCGAAGTCCTGCGCGTCCCTCTGCGCGAGTTGGACCGGTGGATGGCCGGCGCCGAGAGGCCGCCGACCGATATCTTTCTAAAGGCGGTCGACCTCGTCACCCCGACGCCGCTCGAGCCCCGGCCACCTTCGGGCGTCGTGCAGCGCGCATGCAAGCTGCGGCAAGAATCCGAGACGTTCATCACCTGGAGCGCGGTGGCACCCCAGCGCAGCATCGGTCTGCAGGCCTCCACGCTCGAAACTGCGCTCGACGACGCGATGCGCGCCACGGGCTCCGACATGGGCAACGTGCAGCTCGTCCGCCCCGAGGGCCTGCGGATCGTCGCGCACCGCGGGTTCGAGCAGCCCTTCCTCGACTTCTACGCCGTGGTGGACGATGCCAGCGCCGCCTCGTGCGGAATGGCGAAGAAGATGCGCCGGCGCATCGTGGTCGCCGACGTAGCGGCCGATCCGATCTTCGCGGGCACGCCGGCGGAGGAAATCATGGCGCAGGCCCGTGTGCGGTGGTGCCAGTCCACTCCGCTGGTCGGCGAGGCGGGAGTGCTCCTCGGCATGCTGAACACGCATTGTGCGTCGGTCAGATCCCTCGCGCCTCGCGAGGAACAGGCGCTCGATCGCATCGCGCGCCGCACCGCCTCCTGGCTCGAAGGCCTTACTACTTAG
>DATIGN010000027.1:0-12495 GCA_035454685.1 Burkholderiales bacterium | reverse complement strand
GGAACTGGGAATACTCCATCGGCGCCTGAGCCGACTGGCGGGTATTGAACTGGTTAAACACGGTCATCAGCACCAGCCCGATGACGAGCCAGATGACCAGGTTTTTAAGCATGTTGTTCAATTACTTGCTCCTTATTCCGCGGCACCCCCAAGACCCATATTACAGGGGGCGCAATGCCCGTGCCACCACGTAAGTCTCTGCCGATTCGCCCCGGGAAGCAGAGGGTTTTACAACTTTGACCTTGCTGAAAAACCCCTTCATACGCCTCATGAGCGCGTCGAACGCCTCGCCATGAAAGGCTTTGACCACGAAAACACCGTCAGCCTTCAACACCTTGCGGCAAAGCTGGAGCGCTCCTTCCGCCAGCTCGAGCCAGCGCGCCTGGTCGACGTTGGGAATGCCCGACAAGCTGGGAGAGAGGTCGGAGAGCACAACGTCGGCCTGCGCATTGAAGGCAAGTTGCAGGTTAATCTGGCGGAAATCCCCTCTGTGGACGGTTACCCCGGAGATGGGGGCGATTTCCAGCAGGTCAATGGCGATCACTCGCCCGCCTCGCCCGATCTTCTCAGCGCTGACCTGCGACCAGCCGCCAGGCGCGGCGCCAAGATCGATCACGGTTTGACCTGGACGGAACAGGTTCTCTTTTGAATCGATCTCCAGCAGCTTGAAAGCGGCTCTCGAGCGGTAGCCTTGCTTGCGGGCCTGCTTTACGTAGGGGTCAGTAACGTGCCGGCGCAGCCAAGCTTTGCTGGTTTTCGCCATTGACGGCGAATTTACGCCGGAACAGCCACAGCAGCAGCGCGATCAGAGTGCCGTGCTCGTCGACGAGGCATCGGAGTTGCCGCTCGCTCGGCCCCACTTCGGCAGGCGCCCCCTGTTCTGATAGAGCCAAAGGCCGAGCGCGATCAGCGTGCCTCCGGGCAGCAGCGCCTCGGTGAGGAGGTAGGGGCTCAGCGTGCGCGCGCCGCGGAGAAGCTGTCTCATGGCTTCATGGTGAGGAGCGCGCGTCTCGGCCGTATTTCGGGGCAATCGCTTCCGGTTACAGCCGAAACAAGCCGGATTGATCAATTCTGACCAGCCCGGGAGATGGACAGTTAACAGGCTATAGTCCGGACTACGTAGGATGCTGGTGCGGGTTCTTGCAGTCTGTTGCCTCGTCGGCTACGCGCACGACGCCCTGGCCGCGCGCGTTGAAATCCCTTTGCGCGTATCGCTCGACACGCTGGGCGAGGCATTGGGCGCGCAGCTCGTTCCTTACCGTGATGGACGCTGCCGCTATCTCGAGCTGCAGGCGCCCAAGCTGGAGTTCGCACAGGGACGCCTGCGCCTAGTGGCGCCCGGCACGGGCTCGCTCGCGGTAGAGATCGCAGGCAAGTGTCAAGGCACGGCGTGGAAAGGAACGATCCACCTCGCGCTGGTGCCGTACGTCGAGGATGCGGCGCGCCTCCGGTTGCGCGTCGTTGATTCGCGGCTCGTCGATGCGAGCGGTGGGCTCGGTCCGCTCTTATGGGATGCGGCCAAGCAGCATATTCACGCGCGGCTTGAGCGCTTCGCCTACGAACTTGGCGCTTCACGCGACGCCCTCGCCGAGCTGCTGCGCAGCGCAGCGCCCCCGTCGCACGCGGCGGCCATGGAGGAGTCGCTCCGCCAGGTGGCGATGCTTGCGCCGCGCCCCGAGCCCGGCCAGGTCGTGGTGCCGATCGCGCTGGAGGTCCCGGATGCCTGGCTCGCGGCGGCGCCAGCCGCGGCATCGCCCGCGCCGCTCACCGAGGCCGAGCTTGAAGCGCTGGAACAAGCGCTCGAGCCATGGGACGCGTTCCTCGTCTACGTCGTACGGCAGATGGCGCTCGACGGCGAAGACGACGCGGTGCGCAAGCGGCTTTTCACGCTCCTCCTAGACAGCCGCTATCAGCTCGTCGCCATCCTCGCGGGCGAGTCGGCCCCGCCAGGCAACCCGGTGCGGGAGCTCTTTCTCGATGCATGGAACGAGCTGCGCGCGATCCTGGTCGAGACCAAACGCCATGCGTTGTTCTTCGACGCCGCGGATGCGCTGGCGGCGCTCGAGGCCGCTGCGCCGGGCCTGCCGCTTTCGCCGGAGGGCCTGCGTCGGCTTGCGCGCAACCTCAAGCCTGACGATACCGGTAACCCGCTCGCGTACGACTGGGCGCTCGACCCCCAGCTCGGCCGCTTGTTCGGCGTCGACGGCATTCCGGAAGGCGATCCGGCGCCCGTTGCGCCGCCCACTCGCAGTTGGCTCGACTTCTTCATCTCACGGGCATATGCCGACACGCCGCTCGACCGCTGGGTGCCGACGCACAACGAGTTCGCGGCCTACGCGGTACGCATCGGGGGCGTGTTGCAGAAAATTACCAGCGCCGAGCTCCAGCGCACGAAGCTTCCCGCACCTTACGATGCAATCTACGCTCATCTGGTGCCGACAACCGCGCTCATTGAAAGCTGCTGGCGCCAGTATGTGGTGCGCGGCGGCAAAGTTACCTACCTGCGCTCGCACTCGGGAAGCGTGGGCATCATGCAGATCAACCAGCGCGTCTGGCGCGGCTTCTACGACATCGAGCGCGTGCGCTGGGACACGGCCTACAATGTCCGCGCGGGCACGCAGATCTTGTCGCGCTACCTGAAGGATTACGCCATTCCCTACGCCGAACGCACGGGCGACCCGGACCACGCGCCGCGCGCCGCCTACGCCGTGTACAACGCGGGGCCGAAAGCGGTCGGGCGCTTCGCCAAGTCGCCCCCGCACCCGCGCGAAGCGCGGGTGGACGAAAAGCTCTGGACGCTGTACCAGGCGATCGCCGAGGGGGGGCAAGTCGATCTCGCGACCTGCGGTGTGAAGCAGGCGCGCGCTGCCACACGCTAGCGCCGCACCTGGCTCCAGGGGTAGTTCATGACGCGGTCGCGCGCGCGCTCCAGGCGAGCGATTTCGCGCGGGGTCGGCGCGCGCAGGTGCAACGCCGGCGAGTGGCGCAGCGAGCGCCGCGCCAGCAAAGTTCTCAATCTTGAATCATCAAGGTCCGAATCGGCCAGCCGGCGCAACTGCCCGGCCTCGACCGCCGCGATCGGCAGGCCGTCGCGGAACAGGACGCGGTTGCGATGGATACCGGCAACGCGAGCCTCGGGCGTGAGGATGCCGACAAGATTCAGCGGATCGGCGGCGCCCAACACGATGAGCTCACCCGCCTTCTCCATCTTTCGCACTGCGCGCAGCCTTCCGACCGCATCCGGGGCGGCGAACTGCTCACCGCCGAAGCCGCCGACGAAGCGCCCGCCGCGGATCTCGCCGCGTGCTTCGAGCCTGCGGTACACGCGCACCAGTTCGCGCCATGGCGGAAGCTGCGATTCACGCTGCAGCAACGTGCGAAAAACGACTCCGTATCGCTTCAGCAACGTTGTCGCCAGCGCCTCAACGTCGTCGCTCTTCTCGCTTCTCAGGAGAGACCACCTGCCGGCCGTTTCCACAAGGCCACGCCGCTTTTCCGGGGCGGCGAGCAGCGCTCGCAGCCCGGCAAAGCTGTCCGCGGTGGCGATGCCGGCGCCGGCGAGCTCCGCCAGGCCCCGCTCGACGACACTCGGCAACAATCCTGTATGCGAAGCCAATTCATGGAAGAACGACGCGCCGCGCTGCGCCAACGCTTCGCGAACCGCTTTCGCCTCGGCGGACAAGTCCGGCGCGATTTCCCTTTCGACGCCCCAATGCGCCGCGTGCTCTCGCAGCATTAATGCAATGGGAGAAGTGCGCAGCGGCGCTTTGCTCCCTGGCGTGAGGCGTCCCCAGGCCACGCGCCCGCTTAGGCACAGCTGGTCGATCTGCGCGCCGTCGTAATCGGCAACGCGCGCCGGCAGCACGTCGTTCTCCCAGGCCGCCGCGGCGACCTCGAAGCCCTCGAGCTGCTCGATCACCGCCCTCAGCCCTTCGGCGCCCTTCATCTGGTCCTCAGCCGCAACGTGCTGCCAGTGCAGCAGGAAGCGCAGGAAGTCGGCCGCGCTGACCGGCTCTATTTCCGATCTTAGTTTGTTGAGGGTGTAGCGATGGATGCGCGCCAGCAGCCGCCGGTCGCACCATTGCAGCTCGTTCGACGAGAACTTCCCGCGCAGGACGCGGCCTTGCGCTTCGAGCGCGCGCAGCACCGCGGTTTCGTTCGCAGTGATCGGTCCAAGGACTTCGAGACGGCTGGCGGTGATCTCGACTTCGTCGTCGTCCTTGCGCTCCAAAGCGAACCAGGCATCGCCGCGCTTGACGGCTCTTCCACCCAACTGCTCCAGCAGCGCCGGCCAGTGCCCCTCCAACTCCGTTTCTTTGATGTACCCGGCGACCATGAGCCCGTCGTACATCTCGTCTGAGGTATTGGCGACCGGCCAAGCCTCCTCGCGCACGCGCTCGATCGCCGCCGGGTCGAGCGCGCCTAGATCGTCGGCGCTGCGTACTTCGGTCGCGCGGCGGGCATAAACCGCGCGCGTGCGGCGCTCCTCGAGCGGCGCGTCGTCGAGGAACGTGTAGACCGCGGAGTTCAGCAGCTCGTGGCTGAGCACCGAGGGCTCAGGCGTGTCGCGCGCTATGGTTCTTATGCTTCCTGAATAAAGCCTTTGCAATTGCCGCTCCAGCCCGTGGACGTCAACGGCCTCTTCCAGCGCGTCGCGCAGCGCCTGGTTGACGAGCGGGTGGTCCGGGATCTCGCGCGTCCCCTGCATGTTGTCCTGGCACGCCACGGCGTCGGGGAATACCGCCTGCAGGAGATCCTCGGCGTACATCCGCTGCAGCTGATTCGGAATACGCGCGCCGCCGCGGTTGCGCGGCACGGCGAGGGCGAGGGTCGTACTCCAGCGCCAGCGCGTCTCGAAGATGGGCGAGGCGAGGATCGCCTGCATCAGAGTCTCGCGCACGGTATTCGGATGGAGGTAGCGGAACACTTCTTCCAGCGGAAACGAATGCAGCTCGCCGAGCGAGAGAACGATCCCCTCTTCGGTCGCCGCAGCCTGCAGCTCGAAGTTGAAGCCCTGGCAGAACTTCTTGCGCAGCGCGAGCCCCCACGCGCGGTTAACGCGGCTGCCGAAAGGCGCGTGCAGCACCAGCTGCATGCCGCCCGATTCGTCAAAGAAGCGCTCTAGCGCGATCGCCTCGATCGTCGGCACGGCGCCGAGGCTGCGCTTCGCTTCCCCGAGGTAGGCGGCGATCTGCTCCGCGGCGTTCTCGCTGAGAACGTAGTCGTTCTTCAGGAGCTCGATCGCCGGCGCGAGCTCGTACTCCTTGCGAGGCTCATCCGGCCCGGGCAACTTGGCATCGACGGCTGCGCGCAATGCCGACACCGCCGCGCTCATTTCATCGCTGCGCGCCGGCGCCTCGCCGAGCCAGAACGGCATCGAGGGCGGCTGCCCTTCGGCGTCCGCGACCCGCACGACGCCATTGCCGATGCGCAGGATCCGCCACGACGTGTTGCCAAGCTGAAACACGTCCCCCGGCAGCGACTCGATGGCGAAGTCCTCGTTCAGCGTGCCGATGAAATGCCCTTCGGGCTCCAGCAGCACTCGGTAGTCGAAAACCTCCGGAATCGCGCCGCCGTTCACGAGCGCGCTCAGGCGCGAGCCTTTCCGGCCTCTGATCTTCTTGTTCAGGCTGTCGTAGTGGACGAGCGCACCGCGTCGGCCGCGCCGGGTCGCAAACCCGCGCGCGAGCATCTCCACCACGTCCATGAACTGCGCTTTTTCGAGCGTGCGATACGGATACGCCTGCTTGAAGAGAGCAAGGAGCGCGTCCTCGCCCCACTCGCCCGACGAGGCTTCCGCGACGATCTGCTGCGCGAGCACATCGAGCGGCTTGTCGGGCACCGCCACCCGGTCGAGCTCGCCGTCGCGCACCGCGCGCACCATGGCGGCGCACTCGATGAGATCGTCGCGCGTAAGCGGAAATATCCGGCCCTTCGGCACGCCCTTGATGGTGTGCCCCGAGCGTCCCACCCGCTGGAGGAACGTCGCGATACGGTGCGGCGACGAGATCTGGCACACCAGGTCGACGTGGCCAATGTCGATGCCAAGCTCCAGCGATGCGGTCGCCACCAGGACTTTCAGCTTTCCGCTTCGCAGCCGCTCCTCGGCGTCGAGCCGCGCTTCCTTCGCCAGGCTGCCATGGTGCGCAGCCACGTGTTCGGCGCCGAGGCGCTCGGAGAGCTGGTGCGCCATGCGCTCCGCCAGGCGCCGCGTGTTCACCGTGATCAGCGTGGTGCGATGCGACTCGATCAGCGAGACCAGGCGGTCGTAGATCTCCTTCCACACCTCGTGCGACATCACCGCCTCGAGCGGCGAGCTCGGCACTTCGACCGCGATGTCCAATCGGCGCTTGTGGCCCTTATCGACGATGGCAACGTTCTCTTGAGTTAGAAAGCGAGCCACTTCGTCGATGGGCTTCTGCGTAGCGGACAGCCCGATGCGCTGCAGCTTGCGCCCGCACACGTGGTCCAGGCGCTCGAGCGAAAGCGCGAGATGCGCGCCGCGGCGCGACTGGAGCACGGCGTGGATCTCGTCCACGATCACCGCGCGCGCGGTCTTGAGCATCGCACGTGAGCGCTCCGCCGTAAGGAGCAGATAAAGCGATTCCGGGGTCGTCACCAGAATGTGCGGTGGGGTTCGCAGCATCGCAGCGCGCTCAGGCTGCGGCGTGTCGCCGCTACGGACTGCGGCCGTGATTTTCACCGGTGACAGCGCATGGATTTCCCGCCGAGGCACGGCGAGGTTCTTGTGGATGTCCGCCGAGAGCGCCTTTAGCGGGGAGACATAGATGACGCGCACCTCGTCCGGCAGTCCGCCCTGCTCTATTCCCTCTTTGAGCAGCTCATCGATCGACGTCAGAAAAGCCGCGAGCGTCTTGCCCGAGCCGGTCGGGGCGGCGATGAGCGTGTGGCGCCCTTCGCGGATCGCGCGCCAGCCTTCGAGCTGGGCCGCGGTGGGCGCGTCAAAACGGCTCGCCCACCAGTGCTGCAGGACGGGATGGAAGTCGGAAGGCAAATGCGGCGGGGGTAGCAAGGCGAACATTTTGACATTAGATTCCGGGATTCATTCATGCTGACGCCGGCCGAACGCAAGGTGCTGAAGGCAAGGGCTCACAAGCTCGAGCCGGTGGTGCAGCTCGGCGCGAAGGGCCTTACCGACGAAGTGATCGCGGAGGTCGACCGCGCGCTGCGCGCCCACGAGCTCATCAAGGTGCGCGCCGGGGGCCTGGATCGCGACCAGCGCGACAAGGCGCTTGATTCGATTTGCCGGAGCACCAACGCAGAAGAAGTCCAGCACGTCGGAAAGGTCTTCGTGCTTTTCCGGAAAAACGAGAACGCCGATGAGTAAGACGCGCGGAATGCTGACGCTCGAACAGCTCAAAGGGATGGTGGCGCAGGGGGAGATCGAAACTGTGCTCGCCGGATTCACCGACCACTACGGCCGGCTCATGGGCAAGCGCTTCGACGCGGAGATGTTCGTCGACGAGGTCGCCAAGCACGGCGGCCACGCCTGCGACTATCTCCTAACCGTAGACATGGAGATGGAGCCTGTGCCGGGCTACAGCTTCGCCAACTGGGAGCTCGGCTATGGCGACGTGCACATGGTTCCCGACTTCGGTACGCTCCGGCTGGCGAGCTGGCTGGAGAAGACGGCGTTCATCCTTTGCGACGTGAAAAGCGACAAGACGCAGGACTACGTCAACGTTGCGCCCCGCTCGGTCCTGCGACGGCAGATCGCCGCGGCGAGAAAGATGGGCTACGCGGGCTATGCGGGGACCGAGCTCGAGCACTACCTCTTCCGGACGAGCTACCGCCAGGCCGCTCAGCAGGACTACCGCAACCTCGAGCCCGCTGGCTGGTACCTCGAGGACTACCACATGCTGCAGGGCATGCGCACCGAAGGGTTTCACGCCGCGGCGCGCCGGCACCTCAAGCTTTCCGGCGTGCCGGTCGAGAACTCCAAGGGCGAATGGGGCAAGGGTCAGCACGAGCTCAACGTGCGCTACGCCGAGGCGCTCGAGATGGCGGACCGCCATGTGGTGTTCAAGCAGTGCCTGAAGGAGATCGCCGAGGCGCAAGGGCTGAGCGTCACCTTCATGGCCAAGTTCGCCGCCGACAGTGCCGGCTCGAGCTGCCATATCCACTTCAGCCTCTGGCGCGACGGAAAGAATGCCTTCCCCGGGAACGCAGCTCTCGGCCCGGTGAAAGCTTCCGATACGTTTAGATATTTCCTCGGCGGCTGGATCGCGCACGTGCCCGACGTGATGGTGTTCTACGCGCCGACAATCAATTCGTACAAGCGTTACGTGGACGCCTCGTGGGCGCCGACGCGCCTCGCGTGGAGCCACGATAACCGCACCGCGGGCTTCCGCGTCGTGGGCGAAGGCCAAAGCCTGCGCATCGAGTGCCGCATCCCCGGCGCGGACTGCAATCCGTACCTTGCGCTCGCCGCGTCCCTCGCGTCGGGGCTCGAGGGCATCGCCAACAAGATCGAGCCGCCCGAGTGCTTCATCGGCGATATCTACCAGGCGAAAAACTTGCCGCGCGTGCCGTATACGCTCGCGGACGCGAACGAAAAATTCGCCTCCAGTGCGTTTTGCAGGAAGGCATTCGGCGAAGCGGCCGTCGAGCACTACAGCCACTTCTACCGCACCGAGGCGCAGGCCTACGACAAGGCCGTTACCGATTGGGAACGCAGGCGGTATTTCGAACGCATATGAGACTGAAAGACAAAGTGGCGCTGATCACCGGCGCGGGCAGCGGCATCGGCCGGCAAACCGCCCTCCTCTTTTCGCGGGAGGGCGCGGCTGTGGTTTGCGTCGACCTCAACGAGGTGGCCGCTCGCGAGACGGCTACACAGCTCAAGAATTCAATTCCAGTAAAAGCAGATGTGTCGAAAGCCCGAGACTGTGAGCAGATGGTCGCCGCGGCCGAAAAAGCATTTGGCAAGCTCAACGTCCTCTTCAACAACGCCGGCATCATGCACGCAAACGACGACGATGCCGTGTCGACGAGCGAAGAGGTCTGGGACCTCACGCTCGACATCAACGCCAAGGGTGTCTTCCTGGGCTGCAAGTACGGCATTCCGGCACTTAAGCGCGCCGGCGGCGGGTCGGTGATCAACACCGCTTCGTTCGTCGCCAAGATGGGCGCGGCGACGCCGCAGATCGCATACACCGCGAGCAAAGGGGCCGTGCTCTCTATGACGCGCGAGCTTGCCGTCATCCACGCACGCCAGAACATCCGCGTGAACGCCCTGTGCCCCGGGCCGCTCAAGACCGAGCTGCTGATGAGCTTCCTGAACACCGAGGCGAAGAAGCAGCGCCGCCTGGTCCACATTCCCATGGGCCGCTTCGGCGAGGCCGAGGAGATCGCCAAGGCGGCGCTCTTCCTCGCGTCGGACGAGTCCTCCTACGTCACCGGCACCGAGTTCCTTGTCGACGGCGGCATCACCGGCGCCTACGTGACGCCCGAGTAGCCGTTGGTTTCATTTGTAAAAGGAAGGAGGCCGTCGGAAATCGGGATCTCATCTGCCCGCATGAGCATCACGGGCATGAGTACGCTCGATTACTGGCTCTATTCCATCGGCCTCGTCCTTGTCACGGTGATTGTCGCCGTCGCCTGACGACACGAGGCTGCGGGCGCTCTGGGTGCTGCTGCTCGCAGCACTGATCGCCTGGGTGGCGCCGCTTTTGGGCCTCGCGGTAAGCGGCAATCCGATTACGCCGTATCTCGCGTTTCCGCCGAGAACTCTTCCGGCTACGCACGCGCCGGCTTCGTGGCTCTGGTTCTGCCTGATGTCGGTCCCCGCTATAGCAGGGCTCGGCCTCATCGTCCTCGCAGTGGCACGGGCGCGCCCGCAGACGGACGTCGTGGAGGCACGACGTGCCTTCCCTCTTTGGGGCTGGCTCGGGCTCGCCACGCTCGCGGCGGGATGGTTCGCCGCGTGGAGCGAGCACACTCCGGCCGAGTGGCGCCGCCACGCTTTCACGCCGTTGTGGGTCGGCTATGTGCTGGCGGTGAACGCGCTCCTACATCGGCGGACCGGAGGTTCGCTTTTCACCGCCCGGCCGCTTTGGTTCGCGACCCTCTTTCCCGCGAGCGCGGCGTTCTGGTGGCTGTTCGAGTACCTGAACCAGTTCGTTCGGAACTGGCACTATGTCGGCATCCACGCGAGCGGGGAATGGGACTACTTCATCCAAGGCACGCTGCCCTTCTCCACCGTGCTTCCCGCCATCGCGAGCACCTGGATGTGGCTGCGGCAGTTCCCTCGGCTCGAGGCGCTGCGCTTGCCGGCGGTCCGCGCCCGCCCGGCCGCGGCCTGGCTGGCAGTCGGAGCCGGCGCGCTGGGCCTCGCCGCGATCGGGCCTTGGCCGGAAGAGTCTTTTCCCGTGCTGTGGGTCGGACCACTCCTCCTCCTTTTCGGCCTGCAGCACCTTCTGACCGGCACGAGCCTGCTCGCCCCGCTCGCGAGCGGCGACTGGCGTCCATTCCTGCAGCCGGCGCTGGCGGCGCTTGCCTGCGGCTTGCTCTGGGAGCTGTGGAACTACGGCAGCCTTGCGAAATGGCAGTACAGCATCCCGCATGTCCAGCGCCTTCACGTTTTCGAAATGCCGCTGCTCGGCTACGCGGGCTATCTGCCTTTCGGCGTAACCTGCGCGCTTGTCATGGACGCTCTCGCCCGCCTCGTGGAGCGCCGTCCGCTATATTCGGCCCCGTGAAAGTCCAGCGCACCGTTTCCCCGGTCGACGGCTCGGTGTACGCAGAGCGCAGGGTCGCAACGGGCAGGCAGGTTGAGAGCGCGCTCGAGAAGGCGGTTAGAGCGCAAAAAACCTGGAAGCAGACTCCAGTAGGCGAGCGGGCCGCGATCTGTCGGCGAATGGCCGAGTGGTGCGTCGAGCGCGCCGAGCACCTCGCCGCCGAGCTCAGCTGGCAGATGGGCCGCCCGCTCAGCCAGAGCCCGGGCGAGATCAAGCGCGGGTTTCATGAGCGCGCGCTGTACATGTGCAGCATTGCCGAGGAGGCGCTTGCCGAAATTTCGATTCCGGAAAAGGCCGGCTTCCGCCGGTTCATCCGCCGCGAGCCGCTCGGCGTGGTGCTGGTGGTCGCGCCGTGGAATTATCCCTGGCTCACTTCGGTGAACGCGGTGGTGCCTGCGCTCCTCGCGGGCAATAGCGTAATCCTCAAGATGGCGGCGCAGACTCCGCTTGTAGCCGAGCGCTACGCCGAGGCCTTCACGGCCGCCGGGCTTCCCGAGGGCGTGTTCCAGTTTCTGCACCTCGACCATACGCAGGTTGCCTGCGTCATCGCCGATGCGCGTGTTGCTTTCGTCGCGTTCACCGGATCGGTAAGCGGCGGCCACGCGGTGCAGCAGGCCGCCGCAAAACGCTTCATCGGCACCGGCCTCGAGCTCGGCGGCAAGGACCCTGGCTACGTGCGCGCCGACGCCGATATCCCGTTCGCGGTGGAGAACCTGGTAGACGGGGCGTTTTTCAACTCCGGCCAGTCGTGCTGCGGCATCGAGCGCATCTATGTCGACAGGAAGATATACAAGGATTTCGTGGATCGTTTCGTCGACTTGACGCGACAGTACCGGCTCGGCAACCCGCTCGAGCCGGGAACGAACCTCGGGCCGCTCGTGCGCACGGAAGCCGCGGACAACGTGCGCGCACAGATCCGACAGGCGGTGCGCAAAGGCGCGAAGCCGCGCCTCAGGATCAAAGACCGGCCCGGGACGCCGTATCTGCCGCCTGAAGTCCTGGTGAACGTCGACCACGGCATGGCAGTGATGACTGAGGAAACTTTCGGCCCGGTGGTCGGTATCCAGCGGGTAGAGAACGACGAGGAAGCAATCGCGCTGATGAACGACAGCCGCTACGGACTCACCGCGTCGATCTGGACCAAAGACATTGAGGCGGCCGTGCGCGTCGGCGAGCGCGTCGAAACGGGCACCTGGTTCATGAATCGCTGCGACTACCTCGATCCCGCGCTTGCGTGGACCGGCGTCAAGGACTCGGGCCGCGGCTGCACGCTGTCTCGGCTGGGCCTGGAGGCGTTCACGCGCCCGAAGTCATTCCACCTGCGGCTCACCTAGGAGGATGAAGTGGAACTCCCGGAAAAGCTCAAGTACACCGAGTCCCACGAATGGGTGGCCGACAACGGTGACGGCACCGTCACCGTGGGAATCACCGCGGTCGCGACCGAGCAGCTCGGCGATCTGGTCTACGTCGAGCTGCCGCAACCCGGCGCGCGTGTGTCGCGCGGCGCGAATTGCGCGGTGGTGGAATCCACCAAGGCGGCCGCGGAGGTTTATGCGCCGGTAACGGGCGAGATCGTGGCCGCGAACGCCGAGGTTTCCGCCACACCCGGCCAGGTCAACGAAGCGCCCTACGGCAAAGGGTGGCTTTTCAAGATCAGGCTCGCCGACCGGGCCGAGCTCGCGGGGCTCCTCGCGCCCGACGCGTACGCGAAATCGGCCGGCGTGTGAAGAATCTG
>DATIGN010000026.1:0-15435 GCA_035454685.1 Burkholderiales bacterium | reverse complement strand
TACCTCGAGTGGCTCGCGGAGCTGCCGTGGAAAGCCGACGACGTAAAGCCGATCGACATCGCCGCAGCCCGCAAAGTGCTCGACGAGGACCACTTCGGCCTGGAGAAGATCAAGCGCCGGATACTGGAGCACCTCGCGGTGCGCAAGCTCAACCCGGCCGGCAAGAGCCCGATCCTGTGCTTCGTCGGCCCGCCGGGGGTGGGCAAGACCTCGCTCGGCCAGTCGATCGCGCGCGCCACCGGGCGCAAGTTCCAGCGCGTCGCGCTCGGCGGGTTGCACGACGAGGCCGAGATCCGCGGCCACCGCCGCACCTACATCGGCGCGCTGCCCGGCAACGTGATCCAGGCGATCCGCCGCGCCGAGTCGCGCACCTGCGTGCTCATGTTCGACGAGATCGACAAGATCGGCATGGGCGGCTTTCACGGCGACCCGTCGAGCGCGCTGCTCGAGGTGCTCGATCCCGAGCAGAACTCGCACTTCCGCGACAACTACCTGGGCGTGGACTTCGACCTCTCGAAGGTCATGTTCATCACCACCGCGAACGTGCTCGACACGATTCCGGGGCCGCTGCGCGACCGCATGGAGATCATCCAGCTCCCGGGCTACACCGAGGAAGAGAAGCTCGAGATCGCCAAGCGCTATCTCGTGAAGCGGCAGCTCGAGGCCAACGGGCTTGATTCTTCAAAAGCCGAAATAACCGAAGAAGCCCTGAAAGCCATCATCCGGGACTACACGCGCGAGGCAGGCGTGCGGAATCTCGAGCGCGAGATGGGCGCGGTGCTGAGGAACGCGGCGATGCGCATTGCCGAAGGCGCGAAAGGCCCGATCGTCGTCGAACCTGAAGGCCTGCATGCGATTCTCGGCCCGCGGCGTTTCGAGAGCGAGATCGCCGAGCGCACCTCGGTGCCGGGCGTGGCCACCGGCCTCGCCTGGACCCCGGTCGGCGGCGACATCCTGTTTATCGAGGCCTCGCGCATTCCGGGCACCGGGAAGCTGATTCTCACCGGCCAGCTCGGCGACGTGATGAAGGAGTCGGCGCAGGCTGCCCTCACGCTCGCGAAGACGCATCTGCGCGAGTCGCTGGAGAAGGTCGATATCCACGTCCACGTGCCGGCGGGCGCGACGCCGAAGGACGGACCGAGCGCGGGCGTCGCCATGTTCTTGAGCCTGATTTCTTTGTTGAGCGGGAAACCGGTACGCGCCGATGTCGCCATGACCGGCGAGATCTCGCTGCGCGGCCTGGTGCTCCCGATCGGCGGCGTGAAGGAGAAGACCCTCGCCGCGCTGCGCGCTGGCATCAAGACCGTGATGCTGCCCAAGCGCAACGAGAAGGACCTGGAAGACGTCCCGGCCGAAGCGCGCGCGAAGCTCGAGTTCGTGTTCCTCGACAGGGTCGAGGACGCGATCCGCACGGCGATCGGCGAGCTGCCCGCGCCTGGCGAGCGCAAAGCGGCTTAGAAGTAACTACTTCCTCGCTCGGGAACTATCGGGAACTACTTCTCTTTCTTTGCCGGGGTCATCCGGTCGATCAGCCGGACGAGCTCGCGCTTGCGCGATTCGCGCCGGGAAAAGAGCCACTTCCCGGCCTCGTGGATCCACTGCGGGGGGTGCTTGAACGCCGGTTCGTCGGGGAGCTTCGGGCCTGAGCGGATCGGCAGCATGGGCTGGGCAGAAGAAGTCTATGCCACCCGAAAGGCGAAGTAAACGAAGTAAAATCTCCTCTGAAATCAGAAGCCTCAACATGATCCGCGCGGCTTTAGTCCTGCTCGCCTTGCTCGCCGGCTGCACCACCAGCCCGCTCACCGGCCGCGACCAGTTCATGGTCGTGTCGGAGTCGCAGGCGGTGTCGGAGTCGTCCGCGGCCTATTCGCAGATGATGGCCGACCTCGGCAAGAAGAAAAAAATCGAGACGGGCACGCCGCGCGCGCAAAGAGTCAAGGAGATCACCGACAAGCTCGTAAAGGAGGCGGTGCGTGTGCGGCCCGACTCGGCGAAATGGTCCTGGGAAGTGCAGGTGATCGACGACCCGAAGACCGTCAACGCCTTCTGCATGGCGGGCGGCAAGATGGCGATCTACACCGGCATGTGGGACCAGCTCAAGGCGACCGACGACGAGATCGCGCAAGTGATGGGCCACGAGATCGCGCACGCGCTCGCCGACCACACGCGCGAGCGCATGTCGATCGCGATGACTACGGCGGTGGCGACCACCGCTGCCGCGATCATCGTCGGCACGCAAGACTCGGGCCCCGGGGTCGGCCTCGCGCTCACCGGGGCGCAGCTCGCCTCGGTGCTCGCGATCCAGCTGCCCAACAGCCGCCAGGGCGAATCCGAGGCCGACCAGATCGGCATCGAGCTCGCGGCGCGCGCGGGCTACGATCCGAAATCCGCGGTCACGCTGTGGGAGAAGATGGGCAAGCTCGGCGGCGGGAAGGGCACGCCCGAATTCCTTTCCACGCACCCCTCGCCGCAGAACCGCGCCGCGCGTCTCGCCGAGCTCGGTGCGCAGGTCGAGCCGCTCTATCAGGCGGCCAAGGCCGGCAAGCCCACCGAAGCGCCCAAGCTCATCACGTTTCCGCGCAAGTGATCGGGCCAGCGTGGCGCCGCGCTCTTCCCCTCTGGGGTGTGGCGCTGCTGCTGTCGGGCTGCGTCGCGGTGCGCAGCTACGACGCCGAGCTCTACGTCACGCTCGAGCGCGCCTCGAGCGGTTCGGTCGAGGACGCGATTCGGCTCCTCGAGTCGAATAACCGCCAGCGCGACAAGGATCTCCTCTACTACCTCGAGCTCGGCATGCTCGAGCGGCTGGGCGGCCGCTACGAGGAGAGCCAGAAGGCTTGGAAGAGCGCAGGCGCGCGCATCGAGGTGGAGAACGCGGGCGGGCTGGCCGAGGCATCCGCCTTCGTGCGCGGCGTTTCGAGCTATGTCGTCAACGACAAGCTGCGCGCGTACCCGGGCCACGACTACGAGAAGGTGATGCTTCTCACCTACACGGCGCTCAATCATCTCGCGCTGGGCGACCTGGACGGCGCCCGCGTCGCGATCAAGCAGGCGCACGAGCTCGAGGCGCAGATCGCCGAGCTGCGCGCGAAGCAGTACGCCGAAGTCGAGGCGTCGGCGCGCGAGCGCGGCGCGCGCACGAGCTTCAAGGAGCTGAACGGCTACCCGATCGAGACCATCGACACGCCGGAGGTCAACGCGCTGCGCAACGGCTACCAGAGCGCGCTCTCGCACTACCTCGCCGGGTTCATCTACGAGGCGCTCGGCGAGCCGAGCCTGGCCGCGCCGGGGTATCGCCTCGCGAACGAGCTGCAGCCCGGCCAGCCGCTCCTGGAACAGGCACTCGGCGGGCTCGACGAGCGCGTCGCCGGCGGGCTCGACGATGGAATGACCGACGTGCTCGTGATCGTCGGCACCGGATCGGCGCCGGCGATCCAGTCGCGCCAGTTCATGCTTCCCGTCGTGATCGAGAACCGCGTGGTGCTGCTCGCGAGCGCGTTCCCGGTGATGAGCGCGAGTTCCTGGGCGCCGCTGCCGACCGAAGTGATGCTCGACCGCCAGATTTTCCCGCTGGCGCGCATCACGAGCATCGACCTCATGGCGCGCCGCCGGCTGATGGACGACATGCCGAGCATCATGCTGCGCGCCACGATCCGCTCGACCCTGACCGCGACGCTGCAGTATCAGGCGCAGCGCGCGTCCGACCGCGAGCACACGCTTGCGATGGCGCTCGCCGCCGGTATCGCCACGGCGGGCTCGGTGGTGTTTGCATCGGCCGACGACCGCACCTGGCGCGCGCTCCCTTCGGAAGTGTCCATCGCGCGTGCTCGCGTGCCGCGCGGCGTGCACACGATCACACTGAGCACGGCGCAAGGGCCGCGCAGCGCCAGCGTGAGCCTGTCGGCGCGCTACGCGGTGGTAGACTTGAGGCTGCTGCGCCACCAGCTATTCGTAAGCGCTCCCAAGGGACGCGCAGCGCGTTGAAACAGGGAGGCCCAGAATGAAACCCACGGTCAGGACGAATTCGGCTCTTGTGATCGCCGCGATCGCCGCAAGCGCCCTGGTGGCCGGCTGCTCGACGAAGAAGGGCTTCGAGAAGCCCGGCTTCGCGTTCGGCTGCCCGATCGGCGAAACCAAGGTGAGCTCGATGGACGACCTGGTGAAGGCCAAGGTGGTGAGCGAAGGGCGGCGCACTACGATCCAGGCGACCGAGATGCGCTGCTCGCAGACAGGCGATCTCCTCAGGATCGACACCAATCTCAACAACGACAGCAGGAGCGTGAAGCGCATCGCATACAAGTTCCGCTGGATCGACCGCGAGGGCATGCGCGCCTGGGAAGAGGAGCCCTGGAAGCCGCTCATGCTCTACGAAAACTCCAACCTGGTGATCAACACCATCTCGCCGACGAACAAGGCGGTGGACTTCCGCCTCATGCTGAGGAGCGAGGAATGAACCCGCGGATCGTGGTCGCGCTCGCCGCGCTTGCGCTCGCCGGCGGCTGCGCGCAGGAAAAGACGCGCTACGGCGATGCGCGCGGCGTCGAGACCGTCACCAACCAGTTCGGCTCGACCGACCTGCAGTTGATGGCCGAGTCGATGGCGCGCTCGATGCTCCAGGCGCCGGTGATCGCAAGCTCGAACCTGCCTGTCGTCACCGTCCAGGAAGTGAAGAACAAGACGAGCGAGTACATCGACACCCGGGCGATCACCGATAGCATCCGCGCCGAGCTGCAGAAGGGCGGGCGGGTGCGCTTCGCGGTCGACCAGGCCGGCATGAAGCCGCAGGTGGACGAGCTCACGCGCCAGCAAAGCGGCCTGTACGCCAAGGAGAGCGCCGCCGAGATGGGCCAGATGGTCGGCGCGCAGTACCGCCTCGAAGGCAACATCGTCTCGATCGTCAAGCAGGTGCAGGACACGAAGGATGTGTACTACAAGCTCAACCTGCAGCTTTGGAACATCCGTAACGGGCTGCTGGAATGGTCCGACGAGAAAGAGATCCGCAAGACCACCACGAGAGGCTGATCTTCATGAAACGCAAGTACGGAGCCGCGCTCGCGCGCGAGACCCTCGCCGAGCAGAAGATGCGCGAGCGCGCCGCTGAAATGCACGACAACAGCCGCAACTTCGGCTCGCAGTCCAGGATGGGCTCGCCGACGCGCGGCAAGCGCCGCGGGCGCGCCTTCAAGCAGGCCTACCGCAAGTAGAAAACCGGGTCAGACCCCCGGGAAAAAAAGAGGGTCAGACCCCGACGAATCGGAATCCGACCCCTGGAAACCCCCTGGCGTTACCTACTTTTCCAGCCGGAAGAAGTTCCGGTTGAACCAGCCGACCAGGGCTTCGAGGTCCTGGCTCGACTGCTTGCCGAAGTGCCGCTCGACTTCCTTGCGCAGGTGTGAGATCGACTTGATGCGCGGCGCCGGCCGCATCTCTCCGCTCGCGAAGGCGCTGGGCGCCATGTTGAGCAAGGCCATCAGATTCGGTGCGTTCGGCGTCATGTAGTCAGCCTACGCCGCTCGCTCGGCCACGGATGACCCGATTCAATCTTTGACAGACGCCGGGTGTGACAGGATGGAAACAATCGGCGACGAGGCGGCAATAAGGCAGATACCGTCGCAGGGCAGCATTGCGATCCTTTGTAAGGAGGGCTCCGCAATGCTGCTCGAATGGGTCGACTACTATTCGCTGCTCTTTCTCGCGCCGTTCCTGGCGCTCGAATTCTTCTGGCGCGCGCGCCGCTACGATGCGCCGCGCGGCTGGCGCTGGCGCGCCGCCGCGGTGTCGCTTGCCGTGTTCGGGGTTTCGCTCGCGGTCGGCCGCGCGTGGGGCACGGTGCTTCCCTCGTGGAGCCTGGTCGACGGCGCGGCGCTCGGCACCTGGGGCGGCGCGCTCGCCGGGATCCTGGTCTATGAGTTTCTGCACTACTGGTACCACCGCTGCGCGCACGAGTGGAACTGGCTCTGGCGCCTAGGCCACCAGATGCACCACAGTGCGGAAAGCATCGATGCGTTCGGCGCCTACTACCTGCACCCGCTGGATGCGGCCCTATTCACGACCTGGGCGGTGGTCGCGTTTTATCCCGTGCTCGGGCTAACCCCCGAGGCCGGGGCCATCGCGGCCGCCTTCCTCGCGTTCAATGCCGCGTTCCAGCACGCCAACATTCGCACGCCCCGCTGGCTCGGCTACCTCGTGCAGCGGCCTGAGAGCCACGGCATCCACCACGGCCGCGGCATTCACCGCTGGAACTACTCCGACCTTCCCCTCTGGGACATGGTTTTCGGCACCTTCCGCAACCCGCGCGCACTGGCTCCGCGCGCGGCGGGGTTCTATACCGGCGCCTCTGCGAAGCTCGCGCCGATGCTCGCGTTCCGCAAAGTCAGTTGATCAGCCTTCGGTTGGCACTTCTTTCAGGTTCCGGAGCCAGGCTTCGGCGCTGGCATCGGAGGGCGCACGCCAGTCGCCGCGCGGCGAGAGCGAGCCGCCCGAGCCCACTTTGGGCGCGTTCGGAGCCGCGCTGCGCTTGAACTGGTTCTGGAAAAAGCGCTTGAGGAACACGCCGAGCCACTTGCGGATTGCCGGCAGCTTGTACTTGCCGCGCCAGGCGTGCCAGGCGAGGAAGGCCACCTTCGCCGGCGAGTAGCCGAAGCGGAGGATGTAGTAGAGGTGGAAATCCTGCAGCTCGTAGGGCCCGACGGTGGCCTCGCTCGATTGCCGCCCCGGGACGAGCTCGGGGCTGATCTCGGTCTCGAGCACGCGGCGCAGCGCGCGCTTCACATCGGCGCCGAACTCGTCGGACTCGGCCACCCAGCCGATCAGGAACTGGATGAGCGTCTTCGGCACGCTCGCGTTCACGTTGTAGTGCGACATGTGGTCGCCGACGCCGTAGGTCGCCCAGCCGAGCGCGAGCTCGGAGAGATCGCCCGTGCCGACGACCATGCCGCCGTAGCGGTTGGCGAGCCGGAAGAGGTGGCTCGTGCGCTCGCCGGCCTGCACGTTCTCGAATGTGACGTCGTAGATCTGCTTGCCCCTGGCGTACGGATGCCCGATGTCCTTCAGCATCTGCAGGCAGGAGGGCCGGATGTCGATCTCCTCGGCGGTGGCGCCGATCGCGCGCATGAGCTGCCAGGCCTGGCTTCGGGTGCGCGTGGAGGTGGCGAACCCCGGCATGGTGTACGCGAGGACATTCGTGCGCGGCAGCCTGAGCTCGTCCATGGCGCGCGCGCACACGATCAGCGCCTGCGTCGAGTCGAGCCCGCCCGAGACGCCGATCACCAGGCGCTTCGCGCCGGTGGCGCGCATGCGCGTGACGAGTCCCTGCACCTGGATGCGGTACACCTCCTCGCAGCGCGCGTCGCGCGTGCGCGGGTCGCTCGGCACGTACGGCAGCTTTTCGATCTTTCTTTCCAGGAGAAGTTTTCCGCGCGGAGTCGGCAGTTCAATCTCGATGTTCCGGAACACTTGATCGGCATGACGAAGCGCTGCGGCGCCGAAGGTGTTCTGGCGCATGCGGTCGGCAAGCAGGCGCTCGAGATCGACGTCGGCGAGCGCGAGCTGCGGCGCGTCGGCGAAGCGCCGTGACTCGCCGACGAGCGTGCCGTTCTCGTAAATGAGCGCGTGGCCGTCCCAGGCGAGGTCGGTGGTCGACTCCCCCAGGCCGGCGGCGCTGTAGAGGTAGGCGGCGAGGCAGCGCGCCGACTGGTTGCCCACGAGCTGGTGGCGGTAGCTTTCCTTGCCGACCACCACGTTCGATGCGGAGAGATTCGCGATCACCGTCGCGCCGGCGAGCGCAGCGAACGAGGACGGCGGCGTCGGCACCCACAGGTCCTCGCAGATCTCCACATGCAGGACAAAACCTCTCAACGCGGAAAAACGAAACACCAGGTCGGTCCCGAACGGCGCAGTCTGCCCGGCGAGCCGGACTTGCTTCTCTCGCGCGCTGCCGCCAGGGGTGAACTGACGGGCCTCGTAGAACTCGCGGTAGTTCGGCAGGTAGGTCTTCGGCACCACGCCAGCGAGCCGTCCCTGGCACGCGAGCGCCGCGCAGTTGTAGAGGCGCCCGTCCACCGCAACCGGAAGCCCGACGAGCGCTGCCAATGGAAGGGTTTTCGTCCTTCTGAGCAGTTCGGAAAGAGCATCCTCGGCGCAATCCACGAGCGCTCGCTGATGGAAGAGGTCTTCGCAGCTGTACGCGGAAAGCCCGAGCTCCGGGAACACCGCGAGCACCGCTTTCTCGCGTGCCGCCTCGCGCATGAGCTCGAGCGTCGCTTCGAGGTTGTACTCGGGATCGGCCACGCGGACCACCGGCGTTGCGACCGCCACGCGGGCGAAGCCGTGGCGATACAGGTTGAAAAAGTCCCGCATTCAGGCATTTTACGCCCACCTGTGATATGGTGCGCCAAGCCATATGTTGCTCCTGCGGGAAAAGGTCGTGACGAGCGACGGCATGCTCGAGATCGAGCTGCACGACGACCTGCGCTACCGCCTGAGCTGGAGAGGTATCGTGTACGACAACAAGCGGCGCTACGACTTCAAGTCGGTCGAGCAGCTGCGCTACGACTTCGAGCGCGATGTCGAGAAAGCTTGAGATCCGCCTCGGCGCGGCCGCCGACGCGCTCGACCGCTTCGAGGCGGCCTGGAACCGCGTGCGCGAAGGCCGCGCCATGCGCCCGCTGGAAATCCTCAGTTTTGCGGATCTGCCGCTTTTGCTGAAAACCCTGTCGCCAGCGCGCTTTGCGCTGCTCAAGAAGCTCCATTCCGACGCACCTTGCTCCATCTACGAGCTGGCGAGGCGCCTCGCGCGCGACTACAAGAACGTCCACACCGACGTGACGCAGTTGGCGGCGATCGGGCTCATCGAGCGGCGCGCCGACGGGCTCGTTGCAGTAACGTGGGACTTGTTACGCGCGGAACTTGAGCTTTAGGCGCAGTATCTTTGCTTTATGAACCAGCGCGACCTTTCGGCCACCAGCGCGCTCAACCTCGAGCCGTACTGGATGCCGTTCACCGACAACCGGCGCTTCAAGGCGAAGCCCAAGCTCGTGACCGCGGCTAAGGACATGCACTTCACCACCGCCGAGGGGCGGCAGGTGCTCGACGGCCTGGCAACGCTGTGGTGCGTGAACGCGGGCCACGCGCGGCCGCGCATCGTGGAAGCGATCCGCAGGCAGGCGGGCGAGCTCGACTTCGCGGCTTCATTCTCGCTCGGCCACCCGGCTGCGTTCCGGCTCGCCGAGCGCATCGCGGCGCTCGCGCCGAAAGGCATGGGCCACGTGTTCTTCACCAACTCCGGCTCGGAGGCGATCGACACGGCGATGAAGATCGCGGTGGGCTACCACCGCCTGCGCGGCGCGGGCACGCGCACGCGCTTCGTCGGGCGCGAGCGCTCGTACCACGGTGTGAACCTCGCGGGCATCTCGCTCGGCGGCGTGCCCGCCAACCGCAAGGCCTACAGCGGCGTGCTGCTTCCCGGGGTCGATCACCTGCGCCATACGCACCTTCCGGAAAACGCCTTCTCGCGCGGCCAGCCGGCGCGCGGCGCGGATCTCGCCGACGAGCTCGAGCGCATCGTCGCACTCCACGACGCCTCCAATATCGCGGCAGTCGTGGTGGACCCGATTGCGGCCTCGGGCGGCGTGCTGCTGCCGCCCAAGGGCTACCTCGAGCGGCTGCGCGAGATCTGCACCCGGCACGGGATCCTGCTGGTGTTTGACGAGGTGATCACGGGATGGGGCCGGCTCGGCACGCCCTTCGCCGCGCAGTATTTCGGCATCGAGCCCGATCTCATCACTTTCGCGAAGGGCATTACTTCGGGCGCCGTGCCGCTCGGCGGCGTGCTCGTCAGGAATGCGATTTACCAGACCTTCACCGGCGCGCAAGGGCCCGGGATCGAGTTCTTCCACGGCTATACCTATTCCGGACATCCGCTCGCGTGCGCCGCGGGCATCGCGGCGCTGGACACCTACGAGGAAGAAGCGCTTTTCAAGAGGGCAGCCAGGCTCGGGAAGGACTTCGAGCAGGGTATCCACTCGCTCAAGGGGCTGCCGAACGTAGTGGACTGCCGCAACCTCGGGCTGATCGGCGCGGTCGAGCTCGCGACGCCGCCCGGCGCCGCGTGCGGGACGCGCGCCTTCGAGGCGTTCGAGAAATGCTGGGACAAGGGCGTGTTCGTGCGGCCGGTGGGCGAGGCGCTCGCCTTCTGTCCGCCGCTCATCGCCGAGAAGAAGCACCTCGACCTGATGTTCGGGGTCGTGGGCGAGATACTGAAGGAAGCCGGCTGACAGGAAAGCGCTGAGCTAGCGGTTCGCCCGCTCGAGCACCACGTTGGCGAGCACATTCACCGCGGGCACGGTGCGCTCGACGTCGGCGTGCTCCTTGTTGTTGTGGGTGATGCCGTCCTTGCAGGGCGAAAAGATCATCGCCGTGGGCGCGACGCGCGCCACGTGATAGGCGTCGTGGCCGGCCTGCGAGGGCAGGTCGAGCGGCTGAAGGCCAAGCCGCCTCGCGGTTTCGCGCACGAGCGCGATGCATTCCGGGTCGAAAAGCTCCGCGTTCCAGGTCCACTGGTCGACGATCCGCATGTCGACGTTCGCGCGCCGCGCGCACTCGGCCATCGCCGCCTTGAAATCATTGAGCATGCGCGCGGCGGCGTGCGGGTTCTCGTGGCGCAGGTCGCCGGTGAACTGCGCCCAATCCGAGAGGATGCCGGGCTTGTTCGGCCAGGCGACGATGCGCGCCGCCGTGCCTTTGCCCTGGGTCGCGTGATACTTCCAGCCGATATCGTGCGCGGCGACCGCGAGCATGGCGGCGCCGACGAGCGCGTTCCTGCGCTTGTCCATCGGCCAGGGGCCGGTGTGCGCGGTCTCGCCGGTCACTTCCACGATGAAGCCGTGCGCGGTGTAGCCATGGGTGACGACGCCGACGTCGACGCGCTTCGCGTCGAGGAGCGGACCCTGCTCGATATGCAGCTCGAAGTAGGAGTCGAGCTTGCGCCCGCCGACCGGCGCCGCGCCGGCGTAGCCGATGCGCTCGAGCTCGTCGCCGAAGCGCTTGCCGTCGTCGTCACGCCGATCGAGCACCCAATCGACCGGGTACACGCCCGCGAACGCGCCCGCGGCGATCATGGGCGGCGAGAAGCGCGCGCCTTCCTCGTTCGTCCAGTTCACGACTTCGACGGCTCTCTTCGTGGAAATCCTCCCGTCGTCAAGGGTGCGCAGGATTTCCAGTCCGGCAAGCACTCCGACGATCCCGTCATAGCGGCCGCCGTTCACCTGGGTGTCGAGATGGCTGCCGATCACCACGGGGAGAAGGGAAGCGTCCGTTCCCTCGCGGCGGGCGAAGATGCTTCCCACCCGATCGACGCTCACCGTGCAGCCCGCCTCGCGACACCAGGCGACGAACTGGTCGCGCATCTCGCGGTCGGCATCCGACAGCGCCACGCGGGCGAGGCCGCCGGGCCGCCCGACGCCGATCTGCGCCGAGCGCTCGATCGTGCTCCAGTATCGCCGGGCATCCACAAAAATCGGGGTCAGAGCCCGATTTTTCATATCCACCCGGCTTTCCGGAAGCGCGTGAAGAGGAAGACGTCGATCGCCACCATCACCGCGATCGCGACCGGGTAGCCGAGCTCCCAGGCGAGCTCCGGCATATGCCTGAAATTCATGCCGTAGACGCCGGCGATCATGGTCGGCACCGCGACGAGAGCGGCGTAGGCTGCAAGGCGCCGCGTGATCTCCCCCTGCCCGGTCGCCACCATGGCGAGCGCGACCTGGATCGCGGTGTTCACCGTTTCGCGCGCGGCGTCGATCGACTGGTTGATGCGCACCAGGTGGTCGTAGACGTCGCGGAAGTACTCGCCAAGCCCGGTGCACACGCTCGGCACGCGGCCGCCGTAGAGCTTGCCCGCGTTTTCCTGCAGCGGGGCGGTCGCGTGCTTCATGGTGGTGAGTTTCTGCTTCACGTAGTAAAGCGATTCGATGTTCTCGCGCGGCGAGGCGCCGGGGGTGAAGAGCCGGCCTTCGAGCTTCTCGAGCTCCATCTCGACCGCGTCGAGCACGGGGAAATAGCGGTCGACGATCGCGTCCATCAGCGCGTAGAGCACGTAGCCCGAGCCGTGCGTCAAGAGCTCGGGCTCGCGCTCGGCGCGTGCGCGGACGTCCTGGAAGCCGCGCTCGGTGCGATGGCGCACCGAGAGCACGTAGTTCGCCCCGGCGAAGACATGGATCTCGCCCGCGCGCAGGTCCTCACCCTCGACCTCGATCGTGTTCATCACCACGAATAGCGAACCGCCGTATTCATCGATCTTGGGCCGCTGGTGGCCATGGCGCGCGTCCTCGACCGCGAGCGGGTGCAGGTCGAACTCCTCCTGCATCTCGGCGAGCTCGGCCTCGGTGGTGTCGCGCAGCGCCACCCAGACGAAGCACCCGGGACGCGCGAGGTAGTTGCTGATCTCGTGCTTCTCGATATCGGCGAGCTTGCGGCCGTTCTGATAAGCCACGCAGTTGACCAGCATGGGACGGCATAATACGACCCTTATGCCTGAAATCAGCCGCCGGGCCTCGAGCCTCGGAACCGAAAACGCCTTCGTCGTCCTCGCCGAAGTGAACGCGCTCGCGCGCCAGGGCAAGGACATCGTCAGCTTCTGCATCGGCCAGCCCGATTTCCCGGCGCCCGACAACGTGCAGGAGGCGGCGATCCGCGCCATCAAGGCCGGAAAGCACGGCTATACGCCCTCGGCCGGCATCGATGAATTGAGATCGGCTGCGGCCCAATACATGGCGCGCGTGCGCGGCGGGCTGCCGATGCGCGCGGAGGACGTGGTGGTCGGCGCCGGCGCCAAGCCCTTCATCGCCTACGCCATCCTCTCCACCACGGACTACGGCGCGGGCAATGAAGTTATCTACCCCAACCCGGGGTTTCCGATCTACGAGTCGCAGATCGCGGCGAACGGCGCGAAGCCGGTGCCGATCCACTTGCACGAGGGTCGGAATTTCTCCTTCGATCCGCAAGAGCTGGAAAAACTCTTGAACAGCAAGACCCGGCTTTTGATCCTCAACTACCCGCACAACCCGACCGGGGGCTGCCTGAAGCGCGCGGAGCTCGAGCAGATCGCAGGCATCCTGAGAAAGCATCCCCAGGTCTGGGTCTATGCGGACGAGATCTATTCGCGCCTGGTGTTCGACGGCGAATTCTTCTCCATCGCGCAGCTGCCCGGGATGTATGAGCGCACCATCATCTCCGACGGCGCCTCGAAGACCTGGGCGATGACCGGATGGCGCATCGGCTTCACCTCCAACCCGGCGCTCGCGCCGGTGTTCACGCGCTGGATCACCAATACCGAGTCGTGCGCCGCGCAGATCAGCCAGTGGGCTGCGCTCGAGGCGATCACCGGGCCGCAACACGCCGCTGCCTCGATGAAGAAATCTTTTCTGGAGAGAAGAGATCTCATCGTTGGCCTGCTGAACGAGGTGCCGGGCGTGAAGTGCCAGCTGCCCGGCGGCGCCTTCTACGTCTGGCCGAACATCACCGAAGCCTGCCGCCGCATCGGCGCGGCCGACTCCGAAGAGTTCAGGAAACGGCTGCTGCACGAGGCGGGCGTGGCGGTACTCGCCGACATTCATTTTGGCACCCGCGTGCCCGGCGAAGGACAGCACGTGCGCTTCTCCTACGCCGCCTCCAAGCAGGCGATCGAGGCGGGCGTGCAGCGCATGGCGGACTTCATCCGGAAGAATACCAAGAAAGCCGCATGAGCATCTGGCGGCCCTCGGTGACGGTCGCGGCCGTCATCGAGCGCGACGGCAAGTTTCTCCTTGTGCGGGAAAGGGTCGAAGGGCGCTTGGTACTGAACCAGCCCGCCGGCCATCTGGATCCCGGCGAGTCGCTCGTGGACGCGTGCGGGCGCGAAGTGCTGGAAGAGACCGCGCACCGGTTCCGGCCCACCGGCCTGGTCGGCATCTACCGCTGGCATTACGACGCGAAGGACGTGACGTTTCTGCGGTTTTGCTTCAGGGGAGCGCTCGAAGGGACTGCTTCACGAGCGCTCGACGAGGAAATCGTCGGCTTGGAGTGGCTCACGCGCGAGCAGCTGAAAAATAGACGGGCGGACCACCGCTCGCCGCTTGTCGAGAAGTGCGTCGACGACTTTCTTGCCGGCCGCAACTTTCCACTGGAAGTTCTGTCGCGGCAGTTCGCGTGAAACTCGTGGTCGGCATGTCAGGCGGGGTGGATTCGGCGGTGGCGGCGCTGCTCGCGAAGCGCGCCGGGCACGAGGTGGTCGGCATCTTCATGAAGAACTGGGGCGACGACGATACCGACGAGTACTGCTCGACGCGCGAAGATCTGGTCGACGCCGCGGCCGCCGCCGACTGCATCGGCATCGAGCTCGAGGCGGTGGACTTCTCGGCCGAGTACAAGGAGCGCGTGTTCGCCGAGTTCCTGCGCGAGTACGCCGCCGGCCGCACGCCCAACCCCGACGTGCTGTGCAATGCCGAGATCAAGTTTCGCGCCTTCCTCGACCATGCCCTGCGCCTGGGGGCCGAAAAGATCGCCACTGGACATTATGCGAGGATAGGTTTTTCGGGAGGCCGTTTTTCTCTTCTCAGGGGAAAAGATGCCTCCAAAGATCAAAGTTACTTCCTGCATCGCCTCACCCAGGAGCAGCTTGCGCGCGTCATGTTCCCCGTGGGCGAGCTGAAAAAGACCGAGGTGCGGCGCATCGCGCGCGAGGCCGGGATCGCGGTCCACGACAAGAAGGACTCGACCGGGATCTGCTTCATCGGCGAGCGGCCGTTTCGCGAGTTTCTGAACCGCTACCTGCCGCGGGCACCCGGGCCGATGGTGGATGAAAACGGCCATACCGTCGGAGAGCACATCGGCCTTGCCTTCTACACCATCGGCCAGCGCAAGGGCATCGGCATCGGAGGCAAGGGAGAACCCTGGTATGTCGCGGCGAAAGATCCGAAGACGAATACCCTGGTCGTCGTGCAGGGCCACGGCCATCCGCGGCTGATGAAGGCCACGCTGGAAGCGGTCGATGCGACCTGGATCTGCGGATCGCCGCCGCCGGAACGCACGGTGCACACGGCAAAAACCCGCTACCGGCAGGCGGATGCGCCGTGCACGCTCTCAAAAGTGCTCGACAGCGAGATCCGGGTCGATTTCCCGAGCCCGCAATGGGCCGTGACGCCGGGACAGTCGGTGGTGCTCTACGACGGCGAAGTCTGCCTTGGCGGCGGAGTGATTACTTAGGAAGCTGGGGGACGGTGTCGGCGAAGGCCGGCCGGGCCTTCAGCTTTTCGTAGTGCTTGGCGAGCCCCGGGTACTCGGCCAGCCAGTCGACTCCGCCGGGCTTGCGAAAGTCGAGCCAGCCGAGGCAGCAGCCGAGCGCGATGTCGGCGAGCGAGTAGCGCTCGCCGTGGCACCACGGTCGTTCGGCGACCTCGGAGG
>DATIGN010000025.1:0-42448 GCA_035454685.1 Burkholderiales bacterium | reverse complement strand
CTGTTTCGCTCGCCGATCCCGGTACAGTTCGTGTCGAGCGACGAATACATGCCGAGCCCGCAGAGCGCGCAGCAGAAGGAATTCGAAGCTCGGATAAAGGAGATGGGCGCCGAGCTCGCCAGGAAGCACGGCATGACGCGGCGCAAGTTCTTCAAGACCGCTGGCGGCATGGCCGCGGCGTTCGCGGCGATGAACCAGGTGCACGCCAAGAATTCTCAACCTTTGTATGAGGTTCTGCCCAAGGAAGCAACCGATCTGGAGGTCGCGCAGGCGCGCGCCGACTCGCTCAAGAACCAGTTCGTGATGGACATGCACACGCACTTCCTGCGCGAGGGCACACCGATCAAGACCTTCATCGCGCAGCGCGAGACCGTGGGCAAGGCGGGGTGGAACCCGGCGCTGAAGGACAAGCCGCAGACCATCCAGGACCTGATGTTCCCGAACTATTTCAAGGAGGTCTTCCTCGACAGCGATACCAAGGTCGCGTGCATCAGCGGCTCCTACTCCGTCGACCCGGCGTACTCGTTCCTTACGAACGACATGAAGTACCAGGCGCGCGAGAAGGTCAACAAGGAAGCCGGCACGCGGCGCATGTTCTCGCACGCGATCTTCACGCCCGGCCACGACGGCTGGCTCGACAAGGTCGAGGAGGAGATGGAACGGCTGCGGCCCGACTCCTGGAAGGGCTACACCATCGGCGATAACACCAACAAGCATCTCTCCAAGTGGCCGTTCCGCCTCGACGACCAGAAGGTGATGTATCCGTTCTACGAGAAAGTCGTTAAGTGGACGGCCAAGTATCCCGACCGGCCGGGCCTGAAGAACATCTGCATCCACAAGGGACTCTTCCCGCCCTCGGTCGAGCGCCAGTTCCCGCATCTGCTGGGCTACTGCAACGTAAACGACGTGGGCCAGGCGGCGAAAGACTGGCCGCAGCTCAACTTCGTCATCTATCACTCCGCCTACCGCTGGGTCGCGGGCCCGGGCGGTACCGCCGCCGCGGCGTGGGACCAGCTGCAGCGCGAGGGACGCATCGACTGGGTTACCGATCTCGCCAACATCCCGGCGCAATACGGCGTGTCGAACGTCTACGGCGACCTCGGTCAGATTTTCGCCCATAGCAACATGGCCGAGCCGCGCGCCGCGGCCTACATGCTCGGCGCCATGATTAAAGGCATGGGCGCCGACCACGTGGTTTGGGGCACCGATGCCGTGTGGACGGGCTCGCCGCAGTGGCAGATCGAGGCGCTGCGCCGGCTCGAGATCCCGGAAGAGCTGCAAAAGAAATACGGTCTCGCGCCGATGGGCCCTGCCGCCGGTCCGGTCAAGACCGCGATTTTCGGCGGCAACAACGCCCGCCTCTACGGCTATACGCCGAAGATGATGAGCGAGGTGCAGGCCGACAAGGTCGCGCACTACAAGTCGCTCTACGAAAAGCACGGCGGCGACCGCAGCAACCTCGTCTACGGCTATATCAACAAGGGTTGACCCCTAGTCCCGAACCCGCCCGCGGAGGCCCCGCGGGCTTTTTTTGGTCCGGCGAGTTATTTGTGTTTCAATTATCACTCTATTGTGGTATATATCACCACAATGACTGGTTATCAGGCACTCGTACTGAGCCTTCCAGCCCGCAATTCGACGGTCCGCATGCGCGTTTGGCGCGCGCTGAAGGAAAACGGCTGCGGCGTGCTGCGCGACGGCGTCTATCTCCTGCCTACGCGCTCTCCTCGCGCCCCGGCGCTTGCCGCCATGGAATCGGACATCCGCGCCGAAGGCGGCTTCGCCATGGCCGTGGAGATGAGCCTCAAGAGCGATGCGCAGGCTGAGCACGTGCGCAAGCTCTTCGACCGCGGCGAGCGCTATGGCAGCCTGGTCGAGAAGATCAACGCCGGCAGAAGCGCCCTGCCCCGGCTGGGGCTGCGTCGCGCGCAGACCTTGGTGCAGCGTCTACGCCGCTCGTTTGAAAGGGTCGCCGAGACCGATTTCTTCCCCGGACCGGCCAAATCGCAGGCGGAGCAGGCGCTGTCGGAGCTTCAGGCCGCGATGGCAGAGCTCTATTCCTCGGGCGAGCCGCGGGCGTCGAAAAAACGCCTTCGGCGCCTCGACCCGGCGCAATATCGCAGCCGCACCTGGGCGACCCGCAAGGATCTCTGGGTCGACCGGCTGGCGAGCGCCTGGCTGATCAGGCGCTTCGTCGACCGCGGCGCGCGATTTGTCTGGATCGAGCGCCCGCGCGACCGTCCGCGCCGGGCGGTCGGTTTCGATTTCGACGGCGCCGACTTCACGCATTCGGGCGGACGCGTCACTTTCGAAGTGCTGGCCGCGAGCTTCGGCCTCCTGGGCGATCCCGCCGTGGCGGCGATCGGCGCCGCAGTGCATTTCCTCGACGTCGGTGGCATCCCGGTGGCCGATGCGCGTGGCCTCGAGACCGTGCTGCGCGGGGCCAAGGAAAAGGCGCGCGACGACGACGAGCTGCTCGCCGAAGCAATGCGGATCTTCGATTTCTTCTACTCGGCCTACGCAAAGGAGCATCTGAACAGACCTGAGCCGAGCTGAGCCACTCTTCAAGTCGGGCTCGAGCGCAGTCGCCCGGCTACCCAAGGCATATCGCCCAAGACTGCACGGTATCCCCTCGCGGGGGAGAAAGGTGGCGATATGTCGATCCAAAGCAGAATCCTTTCATCAGTTTCAGCCGCGGCGATCGCAGCTACGCTTTACGCGTGCGACGGCAGCGCGCGGCGCGAAGGCGTCCCGCAAGCAAAGCTCGAGATCGTGCGCGTCGATGCCCAGCGCAACCGCCTCTGGGTTCTCGATCCAGAGGCGCTCACTCTGTACGACCGTTTCAACGGCCGTCGCCTGCGTCGAGTCGCGCTGCCCGACGCGTTCCTGGTCGACGACGGCTACGCCTGCCCGCCGGACATCGCGGTGGACGCTGCGGGCACGGTTTTCGTCTCCAGCAACGTGCTGCCGGTGCTCTGGCGGATCGATCCTCAAAGATTCGACGTCACTCGAATCGAACTGGCGACGGACGCCGATACCGACAAAGACTTCGGATTTACCGGGTTGTCCTTTGCCGGGAGCGACACCTTGGTCGCTGCTGCTTCGACGTTCGCGTCGCTGTGGCGTATCGACATCCGCACGGCAAGCGCGACCAAGATCGTCTCGTACCCCGCCTCGACGCGCGCATGCGACCCGGCGGCGCTGCTGCAAGCCGGCAGGGGACGCTCCGGGATCGTGGTTGCCGTTCTGCCGGCCGCCGCGAGGCGCTGACATGGACCAACCAGGCACGTCCACGGCGGCGGCGGAACGCATGATCGGCCTTCTGCTCGTCGCGCGCTCGCTGCGCGCCTTCGCCGACGGCTACGTCGCGGTGCTCCTGCCCGCCTACCTCCTTGGGCTCGGTTTCGGCATGCTCGAGGTCGGCATCCTCAGCACCGTGACGATGCTCGGCTCGGCGGCGGCGACGCTCGCCATCGGGCGCTGGGGTCACCGCTTCGATCTGCGGCGCCTGCTGATCGCGGCAGCGGGGCTCATGGCGTTGACGGGAGTCGGCTTCGCAGCATTCTCCAGCCTGTGGCCGCTGCTCATCATCGCGCTCGCCGGGACGATGAATCCCGGCGGCGGCGATGTCAGCGTCTTCTATCCGCTCGAGCACACCGCCCTTGCAGCGGCCGCGCCGCCCGAGTCGCGCACCACAGCATTTGCGCGCTACAGCTTCATCGGGTCGCTCTTCGGCGCGGCCGGCGCGCTCGCGGCGGGAGTGCCAGAATGGCTCGCGCAGCGTCACGAGGTTGCCGCGCTCGACGCCATGAAGCTTCTGTTCGTCGCCTACGGCCTAATCGGCGCGGCCGTGGGATTTCTCTATGCACGCTTTCCAGCCGCGCCCGCCGAAATTGAGAAGCCCCCGGTGCCGCTCGGGCCGTCGCGCGCGGTAGTATGGAAGCTCGCCGGCCTGTTCAGCGTGGATTCATTCGCCGGCGGATTCATCATCAATGCGCTGCTCGCCCTCTGGCTGTTCGAGCGTTTCGAGCTGTCTCTCGCCGCCGCGGGAACTTTTTTCTTCTGGACCGGGCTCCTCAGCGCCGGATCACAGCTCGCTGCGGCGCCGCTCGCGCGGCGTATCGGGCTCGTCAACACCATGGTCTTCACCCACCTCCCGGCGAACCTGTGCCTGATCGCAGCTGCGTTCGCGCCGAGCCTGCCGCTCGCGCTCGGGCTGCTCCTCGTGCGCAGCCTCCTCTCGCAGATGGACGTGCCCGCGCGCGGCGCCTACGTAATGTCGGTCGTGACGCCCGCCGAGCGCCCTGCCGCGGCCAGCTTCACCGCGGTGCCTCGCAGCCTCGCTTCGGCGCTCAGCCCGTCGCTCACGGGGGCGATGTTTGCCGCGGGCGCCATGGCGACCCCGCTCGTCCTCTGTGGCGTCCTCAAGTCGGTGTACGACGTGGCGCTGCTCGCCCTGTTCCGCAAGGTTCGGCCGCGCGACTAGCCGGTCTACTCCGGGATCGCGCCCAGGTTGTAGGCCGCTTCTATGAGTGCCGAAGGCCTGCCGAACGGAGCGAACCAGCGCCGGAAGATCTCGACGATCTCGTCGCCGACGTAGATCTGGGCGAGCCCGGTGTTGACCGCGAGGCGAAGCGCGGCGTCACCCCGCGGCAGCACGATCCCGTAGGGCTCCATCGAGAGATGGTCGCCGAGCAGGGTGAGCGCGCGCGGGTCCTTCGACTGCGTCACGGCGCCGACGAGGAGGAGCCTGTCGCTTGCGAAGGCGTCGGCCTTGCCTTCCTCCAGCGCGGCGAGCGCCTCGTCGCGCGAACCGAACGGCAGCACGGTCGCGTTGAGCTGGCGCCGCTTGACCTGGACGTTAACCGCGCGCTCGTTGGTCGTGCCCGCGACGACTGCGATGCTCTTCCCGGACATGTCGGAGAGCGAGCGCAGGCCGGACACCGTCTTGACGAGGAGCCCCGTGGACTCGACGAAGATGATGCTCGAAAAGTCCACTTCCTTCATCCGTGTCAGCGTCATGGTGCTCGAGCCGCATTCCATGTCCGCACGCCCCTTGGCCACCGCCTCGAACCGCGACTGAACTGTCACCGGCACCCAGTTGATCTTGAGCGGCTGGATTTTGAGCTGACGCTCAATTGAGTTGACGACGCGCTTGCACAGCTCGATCGAGAATCCGTCGACCTCCTTGCGGTCGTTGACGTACGAGAACGGCACCGCGTCGGCCCGGTAGGCGATGGCGATCGTCTTGGTCTCCGCGATCTTCTTGAGGCGGCCCTCCAAAGCTTGCGCTTGAGCAGCCGCGGCGGCGAACCAGGAAACGGCGAAAAGCAGAACAGTGCGTAGCATCAGGTCTCCCTTGTGTTCAAAGCGATCTTTTTCTAGAAGCCGGCAGCCCAGCGGTATTGCCAAGCGACCCCGAAGGTCGTGAAGTCGTCGCCGGCGCGCACCGAGATGCCTTCGCTCGCGTGCAGCTTGATGGAATGATTCCGGTCGAGCGGGAGGGCGAACGTTGCACCGAGGCGGGAATTGCCCAGCTCGCCGTTCTTTTTCACGCCGTCTACGGTGGCGCGTCCGCCGGCATAGTAGTTGCCGTTAAGCGCGAGCCAGCTGCCGCCCCTGAATTCGAAGATGAGGTGCACCTGGGCCGAATAGATCGGGTCCTGCTCGCGCCGTCGGCCACCGAAAAAGTCGTCGTTGGTGGTATAGAAGCTCGCTCCCACCGCGGCTTCTGCCGTCAGGGAGCCGAACCTTTTCGAAGCCCCGATTTCCGGGTGGAACATCCAGCGGTTCGTGCCGAGGTTGACGAGTCGGCTGGGGTCGTATTGCCCGAGCGGCACGCCGACCTGGAAACTCACGCCCACGATCAGGTCCTGCCGGTAGCTGCGGAACTCGGCAAGTCCCATCGCCGGTGCGCCGTAAAGGTTGACCGTTACGCGCAACGCCGGATCGAGCAAGCCGCAGATGTCCCGCGAAACCGGCACGCCTTCGAACTGAGCGGAACCCGACAAGCAGGCGGTGGCGAGCACGGCGTCGAATTTCGCCGACTTGCCCCAGGCGTCGAACGCGCGCGCATACGCGACGAACGGCGCATGGATGTCCAGCTCGGCGTTGTCCAGCGGAAGCGCCGGATCGGTCGCGAGGCCGCCCGACGAGTAGGTGTAGCCGGCGATGAAGAAATTCAGCCCGACTGGGACGTTGGAATACGCGCGCGGCTCGAGCTGCTGCGCCTGGAGGGGCCCTGCGGCAAGCGCGGCGAGCGCCGCGCTACTCAGGAATGGCGCCGAGCGCGTACGCCGCCTCCAGCAGGGCGGTTGGACGTCCGAACTGTCCGAACCAACGGCGGTAAATCTCGACGATTTCGTCCCCTGCATAGATGCGCGCAAGGCCGGTGTTGACGGCGATCCTCATCCCGGTGTCGCCGCGCGGCACGACGATGCCGTACGGCTCCAGCGAGAGCTGGTCGGCGAGGAGCGTAAGCGTGTTCGGGTCTTTCGCCTTGGTCGCCGCGCCGACGAGGAGCAGCCGGTCGCTCGCGAACGCGTCGGCCTTGCCCGCCTCCAGCGCGGCCATCGCTTCGTCGCGCGACTTGAAGGGCTGCACGGTGGCGTCGAGCTGGCGGCGCTTGAGCTGCGCGTTGATCGCGCGCTCGTTGGTGGTGCCGGCCACGACCGCGATCGTCTTCCCCGACATGTCGGAAAGCGAGCGCAGCCCCGAAGCCGTCTTGATGAGAAGCCCCGTGCTCTCGACGAAGATGGCGTTCGAGAAGTCGACGTCCTTCATGCGGGTCAGGGTCATGGTGCTCGAGCCGCACTCCATATCGGCTTTGCCCTTGGCCACCACCTCGAACCGCGTCTGCACGGTGACCGGCACCCATTCAATCTTGAGCGGCTGGACCTTGATCGCGCGCTCGATCGAGTTGACCACGCGCTTGCACAGGTCGATCGAGTAGCCGGCGGGCTGCCCGTCCCGCTCGAACGAGAACGGAATGGCGTCCGCTCGGTAGGCGATGGCGATGGTCTTCTTCTCGGCGATGCGCTTCAGGCGCCCTTCCAGCGCCTGGGCGTGCACCGCGCCGGACGCGAGTAGCAGCACGGCGAGCAGGAGGCGGAAAGAGGAATTTGCTTGTTTGAACATGGCGGCTCCCTCGAGTCGGCGTATCGCGGCGCCATGCTAGGGCTCGAAACGCCCGTCGAACATCGGACCTTGGTCTTATCGGACGCGCTAGACTGCGCGCCATGCAAATCCTCGGTATCTGCGGCAGCCTCAGAAAAGCCTCGCTCAACATGGCGGCGCTGCGCGCCTGCCAGGATCTTCTGCCCCAAGGCATGACGCTACGCATCACCAGTATCGCCGACCTGCCGATCTTCAACCAGGACGTGTTCGACGCCGGGATACCCGAGCCGGCGAAACGCCTGCGCACCGAGATCGCCGAGGCGGATGGCGTGCTCATCGCGAGCCCGGAGTACAACTTCTCCCTGTCCGCGGCGCTAAAGAACGCGATCGACTGGGCGTCGCGCCCGCCGAACCAGTCATGGCAGGACAAACCAGTGGCGATCTTCTCGGTGACGCCCGGGCCGCTCGGCGGCGCGCGCGTTCAGTACGATTTGCGCCGCATCCTCGGCCAGCTCTGGGCGCACGTGCTGCCGCGCCCCGAGGTGTTCATTGGCGCCGGGCCCGGCAAATTCACCGACGGCAAGCTCACCGATGAGACGACGCGCAGGTTCCTCGCCGACCTCCTCGCCGGCTTTAAGCCTTGGGTCGAGCGGATGCGGGTGAAGCGGTAGCCAGCGCGAAATAAAGGTCCTTCAGGTCCGGGCGGCGCGCGAGCTCCTCGGTTGGCTGCTCGAGCACAACCCTGCCCTTGATCAGCACGTAGGCGCGCTGCGCGAACGAAAGCGCGACGTCGAGCTTCTGCTCGACCATCAGCAACGTGAGCCCGCTCGCGCGCAGTTTCTCCAGAGCCACCCTTATCTGCTGCACAATAAGCGGCGCGAGCCCGAGAAAAGGCTCGTCGAGGAGCAGCAGCCGCGGCTTGCTCATCAGGGCGCGAGCGATCGCGAGCATCTGCTGCTCGCCGCCCGAAAGCGTGCCGGCCGGCTGCGCAGCGCGCTCGGCCAGCCTGGGAAAGAGCCCATAGACGTAGTCGAAGCGCTCGCGCAGATCTCCCTTCAGACGCAGCGCGCCGAGGCGCAGGTTGTCCGCGACGCTGAACGGCGCGAACACGAGCCGCCCTTCAGGCACGAGCCGGATGCCATGTTCGACAATGCGGTGCGCCGGCTCGTGCGCGATGTTTTTCTCATTGAAAAGCATTTGCCCGCTGCGCTGCCTGATCGTCCCGGTGATCGCGGCGAGCAGGGTCGACTTGCCGGCGCCGTTCGGCCCGAGAAGCGCGACGGTTTCGCGCGCTGCAACCTCGAGCGATACGCCCTGGAGCACCGGCGCCGCGCCGTAGGAGGCGCGCAGCTCAGAGAGCCGCAGCATCGCCGAGGTAGGCGTCGACCACCGCCGGATGCGAGCGCACCTGCTCGCAAGTGCCCTCGGCGATCTTGGCGCCGAAATTCAGCACCACCACGCGGTGCGCGAGCGGCAGCAGGAAATGCATGTCGTGCTCGATCAGCAGCACCGCGATGCGGCGCGCCGCGATGCCGCGGATCACGGCGGCGATGCGTTCGGCCTCGGCATGCGTCAGCCCCGCCGCCGGCTCGTCGAGGAGCACGAGCTTCGGCTCGCCGGCAAGCGCGCGCGCGATCTCCAGGAGCCGCCCCTGGCCGAATGAGAGCCGCTCGACGGGCGCATCGCGCAGCTCACCGAGACCGACAAACCTCACCAGCTCCTCAGCACGGCGGCACTGCTCGGTTTCCTCCAAAGAAGCTTTCCTGGAGAACGGGTTCCTTCGGAAGCGCGTATGGGCGCCGACCAGCACGTTCTCGAGCACGCTGAGGCCATCGAACGGCCGGTTGTGCTGGAAGGTGCGCATGATGCCGCGGCGCGCGATCTGGTGTGGCCGAAGGCCACTCAATGATTTCCCCAAGAACTGTATTTCTCCTGCATCCGACGCGTACGCGCCCGCGATAAGGTTGAAGGTGGTGCTCTTCCCGGCGCCATTCGGCCCGATAAGCCCGAGGATCTCGCCTTCGTAGAGTTCGAAGCCGAGCTCGGACACGGCCGTGAGGCCGCCGAAGCGCTTAGTGAGCCTTTGGACCTGAAGAATACTTGTCATAGATGCCGACCAAACCCCGGGGCTGCAGAAGGATCGCGGCCACCATCAGCACGCCGAATACCAGAGCGTGGTGATGCCCGATGAGCGGCGAAAGCAGAAATGGCAGGAGGTAGAGCAGCACCGCGCCGATGATCGCGCCGAGGTGGCGCCCCGAGCCGCCGACGATCACCATGAAAAGCAGCAAGAAGGCGTTCTCCAGGCCGAAGATCGGCGGGTTCACGGTGTTGTCCACGAATGCATAGGCCATGCCCGCCACCCCGGCGAGCACGCTCGTGAGCGTGAAGGCGGTGACTTTGGTGCGCGCCACATCGATGCCCATGGCCGCGGCGGCTTCGGGGTTGTCGCGCACTGCGCGGCAGGCTCGGCCGAACCACGACCGGTCGAGCCGCAGCAGTACCGCGTAAGTGGCAAGGACGAGCACGACGATCACGACGGTGTACCAGGGGCCAGTGATACGCACGCCAAACACCGGCGGCAGACGGTAGTCGACGAGGCCCCCGGTGCCGCCGGTTACGGCTCCGCCTTCGTTCAGCACCACGATGAAAAGCTGCGCAAGCGCGAGCGTAGCGAGCGCGAGGTAGAAGCCCTCTAGCCGGGTAGACGGAATGGCGACCGCGAGCGCGATCGCGGCGCAAACCAGGACGCCTGCGAGGATCGCGAGCGGCAGAGGCATGCCGAGCTGGAAAAGAAAAATCACCACGGCGTAGGCGCCGATGCCGTAGAACACGAAGTGCGAGAACGCGACCTGCCCGGAAATGCCGAACAGGAAGTTGTAGCTGAGCGCCAGCGCGATCCAGAGGAGCAGCTTGCGGTACACGTCGTTGTAGTAGCTGCTCAGGAAAAAGGCCGCCGCCGACATGACCAGCGCCGCGGCGACCCACCCGGCGAGCGCGGTGGCGTTTTTCGTGTTCATCCCCGCGCGCGCAGCAGGCCGGTCGGCCGCACAAGGAGGAAGAGCATCAGTAAGACGAGCGGCACGCCCTGCGCATAGCCGGCGGGAAGGGGCGCGTAGCGTACGGTGAGCTGCTCGACGAACGCGACGAGCAGTCCGCCGAGCAGCGCGCCCTCGACGCGCCCGACGCCGCCGATCACGAGCGCGGTGAAGCCCTGGATGGCGAGCGGAACGCCCATCAGATAGTGCGCCGAGACGTTGGGGGCGACGAGCAGCCCGGCGAGTCCGGCCGCCGCCGCGCCGCCGGCAAAGGAAGCTGCGGTGACGCGCGCCAGATCGATGCCTACCAGCGCGGCGGCTTTGCGGTTGAGCGCCACCGCCTCGAAGCTTTTGCCCCAGACGGTTCTTTCGAAGAAGAGCCACACCGCCGCGAACACGAGGAGCGTCGTACCGATCATGAAGTACTTGAGGTATTCCCAGCTGACGGGCTCGGGCACCTGGTGCGGGTCGGGGCCGAAGCCGAGCGAGATCGACTCGCGAAATACGACCAGCATGCCGAGGAGCGCGAGAATCGGGGCGAGAAGCGGCGCGCCGCGCTCCACCAGCGGGCGCACCGTAATGCGCTCGGTCGCCCAGCCGACGAGGAGCATGAAGCCGAGGATCGCCGCCATGCCGAGCGGGTACGGCCACTCGAATCTCGAAAGCAGCAGAAACCCGCCAAAGGCTCCGACCAGCGCCCACTCGCCCACCGCAAAATTGATGATCCCGGTCGGCCGGATCATCAGCAGATAGGCGAGCGCGACTAGCGCATAGATGCAGCCCGAAGCAGTCGCGCTTATCGAGAGTTCGAGAAGATCCTGCAACGAGGCGTTAATACCTACTTCTGGCCGACATGGACCACGCGGCCTTGCTTGTCTCCCTCGTACACGCGCACCACCATGCCATTCGGATCGAAGCCGATGCGCTTGCCTTCGGGGAACACATACTTCATTCCCTTCGCGCCCATGACGCCCGAAAAGGTGAGCGACTGCATCGCGGCGCGGATCTTCTCCTTGTCGGTCGACCCGGCTCGCCTGATCGCCTCGGCGACCATGCGGATGCCGTCATAGCCGTAGCCGTGGATGTTGTAGGGCTGCTTGCCGGTCGCCTTCTGGTAATCCGCCTCGAACTTTTGCACCTCCGGCTTATCCGGGTCGTAGGCGTCTACGAAGGTGATGCCGTTCAGCAGCCCCTTGGCGACCGACATGTACTGCGGCACCGAGAGGTTGTAGGACGAATGGATCGGGAACTTGAGACCCATCTGGCGGTAGGCGCGCAGAATCAGCACATTTTCAGGCGTCAGCACGCCCGCCATGAACAACGCGTCCGGATTGGCGGCGCGGATCTTCTGCATCTGTGGCTCGGCGGAGGTAGCGCCTCGCGGCACGACCTCCTCGGTCACCACCTGGATGCCCGACTTCTCCAGCCCCGCACGAAAGAACTTCGCGAGCAGCTGTCCGAGGTCGGAGTTGTCGCTGATCAAAGCCACGCGCTTCAGCTGCTTTACTCTCGCATGAGACAGCAACGTGGCAATCTGGACCGAGCCGAGCGGGCCAGTCTGCCAGAAATACGGGTTCTGCAGCTGGGTGGTCAGCGTGTCGCCCGAGTTCATCGGCGTCATCTGCGGCGTCTTCGCTTCGAGCGTGACGTTCTGCTGCTGCTGCGTCGCCGGCGTGAGAGTAATGCTGAGGATGAAGACCGCGCCCGCGTCGACGAGCTTGCGCGCCATCGCCGCCGAGATATCTGGGCGCCCCTGGTCGTCTTCGATCAGGAGCTCGATCTTGCGGCCAAGCAGGCCGCCTGCTTTGTTGATCTCGTCGGCGCCGAAGAGGATGCCCTCGAGCGTCGGCTCCGAGTACGGCTTCGCCGGCCCCACCTTGTCGGTAATCACCCCGATCCTGATCGTCTCCTGGGAGAAAACCGAGGCCGCGAACAGCGCGAGCGCTACCGCGAAAAGCTTCCTCATGAGCCCCTCCTCTTCATTCGAGCAGACCTCGCCTCGCCATCCATCCTACACAAAGTTCCACCGCCTGCTCGAGCAGTTCCGGCTGCCCCTGGTAGTAGTGGGTCGCACCCTGGATGACGTGGAAGGCCTTGTCGCGGCTCCCCGCCGCATCATGGATGATGCGCGCGTGCGGCTGCGGCACCGCGTCATCGGCGGAGTTCTCGATCGCGAGCAGCGGCACGCTGATCGAGCGCGCGCACTTTGGCCCATCGGCGTTCGAGTCGTCGATCGACCACTGGGAAAGCCACGCGCGCAGCGTCGCGAAGCGGCCGATCCCCACGGGTCCGGTATTCGCGGTCTCCGGCTTGCCGAGGTAGCACCAGCGCGGCTTGCGGTCGTTCGGGTCGAGCGCCGGGTCCATGAAGCGCACGTCGCACATCGTCCGGTAGGTGACGAAGCCGCGCTCCATTTCATCGCCCTTGAGCTTTCGTAAAACCTCTTTTACCCACCCCGTCCTCCGGCGCATCCTGCCTAGCTGTGCGGAGCGAAACGTCTCCACGAAATCCTTCGAGTAAGGCGGCTGGTTGGGACACCTGGGGTCGTAGATGTCGAGCTCAAGGTTGCGCTCGTCGGGGTTTGCCTCATCTATGACCGACGGATCGAGCCATTCCGACAGCATGCGTGCCCGCGAAAGGTGCGCGGCCTGGAAGATCATGGCGTCGGCCGGTATCAACCCTTTCAGCTCTACCGGGTCTCCCGCAGGCGTCTCGGTTATCGAAGGCTTTTCTGCCTGCGATTGGTAGAACAGCGCAAGCGACCCACCGCCCGACCAGCCACAAAGCACCACCCTTTCGTAGCCCCACACCTCCTTCGCCCGGCGGATGTAGGCGCCGAGGTCCAGCAGCACCTTTTCCATGATGAGCGGGGTGTCATTCTTCGCGAAGCGCGAGCCCGCGCACAGCACATGCACGCCGGCGCGCGCAAGCGCCTGCGGCATCGGCAGGAGCTGAAGCGTGGACGAAGGGTGCATGAAGACGGCGAGCGTCTTCGACGGCCTGCCTTTCGGCAGGAAGCGTACGCCCTCGCAGTTGACCGCGCCCTGCGTGCCGGCGAAGCCGTAGACCTCGGTGAACTTGGCGGCTTCCTTGTACTGCACATGCACCCATTCGGGTGCAAGCGAGAATTTCACGCGGCGTTTCTACTTCTTGTGAACCCAGTCGGCGTGGTGGGGCGCTTTCTTGGTTTTCGACCACTCCTGGAGCATCTCGTCGCTTACGGCGGCGAGCCGCTTCTTCATGTCCGGCGTGGTGGTGTCCACGGCGAGCTCGAGCCGGTGGCCGTTGGGGTCGAAGAAGTAGATCGACTTGCAGATGGTGTGATCCGTCGGCCCCACCACCTCGATCCCCAGCTTCTCCAGCTTGGCTTTGTAGGCCATGAGCGCCTTTTCGTCGGGCACGCGCAGCGCGAGGTGCTGGACCCAGAGCGGCGTGTTCTGGTCACGCCCCATGGGCGGGGACTCCGGCACCTCGAAAAACGCGACATAGCTGCCGTCGGCCATGCGAAAGAAGATGTGCATGTACGGCGAGTACTCGCCCGTGCTCGGCACGTGGTCTTCGGCCATCGCCATCGCGTACTCGAGGCCGAGCACCCGGGTGTAGAAATCGGCGGTCTCTTTCGCGTCTTTGCAGCGATACGCGACATGGTGCAGAGATTTGATGTCCATATAATCGATTATTTCCTACGGAGGAGACATGGACAAGCGCAATCACCAGGAACGCCATGACGCGGGGCTCAAGACCCGCCGCGAGGTGCTCGGTCCCGCCTACGTCGACAAGGCGATGGCGGGGGTGGACGACTTCAGCCGGGAATTCGTGGAGCTGCTCAACACCTACTGCTGGAACGACATCTGGAACCGTCCCGGCCTGCCGCGCAAGACGCGCTCGATCCTGAACCTCGGCATGCTGTGCGCGCTCGGCAAGGAGCACGAGCTCAAGCTCCACATCCGCGGCGCGCTCAACAACGGACTGAGCAAGGAGGAGATCAAGGAGGTGTTCCTCCAGGTCGCCATCTACTGCGGAGTCCCCGCCGCCGTGGTCGCGTTCCGCTGCGCAAAGGAAGTGTTTCAGGGTTGAGGACCGTCGCCTTCATCGGCCTCGGCGTCATGGGCAAGCTCATGGCCGCCAACTTGGCAGGAACGTATGCCGTCAGATCCTACGATTTGAACGGGAAAGGGAACTGCAGGTCTGCCCGCGAGGCCGCGCTCGGCGCCGATGCTCTCATCACCATGCTGCCCGACGGCGACGCGGTGCGCGAAGCGGTGCTGGACGCCCTACCCTCGCTCAAACCCGGAGCCGTGGTGATCGACATGAGCTCCTCGGAGCCAGCGGGCACGCGCGCTCTTGGCCGCGCATTAGCCCGAAACAAGATTGCGATGGTGGATGCGCCGGTGTCCGGCGCACGATTCAAGGCGAAGGACGGCACGCTCGCGATCATGGCGGGAGGAGACAAGCAAGCCTTGAAGAAGGTGCTTCCTGTGTTGAAGCGGCTGGGAAGCGATATTTTCCACGTCGGTCCGCTCGGCGCCGGGCATGCGGTGAAGGCGCTAAACAACTACCTCGGCGCCGCGGGCACGCTCGCGGGATTCGAGGCGCTGCTGATCGCGCAGCGTTTGGGGCTCGATCCGAAGCCGATGATCGCCGCGATCAATGCCTCGACCGGCCGCAACAGCACCACCGCGCGCAAGATCCCCCGGGATGTGCTCACCGGACGATTCGCTTCCGGGTTCAAGCTCGGCCTGATGGCGAAGGACGTCGGCATAGCCGCCGCTCTCGCTCGAAACCTCGGACTGAAGGTTCCTTACCTGAGAAAGACCAATCAGCTCTGGCGAGCTGCGCATGGGGCGCTGCCGCCCGACGCCGACCACACCGAGATCTACAAGTACCAGCGCAAGCTCACGCGCCGATGAATTTCGGCTTGCGCTTCTCCATGAAAGCGGCCTGGCCCTCCTTGTAGTCGGCGCTCTTGAAGCAGGCCTCGACCGCGCGCTCGGCCGCCGGCAGGTCGCGCTGGGCGGGGTCCTTCAGGACTTCGCCGACCACGAGCTTGGCGCATTTAACGGTCAGCGGAGCATTTTCAGCGATGGTTCGTGCCAGCTCATTCACCACCGATTCCAGCTGATCATCCGGCACGACGCGGTTGACGAGGCCCATACTCTCGGCTTCCTGCGCGCTGAACTGGCGCCCGGTAAAGAACATTTCCTTGGCGTAAGCCGGCCCGATCAGGTCGACCAGCGGCTTGGCGCGGTTCATGCCGTAGCCGAGGCCGAGCTTCGCCGCCGGCACGCCGAACCTCGCGTTCTCGGTGCAGATGCGGATATCGCAGCACACCGCGACCGCGGTGCCGCCGCCAATGCAGTAGCCGCGGATCATGGCGATGGTGGGAATCGGCATGCCGATGATCGCGTCGTAGGCCTTCTGCGTCGTCGCTTGGTAATGCGCCACCGCGGCGGCTTCCTGCCGCTCGTCCTTGAACTTGGAGATGTCCGCGCCCGAGGCAAACGCCTTGCCGCCGGCGCCGGTCAGGACCATGACGCGCACGGAAGGGTCGGCGCGGAAGTCCCGCATGATCTCCAGCGCTGCGTCCCACATCTCGAGCGAGATCGCGTTGTGGCGCTCGGGGTTGTTGAGGATCATCCAGCCAACCCCGTTTTCCTTCTTCGAAAGCATCTTGTCGCTCGCCATCAGACGATTCCTTTCCACGCGGGCCGCTAGATCAGCCTTTCAGGCAGGTGCTCATGAATTTCTTGCGCTCATCACCTTTCAGCTGCTTGTCGCCGGCCTGCTTGTTGCAGTCCGTCATGCGCTGCTGCTGCTTGGTTTGCGCGGCGCTCGGAGCATCGCCCTTTAGGCAGGCGCTCATGAATTTCTTACGCTCGTCACCTTTACGGTCTCCCGCCTTGGCGTTGCACTCCTTCATGAGCTCCTGCTGCTTCTTCTGCGCAGCGGTCGGTTCTTTCTTTTCCTGTGCCAACGCCAGGGGCGAAGCCGCGGCGAGCGCGAAGCAAGATGCGAGAATCAGTGCTTTCATGACAACCTCCTTGAGTGGGTTTGTATTCAGGGAGTGACCGCGGTCCGTCCGAGCAACGCGTTGTCCCGCGCCGCGGTTGACCAGGATTCCATCTCGCGGCGCACGCGCACCGCGGTGGCATTGGCATCGAAGGCGACATCGCTCCACTTCACCGGCTGACCGGCGGGCACGTTACGCAGCAGCTTCAAGCCGTGGGCAAGCCCGAGGGGTAGACACCCTTGAGACAATGAGTCGGAAGCTGGCATCAGCCGCCCGACCACCGTATAGCCTCCCTCACCATCCAGGATGTCACCGGAAGCAAGATTGCGCTTTGCTATTGACACCGCGTCTGCGCGCCAGCCGGTCGCACACCCGGTCGGCTCGCCGCGCAAGCCCACGGACGCAACCGAGATGCCGACCTCAAGCCCGATCAGGTGCCAGCGCTTGTACATGCACGCGTAGCGGCCCGAGGGATCGGTCTTGACGCCGTACTCCTCGAAGCAGCGGCGGATGTAATCGGTTTCGCCCTCGAACACCACCCAGACCCCGAAGCGAATGTCGTAGGGAATGACGGCTCCATCCCTCTGGAGGGAAGAAACGACCTCGACTTGTCCTTTGTGATGCAGCACTCCGCCCTCGGCTTTGGGGCGCATCAGCGCGGGAATCTCGTCCACCGATCCTGCCGGATACAGCAGTCCCTCGGGCGCCGGCGTCAGTCCGGTGGCATTGCACACCGCCGCGGCCTCGATCGCGGGCTTCGAGCCGTCGAGGAAGGAGTTGAACATTTTCGGGTTGAGCCCGCCGTGCTTCGCCTGTTCGGGAGTCAGGCCGTAGTAGCCCCACACCGTCTCCGGCGTCGATTGCGCATAGTGCGGCAGCCATTTGTGGCCGCGCCCCGCCGCAACGACCGGGAATCCTGCAGCACGCGCCCAGTCGACGAGATCGCAGATGAGCGCCGGCTGGTCGCCGTACGCGAGGCTGTACACCACACCGGCCTCGGCCGCCCTGCGCGCGAATAGCGGCCCGCAGAAGGCATCCGCCTCCACCGTCACCATGACGAGATGTTTCTTGTTCTTGAAAGCAGACAAGGCATGCTCCACCGCCGCGGGCGGGTTGCCCGTCGCCTCGATGACGATGTCGATCGCGGGATGCGCCACCAGCGCTTCCCAGTTCTCGGACAGATGGGTTTGACCACTCTTCAAAGCCTGGTCGATGGAAGCAGCGCCATAGCGCTCGGTCGCCCAACCGACGCGCTTCAGGTTCTCTCTGGCGTAGTCCGGTGCGATGTCGGCGATCGCGACGAGGTGCACGCCCGGCGTCTTCGGCACCTGCGCGATGTACATCGCGGCGAACTTGCCGGCGCCGATGAGCCCGATGCGCAGCGGTCTTTGAAGTTGCTTCAGCTTCGAATACAGGTTCACGCCGCCTGCAGCTCATCGTTCGGCGTCCCGTTCTTCCAGGGCAGCGGGACGTCGTAGCGCCTGAGCAGGCAGTCATCCGGCAGGCACTGGATCGGCGTGAAGTCACGGTGTGCGATGTAGCCCGGCCGCTTGAAGCGCCGGATGTGGTTCGACACCGCGCAGAGCGATAGATAGACGCTCACGCGGTCCCACGGCGAGAGGTTGGAGGTCGAGGCGTGCACCAGGCAGCCATGGAACAGGATCATGGATCCCGGCGGGCCCTTGGGTGCCACGATGCCGCCGTGGCCGACCAGCTTCCTGATGGTTTCATGAGAAATGACCCACAGCGGATAGCTGGTGGTGCTGGTGTCGTGCTCCGCGTCGAGCACGCCGAGCTTGTGGCTGCCCGGGATGAACATGAGCGGCCCGTTGAACTCGTTCACCTCGTCCAGGAAGATCGCGACATTCATCGCGCGCGCCTCGGGCATCTGGTCGTCGGCGCGCCAGGTGCCGTAGTCCTGGTGCCACTGCCACACGTCGCCGTCGAACGCCGCCTTGCCGTTGACCTTGAACTGGTGCATGTACACGTCCTCGCCGAAAAGCTGCTTGATCGGCTCGACCATGCGCGGGTGGCGCGCGAGCTTGGCGAAGGGATAGCTGTACATGTGCGCGGCGAAGTTTGTGCGCACCACGTCGCCGGTCTTCTCGCGCACGTTCTCCGGGCGGCGCTGTGCATATAAGGCGGGGACTTCGTCGTTCAGGACCTTGATCTCTTCCTGCGTGAAGAGCGACGGGAAAAAAAGGTACCCGTCCCGCTCGAACTGCTCCATCTGCAACGGGCTTAATCTCATTCAAATAGTATAAGCCCGTCCCAGAGGAGAAAGTCCATGGAATGGATCGCTGATCCGACCGTCTGGGTCGGGCTCGCCACGCTCGTCGCGCTCGAGATCGTGCTCGGCGTCGACAACCTGATCTTCATCGCGATCCTGGCCGGGAAGCTGCCGCGCAAGCAGCGCGACCGCGCACGCATCATCGGCCTGTCGCTCGCGCTCGTGATGCGGCTCGCTCTGCTCGGCAGCATTACGTGGGTCATGTCGCTGACAACGCCCCTCTTCAGCTTCCGGGGGTTCGAGGCGTCCTGGCGCGACCTGATCCTCATCGCGGGCGGGCTATTCCTGCTCATCAAGGCGACCACCGAAATCCATGACCGCCTCGAACAGAAGCCGCACACTTCCGCCGCAGGCAGCCCGGCCGGCTTCTGGCCGATCGTGGCGCAAATCGTGGTGCTCGACGCGGTGTTCTCGCTCGATTCGATCATCACGGCGGTCGGTATGGTGGACGAGCTCTACGTCATGATGGCGGCGGTCGTGATCGCAGTGCTGACGATGCTCTTCGCGAGCAAGCCGCTGACCGAGTTCATCACCAAGCGTCCGTCGCTCATCATCCTGTGCCTGGGGTTCCTGCTCATGGTCGGGCTCGTGCTGGTGCTCGACGGTTTCGGTCTGCATGTGCCGAAGGGCTACCTCTATGCCGCCATTGGTTTCTCGCTGATGATCGAAATCCTCAACCAGTTCGCCAGTCGGCGCAGGACCACTTCCGGCGCGAGCGGGCGCCAACAGATGGCCGATGCGGTGCTCAGGATCCTGGGCGGGGTTCCGCTTCCCGCCTACGCCCTTCCGCAAGGCGCGGTGTTCGAGCCCGCAGAGCGGCAGATGGTGGGCGGCGTGCTCAGCCTCCACGATCGCCCCGTGAGCGCAATAATGACCCGGCGGCAGGACGTCGCGTGGCTGGACATTGACGATCCGGATGTCCTCGCAAAGCTACGCGCGAATCCGCACCGCGAGTTCCCGGTAGGCCGCGGCTCGATCGACAAGGTGCAAGGCGTGGTGCGAAAAGAAGACGTCCTTGCACTTTGCGTGGACGGAAAGCCAGTCGACCTCTCCAGCGTCCTGCGCCCGGCGCCGAGCGTGCGCGCGCAAGCCTCGATCCTCGACGCGCTCAATCAGTTCAAACGGCAAACTGCAGAGCTCGCCATCGTGGCTGACGCGCAAGGCCGTTTCCAGGGGATCGTGACGCGCAATGACCTGCTGGAAGCCATCGCCGGAGAATTTCCCGATGAAGGCGAGTAAGGCCTGGCTCGCCGATGGGTTGACAAGCAATAGTGCCTACGCCGGCGGCGGCTCGGCGTGCTATCACCTCCCGCACAAACAACTTAGCAGGGGAGAATATGAAGACATTCCGTGCACGCGCCAGCCTCGCCGCTGCTGCCCTGGCGCTCGCCGCATGCTCGCCGATGCCGCAGACGGCCGAGGAGTTCCGCAAGGCCGTTCCGGGCGCGATGATGGCGAAGACCGACAGCTATGAGGTCAACCGCTCGATGAAAGAGGTGGCGGCGACATTCCGCCGCAGGGCGCCCGAATGCCTGAGGGTATCCGTGCGCACCGTCTCGCAGACCAACATGAGCTACCAGAACATCCTTACCGAGTACACGCCCACCGTCGTGATCAACGGGGAGCGGGCCGAGCTGCATCTGCAGCAGCACCACAAGACCGGCGTGATGTACCCGAGCAAGCCTCCTGAGGGCGGTCCGTACATCATCGTCGCCGACGCCTATCCGATGCCGGGCAACCGCACGCGCATCCAGCTCTACGGGCCGTCCAAGGGTTACGACGTCGTATACCGCGCGATCCAGGGCTGGGCCAGCGGCGACAACCTCGGTTGCCCTGACATGACGAAAATCGGGTGAGAACCGCCCTCGGAGCGCTCGCCCGGGCGGCGGCGCTTCTGCTGCTCGCGGCATGCGCGGGCGGCAAGTCTTACCCCGACAGCGTCGCGCCGAAGAACCTTACCCTCCGCACGGCCAGCAGCGCGCGAACCGCTCTCGGCGTGCATAGCGTGGACGCCCAATGCCGCGCCGAGTACCTCGGCACCGTCGCGCTCGACAAGCCCTCGGCCGAGATCGGCATCCCGGCCGAGCGCTGGAGCTACCTGGTGTTCGATTTTTCCACCTCGAGCTTCCTTGCCGCCAAGCGAACCCGCATCACCTTGGAAACGCTGCTCAAGCCGCGCACGGGCTATCGCTATGAAGCCAATGTCTCCTACCGCGACGACATCTACAACGTCGTGATCCGCGAGCAGCCACCGCGCGGCGCTTGGCGCGAAGTCGCAATGCGCGATCTCGCGTCTTGCAAGAACTAGCTCGGTATCAGGGCAGCTTCGCGGCGCTGTCCGGCGCTGACCCCGGTTTCCCCTGAACGTACTGGAAGAAGATCTCGTCGGGCCGCAGCATGCCGAGTTCCTGGCGCGCGCGCTCCTCGATCGCTTCGGTGCCCTGCTTGAGGTCCTTCACTTCTGCGGCGAGCCCGGCGTTGCGGATGTCGAGCTGGTGGTTCTTGGCCTTCTGCGCCTCGACCTGGCGGTCGACCTCCCAGGCGCGCAGCCATCCACCCTTGCCCAGCCAGAGCGGATACTGGATGAGCACGATCAGGACGACGAGGATAGCGCCCAGGATTCTCATGCCGCCCCGGCGAACGCCCCGCGCCCGGAATAGCTCACCGAGTCGCCGAGGTCCTCCTCGATGCGCAGCAGCTGGTTGTACTTCGCGACCCGATCGGAGCGCGACAGCGACCCGGTCTTGATCTGCAGCGCGTTGGTGCCGACCGCGATGTCGGCGATGGTGGTGTCCTCGGTCTCGCCGGAGCGGTGCGAGATCACCGTGCCGTAGCCCGAGCGCTTCGCCAGCTCGATCGCGGCGAAGGTCTCGGTGAGCGTGCCGATTTGGTTCACCTTGATGAGAACGGCGTTCGCCACGCCCTGGCGGATTCCTTCGCGCAGGATGCGGGTGTTGGTGACGAAGAGATCGTCACCGACAAGCTGCACCTTGGCGCCGAGCCTGTCGGTGAGGCGCTTCCAGCCTTCCCAGTCGGCTTCCGCCATGCCGTCCTCGATCGACACAACGGGATAGCGCGCCGCGAGCTCGGCCAGGTAGTCGACGAAATCTGCCGCGCCCAGCGTCTTTCTCTCCGAGTCGAGCACGTATTTTCCTTCCCGTTGGAACTCGGAAGCGGCGCAGTCGAGCGCGAGGACCACGTCCTGTCCTGCGGTGTAGCCGGCGCGGCCAATGGCGTCGAGGATCATCTCGATCGCGGCGGCGTGGTTCGGCAGGTTGGGCGCGAAGCCGCCTTCGTCTCCCACGGCAGTCGACATCCCCTTCGCGTCGATGATCTTCTTCAACGAAGCGAAAACCTCCGCGCCGCAGCGCAACGCGTCGCGGAAAGATTGCGCCCCGACCGGCACAATCATGAACTCCTGAAAATCGAGGTTGTTGTTCGCATGCGCGCCGCCGTTCACCACGTTCATCATCGGCACCGGCATCTTCATCGCTCCGGAGCCGCCAAAATAGCGATAGAGCGGGAGCCCGGCTTCCTCGGCGGCGCCTTTCGCCACCGCCATCGAGACGGCGAGCAGCGCGTTCGCCCCGAGGCGCGACTTGTTCTCAGTGCCGTCGAGCTCGATCAGCGTCTTGTCGATGAACGCCTGCTCGGTCGCGTCGAGGCCGACGATCGCTTCCGAGATCTCGGTGTTGACGAACTCCACCGCCTTCAGCACGCCCTTGCCGCCGTAGCGCCCCTTGTCGCCGTCGCGCAGCTCGACCGCCTCGCGGCTGCCGGTGGAAGCGCCCGAGGGCACGGCGGCGCGCCCCATCACGCCGGACTCGAGCAGGACGTCGGCCTCCACGGTCGGGTTGCCGCGCGAGTCCAGGATCTCCCGTGCCACCACGTCGACGATGGAGCTCATTGCGTGTTCACTCTCTCCTCCACGAAACCTTTGCGCTTCACCAGGCGGTCGAGCTCCGCCAGCGTATCGAGCAGCTCGGGCATCAGGGCGAGCGGCCAGGAATTGGGACCGTCGCACAGCGCCTCGTCGGGCTTGGGGTGGGTTTCCATGAATACGCCCGAAACCCCCGCGCCGACCGCAGCCCGCGCGAGCACCGGGATGAATTCGCGCTGTCCGCCCGACGAGGTCCCTTGCCCGCCCGGCAACTGCACCGAGTGAGTGCCGTCGAACACCACCGGGCAGCCGGTTTCGCGCATCGCCGCGAGGCCGCGCATGTCGACGACGAGATTGTTGTAGCCGAAGCTGAAGCCGCGCTCGCACACCAGGATCTGCCTGTTGCCGGTGCTGGCCGCCTTCTCGACCACGTTCTTCATTTCCCACGGCGACAGGAACTGGCCTTTCTTGATGTTCAGGGGCTTGCCTTGCGCGGCGGCGTTGCGGATGAAATTGGTCTGGCGGCAGAGAAACGCCGGGGTCTGGATCACGTCGACCACCGCCGCGACCTCTTTCATCGGCGTGTCTTCATGCACGTCGGTGAGCACTGGAACACCAATGTTTTTCTTCACCGAAGCGAGAATGCGTAAACCCTCCTCCATTCCCGGACCGCGGTAGCTCTTTCCCGAGCTGCGGTTCGCCTTGTCGAACGACCCTTTGAAGATGTACGGCATGCCGAGCTTGGCGGTGTGCTCCTTCAGCTTTCCGGCAACGTCGAGGCACAGCTGCTCGCTTTCGAGCGTGTCCGGACCCGCGATGAGAAATAGCGGCCTGTCCAGGCCGACTTCGAAACCGCAGAGGCGCATTGGGCAGTTAAGCTGCGACGACCCTGAGCTTGGAGGCGGCGCGGTGTCGCAGCGCCGCGCTGATGAATGCCTTGAACAGCGGATGGCCGTAGCGCGGTGTCGAGGTGAACTCCGGGTGGAACTGCACGCCCATGAAGAACGGATGCCCGGGCAGCTCCATGATCTCGGGCAGGCTCTCGCTCGGCGTGCGCGCCGAGACTTTGTAGCCCTTCGCCTCGAGCTGCGGCACGTAGATATTGTTCACCTCATAGCGGTGCCGATGCCGCTCGTTTACTTCACTCCCATAGACTGAGGAAGCGAGGGTATTAGGCTCCACCGGGCATTTCTGGCTTCCCAGGCGCATGGTGCCGCCCAGATCCGACTTCTCGCTGCGCCGCTCGATGCGCCCGGTGCGGTCTAGCCACTCGGTGATCAGCGCGACTACCGGGTGAGGTGTGTCGGGGTCGAACTCCGTGCTGTTGGCGCCGGCGAGGCCGCAGACGTTGCGCGCGAACTCGACAGTAGCGAGCTGCATGCCGAGGCAGATACCGAGATAGGGGACGCCGTTCTCGCGCGCAAAGCGGATCGCGCGCATCTTGCCCTCGGTTCCGCGCTTGCCGAAACCGCCCGGCACCAGGATCGCGTCCATCTTCTCGAGCGGCACGGAATTGCCCTTCTCCAGCTCCTCGGAGTCGACATAGTGGATGTTGACTTTCGAGTTGGTGTGAATGCCGGCGTGGCGCAGAGCCTCGTTCAGCGACTTGTAGGAGTCCTGCAGGTCGACGTACTTGCCGACGAACGCGACGTCCACCTCGTGCTCAGGATGCTCCTGGGTGTGGACGATTTTCTTCCACTCGGAAAGGTCGGCCGCGCGCGCCAGGATCTGAAGCTTGTGGCAGACGATCTCGTCGAGCATCTGCTCGTGCAGCATCATCGGAATCTTGTAGATCGACTCGACGTCCCAGGCGGAGATAACGGCCTCTTTCTGGACGTTGGTGAAAAGCGCGATCTTGCGCCTTTCGTCCTCGGGCAGCGGCTGGATCGTGCGGCATACCACCGCGTCGGCCTGGATGCCGATCTCGCGCAGCTCCTTCACCGAGTGCTGCGTGGGCTTGGTCTTGATCTCGCCCGCCGACTGGATGTAGGGCACGAGCGTCAGGTGGATATAGCAGACGTTGTTGCGGCCGAGATCGAGCCCCATCTGGCGGATGGCCTCGAGGAAAGGCAGCGACTCGATGTCGCCGACGGTGCCGCCGATTTCCACGATCGCCACGTCGGCGTCGCCCGCGCCGCGCCTGATGAAGAGCTTGATCTCGTCGGTGATGTGCGGGATGACCTGGACGGTGCCGCCGAGATAGTCACCGTGGCGCTCCTTCTTGATCACCGACTCGTAGATCTGGCCGGTGGTGAAGTTGTTCCAGCGGCGCATCTTCGAGCTCTGGAAGCGCTCGTAGTGGCCAAGGTCGAGGTCGGTCTCGGCGCCGTCTTCGGTGACGAACACCTCGCCGTGCTGGAACGGGCTCATCGTCCCAGGATCGACGTTGATGTACGGGTCCAGCTTGATGTTGGTGACTCGGATGCCGCGCGATTCCAGGATTGCGGCCAGGGACGCGGCGGCGATCCCCTTCCCCAGGGAGGAAACTACACCGCCTGTTACGAAAACATACTTGGTCATCTACCTGACGCGGGTAGGGATGGACGAGTCTACCGGAACTCGCAGCCCGCCACAAACACGCGGCGGACTGGACTTTGGTCCGATGGCCGATGCGCTCGCGCTGCGCTATGGTTTGCGCTGTCTCAATCTTCCGACAAGGACTCCGCAATGCGTAAACTTTTCATCGCGACAGCCGCAGCGCTCGCCTGCGCAGCCCCCGCATCGGCCCAGCAAAAGCCGGCGGTCAGCGGCGAAAGCGCCGTGTCGACCGCGCCCGGCAAAGGCTCTGCCGCCCGCATCGTCACCATCACCGCTTCAGTCGAGGCCATCGACCCGGCCGAACGCACCGTGACCCTCAAAGGACCGCGCGGCAACGTCGTCACGCTGCCAGTGAGTGAAAAAGCAAAGAACTTCGACCGGATCAAGGTCGGCGACATGGTCGCCGTGCGCTACTACGAGGCGCTTTCCCTCGAACTGAAGAAAGGCGGCTCCGGCATCCGCGAGCGCAGCGAGCGCGAGGGTACGGCCAGCGCGCAGCCGGGCGAGCAGCCGGCGGCCGGCACGGCGCGGCAGGTTACCGTGGTCGCAGACGTGATAGCGGTGGATCCCAAGCGCCAGACCATCACGCTGCGCGGCCCGAAGCGGACCGTGGACCTGAAAGTGAAGGACCCGAAGCAGCTGAAGCTAGTCAAGGTCGGCGACCAGGTGGAGGCCACCTACACCGAAGCCCTGGCGGTTTCGGTCGAACCGGCGCCTAAAATGAAGAAATAGATGAGACAGAGCACCGTCAAGAAAAGCCTCGCCGCGGGCGGCAAGGCTTTCGGCTCGATGGTGTTCGAGTTCTTCACGCCCGGAATGCCGCGCATCCTGGCGAACGCCGGCGCCGAGTTCGCGCTCTACTGCATGGAGCACACCGGCACCGGCTTCGAGGCGCTCAAGCCCCAGTTCTCCCTGTGCCGCGCGCTCGGCGTCGTGCCGCTCGTCCGCGTGCCGGGCACTGAATACGACTTCATCGCTCGCGCCCTCGATTGCGGCGCGCTCGGCGTCATGGTGCCGCTGGTGGACGATGCCGAGCAGGCGCGGTTCATCGTCTCGTGCACGCGTTATCCGCCCGAGGGCCGGCGCGGCGCGGCGTTCGGCTTCGCCCACGACGACTACCAGGGGGGCGACGTCATCGAGAAGATGCGCATGATCCATGCGCGCACGCTCGTCATCGCGATGATCGAAACCGCCCGCGGCCTCCAGAACGTCGAGGCGATTGCCGCGGTGCCAGGGATCGACGTGCTCTGGCTCGGCCATTTCGACCTGACCAATTTCCTCGCGATCCCCGGCAACTTCTCTCACCCGCGCTACCGCGACGCGGTCAAGCGCATCGTGGCGGCCGCGCAGAAGAACGGCAAAGCGGCCGGCTACATGGCCGCCGACGAGGCGCTGGGAAGCGAGTACCTCGGCCACGGGTTCCGCATGATCGCCACCGGCACCGACCAGGGCATGCTGCAGGCCGCGATCCAGCGCAACATCGGCGCATGGCGTTCCAGGTAGGCGTCACCAGCGACCTCTTCGACCAGCGCGGCGAGCCGACCTTCGGGCGCGAGCCCTTGCAAGCACTCGATGCCGTGGATTGGGAAAAGCTCCCGCCCGGCCTGCGCGCAATCACGCCGGAACATGCCGCCGCATTCGATGCCCTATATGTGAACTCCCTCAAAGTGAGCGCTCGGGTCGTCGAAACGCCCAACCTGCGGCTCAAGCTCGTCTCGCGCCACGGCGTCGGCTACGACAGTGTCGACGTCCCTGCCATGACCCGCGCCGGGGTGCTGGTGGCAAACACGCCGAACGCCGTGCCGCGCCCGGTAGCGACCATCGCGCTGACTTTCATCCTCGCGCTCTCGCACCGGCTCTTCGTCAAGGACCGCCTCACACGCGAAGGCCGCTGGGCCGAGCGTGTCGAGCACATGGGCACCGGCCTCACCGGCCGCACGCTCGGCGTCGTCGGCGCCGGCGGCATCGGTAAGGAACTGGTGCGCATGGCGCGCGTGTTCGACCTCCATCTCTTGGTTTCCGATCCCTATGTGGACGCGACAGCGATCGAGAACCTTGGCGCGACGAAAGTGCCGCTCGATGAACTCATGGCGCGGTCCGACTTCGTGGTCGTCGCCTGCCTGCTGAACGACGAGACCCGGCATCTCATCGGCGCGCGCGAGCTTGGGCGCATGAAGCCCACTGCCTATCTCATAAACGTCGCGCGCGGCCCGATCGTGGACGAGCGCGCGCTCTACGACGCGCTTGCCGCCCGCCGCATCGCCGGCGCCGGCCTCGACGTTTTCGAAGAAGAGCCAACTCCCGGCACCAATCCCATCCTCAAGCTCGACAACGTCATCGTCACACCGCATGCGCTCGCGTGGACCGACGAGCTCTTTGGCAACATCGCCCGCACCGCCATCGGCGCCATCCTCGCCGTCCACGCCGGCCGCCGTCCGCAATACGTCGTCAACCCCGAAGCGCTATCTCATCCTCGCGTAAAGGCGTGGCTGACCTGGGAAGCGTGAAATCACCCTACTAATGTCGCAAGGAGGCCAACGAGCGCTGCCCGGGGAAGCAGGCGAAGCCCGCCTTCGCGCGCGGCAGGGTTAGCGCAACGCCTTATTGGCCATCTTGAGGATGTCGTCCAGAGGATTGCCGTCGCCGTTCAAGTCGAGCATCGAGGCAAAGCCCGGCGCGCCAGCGCGCGGCATAGCCCTACCGGTGCCGGAGCCCCCGAGCAGGCCCCCCAGCAGATTGCCGAGCCCGCCGTCCGCCGGGGAAGGCTGCGCCGCGGCGCCGGCGCCCTGCTGCTTCGCCATGTAGCCTGCAGCCAGCATCGCTAGCATCGGCAGCATCTGCTTGAGCACGGACGGGGCGACACCAGTCTGCGAAGCCGCGTTCTGCGCGACCGCTTGGCTCACGTCCTTGGAGCCAAATATCTCTCCGAGTACGGCGTTGCCGCGGCTTACGTCCGTCGGCTCCGGCGCCAGCACGTTGTCGAGCAGGCCGCCGCCGCCAAGTTGTCCGAGCAGGCCGCCTAGCCCCTCGAGGCCCGCGGGCTGTGACTGCGCCTGCTTTTTGAATCCGCCGAGGATTGCCGGGAAGAGCGCGTCGGCGCCACTCGCCACCTGGGTCTCGCTGACGCCCAGTTCACGCGCGATCGACTGAAGGCCGCCCATCTGGCCGAAGATGTCGGTGATTTGCATGTGCCTGCCTCCTGGTAGTGGTTGCAGCGCCTACTCAATCAACTTAGAAGGTCCCGGGGCACATTGCCGCCGTTGGCGGCGATGCGCGCGAGGACGGTCTTGTGCAGCCAAATGTTCATCTTTGCCGAATCCGCCATTAACTCCGCAGGGCAACCCAACTCGGTGGCCAGCTCTTTGCGTGCCGCGAAGCTGCTGTCAATCTCGAGCAGCTTCAGCAGGTCAACAATGGAAGTCCGCCAGTTCAGCTTCTGCGGGTTCGCCGCCGCGCGCTGCTCCAGTTGCGCCACAACATCGACCAGGGCAACCGGCCTGGGTGGCGCCGGTGCAGTCGAGCTCGCGGGCGCGGCAGTGGGTGGTGCGGCGGCGGTGGCGGCGGCGGCCGTGCCGCCAATGCCGAGCTTCTCGAGGATCTTGCTGAAGAATCCCATGGTGCGCTCCTCGTGTGGCCGGCGGGACCCGCGCGCCCTGGTTGGATTGCTGGACGCGCAGCCTGCCGCCGTCTGCATAGTACGTCAAATCAACTGAAGGTCCACGCCTTCTTCGACAGCGCCGCTTCGGCCTCGGCGATGAGGCGACGCATGATCTCCGCCACCGGCAGAACCTCTTTGATGCCTCCGGCGGTCTGACCGGCCGTGAGCAGAGTGTCGTGCTGCCGGCCAGCCTGATGCGTCGAGACGACATGGCTGCGCAGACGATCACGCTCGCGGCGCGCTTCCTCGCGCCTGGTGCTCCATTCGTCCAGGAAGGGAGTATGCAGGGAGCGTAGAACGGTGTTGAAGCCGGCCGTGCCCGGCAGCGGGCTGATGTCGTTAAGGACCTCCGCTTTCATCGTGTCTTCCGACTCGGCCGCGATGATCGCCTGCCGCCACTCGTCGGAGATGGGCGATTCCTTGGAGGCGAGGAAGCGGGTGCCGAGATTGACGCCGGCCGCACCGAGCATCAGAGCGGCGGCGATGCCGCGGCCGTCGAAGATGCCGCCGGCTGCGACCACGGGGGTCGGCGACACTGCGTCGACGACCTGCGGGACCAGCACCATCGTGCTCACGTTCCCGCTGTAGCCTCCGGCCTCGCCCCCCTGCGCGATGATCACGTCCACGCCGCGCTCGGCGGCCTGGACCGCTTGCCCAACCGTGGTCACCTGCAACATCACGCGCGCCCCTACATCGTGCGCCTGCCGCACGAGATCGCCGGGATCGCCAAGGGCGAACGAGATCACGGCCGGTCGCGCCTCCAGGGCGTAGCGAAAAGCTTCGCCATCGAGCAGCTGCGGGATGTGATTGACGGCGTACGGCCGGTTCGTCAATTTCCGCACGACGTCGATGTCGCGCTTGATCGCCGCCGTGGTACGAAATAGCGAACCGATTCCACCGAGTCCGCCCTGGTTGGATACCGCCGCCGCAAACTCGGCGGACGTAGCCGAGCCCATGGGCGCTAGGATGATGGGCACCTCGATGCCGAGGAGCTCACAGAGCGGGGTTCTCAGCATTTTGCGCTTCTCCTAATGGACGTCTGCCGTAATCACGGCGGCGGGTGGCAGAAAAAGACTTGCGCGGACGCCGTCGTTACGGCGCTCCCGATTCAAGCGCCGACTAGGTTGCATGTCATCGAATCTTTCTCAGACGCTCTGCAATTCGTGTCTGCCATCCTGGACCCGACAGCACGCGACAAGGCTCGCTCCGTAAGTTCGGGCAGTTCCTTGTACTCGTGCGAGCGAATTACGTGGGCGTCGACCTTGGTCAGGTCAGACTTCAAAGTGCGGCGCGAGGAGCGCTTTTTCACGGTCGTTGGCCTTTCAGAAACCTACCCGAGCAACCCCCCGACCGCCATTTCCATTGTCCGGATTGACTCGACGCGGATCTCTTCAGTGAGCTCTGCCTTGTAGCGCGAGAACTCCGGCGTGGTTTTCATAGTGTAGTGCCGCGGGTGCGGCAGCGCGATCGGCACGATGGACTTGATGCGCCCGGGCCGCGCCGACATTACCGCGACGCGGTTCGCCATGAAGATCGCTTCTTCGATGTCGTGGGTGACGAACAGCACGGTCTTGCGGTCGGCCTCCCAGATGCCGAGCAGCAGCTCCTGCATGAGCGCCCGTGTCTGGTTGTCGAGCGCGCCGAAAGGCTCGTCCAGAAGCAGGATCTTCGGGTCGTTGGCGAGCGCGCGCGCCAGCGCCGTGCGCTGCTGCATGCCGCCGGAGAGTTGTTTCGGGTGGTGGTTCTCGAATCCCTTTAGGCCGACCCTGCGAATCAGCGAATCGGCCTTTTCGGCCGTCGATCGGGTGCCAAACAGGACGTTCTGTCTGACGGTGAGCCAGGGGAAAAGCGTGTAGGACTGGAACACCATGCCGCGGTCGGGGCCGGGGCGCTCGACCGCCTGTCCGTCGAGCAGCACGCGCCCGGTGCTCGGCGCTTCCAGCCCGGCGACGATGCGTAAGAGCGTGGACTTGCCGCAGCCCGACGGGCCGAGGATGCAGAGGAAGTCGTTGTCCGCGATCGCGAGATCGATTCTTTCCAATGCCTTGGTTTGAGCAAAATTCTTCGATACTCCTTCGATCGCGAGCTTGCTCACGCGAGGCTCCAGGGAAAGAGCCGCCGGTTGAGCGCCTTGAAAAGGTAGTCCGAAACCAGGCCGATCACGCCGATCACCACGATGCCGAAGATGATCTGGCCGGTATTGAGGAGCGCCTGGCTGTCCATGATCATGTGGCCGATGCCCGAGGAGGCGCCGATCAGCTCCGCGACGATGACGTAGGTCCAGGCCCACCCGAGCACGAGGCGCGAGATCTCGGCGATCTCCGGCGCCGCGGCCGGTAGCAGGACGCGCGTCACGATTGCCCGGTCGCTCGCGCCGAGCGTATAGGCCGCTTCCACCAGATCGCGCCGCGTGTTCCCCACGCTCACCGCCACCATGAGCACGATCTGGAAGAACGAGCCGACGAAAATGACGGCGAGCTTCTGCGCCTCGCCGGTCCCCGCCCAGAGGATGAGCAACGGAATGAATGCAGACGCCGGCAGGTAGCGCGAGAACGAAATGAACGGCTCGAAGAAGGCCTCGATCGGCTTGTACGCGCCCATCGCCATCCCGAGCGGGATGCCGATCGCCGCGGCGAGGAGAAAGCCGCCGAATACGCGCCAGATGGTGATCAGGATGTCTTTGATGAAGCCGTGCTGAACGAGCAGGTTCCAGCCTTCGCGCATCATGGTGGCGGGGTCGGCGAGGAAGGTCGGCGAGACGTAGCCGCCGAAGGTGGCGAGCGCCCACGCGGCGAAGAAAAGCACGAAAAACGCCGCGCCGAGCGCGAACCGCGCGCCCGGCCCGACCGGCTTGAGAGGCGTCAAGCTACTTGATGTAGCTCGTGTCGATAGTGCTGTTCACGTCGGGCATCGACTTGATGATGCCGATCTCGAGGAGGATCTGCCCCGCTTCCTTGAGAAAGGCCTGCAGCTCGCCGGCGAAGAACTTCTGGTTCGCGCCGCGGTCCTGCCAGCGCAGGTACTTGGCCGAGTTTGCGAACTGCTCCCCGCTCTGCTTCACGTCGGCGCCCATGATCTCGTAGGCCTTCTGCGGCTCTTTCGCGATCATCTCGAGCGCCTGGAAGTAGCTTTGCGTCATCGCGCGCGCGGCGCGGCCGTGCTCGGCGAGATATTTCGGCGTGCAGCCGAACGTGTCCATCACCACCGGATAGTCGAGCGTGGTGGCGATGATCTTGCCTGCGTCAGGCTTCGCGCGGATGGAGGAGAGATACGGCTCGTAGGTCATGACCGCGTCGTACTGCCCGGCGAGGAACGCCTGCGCCGCCGGCCCCGGATCGATCGACACGACGGTGACATCCTTCGGCGTAAGCCCGTTCTTCTTCAGCATCCATGCCATGACGAAATACGGCGAGGTCCCCGGCGCCTGCGAGCCGATCGTCTTGCCCTTTAGATCGGCGATTTTTGCGATGTTCGCGCGCGTCGCCATGCCGTCGGCGCCGAAGCTCTTGTCGAGCTGGAAGATCTGCCTGGTCAACACGCCGTTCGCATTCCAGACGAGCCAGGTCTCGACCGTGGTCGCCGCGCACTGGATGTCGCCCGAGGCGATGGCGAGATGACGGCTCTGCTGCGGGATCTTCTTGATGGTCGCCTCGACGCCGTTCTTCTTGAAGATGCCTGCCTGCAGCGCGAGCGTGAGCGGCGCAAAGCCGGTCCAGCCGCTGATGCCGATGTTGACCTTGTCTTGGGAAAGGCCAGGTTGAGCGGCCAGTGCCAACACGGACAAAACAATAAGGCGCTTCATCTTCTCTCCCGGGGTTCTGTGCAAAGATGTTACTCCAAATGAACTCGCCGACATCCCGCGTCGTACGCTCGCCGCGCGGCAGCAAGCTCAGCGCGAAGAGCTGGCTCACCGAGGCGCCGCTGCGCATGCTGATGAACAACCTCGACCCCGAGGTCGCGGAGCGGCCGGAGGACCTGGTGGTCTACGGCGGCATCGGCAAGGCGGCCCGCAACTGGGAATGCTACGAAGCAATAACAAAAAGTCTTGTTTCTCTGGAGGACGATCAGAGCCTCCTCGTTCAATCCGGCAAGCCGGCCGGCGTGCTCAGGACCCACCCCGACGCCCCGAGAGTGCTGATCGCGAACTCCAACCTGGTGCCGAACTGGGCGAACTGGGAGCACTTCAACGAGCTCGACCGCAAGGGCCTGATGATGTACGGGCAGATGACCGCGGGCTCGTGGATCTACATCGGCAGCCAGGGCATCGTGCAGGGAACCTACGAAACGTTCGCCGAGGCGGGCCGCAAGCACTACCGCGGCGACTGGTCGGGGAAATGGATTCTTACCGCCGGCCTGGGCGGCATGGGCGGCGCCCAGCCGCTCGCTGCGACCATGGCCGGCGCCTCGATGCTCGCCGTCGAGTGCGATCCATCGCGCATCGAGATGCGGCTCAAGTCCGGCTACCTGGACCACAAGGCCGCAAGCCTCGACGAAGCGATGAATATCCTCGCGAATGCAAGCGCGCCGGTTTCCATCGGGCTGCTCGGAAACGCGGCCGAAGTGGTTCCGCAAGTGCTCAAGCAAGCGAAGAACACGCGTTTCAAACCTGCGCTCGTGACCGACCAGACCTCGGCCCATGACCCGGCCAACGGCTACCTGCCCGAGCACTGGTCGCTCGAGAAGTGGCAGGACCTGCGCAAGCGCGAGCCCGAAGAGGTCGCGATGTCGGCGCGCGAGTCGATCGCCAGCCATGTGCAGGCGATCCTGCAGTTCAGGGCGATGGGGATTCCGTGCGTCGACTACGGCAACAACATCCGCCAGGAAGCGAAGAACGCGGGTGTGAAGAACGCTTTCGACTATCCCGGCTTCGTCCCGGCGTACCTGCGGCCGATGTTCTGCGTCGGCAAAGGGCCGTTCCGCTGGGTGGCGCTGTCGGGCGATGCCGAAGACATCGTGCGCACCGATGCGAGGGTCAAAGAGCTTTTTCCGGAAGACCGCGGCTTGCAGCGCTGGCTCGATCTTGCTTCGACCAAAATCCACTTCCAGGGCCTGCCGGCGCGCATCTGCTGGCTGGGCCTCGGGCAGCGGCACCTCGCCGGGCGCGCGTTCAACGAGATGGTCCGCACGGGGGAGCTCAAGGCGCCGATCGTCATTGGACGCGATCATCTCGACGCCGGCTCGGTGGCGAGCCCCAACCGGGAGACCGAGGCGATGCGCGACGGCACGGATGCGGTTTCGGACTGGCCGCTCCTGAACCTCATGCTGAACACCGCTTCCGGCGCGACCTGGGTGTCGTTCCACCACGGCGGCGGCGTCGGCATGGGCTACTCGCAGCACGCCGGCATGGTGATCGTCTGCGACGGCACCGAGGCCGCAGCGAAGCGCATCGAGCGCGTGCTATGGAACGACCCGGCGAGCGGCGTGATGCGCCACGCCGACGCAGGCTATGCCGAAGCGATCGCGTGCGCGGCCGAGAGCGGCCTCGATCTGCCGATGCGGCGATGAAGATCGGCGCCAGGCCCTTCGATCTCGCCGCCCTGCGCAGGATCGCAAGCGAAGGTCCCGAGCTCGAGCTGGACCCGGCGTGCCTGCCCGCGCTGCGCGCGGGCTTGGAGTCGGTCGAGCGGATCGTCGCCTCCGGAAAACCGGCGTACGGCATCAATACCGGCTTTGGACGCCTCTCGCAAACGCGCATCCCGGACGACGAGCTCGGCCGGCTGCAGATGAACATCGTGCTTTCGCACGCCGCCGGCACCGGGCCGCTTCTCGACGACGCGACCGTGCGCCTCGTCCTGGCGCTCAAAATCGTCGCGCTGGCGAGCGGACATTCGGGCGTGCGCCCAATACTCGTCGAGCGCCTGCTCGAGCTCTACAACCGCGGCACTTATCCCTGCATCCCCGCGAAAGGCTCGGTCGGCGCCTCGGGCGACCTCGCGCCTCTCGCCCACCTGTCGCTCGCGCTTCTTGGCATCGGCGATGTCCGGGCGAAAGGAAAAATCCTCCCCGCCCGTGAAGCGCTCGGCGACCTGGCACCGCTTAAGCTCGCCCCCAAAGAAGGTTTGGCGTTGCTCAACGGCACCCAGGTTTCGACCGCGCTTGCGCTGATCGGCCTGTTCGCGGCGGAGGATGTCTTCGCCGCCGCGGTTGCCGCGGGCGGCCTCTCGGTTGATGCCGCCGCCGGCAGCGACACGCCGTTCGACTCGCGCATCCATGCCCTGCGCGGACAGCCCGGGCAGGAGCTCGTGGCGCGCCAGTACGCGGAGCTGCTCGCGGCGAGCGAGATCCGCCGCTCGCACCTCGAGAACGATCCGCGCGTGCAGGACCCGTACAGCCTGCGTTGCCAGCCGCAAGTCATGGGCGCGTGCCTTGACCAGATACGGCATGCGGCGCGCGTGTTCGAGATCGAATCGGCAGCGGTAACCGATAACCCCATCGTTTTCTTCGACAAAGACGAGATCCTGTCGGGCGGAAACTTCCACGCCGAGCCGGTGGCGCTCGCGGCGGACGTGCTCGCGCTCGCGATCGCCGAGATCGGCGCGCTCTCCGAGCGGCGCATCGCGCTCCTCATCGACAGCTCGCTCTCCGGCCTGCCTCCGTTTCTCGTCAAGCACGGCGGCGTGAATTCCGGTTTCATGGTGGCGCAGGTGACCGCGGCCGCGCTCGCCGCCGAGAACAAGTCGCTCGCCCACCCGGCCAGCGTGGACAGCCTGCCGACCTCGGCGAACCAGGAAGACCACGTGTCCATGTCCACCTACGCCGCGCGCCGACTTTCGGAAATGGCGAAGAACAGCGCCTGCATCGTCGCGATCGAGCTGCTCGCCGCTGCGCAGGGCGTCGACTGGCGCGCCCCTCTCAAGACTTCGCCCCGCCTGCAGGAAGTGCACTCGCTCGTGCGCTCCCGCGTCGGCTTCTACGACCACGACCGCTATTTCGCGCCGGATATCACCGCGATCCAGGCGCTCGTCGAAGCCGGTGCGTTCCACCGCTTCGCGCCGGGGCTGCTCTTTTCGATCTGATGGAGCTCTACCGGTTTCGCCGTGGCAGGACGCCGCTCCTCGTCTCGATGCCGCATACCGGGACCTTCGTGCCCGAATGGCTCGAGCCGCGCCTCACGCGCGCGGCCAAAGCGCTTCCCGATACGGACTGGCACCTCGAGCCGCTCTACGACTTTCTCGACCAGCTCGGCGCCTCGGTGCTCGTCGCCACGCATTCGCGCTACGTGGTCGACCTCAATCGGCCGCCCGACAACGCGAATCTCTATCCCGGCCAGGACACCACTGGCGTCGTGCCGCTCGACACCTTCCACAGGGAACCGCTGTATGTACCGGGTTTTGAACCCTCGGCCGCCGAGATCTCGGAGCGTATTACCACTTACTGGAAGCCCTACCACGCAAAGCTGGTTGAAACGCTCGCGTCATTGAAGAACGACCACGGCTACGCCCTCCTCTGGGACGCGCATTCGATCCTCTCGGTGTTGCCGCGCTTCTTCGCCGGCCGGCTGACGGACTTCAACCTCGGCACGGCCGAGGGCAAGTCCTGCGCTCCGGGGCTCGGTGAGAAGCTCGCAAGGATCCCGAAAGGTTATTCCGTCGTTTTGAATGGCCGTTTCAAGGGCGGCTACATCACGCGCGCCTACGGCGACCCATCAGACAACGTCCACGCCGTTCAGCTCGAGCTCGCCGAAGCCATCTATATGGAAGAGCAGCCGCCTTTCCGCTGGCGAGAAGATATGGCGGCGAAGGTCCGCCCTCAACTCAAGGAGCTTCTGAAGACCTTCATGCAGGGATTCGCCCCGAAGGCGTAGGCGAGCTCGGCGGGCGCACCGATCTCCCACAGGGCGAGATCGGCCTGTTTTCCCACCTCGAGCGTGCCGTGGCTCGCCGCAAGCCCAAGTGCGCGCGCAGCGTGGCGCGTCATGCCCGCGAGCGCTTCCTCGGGCGTCAGCCCGAACAGCGTGCACGCCATGTTCAGCACGAGCAGCGGCGAGCCGAGCGGCGAGGAGCCCGGATTGTGATCCGTGGCGAGCGCGATGGGTACGCCGTGGCGGCGCAGCGCGCCGATCGGCGGCAGCTGCTTTTCCTTGAGAAAGTAGAACGCGCCCGGAAGAAGGACCGCCACGGTCCCCGTCGCCCGCATCCGGGAGATGCCTTCTTCGTTGCTGAACTCGAGATGATCCGCCGATAGCGCCCCATGCCCGGCCGCGAGGGCCGCGCCGCCTAGATCCGAGAGCTGGTCTGCGTGCAGCTTGACGGGTAGCCCGAGCGCCTTTGCCTTGTCGAATACACGCTGCGTCTGCTCCGGCGTAAAGGCGATGCGCTCGCAGAAGGCGTCCACCGCATCGACCAGGCCCTGCTTTTTCGCTTCCGGCAGGACCTCGTTGCAGACGAAATCGATATAGTCGTCCGAGCGCCCCTTGTATTCCTCGGGCAGCGCATGCGCGCCGAGAAAGGTCGTCTTGACGGTCAGGCCGGAAAGCCGGCGCGCAGCGCGCAGTATCTTGAGCTCGGTTTCGCGGTCGAGGCCGTAGCCAGATTTCACCTCGATCACCGTGGCGCCTTCGGCCTCCCACCGAGAAAGACGTCTCTGTGCCAGGTGCAAAAGCTCTTCTTCGCTAGCCGCGCGGGTCGCTTTCACGGTCGACAGAATCCCCCCGCCCGCGCGCGCGATCTCCTCGTAGGTGGCGCCCTTCAGGCGCTGCTCGAACTCCTGCGCGCGGTTTCCGGCGTACACGAGGTGCGTGTGACAGTCGATGAGCCCCGGCGTGATCCACGCACCGCGTGCGTCGTGCTCCTCGCGCGCCCCGTCGCGCCATTCGCTGCGCGGCCCTGCCCACGAGATCCGATTTCCAGTTACGGCAAGGGCAGCGTCGACAATCGCTCCATACGACGGACCGTTCATCGTCGCAAGCTTGGCATTCAAGAAGACGGCATCGTGCACACCGCTATGATAGCGGGATGAAAAAATACTTCGCACGCGAGGCACTGCTGCCGCACGGCTGGGCGCGCGATGTCTGCATCGAAGTGGACGAGGGCGGCGCCATTTCCGGCGTCTCTTCCGGCAGGAAAGGCGAGAAGCTTGCCGGCCCCGTTCTTCCCGGAATGGCGAACCTGCATTCGCACGCCTTCCAGCGCGCTATGGCCGGCCTCACCGAGATGCGCGGACCGGGGCAGGACGACTTCTGGACCTGGCGCGAGTTGATGTACCAATTCGTCGAGCGCGTAAACGCGAAGCAGGCGAAAGCCATCGCCACCCACCTCTACATTGAGATGCTCTTGCACGGTTACACGGCGGTTGCCGAGTTCCACTACGTGCACCATCCCGCCGGCATGCTGATGAGCCACTTCGAGGCCGCGCGCGAAGCGGGCATCGCCATCACGCTCCTGCCCTCGCTCTACATGTGGTCAGGCTTCGGCCAGAAGCCTTTGCAGCCGCAGCAGAAGCGCTTCTCGAGCGACGTCTCGCAGCTTCTCTTGATCCTCCAAAGGATGCGCCGGCACTGCTCACCCGACACGAACCTCGGCGCGGCGCCGCATTCGCTGCGCGCCGTCGATCCGCAGACGCTCAAGGAGCTCGTGGCTACGCTGCCCGCCGGCGCGCCAATCCACATCCACGCTGCCGAGCAGCCGAGAGAAGTGGAGGAGTGCAAGGCAGCGCTTGGCAAACGGCCGGTCGAGTGGTTGCTTACCGAGATGCCGGTCGACGAGCGCTGGTGCGTGGTCCACGCCACGCACATGAACGACGAGGAAACCAGGGCGCTCGCCGCGAGCGGTGCGGTGGCGGGACTCTGTCCGACGACTGAAGGCAACCTCGGCGACGGAATCTTTTCCCTTGCCGAGTACCGCGCGTCGAAAGGGCGCTATGGCATCGGCGGCGACAGCCACGTGTCGCGCGATCCCGCGGAGGAACTTCGGCTACTTGAGTATTTCCAGCGGATTACGCGACGCAAACGCAACGTGACGACCGGCAAAAAATCGCCTGCCGTCGGCACTACGCTGTGGCTGGAAGCCGCCGCAGGCGGCGCGCAGGCGCTCGGCCGTCGCATGGGCGCGCTCGCCCCCGGCATGCGAGCCGACCTGGTGGTCCTCGATCCCGAGCACGTCGACCTGCAGGCCCGCAGCGGCGATGCCATCGCCAACGCGCTCATATTCGCCGGCGGCAACGGCATGGTGCGCGATGTCATGGTCGCGGGGCGGTGGGCGGTGAAAGGCAAACGGCACGCGAAGGCTCGAAGGGCGGCAGCGGCCTACAAGCGGGCCCTGAAGACGCTACTAGCGTAAAAGGGGCCAGGACCCTTTTCCGGAACAGGGTCCTGACTCCATTTGGTTTACAGGCGCTCGCCCATGCGCTCAAATGCACCCGGGAGGTTCTGATGAGACGACTCGTTTTCTTCGTAGCTGCGATTTTTGCCGTCCCAACTGCCTTCGCGCAGGACATTCCGCCGCTCATGCGCATCGTGGTCCCATTTCCGCCAGGCGGGAGCAACGACGTTATTGCGCGCGCGATCGCGCCGCAGCTCGCCAAGCGGCTCGGCAATAACGTCATCGTGGAGAACAAGGCCGGCGCGGCGGGCGTGATCGGCTCCGAGGCGGTGGCCAAGGCGCCGCGCGATGGATCGCACCTGTTGCTGACCTCGTCCACTTTCGTCACGACGGCGGCGACGCAGGCGAAGCTGCCGTATGACCCGATCGCGGGTTTCGTGCCGGTCGCCATGGTGGCGGAAGGGCCGCTGCTCGTCGCCGTGCCGGCATCGATGCCGATCAAGTCGAGCGCCGAGCTCCTCGCCGCAGCGCGCGCCAAGCCGGCCGCGCTCAACTACGGCACCGCGGGCGTCGGCTCGGTCGCGCACCTCGCCACCGAGCTCCTCAACGGAGCGGCCAACATCCAGATGACCCACGTTCCCTATAAGGGTGCGGCGAATGCTCTCCTCGACCTCGCCGCCGGGCAGATCAACGTCATGATCTCGAACTACAGCTCGATCGTGCCGCAGATCAAGGCGGGCAAGGTGCGGCCGATCGCCGTCACGTCAGCCAAGCCCAGCCCGGCGTTTCCGGACCTGCCGCCGCTCGCGCAGGCGGTGCCCGGCTATGCGATCGAGATCTGGGTCACTGTGTTCGCGCCAGCGGGAACGCCGATGCCGCTGGTTGAGCGGCTGAACCGCGAGATCAACCAGATCTCGGCCTCGCCCGAGCTGCGCACCTTCCTCGACCCCGACGGGGCGCAGCCGGTTGCGCTCGCGCCCGCTGCGGTTGCCGGGCGCGTCAAAGAGGACCTGGCGCAGCTGAAACGCATCGCCGCGGAGAGGAAGATCTCGCTCGATTAGTCCGGTACGTCGACGTCCAAGAGCGGCGCGTACTGCTGCGAGCCGAAGATGTCGGGGTCGCCCGGGCTGCCGCTTGGGCGCAGGCGAGTGATAGTGAATTTGATGGCGAAGGCAGGGTCGAACTCTACGAAGTCGACGATGCGCTCGGGCGCGAGACCGTAGAGCTGCGCCACCGTCTCGCGTGTGAGCACCCGCGCGCGCTTCACCCGCTCGTACGGCTCGCGGCTGCGAAAGATGATGTCGAAAGTGATCAGGTCGACGCCGGCGTTCTTGCTGCGCACGGTTTTTGCGAGCTGCGAGAGCTTCATCCTACTTCCACGACTTTGGTCGTAAACAGTTCCATCGGGTGGTCGCAGCGCAGTGTGTGGTTAAGGGTCCAGCGGTGCGCCGGGCTCGCGCGCAGCACTTCGTCGAGAGCGAATGCCACGCCGCCCGCCGAGCCTCTCACGTCAGGCAGCCGCGCGTAAAACATCTGGCGCGTCCCAGTCATGCACACTTCTTCGGCTATTTCGGCGCTCGGCGCCACGGCCTGCACCAGGATGCAAAGCTCGTGCGCCGGCCGATCCTTGAGCGGCTCGAGCTCGCCCATGACGCCGTTACGTCCATATACCGTGTAGTGGAGCTCGTAGCCGCGCTCGCCGAAGCGCTCGCGCACCTTGGCGCGCGCCCACTCGATCACCTGGTCGACGTTGCGGATGGTGTAAGGGTCGCGGATGCCGACCATGCCCACGTAGCGCTCGCCGACCTTGCCCGCGCCCTCCAGCTTGACGCGGAACTCCGCCGACGGCTTGAAGCGCGCGCCGGTGATGCGCGTCGTCTTCTCCGAGACCTGCTCGTAGCGACACTCGGACATGTCAAGCGTGCCTCCGGCGACGTGCTCGAAGTACGGGCTCGAGCGCTCGTACATCGCGTGGCCGGAAACCGAGGCGACCGTGCAGCGCTGGTCGGGGTGCATGGCCGTGACCTTCACGTCCTCGGCGGTCACTTCTCCGAGCACTGTCTCCTTGCCGCCGTAGGGCTCGGCGCAGAACGAAGCGCACTCCAGCACCTTGCCGAGGTAATACGCCTGGCTCTCTGGAAAACCGTGGTGGATCGCCGGCGCGGCGAACACGCAGCTGTCGGAGCTGCGCCCGCCGATGATCACATCCGCCCCCTGGCGCAGGAGCTCGATGAAGGGATGCACTCCCGCCATGGCGACGATGCGCTCGGTCGCATCGAGCTCCGCCTCGGTAAGGTCGGTGTGTGCGTCGAGCCCGATCACACGCTCGCCGGCGCGCAGGCGACGCCGTACATGTTCCTTGCTTACCTCGGAGTAGAAGTAGCCGAGCCTGAAGCGCTTCAGGCCATGCTTCTGCGCGAGCTCTTTGATGATGCGGACGTAAAGATCCACTCGGCTGTTGGAGCCGGTGTCCCCCGCGGATCCAATGATCATCGGCACGCCGAGCTCGCGCGAGGCAAGCAGCATCTGCTCGAGGTCGTGCGTCTGCCAGGCAAGCGGGCTGGTGGAAGTGTCGCTGCCCAGCGGAATCGGCCCGACGTCGTCGCTCCCCGAATCGGCCGCAATATAGTCCGGCCGCGCCGCGACGCCGAGCTTGAAGCTTTCGACCCGGATCGGCGCGAAGCCGAGGTGCCCGTTCGGGCAGATGATGCGCAGCGATTTCAAGTGCTCAGCTCGAGCCCGTTGCAGAAGTGCTCGAGTGATTCGTGCGCGTGAGCTTCATCCGGCTGCTTTCGCTCTAACGCGAGCCGCAGAGAGAAGAAATGCCGAGCCGCTCAAAGAACGCCGCCGCCTCTGTGTCGCGGTGCATCGCGTCCACGACGTACCTGCCCAACGCTCCGCCGCCGCACGCATAGTAGCCCGCTGCCCCGCCCCCAAGCGCCACACCCCCGACCGCCCCGCCACCAAGCGCCGCAGTACCTATGGCAAGACCTCCGATAGCCACGAGTAGGCCCAGCGATAGGCCGCCCAAACTCACGAGGCCGACCGCAAGCCCGCCAACCGCTATTACCCCTCGAGCGAGCCCACCTACAGCCAACACCCCCGTCGCAAGGTCTCCCACGGCAATGATGCCCTTGGCGTGCCCGCGCAGCTCGCCGCGCTCAAGGTCGGGCCCTACGGCGACATCGTAGAAAGGAATGTCCCCGATGCTCCATGAGGCACGCTTGCGAACGCCGCGCAGCCGAGACCGGCCAGCGTTCCTCAGAGCTCCGAGCTGCTGCTCCAACTCAGCGACTCGTCTCTCGAGTTCTTCCCGACTATGCATATCGGCTCGTGCCTGTTGTCTCTGTTTTCCAGGTCTAACTGGTGAGCTCGGGCCGATTACGGAAGTGCGCGAGCGCCTCTGGGTTGGCGAGGGCTTCGAGGTTCTTCACCGGCCGGCCATGCACCACTTCGCGCACCGCGAGCTCGACGATCTTGCCGCTCTTGGTGCGCGGGATGTCGGCGACCTGCACGATCTTCGCCGGGACGTGGCGTGGGGTTGTGTTGCTTCTGATCCGGGAACGGATGTGCGCAACTAATGCCTCGTCCAGGCTGAGGCCTTCCTTCAATTTCACGAAAAGCACGACCCTCACGTCGCCTTCCCAGTCCTGGCCGAT
>DATIGN010000024.1:0-28605 GCA_035454685.1 Burkholderiales bacterium | reverse complement strand
GATCGGCACCGGCGCTCCGCCGGAAGAGGGCATGCACCATCGGCTGCTCACCGACGCCGGCGGCAAGCCGGTAACTGCACTGCCTGGCGCCGCCACCTTCGACAGCGCAATGTCGTTCGGCCTCATCCGCGGCGGGCATCTCGACATGACGGTGCTCGGCGGCCTGCAGGTCGACGCTGCCGGCCATCTCGCCAACTGGATGATCCCGGGCAAGATGGTGCCGGGGATGGGTGGCGCAATGGACCTCGTGTCCGGCGCCAAGCGCGTAATCGTCGCCATGCAGCACACCGCCAAGGGCAAGCCGAAGATCGTGAAGCAGTGCTCGCTGCCGCTAACCTCGGAGCGCTCGGTGGACCTCGTGGTGACCGAGCTCGCGGTGATCGGTTTTCCCGGCGGCCGCGCTACGCTGATGGAGACCGCGCCCGGCGTCAGCGCGAAGCAGGTGCAGGAGGCGACCGAGGCCGAGCTCGTCGTGCCCGAGCGCGTGCCTTCAATGGCGCTCGACTAGAAGCGCTCTTCGACGTACTTGAACGGATAGCGCGGCTCCTTGTAGCCGCCGCGCTTCTGCCGCTCCGGGAGCTTCACCTTCTCGCGCGGCGCCTTCTTGTACGGAATGCGCGAGAGAAGGTCGGTAATGATGTTGAGGCGCGCGCGCCGTTTGTCGTCCGAGCGCGCGACAAACCAAGGCGCGAAGTCCTTGTCGGTCGCCTCGAACATCTCGTCCCGAGCGCGCGAGTAGTCGTACCAGCGGCTGTAGGACTTGAGGTCCATCGGCGAGAGCTTCCAGATCTTGCGCGGGTCGTCGATGCGCCCTTCCAGGCGCCGCGTCTGCTCCTCCATGCTGACCTCGAGCCAGTACTTGATGAGGATGATGCCGGAGTCGACCATCGCCTTTTCGATGAGCGGCACGCCCTTGAGAAACTTGCGCACCGTCTTTTCGCTCGTGAAGCCCATCACCCGCTCGACGCCGGCGCGGTTGTACCAGCTGCGGTCGAAGATCACGATCTCGCCCGCTGCCGGCAGGTGCGGCACGTAGCGCTGCAGGTACATCTGGCTCTTCTCGCGGTCGCTCGGCGCAGGGAGCGCCACTACGCGGAATACTCGCGGGCTGACGCGCTCGGTGATCGCCTTGATCGTCCCGCCCTTGCCGGCGCCGTCGCGTCCCTCGAATACCACGCAGACCTTCAGTCCCTTGTGCTTGACCCATTCCTGGAGCTTCACCAGCTCACCGTGCAGCCGCTCCAGCTCCTTGTCGTACACCTTGCGCTTCATCAGTTCGCCGTCTTTCTTCATAGTGCTGTACCGCCCCTCCGACGTTGAAGAACATGCGTTCGCGTCCGAGCCGCTCGCCGAGCCTGGAGTTTCGCAGCACGGCGAGCACCTCGGGGTTGCAGCCGGCGAGCCAGAGCTCCACGCCGTCGTGGCGCAGGCGCTCCTCGCCCTCGGTCAGCATCTTGAGCGCGGTGTACTCGAGGTCGAGCACCGCGCGGAAGTCGAGCAGCAGGACTTCGGGCTTCGCACCCTGGTAGACCGCGCGCAGCTTTTCGGCGATCACCGGCGCGTTGGCGAAGAAGATCCTGCCTTCCGGGCGCAGAACCAAGAGCCCCGGCCAGGTCTCGTCGTCGGGATGCTCCTCCGAGCGCGGTCGGAACACGTCCGTGCCGCGCTTGCGGCCGATCACGTGGACCGGTGGGTTGTAGGCCTGCTGCATGACGACGAGGAGCGACGCGACCACCGCGACCAGGATGCCGTTCAGCGTGCCAAGGAACAGGACCCCCGCGAACGCGATCAGCGCCCAGTAGAACTCGGTGCGGCGCACGCGCCGGATCTCGGCGAACTCGGCGGGCTTGAAGAGCTCGAGAGAATACGCCACGACCACCGCCGCGAGCGCCGCCTGCGGCATAAGGCCCATCAGCGGCGCGAGGAGAAGCAGCGTGGCGAGCGCCGTGGCGGCGGTGACCAGGCCGGCGACCTGGGTCTTCGCGCCGGCGCGCCGGTTCACCGCGGTCTGCGACGCGCCGCCGCCCGCGGGCATCGCGCCGAGCAGGCCGCCGGCGGCGTTGGCGACGCCGGTCGCGATCAGCTCGCGGTTCGGCGCCGGACGCGGCTCGCCGGACGCGGCGAAAGCGCGCCCGACGGCGATCGTCTCGGTGAAGCTCATGAGCGCGATGCCGGCCGCGGCAGGCCACATCTGCAGCGCGAGATCGAGATTGGGCAGCACTAGCGAGGGCAGCTGCTGTGGCACCGCGCCGATCGTCGCCACGCCCGCCTCACGCAGCCCGAAAGCGGCCGAAGCCGCGATCGCAAGGCCGATCGCCACCAGCGGCACAGGCAGCCAGGGCGTGTAGCGCTCGAGCAAGAAGATGAGGGCGAGGAGGAAGAGTGCGAGCGCGAACGTGAGGCCTGACGCGTCCGGGATATGAGCGGCGATAGCGGCGATATCGCGGAGGAAGCCGGTTTTCTCGATGTGCACGCCGAGGAGCTTCGGCAGCTGGTCGAGCACGATTACGACGCCGATGCCGGACTTGAAGCCGGTCAGCACCGACTCGGAGATGAAGTTGCCGACGAAGCCCAGGCGCAGCGCGCCGGCCGCGGCGAGGATCACGCCGACCATCACCGCGAGCGTCGCCGAGGCCGCGACGAGCTCGGCCGCGCCGCCGCCGGGGGCGACGCGGGCGAGCTCGGCACCGGTGAGGATGGCAATGGTCGTCGTCGTGCTCACGCTCAAGGGGCGCGAGCTGCCGAGAAATGCATACACCACCATCGGCACGATGGCGGTGTAGAGCCCAACCTGCACCGGCAGCCCGGCGATCGTGGCGTAGGCCATCGCCTTGGGGACCACGACCGCCGCCGCGGTCAGGCCGGCGAAGAGATCGGCTTTGAACACGTCTACTTCGACGCGCGCTCCAATGCGCGCACGGCGATCGCCGCGACCAGGCCGGTGAGCAGGATGCCGGTGAAGCCGATCGCGATCGCGAGCGTGCGCGACATGGGGTGCTTCGGCACCAGGTCGCCGTAGCCGATCGTCAGCCCCGACACGAACGCGAAGTAAAGCCCGTCGCCGAAGTGCCAGCCCTCGCGCCAGGCAATCACCATGCCGAGGAGCACCATGCCGGCAAGCAGGCCGGACACGATCGGCCACACCAGCTTGAGGCCGTTCCACAGCTCGAGGAAGAAGACCCGTCTCACGCTATTTCCTGGCTGGCGCCGGCGCGCCGAAATAGGCCGCCGCCGCGGGGTGCAAGGGGATGGCCACGCCACGCAGGCCGGTGGCCCTGGCGATCCTTACGCCCTGTGCACTGCCGAACGCCAGGTAGTCGGTGCGCTCGAACGTCAGCTCGAGCAGTGCCTTCACCTCGTCATTCGGCGTGTCAACGGTGGCGGCGAGCAACGCGGTGGGCGCCACGGTAGCGACCGGCTGGTCCTGACCGGGATAGGTGTTCGCCGGAAGGGTGAGGCGCACCAGACCAGGCTGCTCGCTTACCACGCGGGCAGCGGCCGTGGTCGAGACCGGCACCAGGCGGATCGGGTGCTCGGCCGCCAGCCGCTGCAACACGCGCGCCGGCGCGCCTACGGTCATTACGAAAGCGTCGATGCGGCCAGCGCGCAGCTGCGCGATCGCGGCCCGCGTGCCTTCGCCGCGCGCCTCGGCGAGGTCCTTGAGCGCAATGCCGTGGGCCTGAAGCAGGCTGATCGCGTTCAGTCGGCTGCCCGATTGCGGCGTGCCAACGTCCACGCGCTTGCCGCGCAAGTCCTCGACCCTGCGGATGGGCGAGCCTGCCGAGACGACCACATGCACCGGCTCCGGGTAGAGGCTACCGAGCGCGGCAATCTTGGCGAGCGGGCCCTCGGCCGCGAACGGCCCCACCCCCGAGGCCGCGAGCCATGCGACGTCGCTCTGCAGAATGCCGTAGTTTGCCTGCCCGCGCCCCAGGAGCAGCCCGTTCTCGATACTGCCCTCGGTTTCGACGCCGATCACGTTGATCCTGCGTGCGCGCCTGTGCAGGGTGCCGAGGATTGCTTCTACCACACGCGCGTATTCGCCGTCGCCGGGGCCGCTGACGAACGTAAGCAGCTCATGCGCGCGCGCGCGCCGGCGCTGGATCGCGCGCAGCGCGTGCTGGAGCTCCTCCGAAACGATCTGGTCGGACTCGGCATCCATGCCCTGCGGCCCTATGTCGATCTCGGCCGCAAGCTGGTCGAGATAGCGTTTCGAGCTGGTCGAGGCCGCCGCATTGCCGGGATCCGCAGGAGCCCGCGGCGCATCGCCCGGCCCCGCGGCGACCGCGGCCCAGCCTTGCGCCGAGCGCTCGTAGACCCCGCTGCCGTAGACCCGCAGCAGGTCGCCCGGCTGGTTCTCTCTTGCCTTGACGCCGAATACGCCGCGCTCCTTTCCGCCGAGCACCTGCGCAAGCGTCGCCGGACTCAGGCCTTCCCAGTCCTTGAAGTCATAGCCTTCGCGCAGGCGCAGCGTGGCGTTGAAGTAGACGAGGACGCGCTCGGCGCTGCTCTGCGCCGCCGGCAGCGGGCTCGAGCCCTGGCGCTTGAGCGCCGCGAGCTCGAGCAGCCCGGGCTTGAAGATCTTGTCGATGCGGCCCTGGACCTCGCTCTTGAGCGCGGCCTCGTCCGGCCCCCGGGAACAGGCAGCCAGAACAAAGACTGCAAGAAGACTTATCGAAAAAGCGAGAACCCGGCTCATGGCCCGAATCCGAACAGCGGCAGCGCGAGCGTGCCCTGGATCGCGAGCGCGTTCACGATGTCGATGAAGAACGCGCCAACCATCGGTACGATCAGGAACGCGATCGGCGACGCGCCGTGACGCTGCGTCACCGCCCGCATGATCGCGAGCGCGCACGCGGTCGAAGACAGCGCGAAGCCCACCTGCCCGCCGCTGATAACCGCGGCGTCGTAGTTGCGCCCCATCGCGTTGTACGTCACGAACACCGTGAACACGAGCATCACCGCGGTCTGCGCGGCCAAGATCACGAGCAGCGGGCCGGCGAGGTTGGCGAGATCGAGCAGCTTCATCGTCATGAGCGCCATCACGAGGAACAGCGACAGCGTCACGTCGCCCACCGTCTCAACGGTGCGGTCGCTGATCCGCAGCGATTTGACGAAGATGGTGGAGTTGCGGATCACGACGCCGAGCAGCAGGCAGAACACGAAATCCGGCAGGATGAACCCGGTTCCTTCGACCAGCCGTACCAGCGCCTTTCCGCCCGCAAGGCTGGCAAGCACGACGAACAGCGTATTCAGCAGGCTGAGCGAGCTGACCTCGTCGGTCTGCGTTTCCTGGACAGCTTCATCTTCGATTGCGCCTTCCGCGGGCCCGGACAGCTTGTGCCGCTTGATCAGGTACTCGGTGATCGGGCCGCCGAGAATCGCGCCGATGACGAGCCCGGCCGTGGCCGCGGCCATGGCGAGCTCCATCACGCCCTGCAGGTTCATCGTCTCGCCCAGGCGCCCCGCGTACGCCGCACCCGTGCCATGCCCGCCAACGAGCGTGATCGAGCCGGCAAACATACCGATCACCGGGTGCAGGTCGAGGGCGAGCGCAGCGCCGATTCCAACGACGTTCTGCGCGATGATCAGGGTGGCGCTGATCGCCAGGAAGACGATGAGCTTGATGCCGCCCTTTTTCAGCATGCGCGCGTCGGCGGCGAGGCCGATGGTGGTGAAGAACATGAGCAGCAGCGAGTCCTTCAGCGCCATGTTGAAGGAGAATTTCAGGCCGGCGGCCCCGTCGGCGAAGGCGAGCGCGATCGCCACCAGGCCACCGCCCACGACGGGGGCGGGGATGCTGAACCGCTGCAGGGCTTCGATCTTCGCCACCAGCGCGCGGCCGACAAAGAGCACGATCATGGACACGAGGATCGTGTGAATGAGGTCCAGCTCGATCGTCTGCACTGACTGCTGGCTCTTGGTCTTTCGGCGCCAGCGACCTTAGGGCAGCGAAGCCGCCCGCGAAATCGGACCAAGGTACTACTGAGCGCTCAGTCCCAGGAGTACCGGTAGAAAACGCCGACGCCGCTCGTGGTGCCGGTCTGGCCGCGCAGCGAGATTCGCTGAGTTAGCGCATAGTCCAGCTTCACCAGATACTCGGTGGTCGTGCTGATCGCCTGCTCGAAGCTGATGTAGATGTCGTCGGAATAACGCTTGCCGAGCGCGACCACGTTGCCTTCGAGCTGGCTCGAGCCGCGTACTGTAAGCTCGTCGAAGCCAAAGCGCTTCGCGAAGCGACGATTGATCGGCTCATCGCCGCCGCGCCCGAACACCGCACCGCCCGCCGCCTGCAGCAGCGCGAGGTCCGCGCCTACGGCTTCCGCCGGCGCGCGCCCGAGCACCAGCCAGGAGAGTTTTTCGTTCTCGCCCACCGCCGGATTGGAGACCAGCTGTACGCGGGGAGTCTGCACTGTGCCGGTCACGCGCAAGCCCGCTTCCACCTGCTGGTGCCTGCGCCAGGCGGTGATCTCGAGCGCGGGATTGCCGATCGGGCCGTCGAAGATGACCGAGCCCGGATCGACTTCGAGCTCCTGGCCGTAGGCATAGAAAGTGGCTTTGACCGCCTCCACGCGGCCTTGCGCGAAAAGCTCGCCCGCCGGACCGGTGTAGACGCGCAGCTGACCGGTGACACCGCCTTTGAAGCCGTAGGCGCGCAGCGTCAGACGGCTGCCCAGATCGAGCTTGAGGTCGAGGTCGAGGGGCAGCGGACCCTGCTTGCGCACCGGGCGCACCGCGCCCTGGGGTGCGCCTTCCACCTCGACGTCGTCGTCGATCGTCGGCAGGGAATCGGAGCCGATCTCGAAGTTGCCGCTGTCCGCGCGCAGCTCGCCCTTCACGCCGAAGCGCTTGCCGTTGAAGCTTGCCACGCCCTTCCCCGAGGCCACCAGGCGCCGGTCGGGCCTGCCGAGGACGCGAAACTGCTTCGCTGCCCACTCGAGCGTGGCGGCTCCGCCGCCCCCAAGCGCGAGCGTGCCGCTCGCCGTGAGCTCGCCCTCGCCCGAAGCGATGCGCGCTTCCGTCACGAGGAGCCGGTTGGCGTCGAGGTTGGCGCGCAAGCGCCCATCCTGGTACGCGATGCCCCACGGGGGCGCTTCGAGGCCAAGCGCGTCGCCGCGCAGTACGCCCGAGAGCTCGGGCGCAGCTAGGGTTCCTGCAATTTTCAGCGAGGCGGCCACGCGACCCGACACTCGCGCCTGCGTGAACAGGGGCTCTGTGAGCTGGCGCAGCTCGGCGGCCTCGAGCTCCGCCGTGGCGCGTAGCGCGGAGTCGCGAGTAAGGCCCGCGACCGTTCCTTCCGCCTTCGCGCTCCCCAGCCGGCTTATTACCTCGGCCTTGGCTGCGAGCTGGTCTTCCGTGAGCTTCGCTTCTACATAGGCACGCGAAAGCCCGAGCGCCGTGTCGCCGAGCGCCAGGTCGCCGCTCGCGCGGCGCACTGATACCTGACCGTTCAGCTTTGGCGTCGCAGCCAGGTCCCATTCGCCGTCGAGAGCGAGATCGCCTGCCACCTTGTCGACATCCAGTAGCGCCGCGATCCATTGCACGGCAAGCCCCGCGATGCGGCCGGCGGAAGTCAGCCGCTGGTTTTCCCAGCGCACCGATTCGACCGAGGCGCGCGCTCCCGCGAGCTCGGCTTGGAAGCTGCCGAGCGCCACGCGTTTCGGTCCAGCCTCGAGCGTTGCCGGGGTCCTGAGTTCGAACGCATAGGCGCCCGCATTGCTGAGCGAGACGATTTCGCCGCGCCACGTGTTGTCGCGCCAGCCGCCGCGCAGCTTCGTCTTGAGATCGAGGTCGCTGTTTTTGGCCGAGAGCTCGCCTTCGTGGCGCTCCAGGCCTCCCGAGGCGTTGACGGTTACGCGATCGAACGTCAAGGCCTCGGTCAGGCGCAGCCCGGATGCTTCAGCGCGCACCGTTGCGAGCGGCTCGCTCCAGCTGCCGCGTGCCGTGCCGCGCGCGCGGATCTCGCCTGCGAAATCAGTGGCGAGCGCCGCGAGGTCCGGGATCTGCACCGTCCACGCGAGCTCGTCGCGTGGCCGCCCGAACGAGCCCTTTACGGTGGCGCGGTTCGCGCCGAGCGTCGCCCACGCGTCGGCTTGCGCGATTCTGTCCTTCACGAGGTCGGCAGAACCGGCGCTGGCGAGTGCTTGGCCGAACAGCCGGCTGTCGGCGATCTGCCAGCGCGCAGAGCCCCGGCCGCCCAGGTCACCGCTTGCTTTGAGCGTTCCGCTGATGCTGCCCTGCGGGTAGTCGCCAAAACGCGCCGGATCGAAGCGCGCGAGCTTGAGGTCCGCGGCAAAGCGCAGCGGCTCGCCCAGGTGCACGCGACCGCTCCCCGTCGCTTCGCTCTCGCCCGCGCGCGCGCGCAGTGCGCGAATCTCTATGTCGTCGCCGCGGCGCTCGGCGTCCGCAGTGAGGCTCATGTCCTCCTGCGCCAGTGTCCCTTTCACCCGCTGCCGTTCGGCCGCGAGATCGAGATCCAGTCTTCCGGAGAGGCGAGTCACGTGCAGGCTCGAATAGATGGCGCGCAGGTCAAGATTCGTTACGCGGATGTCGAGCTTTGCGCCTTCAAGGCTTGCGCTCCCTTTACCCGCCAGCGAGCCCCCGGGATGCAAATCGGTTCTAAGCGACTCGAAGACGACGGTCTTCATGTCGGTGGAGAAAATCGCCTCAACGCGCGCGAACGGCAGCCGCTCGCGGTCGATCGGCCCGGGCTGCGGATTCGAAGCCGACAGCTTGCCGGCGAACGCGGTCGTGCTTCCTTTGCCCTGAAGGCTGATGTTGAGCGAAGTCTCCGGCGCCGCCGGATCGATGACGGCAAGATTCAGTCCTTGTACGTGGGCTTCGAGAGAAATTGCTTCTGCAAAAAGCCCCTTCAGGCGAGCGCGTGCGCCAGCCCCCGAAAACGCCACCTGCACCTCGTGGCCGGAGCCGCTGCCGAAATACTCGGCGCTCAGGTCGTGGATCTCGTACCCCTCGAACACGACCGACTTCACCTGCGCGTCCGCGACGCGGATGCGAAACGGGAAGGGCGTCGAGCTTTCCGACGTGTCCGTGGTTTTCGGTTTGACGAGGGTGAGGCTCTCGATGCGGAGGAAGTCCACCGAGATCGTGTCGGCGAAGAGCGCGAGCAGGTTCAGGTCGAGGGCGACGTTGCGCGCCTCGCTCCCCTGGTAGGCGATGCGCTTGAACGAGATCGTGCCGGTCAGTGTGCCGCGCGGCTCTTCGAGCTCGAGATCGGCCGGCGCGAACTCGAGCGCCCAGCGCAGCCCGCTTTCAGTCCCGAGCAGCCAGACTGCGCCTGCCGCCGCGAAGAGCGCCAGAGCGACCAGCCCGCGCACCAGCCACTTCAGCCACTTCATGCCCAATCAGAACACGAAACCGACCGAAAAGTGCACTCGCCAGCTATCGACATCTTCGCCGTAGGCGACATCGGCGCGCACCGGCCCGATCGGGGTACGGAAGCGCACGCCGCCGCCGATGCCGAACACCGGCTCGAAGTTGCCGGTGTCCCAGGCGTTGCCGCCGTCGACGAAAGCGGCCAGCCCCCACACCGGTGAGAACCAGTGCGTGTATTCGACGCTGCCGATGGCGAGATAGCGGCCACCGAGCACCGCGTCGCCCTGGCGCACACCCAGGCTTTCGAAGTCGTAGCCGCGCACGGTCTGGTCGCCGCCGGTGCGGAACAGGAAGCTGGAGGGAATGCCCTGGCGCGTGTTCGCGACAACGATGCCGCCTTCGCCGCGCACGTGGAGGTCGTCGCTGCGCCCGAGCGCTACCAGCACGGTGGCGCGCGCGGTGCCGCGCACGAAGTGCTCGGTGGAGAGGTTCTCGGGCGCCACGCCGGCGGTGACCTGGCCGAAGTAGCCGCGCCGCGGCAGCACGACGGCGTCGGTTTCGCGGAAGCCGATCCGGAAGCCGATGAAAATCGCGTGCCGGTTATCGACGAGTTGTCCGCTCACCTGCTGCTCCTCGAAGTGGCCGGAGATGAGAAGCGAGATCGGCGAGCCTTTTCCCGCCCAGTTATGCGCGATGCCGGCCGAGAACTCGAGGTTCTCCTCGTTCTGGATGAGCTCGTTCTTGACCGCCGTGAAGCCGTTCCACCAGCGCGCGCCCGGCAGCGGCGGAGCGTCCAGGTCGTAGCGCGCTTCCTGCGTGAGCTCGTCCCAGCGCACCTGGCCGCGCCCCCGCCACGCCGAGTCGAAGAGGTCCACATTGCGATGCGCGGCCTCGATGCGCACACCCCTGTCGGTGGTAAACGACACGCCGCCTTCGATGTTCTGCGAGTGGCCCTCGATCACCGAAGCGCGCACCGGCGCGCGGCCCTCGGCCGCCGCCTCCGGTTCGAGGTCGACACGGGCGCCGGCGAAGTAGCCCGTCTCGAGCAGGCGTCGGGTGTAAAGCTCGAGGACCTCGCGGTCATAGGTGGTGCCGGGCTCGACCGGACTCAGATTCGCGGCGATTGCTTCGGGATAGCGCTCACCCGCGCGCACTTCCACGTCGCCGAAGACGAAAGGGGGGCCGCTGTCCAGCGTGAGCTCCAGCACGGCGGTATTCGCCTGCGCGTCGACGCGCGCGCGGCTTGAAGCGATGCGCGCCGCGGCGTAGCGCCACGAAGAGAGCTTGCGCACCGCATCACGCTTTGCTTCGTTCCACGCTTCCTGGGTGAACGGCGAGCCCGGCCGCAGGAGCCATTCGTTGCGGACCTGGCCCAGGTGCTTGGCCGCCTCCGGGTCCGAGGCCGCCGGCCCGCTGAACGTGATCTCGACGCCGCGAACCGTGGTGCGCGTCCCCGGCTGCACATGGATCACGACCGACCAGGGCATGGCGTCGCGGTCGATTGAATAGCTGACGAGCGCCGAGAAGTAGCCGTCCGCGGCGAGCGCCTGCCGCGCGTCTACGACGGCCTCTTCCGTGAGCCGGCGCAGAAGCTCCGGGGTCATCTGGGGATCATCCTGCCAGCGGGCGAGCTGCAGGCCCTTGCTGAGCATCTCGCGCAGCTCCTTCGTCGGCGCCTCTACGCTCAGGCGGTACTTCGGCTCCGGCTCCTCCGCGAGAACGGGGCCGCAAAGCAACATCGCTCCGCATAACCATGCTGTAATGACGGCATGAACTCCGCCCGTCATTGCTGGATCCTCGCCCTCGCCCTCGCCGCCTGCGCGGCTCCCTCGACGCCTTGGGAAAAACCCGGCGCCACGCCCGCCATGGTGAAGGAAGACAACGATCAGTGCCTGGCCAAGGCGCGTTTCGACGCGCCGCAGCCGGCTGTCTTCGAGCAGACCGGGACCATGACCACCCGCGTCCTCACGGTCGAAGAGCAGCGCCGACGCAACGAGGTCGAGTACTTCCAGAAGTGCATGCAGGAGAAGGGCTACGGCACGAAGCGCTAGAACCGCACTCCGAAATCGGCGCGCACCTGCACGTAGCCAACCGGGCTCGACGCCTCGGAGAAGTGGATCCACTCGCCGCCCACGAGCAGGCGGAGGAACCCCCACTGGTGGGGGAGATCCGTGTGCAGGCCCACGCCGGCGGTGTAGCTTAGTCGGCTGAGCGTGTTCTCGGGCGTCGTTGGCCCGCACACCTGGCCGTACCATGGATAGATCCAGCAGGCGTTCGCCGGCGGGCTCTCGTCGAGCTCGGCATCGAAGAAAATGACGCCCACCCCGGCGGTAAGGAAAGGCGTGGTCGGCCGGGAAAGCAAGTACCACGTGGCATGCAACCGTAGCGCGAGGTTCTCCGCGTCGCCTTCGGACTCGAAGCGCGCGGCGCCGTTGCCCGCGCCGGGCGCGACGCCGGCGCGGAAGTTGAACGCCGACCAAGCCAGCTCCGCGCCAATCGCGAAATGGTCGTTCAGGGCGCGCGCGATCGAGAGGCTTACGCCCGCGCCGCCGTCGTTGCGCGCGGTCGCGCCGCCGTCGAACGCGTAGTCCTTTGAGCCGATGACCTGCAGGTTCATGCTGAACTCATTGCTGCGTCCGCGCGGCGCGGGGTCCTGTGCCTGCGCCTGGGGCACGGTTAGGACGGCGAGCGCGAGGAGCGTCGCAGGCAGTTGGCTCATGGTTTGGAGGCCGCATCATAACCTCGCCCGCTCCTCGCACGGGCGAAGGCGTCGATGCGCGCCTGGGCGTCCCAGTCCAGGCCGGTGAACCGGATGAGCGCGCTCGCAACGCCGTCGCGCTCGATGAGATCGACCACTTTGCCGTCCACGGTCAGCGCCGGCTCCGTCGAAAGGAGGACCTGGAGCGCACCGAACATGGCGAGCGGAGCATTCGACTCGATCTCGGCGCCCGCGGCACCGAGGCGCGCGAGCCGCGCCGCGTGAATCTGCGGGTCGACCTGCTTGCCGACGATCAGGCGTACGCCTGCCTCGATCGGAGTTTGGAGCACGACAAGGCCGCGCACCGCGGCGGGCAGCACGCGCATGGTTTCACCGCGCAGCGCCAGCACTTCCCACAGGCGTAGCGTCCCGCTCACGCCCTTCCCCTCGACCTCGAGCGGCCCCTCGACCACCAGCCGCGCGCCCAGCGCCTCCCGGACCGCGTCGGAGACGAGCACCTGGCCACCGACCGTGAACGTCTCGATGCGTGCCGCCACGTTCACCACATGCCCGACCACGCCGTACTTGATGCGGTGGAGCGAGCCCATGTTGCCAACCACCGCCGCGCCGGTGTCTATGCCGCAGCCCATCTCGAGCGGCGTCGAGCCGCGCGCGCGGGTGGCCTCGTTGCGCGCGGCACGGGCGCGCTGCATCTCGATCGCGCACGCCACGGCGCGCTCGACATGGTCGGCGTGCGTGTCCAGCGCACCGAACACCGCGAAGACCGCGTCGCCCACGAAGTCGACCACGAAACCGCCGTGCCGCGAGAGGAGGGCGACCAGCAGCTCGAAGTGGTCGTTGAGGATCGCAACTACCTCCTCGGGCGGCAACTTTTCGGCGAATGCGGTGAAGCCGCGCAGGTCGCAGAAGAGCACCGTCACTTCGCGCCGGTTGCCGGAAAGCATCGCCTCGCGACCGGTGGCGACGACCTCGCGCACGATCTCCTCGGGAGCGTAGCGTGTGAACGAGCGCAAGCTCGCCGTCACGCGCCGCACCGCGCGTTGCAGGCGGAACACCTCGCGTAGCACCGAGCTCGGCGGGGCGGGGTCCTCGAGCTGGTACTTCGCGACGCGGTCGAGCGCGCGCGCTGCGTTGCCGAGCGAGCGCGCGATGGCGTTCGCGATCAGCGTGCCAACCACGATCGCGAGCCCCACGCCGATGAGGACGATCGCGACCGCGACGCGGCGGTTGTGATAGACAGTGCCCATGAAGGCCTCTTCACGCATCGCGGCGACGACCATCCAGTCGGGCCCGGCCTCCCGCGGCAGCGCGCGGGTCGCCAGCTCCCAGCGCTCCCCAGCCACCACGATCCCGCTCTTCGCGCCCTGCATCGCGAGGATTGCGGCCTCGCGCGCCGGGCCCGGTGCCCCGGCGAGCAGATTACCCGCGTGGTCGAACAGCGTCACGGCCCCGCCGGTGAGCTCGATGGTCGAGAGTACGCGCTCGATTCCGGTCAGGGTAAAGTCGACGGTGAGCACGCCTTGCACGCGTACGCCATCTCGTACCGCGGCGGCCGCGGTGATCCCGGTCACGCCTTCGGCGAACGTGTACGGCGGCATCCAGACGATCGCCTCGGGGGCCTCGATCGCACGCTGGTACCAGCCGCGCGTGCGCGGATCGTAAGCCCCGAGCGGCGGGCTCTGCACGTAGGGCTCTAGCGTGCCCGCGCGGAACTCGCACGGAACGCCGCCGTTGCGGCGAGGATCGGAGACGTTCAGGACGATGTCGTCCGCGCTCAACCGGCGCGCCCCCGCAAAGCGGCCTGTCGCCTCGCCGTAGCTCACCCACTGCACGTCGCGGTCGGCCTGCAGGGCTGCCGCAAGAGTGGCCGCAAGGGCAACGCGGTCGCGCGCCTTATGCTCGCCGTTCTCAAAGCGCTGGCGCTCGATGCGCAAGAGCTGCACGGCGGTGCGCGGGAGTCGCGCGACCTCACGCACCGCGGCCTGCGCCACCTGGTCGATGTACTGCAGCTTCAGGATCTCGTAGTTGCGCTGGTTCGCGTGAAGGCCGTACGCGATGAGGGCGCCGCAGGTCACGCCGAGCAGGCCGACGACCACGGTGACGATGGCGACGCGGAACGGGATCCGGCCGTCCATGGACTGTCTATGCGGTCACGAGACTTTCTTCAGCTCGAGCGCCTGGCGCGCCGCGGCGGCCGTGGCGGCGTCGGCGGGGCCCGCGACCTGCACGGTGGGATGGGCGAACTTGATGCCGTTCGCGGCGAACGCTTCGTTGATCATCGCGTAGGCGCGGCGCCGGATGCCGAACTGCTCGTTCGGCTGTGTCTTCATCTTCATGCGAATCTGGATCGCGAAGTCGCTGAACTGCTCCACGCCCTGCATCTTGAGCGGCTCGAGGATCTTCGGCCCGAACTCCGGATCGGCGGCGAGCTTCTTGCCGATGTCCTTGATGATCTTCTTCACCTTGTCGAGGTCGCTGCCGTAAACCACGCCGATCATCATCTTGTCGATCACCCAGTCGCGGCTGGAGTTCTTGACCGCGCCGAGCTGGCCGTAAGGGATGGTGAACACCGGCCCGCGGTGGTGCCGCAGCCGGATCGAGCGCGCGCCCAGGTGCTCGACGGTACCCTTGTAGTTGCCGCTCTCGATGTACTCGCCCACGCGGAACGCGTCGTCGAGCAAGTAGAAGAACTTGCTGAAGAGGTCGCGCACCAGGGTCTGGGCGCCGAAGCCGACCGCGACGCCAACCACGCCGGCGCCGGCGAGCAGCGGCCCGACCTCGATGCCGAGCGCCGACAGCGCCGTCAGCACCACCATTACGATGAGCGCCGCGGCGATGGTGCTGCGGACGATCGGCAGCAGCGTGCGCAGGCGCGCGGCGCGGTTACCTTCCTCGGTGGAGCTCGGAACCGAGGCGAGCTGCCGGTCGATGAGCGCCGCGGAGATCATCCACAGCACGTCGGCCACCAGCACGATCGCCAGTGCATGCACCGCGCCGCGCAGCAGACGCGTCCAGAAAGTGTCGCCGGCGGCGAGCGCGTCGACGTCCAGGCCGAACGCGCGCACCAGCAGGAACGCGGCGCCGATGATGAGAGCCGCGCGCAAGGTGCGACCGACCACCGCGGCCGGTATGCCGCTGAACGTGTTGTTGGCGGCAGCCTGTACCAGGCGCAACGCCAGGGGCAGCGTTCCTGCCACCACGGCGAGCCAGAACATCCCCCAGGCCTGCGCTGCCCAGAGCAGCCACAGCACGACAAAGTACGGCGCAGAGAGGCGCGTGCGACGCCAGAACGCCTCGATCGCGATGCCGAGGAGACCAAGACCGAGCATGTACGCCACGATCTGCCGGGACGCGAGGTCCATGCCGAGCAGCGCGAGCCAGCTCACCACCACCCAGCCGAAGGCAAACCATCCCGAAAAGAGGCCGATGCGCAGGTGCCAGAAGCGCGCCTCGGCGTCGGTCGCAGGAAGGATGCGCAGGCGCGCGTCGCGCGGCGAGAGCAGTGCGCGGCTTGCGACGATCAGTGCCCGCAGCGCGATGAACGTGGCGAGGAAGGCGACCACCGCCGTGCGCGTTCGCGCAGGCCAGTCGAACGCGAGGAACAGTGCAGCGCTGCCGACGGCGAAGACGGCGAGAGCGCCGAGCTCGCGTGCGAATCTCAGCCCGATCGAGCACGCGCGCTCCCCGCTGCGGCCATCCGCGATTGCGGGCACCGCGACCCAGCGGCGGTAGGCGGCCTCGACCGCGAAGCCGAGAAGGAGAAAGCCGAGGATCAGTCCCGCAACATAGCCGGGCGGGCGCGCCTGCCAGTCCTGCGCGAGCTGCTCGCCGACGCGCGCGAATTGCGCTGGCAGCGCGGGCACTGCGGCGACGAGCGCAATTACATGTTCGCGCAGGGCATCGATGCGCCCGTCGAGGTATCCCGCGGTGGTCTCGTCCGCCATGCCGCCTCAATGATACGGTGAGTTGTACGGGAACGGCGACGAAGGCGCTTGCGCCCGCAGGCCGCCGCTGGTCGCGTCGCAGCCGCCCAGCAGGCCGAGCGCGAAAGCAAGGCAAAGCACGACGAGCACGTTCCGTCTCATGAATCCACTACGAGCATATTACGCTCGAGCGCGATCGCGCTAATTCAGGGCGCCATCGTCTCGGCGTTGACCTCCCAGCCGGCGTCGATGCCGCCGGGAAGCATCTGGCCGCGGTCTTCGCCCACCTCGGCGTCGATCAGGCGATTGAGCTTTTCGTTCATCGCGGCCACAAGCTCGCGATTTGCCGAGAGGTTTTTCATCTCGTGCGGGTCCGACTGCACGTCGTAGAGCTCGACGTCGTTGAAGCGGAAGAGCTCTTCCAGGCTTGCCGGCCGGTTGTGTTGCTTGGGAGAAAAATAACGCGCGAACACGTGGCGCCCGTCATACACCGACCGCACCGCGCCGCGCTTCATAACGGCGGGAACGATGCCGGCAGTCTTGAGCTCTTTCGGATTGCCTCCCTTCTGCATGTGCGCGACCGCCTTGTGGAGGTAGTCGCCGTCGAGGTAGGCGAACATGTTGTAGTTGAAAAGCGCCCCGTCGCGCACCGCGTCGAGCGGGGCCTTCTCGGGATCGGCGAGCAGGCGTGAGAAGTCCTTGCCCGAGAGCCCCTTGACGATCGCGGCGCGCTTCTCCGCCGGCGCGCCGGTCAGCCCGACCAGTGTCGGCGCGATGTCGAGGTGCGAAGTGACCGCGTGGCAGCGCCTGCCGCCCGCGTAAGCCGGGTGCGCGACGATGAGCGGCACATGGTTCTGCTCGCGGTAGGCGACCGCGCCTTTCGCGTGCAGCTGGTGCGCGCCGTCCATGTCGCCGTGGTCCGCGGTGAGAATGATGATCGTGCGATTGGCAAGGCCGGATGCGTCCAGTTCGGCGAGCAGGGCGCCGATGTTGCGGTCGACGTCGCGCAGGCAGTTCAGGTAATAGTTGTGGCGACGCCGCCAGCGAGGCTCTTCGTTCGGTATCTCGCCAACCAGCGCGTCGTGCGAGCGCAGGAAATCGCGGTGCGCGGGCGGGCGGCCGGGCGCATCCAGCGCTTGCGCGTGGCTCGCCGGAAGCTTGAAGCTCCACTTCTTCGCGTACAGCGGATCCACGGGGTCGCGCGCGACGTGCGTAATGCCGCGCTCGGGCCGGAACGGAGCACCCGGGGCGTCGGTGTCGTAAAACATCACGTCGTGCGGGTTCACCAGGTTGACGGCGAGGAACCAGGGCTTGCCCTGCGCCGCGAGCTCGCGCCCCTTGCCGCGCAGCCAACTCCCGCCCATGGCGGCGATGACGCCGTCGTGGAGGTATCCACCCTGGGTGTGGGCGATGATGTCGCCGATGCCGAAGTAGTCGGAGAACCCGTAGTCCTCCATTTCTTTCGTGAAGATCCGCGCCGGCGCGGCGAGCTTGTTGACCGTCTCGAACTCCTTCGTCAGGTGCCATTTCCCTTTGTAAGCGGTGTAGTAGCCCGCCTCGCGCAGCAGATCGCCGACGGTGCGGATGTCGGTCGAGAGGCTTCCGATCCAGGGGAAGTTCGTGTTGTCGAACATCCGCGTGTGCTGAATGTGCTGGCCGGTGTAGAGCACTGAGCGCGAGGGCGTGCACACGCAGGAGTTGATGCGGTGGTTCACGAACCTCGTGCCGCGCTTCGCGAGCCGCTCGTGCGCCGGCAAGCGATAACCTTCCGGCAGCTCGCCCGGCCGGAAAAAGCGCTCCTGGTCGGTCAGGATGAAGAGGAAGTTGTAGGGGCCTTTGAAGGTTGGTTTCGCGCTTTGGCCTTGTCCAAGAGCTTTTTCTCTTGTTCCTAACCCAAGCGCCAGCGCGCCCAGGCCGGCAACGCGAAGGAAATTGCGCTTGTCCATGCTCAGTCCCTGAACGTGGCGCCTTTGATGGCGTAGCTCGGAAGCTTCTTCGGCGCCGGGTAGGCCTGCAGATAGCGGATGTTCTCGAACGGGATCACCACGAGCGCGCCGTCGGCCTCGATCACGAGGTGGCGCGCTTCGAGCGCTTCCTTGAGCCGCGCGGCGAGGGTGGCGTCGGCATCGGCGATCTGCTGCGGAAATTCAAGCAGCTTCTTCGTGCCGTCGGTGAAGTGAATGATCAGGCGGCGCGGTTCGGCCATGTTGTCTTCTCCCCTTGTCTTTCGTTTCTACATCGGTTCGAGCTCGCCGCCCCGCACGGCCACGCGCTGGCCGATGTGGAAGCGGTGCGCTTCGCGCGTGCGCAGCGTTCGGCTTTCGCCCGCGTCCATCGCGACCGTGACCTCGTACGTGGTCGCGCCGAGGCGCGCCTGCATTTCCGGCGTTCCGGCGGCGCCGAAGGTCCAGCCCTCGGCGCGGCCGCGGTCGAAGCGAAACTGCGCGACGGTTCCGACCACCGGGTCGGTGTCGAGCCCTGAAGAGGTTCCCACCGTGGTCGGCGCCTTGGGCTCCACCACGCTCTCGTTCACTTCCCGGATGGAACGCACTTCCCCGCAGACGAGGCAGGTCTGCGCCCACGCGCTCAGCGCAACGAATCCGAGCAGCGCGGCGGGCAGGCGCACGCCTACTCCGAGATGGTCTGGATGAAGTAGGTGGCCGAGAGCAGCACGCTGGGTGGCCCGAGCGGCCCGAGCCACCGGGCGTAGATGTCTTGAATCTGGCCGCTGCGGTACACGCTGGCAAGCTGGCGGTTGACTGCGAGGCGCCAGTCATGATCGTTGCGCGGCAGCATGAGCGCGTACTGCTCGATCGAGAAATCCTGGTCGAGCAGTCGGTAGTTACCGGGCCCGCTGCGGCTCATCACCACCACGCCGATCAGCGTGGTCCGGTCGGCGGCCAGGGCCTCGACCTGTGCTTCGCGCAGCAGCGCCAGGCCTTCGTCGCGCCTTTCGACCGGAACGACGTCGGCCTTGACGTCGTAGCGCCCCAGTGATGCGCGCAGCGCCTTTTCCGTGGTCGTGCCGCGGATCACGGCGATGCGCTTGCCGCCGAGGTCCTGCAGCCGGTGGGCGCTCGATTCACCGCCGACCAGGAGGCTGCCGCCGTCGACGAATGTGACCAGGCTGAAATCCACCAGCTGCTGGCGCGACAGGGTCCAAGTGGTGGTGCTGCACTCGAGGTCCACTTCCTTCTTGCGCACCGCATCGATGCGGTTCTGGATGGTGAGCTTCACCCAGCGCGTCTTCATGCCTTGGCGCTTGAGCTGCGCCGCGATGCCTTGCGCCACCGCTCGGCACAGGTCGATCGAGTAACCCTGCGGCTCGCCGTTGCCGTCGGTGAAGGAAAAGGGCGCGGCGCCGTCGATGTAGCCGAGCGCGATGACGCCGCTCTTGCGGATCTTGTCGAGCGTCTGCGCGCTCGCGATCGCGGGCGCGATCAGCGCCAGCATGGCCAGAACCTTCAGCATTTCAATGCATCTCCCTTCGAGGTCCCGGTGGGGCGTCATTTTCGGCGAGGAGCCACTCCATCGCGTGCTCGTAGGAGGTGAACGCCTGGACGTTGAACCCCTTATTCTCAGCGCACAGCGCGAAAAAGCGGCTGTGATCGAAGCGCTCCACTGGGCAAAGAATCGCGGTCTTGTTTCCGAACGTGCGCCGGTAATGCGCGAGCTTGTCGGCGAGATGCCAGAGCTCGACCGCCGTGAGCCTGCCGCTTACGCGCCGCGTGTCCACCAGCACATGAAAGCCCTCCAGACCGGCGCCGGCATCGGCGATGTCCTTCAGCAGCTGCTCGGCTTTCTCGATCTGGGCCTTCCCTTCGGGGGCCGCGCGGATGAACTCGGTGGCCTGGATGACCTTGATGTTCGCGGGCACGGAGCTTCAGCCTTGGATCACGCGAGGCTACACCAAGTCTGCGGCGGGCCCATCCAACCAAGGTCCAATAGCAGGCCCAAGGAACCCCGGCTGAGAATCCGGAGGGTAGCCAACTCCATGAAGCGCATAAGGAAGCCCATGATTGCAAGAACGCTAGTTTTGATCGCCGCGTTGGCTGCCGCTGCACCAGCCTTCGCACAGCCCTCCAGCCGCGCTGGCACCTGGGAGATGTACATCGGCCCGGAATTCACCGACGGCAAGAACTATACGTTCGAAGGCGGGAGCACCGCGAAGACCGACACCGGTGTCGGCCTGAACATCGGCTTCGCCAAGAACTTCGACCGACGCTGGGCGGCGGGGATTGACATCGTCTGGGCCGAGCAGGACTACCGCGCAACCGTGCAGCCGGGTCCGGGGAACGCCAACCCGGCCAGGCAGGTCAGCGGCCAGATCGACTGGCGCACGATCCGCTTTTTCGGCACGTTTCACTTTCTCGAAGGCAACTTCACTCCGTTCGTCACCGCCGGCCTGGGGTGGACCTACATCGACACCAACATCCCGTCCGGCCCGCCCGAGACCTGGTGCTGGTACTGGTACGGCTGCTCGACGTTTGTTCCGACCGAGACCTCCACCGAGTTCAGCTATAACGCAGGGCTCGGGCTACGGCTGGATGCCGGCAAGGGCGTATTCCGGTTTCTCGTGAACTCGCAATGGGTGGATTACGGCGGCTCCTACGGTGGGGACAGCGTGATCCAATACCGTCTCGATATCGGAACCAAGTTCTAGGGAGAAACAGATGAAGCATGTGATTTTTGCAGCCCTGTTCAGCCTCGCCTTCATTTCCGCAGCGCAGGCCCAGGTGAAGGACAGCGCGGTCGTGGTCGACGAGACCGAGGCGGTGGTGACCGTCACCAAAGTGGACAAGGAAGCGCGCAAGGTGACGTTCCGCGGCCCCAAGGGCGGCGTGGCGACGCTCACCGTTCCGAAGGAGGCGCAAAACCTTGACCAGGTGAAGCCCGGGCAGCAGTACAAGCTCAAGTACGTCGAGGCCGTGGCGGTCGAAATCCGCAAGGGCGGCAAGCCCGCGGCGGCCGCGGGCGAGGAGATCAAGCTCGCGCCGAAGGGCGCGAAGCCGGGCGGCGCGATGGTGCGCACCGTACACCTTGCCGGCGTGGTCGACGCGATCGATTACACCAACCGCTACGTGGCGGTGCGCGGGCCGAAGGGCAACACGGTGTCGCTGAAGGTCGCGGCCGATGTGCCGCTCGACCAGCTCTCCGCCGGCGACCGCATCTCGGTAACCCACACCGAGGCGCTCGCGATCGAGATGGCCGCTCAGGCTCCGGCAAAGAAAGAGGCGGCCAAGGCGGCGAAGTAGTCAGGGCTTCGGCTGCGCGGACGGCACGACCAGCTTGCCCGGCAGCTTGAGCGTGCGCTCGAAGATGCCGAGGAGCTGGTCGGTGATCGCCCGCGGGCCGAGCGGCACAATGACCGGGTTGCGGATGTCGCCGTTCACGGCGACCGGAAGTGCGACCATGGTGCCGCCGAACACGTCGCCGATGAGCGGTATGGCGCCCACGACCCGCTCCACGGTAGTGAGCGGTGCGATCAACACGTTAAGTTGGGAGTTCGCGCCGAGCAGATCGACGTGGCCGTTTGCCGCGAGGCGCGCGGCGTTGCTGTCGAAGAATCCCTCTTCGAGCCGGAATTGTCCGTCCGCGAAATGTCCCTTGGCGCTCATGCGGCGATAGGGGAAGCCGTCGGCCTTCGCCATGTCCTCGAGCGAGGTGATGCCGCGGAATGCCAGAATGTTGCCGATCAGCGCAAATTTCTTTACCCGGCCGTCGCGCACTTCGGCCTGCGTTGTGCCGGTGAGGTTGCGCACTAGGTCGGGCCGCCGTCCCCGGGTCTGCAGCTCGGCGCGGAGATCCGCCTTGCCGCTCATCGCCACCGTGCCGCCCGTGAGACAACCGATCGCTTCCGCGAGGGGCTCGTCGCGCATGCTGAGGTGCAGCCACGCCGAGAGATCGTCGGGAACCGCCTCGATCTCCATCGGGAACGACAGCCCGCAGGTGCGCGCCTCCTTCACCTCGAGCCGCGCGCGCCGCGGCTCGAGGGCGAGGCTGCCGTCGAACGGCGCGATGCGATGGCGCGGGAACTGGACGAACCCGGCGCGCACCTCGATCCGCCCGGTGATCGGCAGCGGCCACAGTTGGAATTTCTCGGCGGGCGCGTCCGCCTTCTCGGCCGCCGGCGGCAGCAGGCGCTCGAGCACGATGCCGGGAGATTCGAGCCGCGCTTGGACGACCGGGCCCTGCGGGGTGCGCCGGCCCTCGCCGCGCAGCTCGAACTGCTGGTCTTCCACGGCGAAGCGGCCGTCGACTACGCGCACGCCGTCGGGCTCCGCAGTGAGGCCGACGCGCTCGATCACAAGCTTGCGGCCGGCGAGCCAGGTCAGGTCGAGCGCTTCGACCTGGATCCTTCCCTCGGCGATGCTGTCCTGTGCCCGCGCGCGGTCCACCATGACCCGCAGCTCGCCATGCGCGATGCCCGAGTCCGCCGGAGGGCGCTTGAGCATCGCGGCGATGGTGCCGCCGTGCAGCGTGCCGGAAAAGCTCGCCTCTATGCGCTGGCCGGCGAGTCTCGCCGAGAGCACCGCGTCGCTACGCTTGTCCTTGATCGTTATGCGCGGCAACTCGAGCGCGTCGGGCCGCTGCACGAGTGCAACGGCGAGCTGCGGGCCGTTGTCGAACTGGACGCGGGCGTCGGCCTCGAGCGCGCCCTTTGGCGCCCAGGCAATGCGCGGCGCCGAGACGCGTAGCGGCGTCCTCGGCTCGAGCCGCGCCGGGACGTCGCCGCGCTCAAGCGCCCAACCGACGATCTTCGCGCCCGCCGTGCCGTCGGCAATCGCGAGCTCGACCGCCGAGGTCTCGATGTCGAAGCCTCCGGACACTCGCGCGCGCGCGTCGAGCATGGCGACGGCGACGTTCTCAACGGCGATCCGCTTCGGGCCGGCCCGCACCGAGCCGTCCTGAAGCGTTACCGTATCCGGCAAGGCCTTGATAGCTACGTTCACCTTGCGAGGCGTCACGACCGCGTCGTACTGCGCCTCGGCGGGGCGATCGAAGCGCAGCGCGAGCCGGTTGAGCGAGACCTCCGCCTGCCCCGAGACCGATGCAACCTCCTCGAGCGGCAGCTTTTCCTTCAGCCACGGGAACCACTCGCCGAGCTGGACGCTCGCGCGGCCGCTCGCCGACGAGACGCGCGGCGTCTTGCCGAGCTCGATCTGCGCAGCCAGCTTGGAGAAGGGCGAGTCGCCAAGCGAACCCGCAAGATCGTGGAGCACCACCCGCTTGGCCCCGGCGCGCACCGAGCCGCTCGTGACGCTCACCCGGACCGGCAACACCTTGAGCGCGGCGCTTACCTTACGCGGCGTAACAAGCGCGTCGAACTCGGCTTCCGCGGGGCGATCGAATCGAAGCGCGAGCCGGTTGAGCACGACGTCGGCCTGCCCGGAGAGCGAGGCGATTTCCTCGAGCGGCAGCTGCTTTCGCAGCCACGGAAACCACTGCTGGAGCTCGAGCCGCGCCCGGCCGGAGACAGATGCGAGCCGCTTTGCTTCCAGGTCGATGTCGGCATCCACCCCGGAGAAGGTGGATTTCTCCATGAAGCCGCCCAGTCGGGCGACGGTGACACGCTTTTGCGAAACGCTGACCTGCGCCACGCGCGGCGAAAGCAACCACGGCAGCTGGGCGAGCTTGAGCCCCGCGTCGGACTTCACAATGTTGAGCTCCAGCCGCCATCCCTCCTTCAGGATCAGCTTCGTCGCAACAGAAACTTTTCCTTGAGCAGATTCGATGACATCGACCGGAACGCCCTTCGCGCGCACCAGCGCGAGCGCCTGCGCGAGATCGATGTCGGCAAGCTCGGCTGCAAGATCGGGCGGCTTGGCGGCGGGCAGCAGCAACTTGCCCTTTACCACAGGGATAAGCGTGCCGACGCCGCCTTCGAGGTCGCACTCAATCGCGTTTTTCCCGTCGGTGCGCAGTTGAGCGCGCAGCGCGGCGGGCGGAAAGTCCTTGGCGAGCGCAAGACCTTCCAGCGCGACAGCGGCCCGCGCCGAGAGATCGGCGTATTCCACGCGTCCCTGGAGCGACAAACGTTGCCACAAAGTGGCCGCGCTGTTCAGTTCGACGTCGACTCCTTTGGTGTCGGTGCGGGCATGCGCGCGCACGTCGCGCAATGCGAAGCCGTCAGCGAGCGCTACGCTGGCTTGCTCGAGTCGCAGCGCCATGTCGGGCGCGAACTCCTGCAGCGCGCGCGCCGCGGGCTCCATCATTGCGCGGTACAACGCCACAGCATCGACCGGTTTCTTTTCGTCAGGCGCACCGTCGGCAGGCACCAGGCGGATGCTCGGGCGCTCGATCGTGACCGAAGAGACTTCCGGCCGCGCGCGCAGGAGCGGCCACAAACGAAGGTAGACGTCGACCCTGTCGGCGGATGCGTCGAGCTTTCCGGGGATGTCGACGCGCAGCCCGCGCAGCTCGCCGCGCGGCGCGGGCAGCAGCCTCACGTCGAGCTCCTGCCAGCTGACCTGGGCGCCGAGCGCGGCCGAGAGCCGGCGCTGCAGCTCGGCCTGCACCGCGCGCGCGTCGATGAGCACCGGGACGAGCGCGATGAGGGTAACGGCGGCGACAACAGTCGCTCCGAGCGTCCAGGCGAGACGCCGCGTGAGTTTCGAGGCGATAATGTCCGCAGCATAGAACCAATTCCGTCCGGCAAACAACGGTGGCGGCTTGCCGCAGTGCTTGCCTTGACTGCGGCCGAAGCGCTCGCCGCCGACCCCACGATTTTCAACAGGGAAATGGGCGTCGACCCGTCGAAGGAGCTCGCCGAGGCGCGCTTCTTCGAGGATGTAGTCGTGGCGCCGATTCCGATCTCGAACCCGACCGTCGGCACCGGGCTCGCGGTGGTGGTGATGCCGTTTTATCACCTGGGTGCCGAGTCGCCGCTTTCGAACACCGCGATCGCTGGCGGCGTCACCTCGAGCGGAAGCTGGGGCGTGGGCGCGGCTCAGTCAACCCGCCTGCGCGGCGACCATATCAGGATCGATGGCTTTCTGGGCTATGTCGATCTGCGCTACCGCTTCTATGGCACCGGCGCGAGCGCCGGCGAAAGCGGCGTCTCGGTCCCCATCCTGCAAAAGGGGTTCGCTTTCGCGCCTGAGCTTCTCTTCAAGACGGCGCGCGGCATGTTCTTCGGCTTGCGCTATCGGGGCTTGAGAGTCGAAACGGCGGTCGACGGCGATCCGGGTATATTGCCGCCCGAAGTTGCAGTAGCCCTTCCCAACTCCATCACCATCGTCAGCTCGGGAATCGGCCCCCGGGCAACATTCGATACGCGCGACAACGACATGAATCCGTCCTCCGGCGTGCTGATCGATGTGCGCGCGAATTTCGCCGACCAGTCCCTCGGCAGCGACCTCGATTACCAAACGTACGACCTCGGCGCAAACTACTACCGCCGCACTGGCCCAGGCGTGCTTGCGCTGCGCGGTTACCTTTGCCAGGCATCCGATCAAACGCCGCTTTTCGACCTATGCCTTTTCGGCGCGGGCAGCGACCTGCGGGGGTACGAGGTCGGCCGCTACCGCGACCAGGCGATGATCGCGGCGCAGGCCGAATACCGCTTTCCGCTGGGCGGCCGCTTCGGCGGCGTAGTCTTCGGCGGCTGGGGCAAGGTGGCGCCATCGTTCGACGAGATGGATGAGCAGCTCGTTCTGCCGAGCGTCGGGTTCGGACTGCGCTGGCTCGCCGCGGAAAAGGCGCGCGTCAACCTGAGCGTCGATATCGCGCGCGGACGTGACAGCACGAGCCTTTATGTTTACGTTAAGGAGTCCTTCTAGGAGGGGGCGTCATGAAATTCGTTTTCGCCATCCTGATCGCGGTGGCCGCGGCTCCGGCCGCGGCGCAGAACTGGGTCGCGCTGCTCAAGAACACGCCCGCCGAGCGCTTCGACGAGGAGGACCTGCGCCTGTTCATGGACAACGCGCGCAAGGTGCTGGCCGAGGGCAAGGTGAACGAGACCTCGAGCTGGGAGAATCCGAAAACCCGCGCGCGCGGCGACGTCACGCTTCTGCGCACCTTCGAGTCCAAGGGCCGGCCGTGCAAGGAGGTGCGCGTGCACAACGAGGCGCAGGGCCGCAAGAACACGAGCAAGCTCGCCCTGTGCCAGGTCGAAGGCAAGTGGCGCCTGCTGAGCGCCTCGCAGCTCAAGAAGTAATACCAACGTCGGATATCGCGCGGGAAGAGGCTTCACTATGGTTCGGGGAATGGACTTGCGGCTGCCAGTCGTACTTGCGTGCCTGGTCGCGTGTTGCGCGGCCTGGGCGCAGGCGCTCGACGTCGCCTGGCCGCGCGAGGTGAAGGCCGCCGACGGGACCGTGATTACTGTCTACCAACCGCAGGTCGAAAGCTGGGCGGACAACAACTTGTCGGGCCGGGCGGCGGTTGCGGTGAAGCGCCCGAACGAGAAGGAGCCGCACTACGGCGTGATCGAGCTCGCCGCACGCACCGCGGTCGACAAGTCGGCCGATCTCGTAACCCTTAGTTCCGTGCGCATCACCAAGTCAAGCTTCCCGGGCGCAAGCCAAGAGGAATCGCAGAAATATCTCGCCGCGCTACGTGCGTCGGTGACGAAGCAATCCTGGCCGGTGTCGGCGCAAGCGCTGCAGGCGAACCTCGCGGTGACGCAGGCCCGCTCGAAGCAGAAGACGGTGGAGGTGAAGAACGACCCGCCGCAAATCATCTTCCGCAACGTGCCCTCGATGCTTGTGATCGTGGACGGCGAGCCAGCGCTGCGCCCGGCGAAGGACGTTCCGGCGCTCTGGCGCGTGATCAATACCGGCGCGTTGATCCTGCAGGACCCGACGACGAAAACGCACTATCTCTGGGCGGTCGGGCGCTGGTTCGAGGCGAAGGACGTCGCGGGCGAATGGAGGCCCGCCGCCTCGCCGCCCGCATCGGTCGAGAAAGCCCGCGCGGCGCTTGGCAAGCAATTCGATCCGCTGGAAGGCAAGACCGCCGATGGCAAGAGCGTTTTCGAGGCGGGAACCGTGCCGCAGATCATCGTCGCGACCAAGCCGACCGAGCTCCTGCAATCGAAAGGCGAGCCGCAGCTCCTGCCGATCCCGGGCACGCAGCTTCTCTACATGGCGAACTCGCCGAACGACATCTTCCTCGAGCTCGGCCCGCAGACCTACTTCGTGCTGATCTCGGGTCGCTGGTTCAGCGCGAAAGCGCTCACCGGACCGTGGGCCTACGTGCCCGGCAAGTCGCTGCCCGTGGACTTTGCCCGCATCCCGCCGAATCACCAAATGGCCGACGTGCTCGTCTCGGTGCCGGGCACGCCCCAGGCCCACGAGGCGGCCATCGCGAACGATATCCCGCAGACGGCGAGCGTGCAGCGTGACGTGCAGCCCACGCCCCCGGTCTTCGACGGCGGCAAGCCGCAATGGAAGGCGGTCGACAAGACGCCCCTCGACTACGCACCCAACACTGCGGCGCCCGTGATCCGCGTCGACCCGAAGACCTACTACATGGTGCAGAACGGTGTCTGGTTCGCCGCCACCGCGCCGGAGGGTCCGTACGTCGTCGCGACCACGGTGCCATCGGTGATCTACACCATCCCGGCCAGCTCGCCGATTCACTATGTAACGTACGTGCGCGTCTACGGCAGCACGCCGACCGCGGTGGTCGTCGGCTACACGCCCGGCTACTACGGCACCGTGACGACCGTGGATAACGTGGTGGTGTACGGCACCGGCTACGCCTACCCGGTCTATGTCGGCACGGTGTACTATCCGCCGCCTCCGACCTACGGCTTCGCCTTCGGCTTCACTGTTGGCATGATGTGGGGCTTCGCCATGAGCCCGCCGTACCACTACCCGTGTTGCTATGGCGGCGGCGGTGTGTACGTCAGCCACCACAACCACATCAACATCGACAACAGCTATAACCGCTGGGGCGGCAAGAGCTCGACCGTGACCGGGCCGGGAGGAAAAACCGCCAAGACGACGCAGGTCGGGCAAACGACGCTCGCCAAGGGTGCGGGCAGCAACGATGTCTACGCCGGCCGCGACGGCCAGGTATATCGCCGCGACGACTCGGGGCAGTGGCAGCAGTACGGCGGCAAGGACCAAGGCTGGTCCAATGTTGAAAGGTCGCAAGGCGGCGAGCGGCCGACGCAGCAGCCCGCCGGCACCCGAGACAGGCCGCAGCAAATGCCCGCCGAGACCCGCAGTTCGCTGGACCAGCAGCACCGGTCGCGCGAGGCCGGCGCGCAGCGCGCGCAGGACTTCCGGCAGGCCGGCCCTTCGGGGTTTCAGGGCGGTGGCGGATATCGCGGCGGCGGCGGCCGTGGCGGCGGCGGACGCCGCTAGAGCATAGTCTTGCCGCGGCTAGGGATTCTTCTCTTAGGAATTTCAAGCGGCGCGTTGGCCTCCGGCATCCAGGTCGACGTCATCCCGAACTTCGTCGGCGCGGGCCTGGGTTCGACCACGGAGTGGATGGGATCAAAGGAGCGTATCTGGGCCGTGGTTCCGGGCGGCCGCGTGCAACTCGAAAAGAACCGGTTCGTCGAGGTCTACGGGCCGATCGTCGACATGAATGTCCTCGATTCTCCCAACTGGGAATTCGGACCGATGGCGTCGTACCGTTTCGGGCGCTCGGAAGTCGAGGACTCTGTCGTCA
>DATIGN010000023.1:0-24908 GCA_035454685.1 Burkholderiales bacterium | reverse complement strand
CGGTGAGCAGGGCCCACCGCCCTTTCCACTTGAAAAACATCTATTGCTTCTTCGCGGGCGCCTTTGGCTTCTGATAGCTCACGCGGTAGATGGCGCCGACCTGCTCGTCGGACACGAGCAGCGCGCCGTCGGGCATCTGCGCGATGTACGCCGGGCGGCCCCAGAACTTGTAGCCCTCGCCCCCTTCCTGGAAGCCGGTCATGAACGGTCGGATGGAGACCTTGCCACCCTCGCCTTCGCGCACGTTCACCACGTCAAAGCCGAAGGGTTTCTCGCGGTTCCACGAGCCCTTGCGCGCGATGAAGGCGGTGTTCTGGTACTCGGCAGGGAACATCTTGCCCGTATAGAACTTGATCCCCATGCCGGCGGCATGCGGCCCGAGCAGGGCCACGGGCCGGGTGACTCCCTTGCAGGGATCGGGCTTCTTGACGTCCGGATCCGGCTGCCCCATCGCGTGGCAATACGGGAAGCCGTAGAAGGCGCCGGGCTTGCTCACCTTGTTCAGCTCGTCCTCGAAGCCCTTGTCGCCCGCCCAGTCGCGACCGTGGTCGGTGAACCACAGCTCCTTGGTCTTCGGGTGCCAGTCGAAGCCCACCGAGTTACGCACGCCGGTGGCGATCACCTCCTTGCCGGAGCCGTCGGCGTTGTAGCGGCGGATCTGACCGTACTCCTTGCTGGGCGGCTCGCAGATGTTGCACGGCGAGCCGAACGGCACGTAGAGCTTGCCGTCCGGGCCGAAGGCTACGTACTTCCAGTTGTGGTGCTGCTCGGGCGGCAAGTCGAACTTCGCCGTGAGGTCCTGGGGCTCCACGTTCGGCTTCGACGCGATGCCGTCGTACTTCAGCACCTTGTCGATCGCGAACACGTAGAGCGCGCCGTCCTTGAAGGCGACGCCCGCGGGCTGGGTGAGCTTGTCCACGACGACGCGCACGGTGCGCTTGCCGCCGTCGTCGCTTACTTCGTACACGCGACCGATGATGCGCGTGCCTACGTACACCTTCTTGCCGTCGTCGCTGACCGCCATGGCGCGTCCGCCGGGAAGCCCGCTCGCCCATAGGTCGACCTTGAACCCCGCCGGAACCTTCAGCTTGCTGACCAGGATGTCGCTCGGTGGGGTCTCGGTCATCTTGCCGGCATGCGGCGCGAGCTTCGACTCCGCCATCGCGGGCGGCTTGCCCTGGTGCCACGCGGGAGGGGGTTTGGGCTTGTCCTGTGCGAGTGCCTGCGCCGCGAATGCGGCGGCTACCGCTACTGCGATGATTGTCTTCATGGTGGTTTCGTGCCTCCTCTGGGGATGCTATTAAAACTGAAGGCTGGCCTGGATGCCAGCGCTGATGTTACGCGGCGGCGCAGGCTCGTAGAAGCGCCGGTTGCCCTCATTGACGATCACCGAGCCGGCGTAGTTCCGGTCGGTGAGGTTATCCAGTCGTACATACTCGCTGATCCGCCAGCCCGGGCCCTGCTGCACCAGGCCCCCGACCAGGTTGAAAACGCTGTAGGCGTCGGCGAACTCCGAATTTACATCGTCGACGGGCACTCGGGAGCGGTATAGCGCTTCCAGGTAGGTATAGAACCTCGGCTGCCGGTAGCTGAGCCGGGCATACGCCTGGCTCTTCGGCACGCCCGGAAGCATGTTTCCCGCCGGCACAGTGACCGTGTTGCCCATCACCGTGCTGGTGAAACCCTCCTTGAATGTCGCATCCAGGTGGGTGTAGGCAAACTGCGCGCCGAACGGACCTGGCATCAGGGTTTCCGCGGCGAGCTCGAATCCGCGCCGCTCGGTGCGCGCCGCGTTCTTGAACGTCGTGCGGCCGCTCATGTTGACGTCGACCACGATCTCGTCCTCGGTCTCGATGCCGAATAGCGCCGCGTTGAGCCTTGCCCGGTTCGGGATGATCGCCTTGACGCCCGCCTCGGCGTGCCGGCTGCGCGCAGGCTCGAGCGCGAAGTTGAGGCCGCTCGCCGGCGGGTTCTGGTGCGCGAGCTCGGCGAAGGTCGGCGTCTCGAAGCCGCGCCCGAGGTTCCCGTAGAAGCTCACGGTCTTCGAGTACCGATAAAGCAGGCCGGCGACCGGCGTCGTCGCCGAGTACGCGCGGCTGCCGCTGTCGTCCGGGTTGCCGGGCACGATGAAGAAATCGGTCGACTCGAACTCCACGCGGCTCGCGCGCACTCCGCCGTGCGCGCTCCAGCGCTCGGCGAATCTCCACTCCGCCTGCGCGTAGAAATCGGTGCTCCACACCGAGTCGTCCTCGTTGCGCCGCAGCTCGCCCTGCACGCCGTTGTTGTTCACGAAGCCCTTGCGGCGCTCTTCCATGCGATCGTATTCCGCTCCGAGCGAGACGCGCAGGACCTCGCCCGTGGAGAAGCGCAGCGCGCCGCCGCCGTAGCCGCGGTCGAGCTGGACCACGCCGCCGGAAGTGGTGGGCGGCGGCGCGCCCCCGGCAAAGCCGAGGTACTGCTCGACCCAGCGGCTTCCGCCGTACACGGTCGCCTGGACGGTCGAGCTCGAGCTCACCCGATGCGAAAGCGTCGCGCCGATCTGCTCCTGGTAGACGGTCTTCCGGGTATTGAAGATGAACGCCTGCGGCACCGCCTGCTGGGGGTTCTGCTCGAACTGCGCGCGCGTCAGGCCGAGCGGATCCTGCGTGTCGGGCTGGCGCAGCTGGTTGCCGATAATCGTCAGCGAGGTGTCCGGCCGCAGCCCGAACTTCAGCTTCGCGTTGTAGTGATCGCGCCGCGCCGCGCTGTGATCCCGGTAGCCGTCGGTCTCGAAGCGCGATGCATCGAGGAGCGCGTTATAGCCGCCGAACAGCACGCCCGCGCGCCACGTGCCGAAGTCCCCAACCATCACGTCTGCGCCGATGGTGGGCTTTTCCGGCGGATCCTCGGTATCGACCACGATCACCCCGCCGGCCGCATTGCCGTAGAGCGCGGAGAACGGGCCCCGCAGCACCTCGATGCGCTCGGCCGAGCCGAGCGCGAAGGTCGAGGCCTGCCCCTGGCCGTCGGGCATGGTGGCCGGAATGCCGTCGGCGATGAGGCGGATGCCGCGCACGCCGAAAGTCGCGCGCGCGCCAAACCCACGGGAGGAAATCTGCAGGTCCTGCGCGTAGTTCTGCCGGTTCTGTACCACGATGCCCGGCACGCGGCCGAGGCTCTCGGACAGATTCACCTGCGGCCGACCCTCCCGGATCTCGTCCGCATAGATCCGGTCAACCGATGCGGGAACCTCGAGGCTCGGCTGCGGCACGCGCGTTGCTGTAATGACGACCGCGTCCTCCTGCGCAAACGCGGCCGCTGCGACGAGCAACAGCCCCCCTCCAGCCATCTTCTTCATTTGCCTGCTAGGCTACCTTGAATGCGCGTCACGCTCCTATTGTTTCTCTTTCTCGCTTGTCCGGCGCTCGCCGAACCGAGCCCCGAGCTCCTGAGCCGCCTGCGCGAGGGCGGCTACGTCCTTTACCTAAGGCACACCTCGACCGACTTCAGCCAGAACGACTCGCGCATGACGAGCTTTGAGGACTGCGCGAGCCAGCGCAACCTCACCGACCGCGGGCGTGAGGAGGCGCGCGCCATCGGCGAACATGTGAAACGCCTGAAGATTCCGATCGGCGAAGTCCTCGCGAGCCCGTTTTGCCGGACCATGGAGACGGCGCGACTTGCCTTCGGCAAAGCTATGGCGACCAAGGAAGCGCGCGGCGGCCCGGCAAGCGACGAGGCCGGACGCTATGCCGCCTTGAAAAAGCTGCTCTCGACGAAAATCCCTGAGGGCAAGAACCTCGTCATTTCCAGCCACGGCAACCCGTTCTACGCCGTCGCAGGCCCGCCCTATCTTGCCGAGGGCGAGATCGCGGTGGTGAAGCCCGAGGGCGAACGGTTCAGCGTGGTCGCTAGGATTCGTCTGTCGGACTGGTAAAGTCGTCGATCAGGCGGCGGTCACGCTTGGTCGGCCGGCCCTTGAGCGCGGCGGCCGGCTCCGCGCCCCAGCGGCGCAGGTCCATGCGTCGCTCGCGCTCCACGCGGCTTTGCGCCGTCTCCTCGTAGAGCTTCCTCGCCTCCACCGCCGGGCCGCGTTTTTCCGAGAGGGCTTTCACCGTCACCTGCCACTCGAAGTCCCCCACGCGCACTTCCACGGAATCTCCGATCCTCAGATCGTGAGAGGACTTGACGCGGGAGCCATTGAGCTTCACGCGCCCCGCGGCGATCGCCTGCTGGGCGAGACTGCGCGTCTTGAAGAAGCGCGCCACCCAGAGCCACTTATCCAGCCGCAGTGGCGACCCCCACGGGGCATGACACGCCGGTACCGCCGAGGCCGCAGTAGCCGCCGGGGTTCTTGGCGAGGTACTGCTGGTGATACTCCTCGGCGTAGTAGAACTCGGGCGCGGGGCGGATCTCGGTGGTGACCGGGCCGTAGCCCTTTGCCGTCAGCGCTTTCTCGTACATCTCCTTGGAGCGCGCAGCGGCCTGGGCCTGGGCATCACCGTATGTATATATGGCGGAGCGGTATTGGGTGCCGGCGTCGTTGCCTTGGCGCATGCCCTGGGTCGGATCGTGTGATTCCCAGAACACCTTGAGGAGCTCTTCGTACGTGACGACCTTCGGGTCGAACACGACGAGCACTGCCTCGGTGTGGTTGGTGAATCCCGTGCACACCTCTTCGTAGGTCGGGTTCTTGGTCTCGCCGCCGGCGTAGCCGACCGCGGTGGAGTAGACGCCGGGCGTTTCCCAGAACACCCGCTCGGCGCCCCAGAAGCAGCCCATGCCGAACTGCGCGAGCTGCATGCCCTCGGGAAACAGCGGCTTGAGCGAATGGCCGTTCACGAAGTGCTTCGCCGGCACGCGCATCGCCTCGGTGCGCCCCGGAAGCGTGCTTTCCCGCGGCAGCAGCGACTTCATCTTCTTCATGAAGGCAAACATGGGTCACTCCTCGAAAACGTAGAATAGCACTATGAAAATCTGCGTTTACGGCGCCGGCGCCATCGGTGGTTTGATGGCCGCGTGGCTCGCGCGTTCGGGGCACGACGTGTCGGTCGTCGCGCGCGGCGCACAACTCGACGCCATCCGCAGCAGCGGCGTGCGGGTGCAGAGTAAAGGTAAGACCGAAGCGTTCAAAGTCAAGGCCGAAAGCGACCCCGCCAGGCTTGGACCGCAGGATTACGTCTTAGTCACGGTGAAAGCGCAAAGCCTTACAGCCGTCGCGGAAAGCATCGGGCCGCTGCTCGGAAAGGAAACATCGGTCGTTACCGCCATGAACGGCGTGCCATGGTGGTTTTTCCAGGGAATCAAGAGCGAGGATAACGGTCTGGAGTCGCTCGACCCGGGAGGCAAGCTCACGCGCGCGATCCCGGTCGAGCGCATCGTCGGCTGCGTGATCCATCTCGCCGCTTCGACACCGGATCCAGGTTTCGTGAGCCACAACATGGGAGCGAAGCTGATTCTGGGCGAGCCGGGCGGGAAGAACACCGCGCGCACCCAGCGCATCGCCGAAGCGCTTTCCGGCGCGGGCTTCGAAATCATCGTCACCAACGCAATCGAGAAGGAATTCTGGGTGAAGCTCCTCGGCAACGTGAGCTTCAACCCCGTGTCGGCGCTCACGGTGACGACCGCAGATCAGCTCATCCAGAACCAGGAGGTCAAAGCTTACATGGTGGAGATCATGCGCGAGGTGCTGGCGATCGGCCGCGCGGTCGGCGTCGACGCCGACATCGACCCGGAAGCGCGCATCGACATGGCGCGCGTGCTGGGACGCTTCAAGACCTCGATGCACCAGGACCTCGAGGCCGGCAAGCCGCTCGAGATCGACGGCCTCCTCGCCGGTACGCTCGAGATCGCGCGCAAGGCCGGCGTGCGCGCGCCGTTCACCCAGAGCCTGTATGGGCTGATCCGCGCGCGTGCGCAATCCACGGGCCAGTATCGATGACGAGACTAATAATGGGAGTGCTGGGGGCGCTGGCCGCCTTTTCTGTTAACGCGCAATACAACGGGCCGGCGGTCGAAACGTGCCGCGCCTACGCCAAGCGCGAAATGGCGCGCGAGGGAACCGGCGGCAAGGACATCGTGATCGAGCGCGACCAGGCGCTGTCCATCGAGCGCTACACGCGCAAACTCGGCAACCAGCTCGTGTCCTCGATCCTCAGGGGCAACGGCGCGGTCGTGCTCGACAACGCGCCGAGCGCCGAGCTCGCCTTCATCTGCCTGCTCGCCGACGACAAGCGGGCCGTGTTCTTCCAATGGCTGCCGCGCCCCAACGCCTCGGCGCTCGCGCAATGCACGCGCGATACCGCGCTGCGCGAGCAACCGCGCCCATGCCTGCAGACGCTGCTGCAGGTCGCGGAGAACGACCTCATGCAAAGCTACGCGCTCCTGTTTCAGGAGGCGCGGGAGCGCGACCACAGCGCGGGCAACGAGAAGGCGGTCGATACCTTCCGCAAGGCGAACGAAGAGTGGCGCCAGTACCGCGACGCAGAATGCGCGCGGCGGCGCGACCATACGCCCAAGGGCGTCTCGCAGGAGGACCACCATCTTGCGTGCTTCGTCGAGCTCACCCGGCGCCGCGCGCTGGACATGAAATAGCGTATGTCCTACCGCATTTCGGTCGCGCCGATGATGGACGTGACGGACCGGCATTGCCGGTTCTTCCTGCGTCAGGTCAGCTCTCGCGCGCGCCTGTATACCGAGATGATGACGACCGGCGCGCTCCTCCATGGCGATGTCCCGCGGCACCTGGAGTTCAATAGCGAAGAGCATCCTGTTGCCCTCCAGCTTGGCGGCAGCGAGCCCGCGGAGCTCGCGCATTGCGCGAAGCTCGGCGAGCAGTACGGCTACGACGAGATCAACTTGAACATCGGCTGCCCGAGCGAGCGGGTGCAGCGCGGCACCTTCGGCGCCTGCCTGATGGCGGAGCCGCAGCTCGTGGGTACGTGTGTGAAGGCGATCCGTGACGCTGTGCAGATACCGGTTACCGTTAAACATCGGGTCGGCATCGATAAGGTGGAGGACTACTCGTTCGTACGCGATTTCGTCGGCACGGTGGCGCGGGCGGGCTGCCGGACGTTTATCGTTCACGCCCGCAACGCGGTGCTGAAGGGGCTTTCGCCCAAGGAGAACCGCGAGATCCCGCCGCTGAAGTACGACTACGTCTACCGGTTGAAGCGCGATTTCCCTGGCCTCGAGATCGTCGTGAACGGCGCAATTGCGTCAAAGGAACAGATTCAAGAGCATCTTAGGCGTGTCGATGGCGTGATGATCGGCCGGGCGGCTTACAGCAATCCGTGGTTTCTCGCCGACCCCGGAAAGACGCGGCGCGACGTCGTAAGAGTGATGTGTGGATATGCGAAGAACGTCGATTCCCTGCGCCACGTGACACGCCATATGCTGGGTCTTTACCATGGCCATCCGCGTGCCAAGCTCTGGCGACGGATGCTGTCCGACCCCGTGGAGCTCAAGCGCAATGACCCGGAGCTGCTGCTCCGCGCCTTCGACGTGGTCGAAGACCGTATCGCCCAGGCGGCGTAGGAAATCGGGCTCTGACCCCGATTTCCGGGTTTCGCCTTATCATCCATCCATGTCAGCCAACCCGAAGTTCAAGAGCACCCCGGTCCGCGAGCGAGTGAGCAAGGAGGAGTGGCAGGTGCGGGTCGACCTCGCTGCGGCCTACCAGCTCGCCGCAATCTTCAAGTGGACCGACCTCATCTACACCCACTTTTCGGCGCGTGTTCCCGGCACCGAGGATTTCCTCATCAACCCCTACGGGATGATGTTCGACGAGATCAGCGCGTCGAACCTGGTGAAGATCGACTGGGAAGGCAAGATTCTCGACGATCCGCTCGACATGGGCGTGAACGAGGCGGGATTCGTGATCCACAGCTGCATGCACGCGGCGCGGCCCGAGATCAACTGCGTGATCCACACGCACACGCGCGCGGGCGTCGCGGTGTCGGCGATGAAGTGCGGCCTCCTGCCTATCAGCCAGCACGCGATGATGGTGCAGGCCGACATCACGTACCACGACTACGAGGGCATCGCGCTCTACAAGGAAGAGCAGCAGCGCATGGCCGCGGACCTCGGCAAGACTTCCAAGGCGATGATCCTGCGCAATCATGGACTGCTCGCCCTCGGCCAGACGGTACGTGAGGCGTTCGAGGTCATGTACTACCTCGACGCCGCCTGCCAGATCCAGGTCGACGCCTGCGCCGGCGGCATGCATAACGTGCACCTGATGTCCGAGCAGGCGGCGAAGACCGCAGCCACGCAGTTCAAGCGCGAAGGCCGTCCGGCGCACTACAAGGACTGGCCGGCGCTACTGCGGATGCTGGACCGAAAGGGGATTCGCTACGCGGACTAGCAGCACCGTCAGCATGGCGGCAAGGGTAAAGACGAAGATGGTGTAGAACACAGCGTGCGGCATGCCGTGGTCGAGCATCCAGCCGTAGAACACCGGCGTGGCAAACGCGCCCACGTCGAGCCCTGAATAAACGAAGCCGAACACCCTCCCCGCCGCGCCCGGCGGCGTCGACGCACGCACGATGAGGTCGCGCGAGGGTGCCACCACCCCGGAGGCAAATCCCGAGATCGCGAGCGCGGCCGCCAGCGCAACCCCTGGGACTACGTTCATCGCGACTGCCAGGATCGCCAATGCACTGACCCCCATCCCGGCGGCCGCGACGAAGTCGTGGCGCGTGGTGCGCGCGGCGACGAACCCGCCGGCGAGGATGCCGAGCGCAGCGCTCACCAGGTACGCGGTAAGCGCGCTCGACGCGCTGGTTGCCGCGATGCGGTACTGCTCGACCATGGCGGAAACGCCGAAGCTCTGCAGACCGGCGAGCCCCGCGGCGAATACCGTGAAGTACACGAAGCACAGCACGACCGGCGCGGCGAACAGCACGCCTGCTTCGGTCTTGAGCGACCCCTTCTTTCTCGGTTGCGCTCCGATCACGAGGTGCCGCGAGTTTAAGAGCAGCAGTAGCAGCAGCCCGACGCCGAGCACCGCGCCGGCGAGAAGCGCCGCTTGCCAGCCGAGCGCCGCGCCGATCGCGACGCTGAACACCGGCGCCACCGCGTAGCCGACATATCCCACTACGCCGTGCGCGCTGAAGGCATAGCCCAAGCGCGTGCTGCTGACGCGCGCGTTGAGGATCGCGAAGTCCGCGGGATGGAACACGCTGTTGCCGATGCCGCCGAGCGCTGCGCCGAGCGCGAGCATTGCGTAGCTGGTCGAAAGACCCATAACCAACGTAGCGGCGACGAAGAAGGAGACACCGGCCAGAAGCACGCTGCGTGCGCCATAGCGGTCTACGACGAACCCCGCGAGCGGCTGCAGCAGCCCGGAAAGCGTGTAGAACAGCGCGACCAGAAAGCCGAGCGCCGCGTACGAGACTCCGAGCTCGTCCTTGATGAACGGGAACAGCGGCGCGAGCAGGAGCTGGTAGAAATGGCTCATGCCGTGCGCGAACGAGATGAGCCCGATGACGGTCGCGTCGTTCTTCAAGAAAAGAGCCGTTCTATGAATCGGACTGTTGCAGCCAGCACGGTTTCGGGCTGGTCCCTGAACGGCGAGTGGCCGCAATTCTCGAGCTTGAGGAGCTCGCACGGACCGCTCACGCGGCGCGCGATCTCGTCAAGCTGCGCCATCGTACCGTACTCGTCGTCGTGCCCCTGGATCGCAAGCACCGGCGCGCGCACTCCAGGCAAGTAGTCGGTTCGGATGTCCCAGCGTTCGAATTCCGGGTCGAGCCAGACGTCGGCCCAGCCGTGGAAAGTCTTGCGCGCATCGCGGTGATAGCGGCCGAGCTTCTGCGGAAGATCGGTGTTCTCGAACGCTTCGCTTGCCGTGCGTATCGAAGAAAGGCAGACCGGCTCGATGAAGACATGCGGCGCCATCGCGACCACACCGCGCACCGGGTGCCCGGCGCCGGTGTGGGTGAGCGCGATCGACGCGCCGTCGGAATGGCCGATGAGCAAGGGATTTTCTACGTGAAGCTCCGAGAGCAGCTCGGGTAGTACCACCAACGCCTCATCGTGCATAAAACGAACCGTGCGCCGGGGCTCGGCGAGAACATCGGATTGGCCGTAGCCGTAGCGGTCGTAAACCAGCGCGCGGCAGCCGCTGGCGGCGGCGACCTTGGCCGGGAAGTCGCGCCACTGCCGGATCGAGCCGAGGCCTTCGTGCAGGAATACGAGCGCCGGCCCGCCGCCGCGCGTCTCGCCGATCCACTCGTAAGCGAGCGATCGGCCCGCCGCGGGCACGTATGGCATCGGTCGAGATTAGCACGCAAGGGATAATCGCCCGCGATGCGTTTCGCCGTCTGGATGGTGCTCGTAGCGACGCTCATGCTGTGGTCCGGAAACTGGATCGTGGCGCGCGCGGTGCGCGAGGAGATCGCGCCGGGAATCGCGACGGTCGGGCGGCTCATCATCGTGCTCGCGATCCTCGCGCCTTTCGCGCTCAACAGCCTGCGGCACAAGTTACGCACGCTCGCGCGCCGTGACTGGTGGATCCTCGCCGCGCTCGGGTTTACGGGCGGCGGGCTGCACCTCGGGCTGCAGTGGCTCGGGCTTCACTACACCACGGCGACGAGCGGCGTGCTCTATCTCTCGATGTCGCCAATCTTCATTCTTGTAATGGCGGCGCCGCTCGGCGAGCGCATCGGGCCGCGGCAATGGGCGGGCGTCGCGATCTCCTTCTGCGGGGTCTACCTCATCGCCACGCAGGGCCGGCCCGCGGTGCCCTCCTTCAACGTCGGCGACATGATGGCGCTCGCCTCGATGATGATGTGGGCGGGCTACACGGTGCTGCTGCGCGTGCATCGCGAGTCGCTCAACACTATCGAGTTGCTCGTCATGGTCTGCGCCTTTGGGCTCGCGTTCATGGCTCCCTGGCTGGCGTTCGAGATATTGAACGAAGCCAAAGTCGAGCTTACGCCGGCCGGAATGCTTGGCGTCCTCTATTCCGCGATCGGCTCGCTACTCCTCGCCTACGCCGGCTGGAGTTACGTCGTGCGCCGGCTCGGCGCCGCGCGCGCGGGAGTCACGATGCATCTCATGCCGGCGATGGGAGTGGCGCTCGCAGCGCTCTTCCTCGGCGAGTATCCGAGCTGGTTTCACTTCGCCGGCATCGCGCTGATCCTGACCGGGGTCGCGCTCTCGTCTTTCAGAGCCTCATCGGCCGCCAGTAACCGGTGAGCTCGAGATAACCGCGCCCGACGGCGGTGTTGTTTTTGTACGCGGTAACGGCACCTTCCCAGTAGATCGTCCCGGTGCTTGCGCGCGAGTCGAGCTCCTGGTCGTCCATGAGCGGTTTGAGGACCAGGTCGTTGACCGCCATTTCGACCGGGTACTCGACCCCAGTGCGCGGCGATTTCCAGCGTCTCAAAATCTGGAACTTTGAATTCGCAGAGGCGAAATGCAGGCCGCCCTCCTTCCCTCGCATCTGAAAAGCCATGAGCGAGCCGCCATCGAAGAGGTTGATTCCGCACCAGTCCCAGCCTGAGGCTTCGGGCGCCATGTAAGCGCTCGACCACTCGTGGTCGAGCCAGGCCGTCCCCTCGACGTCCCGGCCGTTGAGTTTTCCGACCACGTTCAAGTGCGGGCGGCTGTAGTAGTAGCTCGCCTCGTGCGGCCGGTGGCCCTTCCGGCTGAAGCCCTCCTCGCCCTGCAGGACGAGCTGGTTCGCAAAAAGACGGAAGTCGAAAACGAAGTCGCGCGTTACGATGTGTGCGTCATAGCGGTTGCCGTGAAGCTCGAGCCGCCAGTCGTCGATCCATACGCCAGTGCGGTCGAGCTCGGCTTCTGCCAGCGAGAACCCCGCGCGCGCGGCGCGCTGGTCATGGACCAGCCGCCCGCGCTTCGGGTCGCTTAGAGCCGCGTGCGCGAACAGCACCTGTCGGGGGTTGAAGGCGCTCGGGTTATCGCTCGCCTCCTCCGGCCGAGCGCGGAAGAAGGTGATCTGGAAGCCTAGCGGGCCGTCCAGCCAGCCAGTGACGTACCACCACTCGATCCGGAACTCCGGATGTGCGCCGTGGTCGCGGGGAAACTCGAGCGTGCGCCCGGGGGTGACATCGGGATAGCGCACCGGCTCCGCCCATGCGGCCAGCGGAAGGAGGCCGAAACCGAAAAACGTCCGCCGCCTCATGCCTACCAGTCCTCTCGTACCGAGCGCACTGGGCCCATGCCCATCGCCTCCCTGCCGGATACCACCGCAGTCAGTACCGCGAGCGCGACGAGCACCACGATGAATCCGGCGAGGAGCAGGTACGGCGGGTGAAGCTCCATGCTCCAGTGGAAGGACTGGCGGTTGACGACATAGACGAGTACCAGGCTGATCGCCGCGCCGGCGGCAAGGCCCGCGGCCGAGCCGACGAGCGCGAGCAATCCGCCTTCCGCTGCCAGCATTCCGCGGATCTGCGAGCGCGTGAGCCCGAGGTGGCGCAGCACACCGAATTCGCGCCGGCGCGCGAGCACGATCGCGCCCAGGCTCGACGAGAGCCCGAACAGCCCCACCAGCACCGCCACGGCTTCCATCGCGTAGGTGACGGCGAAGCTGCGATCGAAGATACGTAGGGAAACTTCGCGGATCTCGCCCGGCTCCGCGATGTCGAGCTGCTCGCCGCCCGGGAGCGCGCGGAGCGCCTCTATCACGGGAGCGGGCGTTGCACCGGGCACAAGCCATAGCGCGCCGTCGTTCGCGGTGCGGTCGCCTGTCAGCGCGATGTAGTCCGCGCGGTCGATAAGCACTGCGCCATGCTGGCGCGCGTAGTCGCGAAAGACCCCGGCGACCACGACCGAGTGGGTCCTGTTGAGCATTGGAAGCTCGAGGCGTTTCCCAGCCGAAAACCCGTACAAGTCGGCCACCGCCTCGCTGATCCATACCGCGGGCGGATCCTCCGGCCTGCGCTCATGGCGCTGTCCCATCAGCGGGAAAGTCTTTTCGGCATGATCCCGCGCGATCAGGACAAGCGGCGGGCGAGTCGGATCAAGGACGATGCGGCCGCTTCGCAGGAAGTCTGCGCGCGCGACTTGCGGTAACGCGCGCACGCTTGCTTCGAACCGGGGGTCGAGCGCGCTCGTATCGCCGGCGTGGGTGGTGCGCAAATAGACCTCGGCCGGCAGCACGCGTCCCAGCCACTCGTTCACCGACTCCCGAAACGACGCCACCATGATGGCCATCGCAGCCATGAGCGAGAAACTGGCGACGATCGCGGCCAGGCTCACCGCGGCCTGGCCGGGCGCCGCCCTGAGCTGTCCCAGGGCGAGGCGCAGCGGCGGATAGGACGGCAGCGGGACGTACCTGAAAACGAGTTCCGCGATCCTGGGAACCAGCGCTATCGCGCCCATGAGCAGGCAGGCGATCGCCGCGTAGCCGAAAAGCGGCAGCCCGCGCACCGGGCCTAGCTGCGCCAGCAGCCCTCCCGTCGCTACCAGGAGCAATCCCGGCCAGACCGGCGCGACGCGCTCGAACAGCGTCTGCTCGTCGCCCGCCTTAAGCGCGCGTGCCGGAGGTGTGCGCGCGGCATCGCGCGCGGGCGCGAGCGCGCCGAGCACGGCGACGAGAATCCCGGCCGCGAAATAGCCCAGCGCGCCCGCAGGCGATACTTTGACGTCCGCAGAAACTCCCTGGAACATACCCGCGCCGAGATCCGCGCCGGCGGCACGTACCGCGAGATGGGCAGCCGCGTAGCCGAGCAAAAGCCCCACGGCGGCGCCGAAGGCGCCGAGGATCGCGGCTTCCATCAGGACCAAGCTTGCTACGCCCCGCTTCTTTACTCCCAAGACCCTCAAAAGCGCATGCTCGCCTCGGCGGCGCGCGACCTCGAGCGCGTGCGCCGAGAAAACGAGAAAGCCGCCCGTGAAAAGCGCGACCATGGCAAGCACGTTGAGGTTCACGCGGTAGGCGCGCGACGGATAAGCGCTCGCCTCTTCCAGCGATTCCACCGCGACCACGTGCACGCCCGGCGGCAGCAGCGCCTGGATCCTTGACGACGCCTCCTCGCGGTCCGTGCCCGGAGCAAGCCGCAGGTCGATGCGGTTCAGCATGCCCAGCCGGCCGAAGCGCCATTGCGCCGTCGCGATATCGGTCAAAGCTGCGACTCCGCGAAGCGAAGAAGTCACTCCAGCGACTTTCATTCGAACCGCGCCCTGTCCTGAAGTGAAGGAAGCGGTATCGCCCTTCGCGGCCCCGAGCGTTTGCGCCGCCGCAGCGGACAGGAAGATGCGATCGGGGGCGAGCAGCTCATAGCGGTCCTCCAGCACGAGCTGCGGCTGGAGGATCGCGGCGCGCAGGATGTCGATCCCGGTCAGGCGCAGCGTGCGCTCGGTTCCGGGAATGCCCACATCGAGCTCGAGCGCCGGGCTGGCGACCGAGACGCCAGGGAGCCGCGCGATCCTGGGGTAGAGCGCTTCCGGGAAGCCCGTGCGGCCGCCGCGCACCTCGAGGTCGGCTTCGCCGGCGAGCGCTCGCACCGCGGCGGTTACGTCGCTCAACGCCGCGCGGTTGACGAGGTGCACACCGTAGCCGAGCGCGACGCCGAGGGCGATCCCGAGAGCCGAGAGCGCCATGCGCCCGCGGCCACGCCGCGCGGCAAAGAGCACGAGCAGTCGGATCACGTCGACAATATATGTCAGGCGCCCCCCGACGCGTGGACCTTCGGAACTAGCTGCGGCGGATAGCATGTTCTTGGATGGAGGGCCACCGTTCGCTTATGGCCCGCACAGTTGTCTCGATCCTCCTGGTTGGTCTCGCGGGCTGCCAGTCAATCGCCTTGTCGCTCGTCGGTGCGGGCGCCGGAACGGCGTTGCGTTATGGCTTCGACGGCGTCGCTTACCGGACATTCACCGCGCCGGCGTCTGCGGTGAAAGACGCTTCGCTCAACGCCCTTGAGCTCATGGGCATCGTGCTCGACTCGACCGGAAGTTTCGAAGGCGGCGAGCTCATCTTCGCGCACAGCGACACCCGCAAGATCGAGATCGAGGTCGAGTCGATCAGCCCGAAGGCCACGCGCGTGCGCATCGCGGCGAAAAACGGGGGCCTGTTCTACGACACGGCGACCGCCGCGGAAATCGTCGCCCAGACCGAGCAGCTGCTCGGCTCCGGCGCAACAGATGCTCGCTCTTTGAGGGCCGGTGTGACGAATCTCACGGCGGCCGAAGCGAAATCGCGGCCGTTTGCTCTAGATTAGTCGTACCCGCATCAACCATAAGGGGGAAGCGATGAAAGCAACGCATCTTGCGCTGGTGGCGCTCGTCTCGGCTGCGCTCGTACCCTTGCCCTCGCCCGCCGAGCCGCCACCGCACGCCCCGGCGCACGGCTGGCGCAAGAAGAACGATCCCAACTACATTGGCTACACCGGCAAACGATGGGTCAAGGACTACGGCGTGATCGGCGGAAGGTGCAACACCGCCGAAGTCGGCGCCGTTCTGGGCGGCGCGGTCGGCGGCGCGATCGGTTCGCGCGCCGATGGGCACGATCGACCCATCGCCATCGTCCTGGGAACGACGATCGGAGCGGTGATCGGCGCGAAGATCGGGCAGACGATCGACGAAGCGGACCGCGCCTGCATGGGACATTCGCTGGAACTCGCCGCGAGAAAAGACACCGTGATCTGGACGAACAGCGCGACCGGGGTCACCTATCGCGTAACGCCCACGCGCAACTTGCAGGAGGGCAAGCAGCACTGCCGTGAGTTCACGACCGAGCTGTTGTCGAGTAAAGGCCGCAGCCACGAAACTATCACCGGCGTTGCTTGCCGCAAGCCCGGCGGCGCGTGGGAGTTCAGGGCTTAAGCGGCAACACGTCGCCCTCGCCGGGGCGCGCGGCCCCGCGGTCGGGCTCGCGCGCGAGCAGGCGCTCGAGGCGTGCGATGTGCCGACCCTCGTCGACAGCCATCTCCCCGGCGAAGGCGCACATCGCGTCGTCGGCTGCGTGCTCGGCGACGTCGACGTAGAAGTTCTGCGTGCGCCGCTCGATGGCGAGCGCTAGCACAAGCGCGTCGCGCACGTTACGCGGCGCTCGCTCCGCATCTGCCTGCGGTCCGAGGAAGTGGGCGGCGTACTCCCAGCCCGAGAGCTTGGGCAGATCGCGCTCGCCGATGCCGAGCGCGAGCAGCTCGTACTGCTCGCGCTCCTCCTGCCCGATGCTGCGCAGCTCGTCGGCGATGCGGTCCATGCCGGCGTCGCGCGTGTAGCGCTCCAGCTCGACGAAGCGCGTGGCCGCCGCGTGCTCCAGCGCGAGGGCATGCGCATAGAGCTCGTGCAGGTCGCGCGGAAGTAGACGGCTACCCATGGCATAACCGTATGCGGCCGAGATTACCCTGCTGCCTATGCGCTATGATTCCTTGCGACTAGGGAGGAGCTCCGTGAGGACAGTATTCGCAATCGTGTGCGCGTTCGCCGCCACCCAGGCGCTCGCGCAAGCCGGTTTCCCGCCGCCGCCGCCGAAGGTCAGCCCCGCAGCCGGGGTGATCGACATGCACGTGCACTCGCATCCGGACGTGTTCGGCCGCAACATGGATGACATCGACGTCGCGCAGCTGGCGAAGTCGAAAGGCATGCGCGGCATCCTGCTCAAGAACCACGTCGCCGAGACGGCGAGCCGCGCTGCGCTGGTGATGAAAGTCGTGCCTGGGATCGAGGTCTGGGGCGGAATCGTGCTCAACAGGGCGGTCGGCGGCATCAATCCCGACGCCGTGGAATGGATGCATCGCATCTACGGCGGGCGCGGCAAGGTGGTCTGGCTGCCGACCTTCGAATCCGACAAGCACGTGAAGACGCTTTCCAAGCCCGACGCGCGTGGCCTGGTGGTCGCGCCCGGAGGCCAGGTCACCCCGGAAATGGAAGCGATCCTGAAGATCATCGCGCGCGAGAACCTCGTCCTCGCGACCGGACACGTGCACCCCGAGGAGATCATCGCCGTGGTGCGCCGGGGGCGCGACCTCGGCGTGAAAGGCATGCTCGTCACGCATGGGTTCACCAACGTGCCGGGCATTACCATGGCGCAGGCGAAGCAGCTCGCCGAGATGGGCGCCGTGATCGAGGTCTGCTTCCTTCAGTTCCTCGCCGGCCCGAACGCGCCGCTCGCCTTCCTCACCCACTGGACACAGATCAACGCCAAGCACGTAGCACAGGCGGTGAAGGAGATCGGGGCGAACAACCTGATCGTGTCCTCCGACCTCGGCCAGAGCGGCAACATGACGCATCCCGACGGCCTGGAAGCCGCGATCGCCGCCATGAAGCGCGAGGGCATCTCGGAGGCCGACATCGACCTCATGATGCGCAAGAACCCCGCGCGGCTGCTCGGGGTTCCGAACTAGCGCTGTTCTTACCGCGAAGCGAAATCGGCGCGGCGGTTCTCCGACCACGACGACTCGTCGTGGCCGCCGGAGCGCGGCTTCTCCTCGCCCCAGCTTACCGCCTCGATCTGGTCCGCCTTCGCGCCAAGGAGCATTAGCATCTTGGTGACCGACTCCGCGCGCCGCTGGCCGAGCGCCACGTTGTACTCGCGGCTGCCCCGCTCGTCGGCGTTGCCTTCGATCACCAGTTTCGCCTGCGGGTTAGCCTTGAGCCAGCGGGCGTGGCTTTCCACCAGCGTGCGGTATTCGGGCTTGACGTCGTATTTGTCGAACTCGTAGTACACGCTGCGCTTCATGTCGGGCCGCTGCATCCCGCTTGCGGCACCCGGGCCGCCGCTCGTCGCAGCGCTGCGGCTGCCGACCTGGCCGCCGCTCGGGCTGCCGGTAGACGTGCTCGCCGACGGCTTGCCCGCCGAAGGCGTGCCCGCGCTCGTGCTGCTGTCCTGCGACTCGGTGGTGGCGCAGCCGTACAACGCGGCCGCAACTGCGAGAACTGCGAATGAAACGCCCTTCATCGATCCCTCCCGGGTTTGTTTTGGTGCCGCCACGATACTCCAAAATCCCCTGCTGCGTCAGTGCGATAATCCCGATCTCGATGCGCAAGCCGGCGCGCGCCGCCCAGGCGCCCTCCACCAGCAATTTCATCCGCCAGATCATCGCGGCCGACCTGGCCGCGGGGCTTTATCCGCGGGTCCGCACTCGATTCCCGCCCGAGCCGAACGGCTATCTGCATTTCGGCCACGTCAAGTCGATCTGCCTGAATTTCGGCATAGCCGCCGAGTACGGCGGCGGCTGCAACCTGCGCTTCGATGACACCAACCCCGAGAAGGAGGAGCAGGAGTACGTTGACTCGATCAAGGATGGCGTGAAGTGGCTCGGCTTCGACTGGGGCGAGAAAGACCTCTACGCCTCCGGTTATTTCGACAAGCTTTACGAGTTTGCCGAAGCGCTGATCGACCGGGGCCTCGCTTATGTCGACAGCCAGAGCGCGGAGCAGATGGCCGCGGCGCGCGGAACGTTCACCGAGCCGGGCAAGGAGTCGCCGTGGCGCGACCGCGGCGCGGATGAGAACCTGAAGCTCTTCCGCGCGATGCGCGACGGGAAGTACCCCGACGGCAGCCATGTGTTGCGGGCCAAGATCGACATGCGCTCGCCCAACATCAACATGCGCGACCCCGTGATGTACCGCATCCGGCACGCGACGCATCATCGGACCGGCGACAAGTGGTGCATCTATCCCACGTACGACTGGGCGCACGGTCTTTCCGACTGCATCGAGGGCATCTCGCACTCGCTGTGCACGCTCGAGTTCGAGGATCACCGGCCGCTGTACGACTGGTTCAACCAGCGCGTCGCCGAGGCCGGATTGATCCAGCCCCCGTTGTCGAAGCAGATCGAGTTCGCCCGGTTGAATCTAACCTATGTCGTCCTCTCCAAGAGGCGCCTGATTCAGCTGGTGGAGCAGAAGATCGTCGACGGCTGGGACGACCCGCGCATGCCGACCCTCGCGGGCGCCCGCCGCCGCGGCTACACGCCCGAAGGCTTCCGCATCTTCGCCGAGCGCATCGGGGTATCGAAGGCTCACCAGGTGATCGACTTCGCGATCCTCGAGGAGTGCATGCGCGAGCACCTGAACGAGGTCGCGCCCCGCCGCATGGCAGTGCTCGACCCCGTGAAGCTCGTGATCGACGATTACCCCGAGGGCGAGGAAGAGCTGATGGAGGTAGCAAACCATCCGCAGAAGCCCGAGCTCGGCAAGCGCAAGGTCCCGTTTTCGCGCGAGCTATGGATCGATCGGGAAGACTTCCAGCAAAAGCCGGAAAAAGGCTACTTTCGCCTTTTCCCCGGCAACGAGGTGCGCCTGCGATACGGCTATATCGTGAAGTGCATCGGCATCGAGGACGGCGTGGTTCACTGCACGCACTATCCCGACTCGCGCTCGGGTTCGCCCGGCGCCGAGAAGCACAAAGTCAAGGGCAACATCCATTGGGTGAGCGCAAGACACGCGCACGCCGCCAAGGTGCACCTTTACGATCGACTATTCAAGGCGCCCGAACCCGGCAAGGAGCGCGATTTCCTCGAAGACATCAATCCCGACTCCCGCCGCACTGTCCAGGCGAAGCTCGAGCCGAGCCTGCGGGACATGGCGGCGCGCGAACCCTGTCAGTTCGAGCGTCACGGCTACTTCGTCGCGGACTCCGATGGGACGGGCTTCAACCGGACCGTGACGCTCAGGGACTCCTGGAGCAAATCATGACTTCCCATTCCAGATGGAAATTCGACGGAGTGCGGGTCGTGCACTCCAACGAGCTCGACATCAACACGCCGCAAACGCCGGGCATGAACCGCGCCGCGGCCATTACGCATGCGCGCGCCGGAGCGGAGAAGCTCTGGGCCGGAACGGTGGTGATTCATCCGAAGGCGAAAACTGGGGCCCACCATCATGGACCCGTGGAGAGCGTGATCTATGTCGTGAGCGGCAAGGCGCGCATGCGCTGGGGCGAGAAGCTCGAGTTCGTGGCCGAGGCCGGCCCCGGCGACTTCATCTACGTGCCGCCCTACGTGCCGCACCAGGAAATCAACGCTAGCGATACCGAGCCGCTCTCGTGCGTGCTTTGCCGCAGCGGGCAGGAGCCGGTCGTCGTCAACCTGCCAGACTTACCGGTGGCCGAGAAACCGGAAGAAGTCCGCTGGGTCGACGATATTCACAAGAAATAGCCTGGGGTCAGACCCCGCTTCACTCGGTTGGGTCCGACCCCGATTTTCACCTTGGGGTTTCCGCTCCGACGGTCAGGCGCCGCATGCGGCGGCGCTGGCCGTGGTAGTCGTTAACCGCACAGTGCTGCGTGCAGCGGTTGTCCCATACGGTCAGCGTTCCGGGCGACCAGCGCACGCGGCAGGTGAACTCGGGCCGGATCTGCTGCGCCTGCAGGAAATCGATCAGCGGTCGGCTCTCCTCTTCGCTCATGTCGCGGAAACGGATGGTGTGGCTCCTCGACACGTAAAGCGCCTTGCGCCCCGTCCCGGGGTGCGTGCGCGCCACCGGGTGCTCGGCCTCGAGTTCGTCGGCCTTCTCGGTGTCGTGCACCTTCATGCCGCCGATCGGCGAGTGCAGCTTGCGGCGGCCGCCGGTCACCTTGAGGCTCGCGCTGTTCACGCCGACCAGCTTGTCTACGAAAGCGCGCATCGCCTCCGACAGCGCGTCGTAGGCCGCGGTGGTGTTCGCGAACAGCGTATCGCCGCCGTGCGTCGGCGTTTCGAGCGCAAAGAGCAACGTCGCGCGCGGCGGCTGCGGCAGGTACGTCGTGTCCGAATGCCAGTTGCCACCGAAGTTGACCGTCTCGTTTTCTTCCTTCACGACCTCGAAGATGAAAGGGTAGCCGTCGATGCCGGTGACGAACGGGTAGTAGCACGGCTCGCCGAAGCGGGTGCCGACGCGCATGAGGTCGGCGGGCTGTAGTTCTTGGTCGCGGAAAACCAGTACCGAGTACTTTAGAAACGCTTCGTGAATCGCGTGGTCGTTGCGCTCGACAGGTTCATTCAAATCGATTCCTCGGATCTCCGCGCCAAGGGCCCCGGCAAGCGGCTCGATTATCATCGGGCAACTATATGACAAAACGCATTGCGATCGTCGGCGCGGGAGCGCTCGGCGGCTATGTCGGCGGCACCCTCGCCCACCTCGGCTTCGATGTCACGCTGATCGATCCCTGGCCCGAGCACGTGGAGATCATTCGCAGCCGCGGGCTCGAGCTTGACGGGGTGACTCCGGAGGAGAAATTTGCAGTGAGGGAAGCGAAAACTCTGCATGTCACGGAGGTTCAATCGCTCGCCAAGACACCGATCGATGTGGCTATGGTGGCGGTGAAGTCGTACGACACCCATTGGGCCACGGCGCTGATCGCGCCGTACCTCTCGGAGCGCGGGTACGTGGTTTCGCTGCAGAACTGCATGAACGAGGAGACGATTGCTGGCGTAGTGGGCTGGGGGCGGACGGTGGGTGCCGTGGCCTCGTTCATCTCGGTGGACCTGTACGAGGCCGGCCGCATCCGCCGCACGGTTCCCAAGGGTGGCGACAAGCACACCGTCTTCCGCATCGGCGAGGCGCACGGCCGCATTACGCCGCGGGTCGAGGAGCTCGTGGAGTGGTTCCATGGCATCGACAGTTCCAAGGTCACGACCAATCTCTGGGGGGAGCGCTGGTCGAAGCTCGTTCAGAACGCCATGGGCAACGGGGTAACGGCGGCAACCGGACTGACCTCGGGCGCCTGCCTGCACCACCCGGCGATCCGGCGCTTCCAGATCGAGCTCGCGGCCGAGGCGGTGCGCGTCGGCCAAGCGCTCGGCTACCAGCTCGAAAAGATCCGCGGCGCTGCGCCCGAGCTCTACGTACGCGCCGCGGACGGTGACACGCAAGCCCTGTCGGAGCTGGAAGCTCTCATCGTGCCGAAAGCCGGCTCCAATCCCCGCGCGGATATCCAGCGTCCTTCCATGGCGCAGGACATCCTGAAGGGAAGGCGCACCGAGATCGACGCGATGAACGGCTACATCGCGCGCAAGGGCGCGGAGGTCGGCGTGCCTGCGCCGAGCCACAAGAAGCTCGCCGAAATGGTGGTGCGCATCGAGCGCGGCGAGGTCAAGCCTTCGCCTTCGTTGCTTTCAATTTGAGCCGAAGGTCCTCGGGGTACATCGTGAAAGCGAGGTGCTCGCGCGCCTCGCCGCCGTCCGGGGTGCCGACTTGCTCGATCTCGAAGTTGTCGAGGAGCATGGTCATTGCCATTTTCATTTCGAGGATCGCCAGGTAGCGCCCGGGGCACAGGCGCGGCCCGGCGCCGAAAGGCATGGACACGCGCTTGGGCGACGCGGCGGCCGCGCCCGAGAGCCAGCGTGCGGGGTCGAACGCACGCGCGTCGGGAAAGCGCCGCTCGTCGATCGCGCCGGCGCGCATGAGGCACATGAGGATGGTGCCCTTCGGCACCTCGATACCCGCGACCACGGTGTCGCGCGTGGGCTGCAGGATGATGATTGGCGCCACCGGCTTGAGCCGCATGGTTTCGTTGATGCACGCATCGACAAAGGGCAGCGCCGTCATGCTTTCATAGTTGTGCAAGTCTTTTCCAAGCACTTCCTCGCGCGCCCTGCGCAGCGCGTCGGGATGCCGGTATAGGAGGTAGATCATCCAGGCGAGGGTGTTGGCAGTCGTGTCCTCGCCCGCGAGCAGCATGGTCAGGACATTTCCGGCGACGTCGGCGTCGGTGACCCCGCTGCCGGGATTGTCGCGGGCGGCGATCATCGCTTCGATCAGGTTCGTCGGGTTATCACGCAGTGCCGGGTTCGCCTGCATGCGGTGGCGCGCCTGCCCGATGAAGTCCTGCACCGCGCGCTGCAGCGCAAGCAGGTGCCTGTCGAGGTTGCGGTTCCTGAACCACGTCCAGTAGGGAAACGGCGCCATCAGGCGCCTGAAGAGCGCGGGGAAAACCTGGTCGAGGTGCGTCTGGATCACCTCCTCGTCGGATTCGAGGGTGTTGATGTCGACTCCGAAGGCGAGGCCCGAAGTCACGTCGACCGTATACCGCATGAGGTCCGCCTGCAGATCGATCGTCTCGCCCGCCGCCGCGGCGCGCCGCCAGCGTCTTTCGAAGCGCTCGGTCACCCTCGCAAGCGCCGGGAAGTAGGCCTTGATGTGCCGGGGATCGAAGCTCGCCATCACCATCGAGCGCTGCCGCCGCCACGCGTCGCCGTTGGCGGAGAACACGCCGTTGAAGCCCATGTCGTCGGCGATCGCGCTTAGGCGCTCGCTGCGGTGAAAGCCGTCCGGCCGGTCGCGCAGCAGCGCGGCGATCGTCTCCGGGTTCGCCACCCCGAGATAGGGCCGCGGGCCGATGCGGAAACGGAAGTACTCGCCGTAGGTGCGGCTCCACTTCTCGGCCGTGAGGTGCAGCCTCGAGTTGCGCAACTGGAGCAGGTTGCCGAGGATCGGCAGCCCGCGTGGGCCGGGCACCTCGCGGATCTTCCTTAATTGCATTGCCGAAAATCCTACAATGGTTTTCCATGAACATCGCGACGTGGAACGTGAACGGCATCCGCGCGCGCCAGGCGCAGTTCTGCGAATGGCTTGAGCGCGAGCGTCCCGATGTCGTCTGCCTGCAGGAACTGAAGGCAGAGCCGAACCAGATCCCTGAGGCGTGCAAGGTCGCGGGCTACCACACGTTCTGGCACGGCATGCGGGCGTATTCGGGGGTCTCGCTTCATATCCGAAAAAATCTCTTTCCTGCAGAACCTGTCTTTACCCATCCCGCCTTCGATATGGAATCGCGGATTGTGCAGGCGCAGTTTGGCGAGCTCGTTCTCGCGTCGGTCTACGTCCCGAACGGCAACAAGGACTATCCGGCAAAGCTCGAGTTCTTCCGCCGGCTGATCGCGTGGGCGAAGGAGCTGCGCGAAGCGGGACGCAGTCTCATCCTCTGCGGTGACATGAACATCACGCGCACCGAGATGGACGTGCATCCCCGGGAGCGCAAGCCCGCGCTCGTCGGGCAGCGGCCGGAGGAGCGCGAGCTCTTCGCCGAGCTATTGCAGCAGGACCTGGTGGACGTGGGCCGCAAGCTCGATCCGGACAACCCCGGCCTTTTCACATGGTGGGCGCCGTGGCGCAACATGCGCCAACGCAACATCGGCTGGCGGCTCGACTACATCCTTGCTTCGCCCGGCGTAGCCGCACGCGCGCAGAGCTGCATCGTGCAAGCGGACTTCGGCACGAGCGATCATGCGCCGGTCGTCATGACCGTGGGCGCCGCGCAGTAGCGGTCGGGATCTGCGCGACGCCGCGTGTGGCGGGCAGAACCACCGGCGCCTCGCCAACCGATCGAAAAGGCATCCTCCTTGCTGCAGTTGAGGTTTGGACAGGAGCGTACGGATGCCCAAGAGAGTGGTTGGTCTTCTGGATAACTTCAACGATGCCCAGCGCGCCGTGAAAGACATGCTCGGCGCGGGTTTCGAGTGCGACAGCATCAGTTTCGGTACGAGCAAGGACAAGTACCTCCCCGTCGTGGCGGCGAGCGCGCGCAACGAAATCATGGCGGACCGCGCGGTCGTGATCCTCAGGCGCTACGGGGCTGCCGAAATCGACGAGCGGCCGGAATAGTCACTCGTCCAGTCTGATGTTGCGCTCTCTTGCGAGCGCAACGTAGCGGTTGAGCTCCATCTTGATGTACTCGCCGAACTGCTCGGGGGACATCGGCATCGGCTCGATTGCTACCGCGACCAGGCGGCTCTGGAGCGCCGGCGAGGCGGATAGGTTTGCGCATGGCAGAGCGCCGGAGCGAGAGCCAAGAGGAAGAAAAACCACTTAGGTGCTCGCATGGTGAGAATCCCTTTGTGACTACTCCGGCAGGGGAGTGATCGCCAGGACCCGCTTTACCAGCGCTTCGTGGTCGTAGGGCTTGGCGACTTCGATCAGAACCGGACAACGCTCGGCGAAGAGCGTCTTCAGCTCCTGCGACAGGCTGAGCCGGTCGCGGGTCGCAAGCACGAGCAGCACCACATCCGGGCGGAAACGCTCGATCGCGC
>DATIGN010000022.1:0-10287 GCA_035454685.1 Burkholderiales bacterium | reverse complement strand
GCTGCGACGACGGCTACAACGAAGAACCTTGCCTTCATGCCTTAGAACCGGATGCGCGTGCCGATAGCGGCGACCTGGATGTCCTCGGCGCTGACGGTCGCACCCCCAACTCTTGCATCCAGCGTGTACTGGTGCAGGCCGACGTAGAACTCGGCCCAGCGGATCGGCGTCCACACGTAGCCGATGCCAATAGCGTCGCCTTCATCCCCGTCCGCGAACTGATCGTCCATCAGGCCGTAGCTCACCGCAATGGCGTGCTGGCCCCACTTGTAGCCGACCTTGGTCCACATATGCGTGCCCGTAACCGACGGCGCGACGTTCGGCGTCTTGGACTCGGTGTACGCGAACGTCACGTTCAAGCCCGAGGTATGCAGCCACGAAACCGAGCCGCCGATGGTCTCGTTGTGGTCGCCGTTTATGACGGTGTTCAATTTTTCCTCGGACCAGCCGAGCGCGGCCTGGATCTCGCCCGCGAGCTTCCCGCTCCACCAGATCGAGGCTTCGTTCACCTCGCTGGCGGCAGTCTTTTGCCCGGTGCCGACCTGTGCCCGGAACCCGCCGAAGACCGGCGTGGTGTACATCACGCGGTCATAGCGGCTCTCGAAGTCAAAGTTGTTGTGCGTATTGCCGAGCGTACGTCCACCGATGGTACCGCCAGCTGCGGTGCGCCAGGAGAGGGCGCCGCCCCAGTCGCACACGCACACGCCGTTGGCGAGGGCGGTGCCGGAGAGGTCGATGGTCGAGGCGTCGTCCGCCGCACCCGAGCCCTGGCCCAAGTTGATGCGGCCCCAACCGCCTTCGACGAAGACGTCGAACCAGCGCTCTGCGAAGCCTGGGTTAACGCTGGGGACTGTCATGCTCACCGAATCGGACGAGTTCGATTGGTACTCCACCTCGAAGCGCGCGCCTGCGCGCAGGCCGGGTGCAACTTGCGCCGAGCCCATGATGCCGAAGCGCGTGCCGCTCGGCTCGCCGTCGACGAAGAACGTCTTGCTCTGCACGCCGTCGTCGGCAAACATCAATGCCCGGTTGACCTGCCCGTACAACTGGATTTGCAGGTTCTGGCCACTCTGGACTGTCGTAGCTTGCTGCGCTTGAACCGCGCCGGCGCCCAGCGCCATCGCGGCGCCTACTGCTGCCGCCAGCTGAGTTTTGCGATGCTTCATTAAGCCCCCTTCTTTGACGTTCGATATTGGAAACCCGGTCAAGAGCCCCGGGGCGCGACGGATTATAGGGAAAGTACTTGGGAATCCATCACAAATCCTTAATTCGTGTTGTTTTTTCGCATCAGCACTGCACCGCCTAGGTGCCCAGAGGCCCATCATTACGGCGCTGCACCACGCTGTCGCGGCCCTTGGCGGCAAGTAAATCGGGGTCAGACCCCAGCCAAGAAAAACGGGGTCTAACCCCGATGCGTCTCGCCTAGAACTTGAGCGCGCGCTGGATCGCCGGGCGCGCGGCCATTTCGCTCGCCCAGCGCTCAACGTTCGGGAAGCCTTCGCACAGTTCGGGCATCGCGCTCTTCGCGCGCGCATAGCCCGCGTAGAGGGAGAAGTCGGCGATGGTGACTTCGTTGCCGGCGGCGTATTTCTGCTTGGCCAGGCGCTCGTCCCAGACCTTGAGATATTGCTTCCAGCGTCCCTTAAAGAGGTCTGCGCTGGCGGCATGCGGCTCCTTGGAGCGCACGATCTGGAAGATCGCGCCGAGGGTGGGCGTCATGTCGGTCGAGGCGCTCATCAGCGCCTGCCAGAAGGCGGGCCGCGCCGCCGGCTCCTTCGGCATGAACTTGCCCGATTTTTCCGCAGCGTAAACAAGGATCGCGGATGACTGCGACACTGTGACCGGTTTGCCGCCCGGGCCTTCGTGGTCGACGATCACGGGAATCTGCGCGTTGGGATTGAGCGCCATGAACTGCGGCGTCTTGTTCTCGCCTTTCTCGAGCGCGATAGGGTGCAGCTTGTACGCAAGCCCGCATTCCTCGAGCGCGATGCGGGCGCGCATGCCGTTCGACGTTCCTGCGGCGTAAAGGTCGATCATTCCGGAGGCCTCCTCAGAGTGTGCGTGGATTCTAATGTCGGGCTGCCATAAGTCGGGCTGACATAATTAGGCATGGCGAAAAAGCGGGCTCCTGCGAAACGCCGGCCGCGTAAGGCGAAACCGGGAACGCGGGGGCTTCTGCCCACCGAAGCACGCCTCGAAAGCCTGAGCGGCGAGGCAAGAGAAGTCGCCGAACGGATCGAGAAAGTCGGCGGCGAACTCCTCGGGTGCTACAACGATCCGCTGGGCAAGCAGCCGGTGCTGGTCGCGATCCTGCCCATCGACGCCGTGGAGCCGACGCCGTTTCAGCGCGACCTTTCCCAGGTCCATCACCGCAAGCTCGCGGATGTGCTGGACCGCACCGGGATGTTCCTCGACCCGATCATCGCCGTCACTGCTCCAGACAAGGGATTCTGGACGCCCAACGGCATGCATCGCCTGATGGCGATGAGACGCCTGGGCGCGCGCGCCATCACCGCGCTCGTAATTCCGAAGCGTGAGATCGCCTGGCAGATCCTCGCGCTCAACACCGAGAAGGCGCACAACCTGCGCGAGAAGGCGCTCGAGGCGATCCGCATCTATCGGGGTTTGCTTGCGGAAGACCCGAGCCGGGTCGAAACTGGATTCTCCTTCTACTTGGAGGAAGCGTCGCTGGTGACGCTCGGGATTTGCTACGAGAAGAACGGCAAGTTCGCCGGCGGCGCCTACAACCCGATCGTGCGCCGACTGGAGTCTTTCTCCGCACAGCCGATAGGGACGGCGATGGCGGTCCACGAGAAGCATGCCGGCACGCTTCTGGACCTCGACGAGCGCGTGAGCGAGGTGGTGAAGAAACTGAAAGACAAGGGCTTCGTCAGCCCATACCTTCGCAGCTTCGTGGTCGCGCGCATCAACCCGCTACGCTGGATCCAGGGCGATCCGCCGCCGCTGGAGGAAGTGCTGAAGACCATGCGCGACCGCGCCGCGCGCTTCAACGTCGATAAGATCAAGCAGTCGGACCTCGCCAGCATCGGCGGCGCGCCCGACGACCAGGACTAGGTTCTAGCGCTCGCCGGTGGCGCTGATGCCGCCCAGCGATACGTCGAGCGGCAGGGATTCGCGCGTGGCGTGCCCGCTCTCGGCGGGCGCCTGCGGCCGGCTGCCCTTTTTCGGGCGCCCCGGCCGGTAGCTCGAGAAGATCTTGAGCGGCGGGACCACCGGCGGCTTCTCCAGGAAGCGGCAGTCGGACTCGGTGGGTACGCTGACGGTGGCGCCGATGCGCTTGCCGCCCACGAACACGGTGTAGCGCAGCATGTGCGCGGAGTTGGGGATGGGGAGGGCGATGATGTCGTACTTGCCCACCTTGAAGCGCCGGCGCTCTACGGTCGGAATGCTCATGCGGCCGCCGTGCGCTTGCTCTTCACTGCGGTCTTTGCCCCGCCCCTGGGGCGCGCCTTGAGGATCTCGTCGCACAGTCCCACGATTTCCGTCTCGCTCAACCGCTCGGCGTTGTCGCGAAGCTGCCGCACTTCGGCTGTGCTCAGCGCTTCTATCCTGTCCCTGGTCCAGGCCGCCGAGCGGCCGGGTCGCACAAGTCTCATCGTCAATATCGCTTTCCCGAGTTGAATTCAGCCTTCAAGCGCGCCACCTTTTTCCGCAGAGCCTCGATCTCGGCGCGTACCGCCGCCGCCTGGCTCATGATTTCCTCGCTCGGCCCGTCCGGCGCGGCGAACGGATCCTCGCGCGCAATCCGAGCCATGATGTCCCGGTAGCGCTGGGCGGCGGAGTTCCACTTCTCGATCAGCTGCTGCTCCTGCTCGCGCCAGGCCTTACGCTTGTCCACGATGTCCTTGTTACACCCGCCGGGGCGGGCGCCGGGATCGGAGGAAACTGCGGGATAGGCGTGTACTTTATCACATTTCCGAGGAAAATTCGGAACTTAGTTGAAACTGGGATGAGACCCGAGCCCTTCCGCCTTCAGGTCCCGGAGCAGGCGATTTCCGACCTGAAAGAACGTCTTGCGCGCACCCGCTTCGCCGACGAGCCGCCGCTCGAGCCGTGGCAGACGGGGACCTCACTCGCGTACCTCAAGGAGCTGATCGACTATTGGCGGACGAGGTTCGACTGGCGGCTGCAGGAGGCCAAGCTCAACGGCTTCCGGCAATACCGGGTCGAGATCGGCGCAATCCCGCTCCACTTCATCCACGAGCCGGGCCGGGGGGCGAGCCCGATTCCGCTGCTGCTGATGCATGGCTGGCCGGGATCGGTGTGGGAGTTTCACAGGCTGATCCCGCTCCTCACCGAACGCTTCACGATCGTTGCGCCCTCGCTGCCGGGGTTCACGCTGAGCTTCAGGTCCGGCCAGGCGCGCTTCGGGGTGGAGGAGATGGCCGATGTCTTCGCCGAGCTGATGCGCGTCCTCGGTTACGAGCGATTTGCCGCTCAGGGCGGAGATTGGGGCGCTTTCATCGCGGCTCGGCTGGGCTACGCGCACGCGAACCGACTCCTTGGTATCCACCTCAACTACCTGCCCGTGCGGCGCGACCTGCCCGCGCAGGATTCGGACTGGTCGCGGCAGCTCTCGCACTGGATGAAGGAGGAGAGCGGCTACATCTCGATCCAGGGCACCAAGCCGCAGACCCTCGCCTACGGTTTGAGCGACTCGCCCGCGGGCCTCGCGGGCTGGATCGCCGAGAAATTCCGCAGCTGGAGCGATCAGCCCATCAGCCGAGACGACGTGCTGACGAACGTCTCGCTTTATTGGTTCAGCGGTGCGATCGGCTCGTCGTTCTGGCCCTACTACGCGCGCGCGCACCGCGGCTGGCCAATTCCGGAAGGCGGGACGGTCGGTGTGCGCGTGGGCTACGCCGAGTTCCCGAAAGAAATTCTGCGGCCGCCACGCTCGCTCGCAGAGAAGACCTACACGCGGATCGAGCGCTGGACACGCATGGAGCAGGGCGGCCACTTCGCCGCCCTGGAGCAGCCCCACGCCCTGGCCTCCGAAGTGCTGAAGTTCTTCTAAACAGCTCTTCGGTTGACCCCGACGTACGGCTTGTCCATGCGCCGGCGCTCGGGCCCGTGGTACGGGCCGCCGGGCTTGGCGCCCGGAGTGTGCTCCGATGGCGAGGCGATGGTGCGCGGGTCGCGGAAGATCTTGCCGGCGCCGCCGGGATAGTCGCCGAAGACGTAGGCGTAGCGCTCGATGGTCACCCGGTCCTCGGGTGCGCTGATGCGCCCGCTCCAGCCCTGGTTGCGCCAGCCGGTCGCGCACGCCTCGATGTCGACCGCCCCGTGCCGGCTCATGAGCAGCGCCGCCTGCTCGGCTTCCATCTCGTCGTCGGCTTTCACCGCCACGATCACGCCGCCGCGTCGCACACCCTCGGCAAAGACATGGGCTTCGCCCTCGGGCACTCCGCAATTGACGAGGCCCAAGATCGGCCCGCGTGACATGTCGATTTCCTCGCGCTCGAACGCCGCGTCGGCGAGCGCGCTGACCACGCTGCGCGCTTGGCGCGCGTCCTTCATCAGTCCTGCAACGATATACATAGGCTCTCCTTTTAACTCTCTGAAAGCAAAGGACATGCCGACTACTGCAGGACCTTGCGGATACGCTCCAAAATCTCCGGCGAACGGACCCTCGTTACGCCCGGGCTGACAGTTTCGCGGTAAAGGAGCGCGAAGTTGTCGGCGAGGATCTCCTCCGGATGGATCAGGTAGCCGGTATTGTTCCCAACTTGCTCGCGCAGGTCTTCGAACTCTTCGAGCTTCGCGCCCTCGTCGCGCGCGACGCAGCGCTCCTGCCGCCGCTCCACGACGAGCCAGGAGGTGTGCATCTGGGAGACGAATCCGGCTTTCGGATCGACCTTCTCCGATGCGAAGTGGATGAAGGGCAGCACCTCCACCGGCCGCCCGCGCCAGCGCACGCCGATCGCATGGCGGCTCTCGGGCGCATCGGGGTTGGTGAGGCGCAGGCGCTCCAGCGCTTGCGGGACTTCGACCGCGGCGCAGGCGCGAAAGCCGATCGCGCGGAAAAGCTCCTCGCGCAGGCTGGGGTTCGCCCGTGTCAGAACGTGGAACGCCTCGTGCACAACGAGGAACTCCGTCATCGCCGGACGCTGCCTCATCTCGAGCAGCATGCCCTCCTGGATCACGATGGCGTTGCCGCGCGTATGCGGAAAGCCTTCCATCAGCCGGTCCGATGCTTTCACCATCAGGATCTTGGACGGCCCCTGCCACTTCATTCCCGAGAGCAGGTGCTCGAGGCGTGCGAGCACCGTCGCGAAGGGCTCGCGCTCGTCCCCGCTCCATTCGAGCGCGCTCGCCTGCATCGCGGCCGCGAAGCCCGCAACGTCCATGACCTCGGCGCTGCCCATGACCACCGAGCGCTCGAGCGTCGAGGTCGCGCGCACATAGTCATCCTGCGCGCCGAGCGCCACGCGCGCCTCGGCCTGCGTGGCGAACGCGAAGCGCGTGTCCTTGGCGTGAGCGCAGGCGGCAGCCGCGAGGGCGAGCGCGACTGCGAGCCCGCTACGCCGGATCTTCCGCAATGTCGCTCGCGAAAAAATCGTCCGCAAGGAACCCGCCCGACTGATGCCGCCACAGCTTCTCGTAGTGCCCGCCCAGGCGCAAGAGCTCCTCGTGCGTGCCGCTCTCGACAATCCGGCCCTGCTCGATTACGACCAGGCGGTCCATACGAGCGATGGTCGACAGGCGGTGCGCGATCGCTATCACCGTCTTGCCCTCCATAAGACCCAGCAGCTGCTCCTGGATCGCGAGCTCGACCTCGCTGTCGAGCGCGGAGGTGGCCTCGTCGAGCACGAGGATCGGCGCATCCTTCAGGATCACGCGTGCGAGCGCGACCCGCTGACGCTGCCCGCCGGAGAGCTTGACTCCGCGCTCGCCGACGTGCGCCTCGTACCCGACACGGTTTTTCCAGTCATGTAGATCGAGAATAAACCCGTGGGCCTGAGCCTTGCGCGCCGCTGCGATCACGGCCGCATCGCTCGCGTGGGGGCGGCCGTAGCGGATGTTTGCGGCGATCGAGCGATGAAGGAGCGAAGTGTCCTGCGTGACCATCCCGATTGCCGCGCGCAGGCTCTCCTGCGTCGCATGCGCGATGTCCTGCTCGTCGATCAGGATGCGGCCTTTCTCGGGGTCGAAAAACCTGAGCAGCAAATTGACGATGGTCGACTTCCCCGCCCCGGAGCGCCCGACCAGCCCGACGCGTTCGCCGGCGTTGATCTTTAGCTCGAAGCTCTTCAACACCGGAGCGCTATCGCGACGCCCATAGGCGAACGTCACGTCCTCGAAGCGGATCTCGCCGCGCGAGACCTCCAGCGGCTTCGCCCCAGGGCGGTCGACGCCGGAATGCGGGACCGCGATCGATTGCATGCCTTCCTGCACCACGCCGACGTTCTCGAAGATCGAGGTGACTTCCCAGCTCACCCAGCCCGCGACATTCGCGAGCTGCCAGGCGAGCGGCAGCGCCGCGGCGACGATCCCGGCGCCCACCGCGCCCTGCGCCCAGAGCCAGATGCCGATCGCCGCGGTCGTCACGAGCAGCGCCGCGTTCATCGCGGTAAGGCAGAAGTGAAAGCGGGTGATCAGCCGCATGTGCCGGCCCATCGCCGCGCGATGATCATCGATCGACTCGCGCACGTAGGCGTCCTCGTCGGCGAGCCGGGCGAAAAGCTTCACCGTCTGGATGTTGGTGTAGCTGTCCACCACGCGCGCCATCACGAGCGAGCGCGCCTCCGAGCTCTCGCGCGCCAGGTCGCGCATGCGCGGCACGAAGTGCCACAGGAAGGCGAGGTAGCTGGCGAACCACACGAGCGTCGGCACGCCGAGTCGCCAGTCGGCCATGGCCATCAGCGCGTACGCCATCGCGCCGTAGGCGCCGATGTACCAGACCGCCCGGATGCTCGCCATCACGCTCTCGCGCAGCGCGTGCGCGGTCTGCATCACGCGGTTGGCGATCCGCCCGGCGAAGTCGTTCTGGAAGAACGGCCAGCTTTGCCGGATAACATGCCAGTGGCTCTGCCAGCGGATAAGCGAGGTGGCGCCGGGAATCAGCACCATGTGCCGGATCGTGATATCGGCGAGCAGCACGAGCGGCCGCACGATGAGCACCAGAGCGACCATGCCGGCGAGCATCGGCCACTCTTCCCGCACCGCCGCCATACGGTCGGCGGCCTCCATGAGCGAGACAAGCTTCCCTATGAAAAGCGGAATGACCGTGTCGAGCGCGGCCACCGCCAGGCTCGCCGCGAACATCGCCGCGTACCAGCCTTTGGTCTGCCGGACGAAATACCAGTAGAAGGCGAGCAGGCCTGCCGGAGGCGCACCCGCCATGGCTCGGAGCTGTTTCAGTTGTATCTCGACTTTCTGAAGCGGAACAATATCATGCGCCTACGTCTTCATGTAAGGTCTTCAAGCGTCAGGAATGGCCCGCCGCTCTCCGTGTTCATCCAATAACGGCTAGCATCCGCAAGCCGAGGACATGGAGGAGCAATGACTGCGATCACCCAGCCGGAAATCGACCAGCAGGTCTTCGACCTTTACGACGAGTACTGCCATGGGCACATCGACCGCCGCGAATTCCTGAAGAGGGCGGGCGCCATGGGCGCCGCGGCCCTGGTTATGGCGCAGGGCCTGCTGCCCAACTACGCCAGGGCGCAGATGATTTCGTTCACTGATCCGCGCATCAAGGCGAGCTATGTCACCTACTCCTCACCCGGGGGCAATGGCGACAAGATAAGGGGCTATCTCGTGCAGCCGGCGGGGACTGGACCGTGGCCGGCCGTGCTGGTTATCCACGAAAATCGAGGCCTGAATCCCTACATCGAGGATGTCGCAAGGCGGCTGGCGGTCGAGGGCTTCCTGGCGCTTGCGCCCGACGGTTTGTCGCCTCTCGGCGGCTATCCGGGCAACGACGACGACGGGCGCGCGCTGCAGGCGAAGCTCGACCAGGCGAAGCTGCGCCAGGACATGCTGAACGGCGCAAGATGGCTGAAGGCGCACGCGCTCTCGACGAGGAAGCTTGGCGCAACCGGTTTCTGCTGGGGCGGTGGCACGACGAATTTCCTCGCGGCTGCGATGGGACCGGACCTGCAGGCGGCCGTACCCTACTACGGCGCAGCGGCGGACACGGCGTCGGTACCCAGGATCAAGGCGCCGCTGCTCGCCCATCTCGCCGAGAACGACGCGCGCATCAACGAGATGTACCCGACCTACGAGCAGGAGCTGAAGAAGGCGGGGGTGCGCTACGAGATCCACTCCTACCCGGGAACGCAGCACGGATTCCACAACAACTCGACGCCGCGGTACAACGAGCCGGCAGCGAAGCTCTCCTGGGAGCGCACAGTCCCGTTCTTCAAGAAGAACCTCTCCTAGACCTCATAGCGCAGTGGACAAGGGCCACGAAGATCAAACCCTTCCTTCGGGCCTGCGCAGGCTGCGCGCGCTGGTGGTGGGCGACGAGCGCGACATGGTGATGAACCTCGGCATTCTTCTGCGCAGCGAGGGCGTCGACGTCGAGCTGCAGGGCTACGCGCAGGTGGCAAGCGCGATCGAGCGTTTCCGCCCGGATGTGGTGCTGCTCGTGCTTGCGACCCGCGACCGGCTCAGCCTGTCGCAGGAGCTGAAGACGCTCTTCGCCGAGCGTTGTCCGGTTCTGATCGAAGTCGCCAGGCCCTACGACCACGAAGCGCTGGTAAAGCGCGTCCTGGCGATCACTCCCCTGCCGGAGTAGTTACAAGAAGGGATTCCCACGATGCGAGCACATAAGTGGTTTTTCTTCCTCTTGGCTCTCGCCCCAGCGCTCTGCTATGCGCAAACCTATCCAGGCAAGCCCGTCAAGATCATCGTGCCGGCGCAGCCGGGCGGCGGGCTCGACCTGATCGGCCGCACGATCGGCGACCAGCTCTCGCGGGCGTTCGGCGAGCAGTTCGTGATCGAGAACGTGGGCGGGGGCGGGGGTTCGATAGCGTGCCAGCAGACTGCGCGCGCCGCGCCGGACGGCTACACGCTGATGGTCGGATATGTCGCCACGCACGCGACGAGCCCGGCGGTGCGCAAGGTGCCCTACGACGCGATCAAAGACTTCACGCCGGTCGCGATGGTGGGCGGAACGCGCAACATGCTGGTCGTGCACCCGAGCGTGCCGGTCAACGATCTCAAGGGATTCATCGAGTACGCGAAGAAGAAGGCGAGCAAGGTGACGTTCGGTGCGGGCGGCATCGGCACGCTGAACCATCTCCTCATCGAGCAGCT
>DATIGN010000021.1:0-3101 GCA_035454685.1 Burkholderiales bacterium | reverse complement strand
GCGCAGTTCCATGTCGCGCTCGACAACATGCCGGGTGCGCTGGTCTACACCGACGAGAACCTGAAGTTCGTGTTCTGCAACGACCGCTACCGGGAGATGTACATCGTCCCGGGGGAGCTGCTGCAGCCCGGCCGCCCTTATGCCGATCTGCTGCGGTATCTGGCGGAGAACGGGTACTACGGGCCGGGCGACGTCGAGGCGCACGTCGCGAAGCGCGTCGAGAGCCTGCGCAATCCGTCGGGCCAGAGCCTCGAGGACCACACCCCGGACGGGCGCTGGTACCGCGTCCTGCGCCGGCGCGTGGCGGAAGGCGGAACCGTCACGGTGATCACCGACATCACGGTGCAGAAGCAGGCGGAGCGCGATCTGATCGAGGCGACGCGCCGCACCGAGGAAGCGAACAAGGTGATCACCGAGAAGAACCGTATCCTGGAGGCGCTCAACGCCGAGATCCGCGACAAGAACGTCCAGCTCGAGGAGCAGGCGGCGCAGATCGCCGAATGGAACGCGCGGCTCGAGACGCGGGTGACCGAGCAGGTGGCGCAGATCGGCCAGATGTCGAAGCTCACGCGCTTCCTCTCGCCGAAGGTCAGCGACCTCATCATGGCGGGCGACGCCGACGACCCGCTCAAGACGAGGCGGCGCGAGATCACCGTGGTGTTCGTCGACCTGCGCGGCTTCACCGGCTTCACCGAGACCGCGGAGCCGGAGGAAGTCATGGGCGTGCTGCGCGAGTACCACGCCGAGCTCGGCCGCGCCATCATGGCCTACGACGGCACCATCGAGCACTTCGCGGGCGACGGGGTCATGATCCTGTTCAACGACCCAGTGCCGGTGCCGGACCACGAGCTGCAGGCGATCCGCATGGCACTCGAGATGCGCCAAGCCGTGGGCGCGCTGGTGCGCGTATGGAAAAAGCGCGGCCATGCGCTTGGCTTCGGCGTCGGCATCGCCGGCGGCTACGCGACCATCGGCACCATCGGCTTCGAGGGCCGCCTCGACTACGGCGCCATCGGCGCGGTCACCAACCTCGCCGCGCGCCTCTGCGGCGAAGCGAAGCACGACCAGATCCTGATCTCGCCGCGCATCTTCTCCAAGGTCGAGGAGCATGTCGAAGTCGAAGTAATCGGCGAGCTCACGCTGAAAGGTTTCCAGCGGCCGGTCATGGCTCACAACGTCATCGGGATCCGGCCCCAGGGCTCTTCCTGAAAGCGACCGTTCAGGGGCGAAACGCTCAGAGCTACTATTCGGCGAAGACCGATAACAACATTCTGTTGGTCTTCAAGGTGGTGGGTATCGAAACCCTGGCCGTCGGCGAAGTGATCGAGGTCGATCTGCCGAACGTGCTCGCGTCGCAGCAGATCGTTCGCCTGAATTCCGATCGAACCGTTCGCGTCGTGCTCGGCCCCAACGACATTCACGATCTCGATTTACCGGCAGATCACGGCGCGTCCCGCATGCCGTCACCGAAGCGGATGCGCGGCGCCTGATCCAGCACCATGCAACGCGTAGGACTGATCTCCGACACTCACGGGCTTCTGCGACTCGAGGCACTTGCATTCTTGCGCGGAAGCGATTTCATCGTGCACGCCGGCGATATCGGCGACGCTGCGGTGCTCGAGGAGCTGCGACGTCTTGCGCCGCTGACTGCTGTACGGGGCAACAACGACAAAGGGCCTTGGGCGAAATCGCTTGCGGAAACCGCGGTCCTCGAGGTCGGCGAGGTCTCGATCTACGTGTTGCACGACCTCGCGGAACTGGATCTCGATCCGGTTGCGGCCGGATTCCGGGTGGTCGTGTGCGGGCACTCCCACCATCCGTCGGTCGAGGATCGCGACGGAGTGCTGTATGTCAACCCCGGCAGCTCGGGTCCGCGGCGATTCAGGCTGCCGATTGCGGCGGCCGAGCTGCAAGTCGCCGGTTCGTCGGTGAAAGCAAGAATCGTCGAGCTCGCGACCCGATGACTACAAGAAGCCTAAAGCTCGTTTTCCGGCCGCTCACCCCCCGCCTCATGGACGCGATGGGCGAGGTGCTGCGTGGCAGCTGGGGCGCCGGCTGCTGGTGCATGTATCCGCGGCTCGCCGGCGAGGCGATGCGCCTGGGAAGCAAAGGGCGACGCGCCGTCATGACGCGGCTTGCACGCCGGCGGCGAGCGCCGGGTCTGCTCGCGTTCGAGGGCGACGAGCCCGTCGGCTGGATTGCCATCGCTCCGCGCACCGAGCTCAGGCGCGTCGAGCTCTCCCGCGCGACGCCCCGCGTCGACGACGAAGACGTCTGGGTCATTCCCTGCATCACGGTCCGCCCGTCGGCGCGCGGCCGCGGCATCGCGATCGCGTTGATCCGCGCCGCTGTTGCGTTTGCCGCGAGATGGCGGGCCCCCGCAGTCGAAGCCTATCCGCGCGCAGGCAGCGCGCGAACCGCCGATGACAACGCCTACTTCGGCACCGAGCCGCTCTTCCGACGCGCCGGCTTCCGGGTAGTGCGCAAGCCGCTTTCCAGCCAGCGCGTACGCAGGGTTACGATGCGCAAGGACTCGAGAAGCGTACGATAAAGAGCATGCGCCCATTCGCGGCCGTCCTTGCTGCACTCGTGTTTCTTGCGAGCGCGCTCGGCGCCGCGGCGCAGCCCGCGGGAAAGGTCCACCGCATCGGCTTCCTGTGGGATAGCCCGGAGGTTTTCCCAGACGCAATCGAGGCGTTTCGCCGGGGGTTGCGCGAGCTCGGCTACATCGAGGGCCGGAACCTCGTCATTGAGTATCGCTGGGCGCACGGCAAGCCCGAGCTCATGCGAGAGCTTGCCGAAGAGCTCGTGCGCCTGAAAGTGGATCTGATCCTCGCACCGAGCTCGGTTTACACGGGTGCGGCGAAGCAGGCGACGACGACCATCCCGGTCGTCTTCGTGAGCCATGCAGACCCGCTTCGCAGCGGTCACGTTGCAACGCTGGCCCGGCCAGGCGGGAACGTCACCGGCCTCTCCCTGATGATGACGGAGACCAATGTCAAGGGCCTGGAGCTCTTCAAGGAGGTGATTCCAAAGTCCTCCCGCATTGCCGTGATGTGGGACCCCGCCACGCCGTCGCACGGCCCGGGGCTCAAGGCCAT
>DATIGN010000020.1:0-20753 GCA_035454685.1 Burkholderiales bacterium | reverse complement strand
GGCAGGCGGCATTAGAATCGGCGCGTGCCTGGTCCGATCTATCTGACCGAAGACATCCGGCGCATAGAACGCGGCGCGGGTGTCGCCGAGGAGAAGCTCATGGAGCGCGCCGGCGCCGCGGCGGCGGACGCGGCGATGCGGATCGCTTCCGATACGACGAAGGACGTCCTCGTGCTCGCCGGGCCGGGCAACAACGGCGGCGACGCACGCATCGTGGCGAGACTGCTCAAGGAGAAATTCTTCCGCGTCGAGATTGCGTCGCAGACGGACCAGATCCCCGCCAGAGCGTGGGGGCTCGTGATCGACGGCCTGTTCGGCATCGGGTTGGTGCGCGACATCGCCGGCGAATACGCAGCGCTGGTGGACTACGCGAACCGGCAGCGCTGCCCCGTGCTCGCGCTCGACATCCCGAGCGGCCTGCATTCGGACACCGGCCGCGTGCTCGGACGCGCGGTGCGCGCGACGCACACGGTGACGTTCATCGCGCTCAAGCCGGGGCTGCTCACGCTCGACGGGCCGGACCATTGCGGCGCGCTCGAAGTAGCGGATCTCCAGATTGCCGCGCACAAGCTCGTCGCGCCGTCGGCTTGGGTGGCCGACCCGGCGGCGTTCAAGCCGCTCCTCATGCCCAGGCCGCGCAACTTTCACAAGGGAATGGCCGGGTCGCTTGCGATCCTGGGTGGCGCGGCCGGCATGACCGGCGCGGCGCTCCTCGCCGGCCGGGCGGCGCTGAAGATGGGGGCGGGACGGGTTTACGTCGGCTTGCTAAATGAAGAAGTTTCCGTGGACTTTTCGAATCCCGAACTCATGTTGCGCCACCCGGATGACGCTTTGGGACAGGACCTTGACGCTATCGTCGCCGGTCCGGGCATAGGCCAGGGCGAGCGCGCGGAGACCCTGGTCGGCGCGGCACTCGCGAGCGACCTGCCCTGCGTGCTCGATGCCGACGCGCTCAACCTGATCGCGGAAAGCGAAGACCTGCGCCATGCCTGCGCGCGTCGCAGCGCCGACACCATCGTTACCCCGCATCCCGCGGAAGCCGCCCGGCTGCTCGCGCTCAAAACCGCCGACGTGCAGGCCGACCGGGTGAAGGCGGCGAAGATCCTTGCTAGCAACCTGAACGCGCACGTCGTGCTGAAAGGCGCGGGCAGCATCCTGGTGGCGCGCGACGGCCACTGGTTTATCAACACCAGCGGCAACGCGGGTATGGCGAGCGCCGGCATGGGCGACGTGCTGGCGGGCATCCTCGGTGGGCTGCTCGCGCAGCGCTACTCGGGCGAAAGCGCGCTCGTCCTCGGGGTGAACCTGCACGGCGCAGCCGCGGACGACCTGGCCATCGGCGGCGTCGGGCCGGTCGGGCTCACCGCTGGCGAGTTGGTCGACGCAGCTCGGCGACGCTGGAACGCGTGGCTAGCAAACCAGGCGGCCTGACGCCGCGTCCCAGCGCAGCCGCTCATCTTTCACTTCATAGCCGCCGAGCCAGCGCGATAAACGGCGCCGGCGCTTGCCTTCGAGCAAGCCTTCCTCTTCGAGCCGGCGCAAGTGCCATGCGAGGACGGCGTCGCCAAGGAAAGCCGGCTCCTCTGCGACCTCGCGCAGCAGCTCAGCCAGCGGGAGCGGTCCTCGCGCCAACGCCTGGAGTATCCGCCGCTCGGTGCGCGACAGACCGTCGGTCGTCCAGGGAAACTCCTCGAGATGCCGCCGCAGCGCCGCGGCAAGGAAAGGCAGCGCCGCCGGCTTAACGCTCTCGATGTCTCTTGGATTCGGAGACCGGAACGCCGCCCAGGCCGCCCGAGCCTCGTGGAAGTGGCGCCGCGTCGCCGGATTGCGCACGGCAAAGAGCTCAGCCGCGCGCTCGGCCGCCATGGTGCCGAGGTACTCCGCTTCGCAGACAAGCGACACCGGCGGCCCGCGCAGGTCGGACAGACCGTCGAGCACCTGGATGAGCTGCAGCTGGTCGTAAAGGTCGTGCTCGAACCACAACACGATCTCGTCGTGCTGCCCGGCCTGCCGAAAAGTGGCATCCCGCTCGGTGAAACCAGTTAACACCCGGGAAGATTCGCCCCATCCCGCCTGCGTGATGAACGCCGCCCGTTCGCGCGAAAGCTCTTCGAGAGCGAGGCACGCCCGCACCGGTCCTTCGTGCAGCACGTCGCGCCACGGCAGTATCGTTCCGGAAACCACTCGCGACAGCACCAAGGCGGCACAATCGCCGTTGGTAATGTGCAGCAACTAGCGCCTCAGGACACAGCGGATGCCGCCGCGCGGGTCGGGCACGTCGCCGGCGTAGCGGGGGATCAGGTGCAGATGTACGTGTAAGCGCGACTGCCCGCCCGCCGCTCCTATGTTGACGCCGACGTTGTACCCATCCGGGGAATGGCGCTCCTCCACGTAGCGATGCGCCTGGTTGAGCAGCCGAAGCACGGCGCCCTGCTCCTCCGCGGTCAGGGCAAAGAAATCCGCGACGTGGCGTTTCGGTACGACCAGTAGGTGACCGAGGCACAAGGCATTGCTGTCGGGACGCACGTAGGCAAGCTCGTTCTCGAACACGATGTCGACGGGCTGGCACAGCTCGCAGTTCTGCACGCGGCTAGATCAGTCGCACCGGTAGAAGGCCTGCCTTTGCTGCAGGCTGATCGCGGCGAGGTCCTCCGGATCGCTGCTTCGCTTGACGCGCGGCTCGAGCTCGGCGAGCCGCTTCTCGAGCTTCGCGGTCTTTGGGTCGGCGTCGAGCACAGCGAATTTCTTGCGCAGGACGCGCACATCCTCGTCGCGCCGCTCGGCCTCGGCGAATGCGATCTCCCGGCGCAGCCGCCGCTTCTCGCACTGCACCGGCTCGAGCTCCCTAGAGATCGCCATGAACTCCTCGGCTGCGGGGCTCAGCGCGAGCGACGGGACGGGAACAAACATTCCCAGGACGAGCAGAAGATGCTTCACGCCTGGGGCGATGATACGCCGCGGATCTCGTCCGGGCTCGCGGTCCTGACGTTCAATACCTGGCAGAAGACTCGCAGCGCCATTCCGGCGAGCGGGTGGTTGCCGTCGAGCACTACCTTCCCCGCGGCGATGTCGGTAACGGTGTAGAGCCGCGAATCTTCCTCGATCTCCATGCCGAGCACGATGCCCTCGCCGTAGCGCTCGGCGGGCTCCACGCGCAGCAGCCCGGCGTCGTATTCGCCGAACGCCTGCTCGGGCTCGAGCTGAAGCCTGACCGACTCCCCCGGCCCCTTGCCCTCGAGCGCGCGCTCGAGCGCCGCGAGCAGCTCGCCATAGCCACCGTGCAGGTAAGTGAGCTCGGAAACCGGCTGCAGCTCGACGCCCTGCGCGTCGTGCATCTGCACACGCAGGCTGACGACCGTGTTTGCGGCTACAACCACGACAGGTAGCTGCGCTCTAGGAGCGCAGGCGCCTCACCACGTCGAAAACTTCGGCGGCATGGCCGCGCGGACTGACGTTGTATGCGGCGTGGCGGATCACGCCCTTCTTGTCGATGACGAACGTCGAGCGCACCGTGCACTCGCGGCGCACGCCCTCGGTGAGCTCTTTCTCCTGGATCACGCCGTACATGCGGCACACCTCGCCTTCCGGGTCCGAGAGCAGCGCAATGGTGACGCCGTTGCGGTCGCGGAAATCGGCGTGCGTGATGCAGTCGTCGCGCGACACACCGAGCACCACGCAGTCGTGCTTGCCGAACTGGTCCTGGTGGTCCGAGAAGTCGGTGGTGACCAGCGTGCAGCCCGGCGTGCCGTCCTTGGGATAGAAGTACAGCACGACGTTCTTCTTGCCCTTGAACTCCGACAGGCTGACTTCCTGCATGTCGGCATCGGGCAGCGCGAACGACGGAGCGGGTTGACCGGGTGCGAGCATCGTGCGGCGATTCTATTCCAGATCAGTTTTGTTTTGACAAGTGCCGCCGCGCGGAGTGTAGTTCTCGCGCTACATATAATCGGCGGCGATGAGATCACGCTTGCTTGGCGACCGTACGCCGCAAGAGTTCCTGCGGCATTACTGGCAGAAGCGGCCGCTTTTCGTGCGCCGGGCGCTGCCCGGTCTTGCGGGAGTCGTCACGGAAAAGACTCTCGCGCAGCTCGCAGCACGCGACGACGTCGAATCCCGGATCGTGGAACGCCGCGGCAAGCGCCGCGAAACTTGCCATGGGCCGTTCACGAAAGTGACGGCGCACTCTTCTGGCTGGACGCTGCTCGTCAACGGCGTGAATCTGCACGTTGACGGAGCGCACGCGCTGCTGCAGCGCTTCAACTTCGTGCCTCAGGCGCGCCTCGACGACGTCATGGTGAGCTACGCGACGCCGGGCGGCGGCGTCGGGCCGCACGTCGACTTCTATGACGTGTTCCTGCTCCAGGGTCCCGGCCGGCGCGCCTGGCGCGTTGAAAACAAACGCTTTGTCGCAGAAGCGGGAGATCTCCTCTATCTGCCGCCCGGCGTACGGCACGACGGCGTGGCGCTCGAGCGCTGCTTTACTTACTCGATCGGGTTTCGCGCACCGCGCGGCGCAGAGCTGGGCGCGGCGTTCCTCGACTGGCTGCACGAGCGCGGCCTGCCGCAGGCCGAGTACCGCGACCCCGACCTCGCCCCGGCGAGCCACCCGGGAAGAATTCCCGCTGCACTGATCGTCTTTGCCAGGACCGTTCTCAACCGGATTCGCTGGTCACATCGAGACGTCGAACGTTTCCTGGGCGAATATCTCAGCGAGCCGAAGCCGCACGTCGTGTTTACGCCTCGCGCCGCCGGGCGGCTGATCGCCCGCTCCCGCGTACGCCTGGACAAGAAGACGCGCCTCCTCTACCGCGGCGGGCGCTTTTACATCAACGGCGAAAGCGTTGCGGTGAAGCGATCTTCCGTGCCGATCCTGCGCGAGCTCGCCGACCGGCGCACGGCCGAGGGGGGGCGCCTTGCAGGCGCGGGTCTTGCGGGTCTAATCTCGAAGTGGCACCGCCTCGGCTACCTCAGCGTGCAGAAAGCCTAATGGACGCGCCCATCTACGAGCGCTTCGAGACCAAACGCGGCTTCCAGGCCGCGGTCGCCCGGCTGATCGAGCAGCCGGGCCGGGAGCTGCGCATATTCGATCCCGACGGCGCAGCACTGCGCCTGAACGACGCGACTCGCGTGCAGCGGCTGGAGCGTTTCCTCCTCGCGAGCCGCACGCGGCGCCTGTACCTGGTTGTGCACAGCACCGATCACATCACGCGTCAGTGCCCGCGGCTGCTAACCCTGCTACGGCGCTTCTCACACGCGATGCAGATCAACCGCACGCACGAAGAGATCCGCGAAGTGCAGGACTCTTTCCTGCTTCTCGACTCGGTCCATTACGTGCGCCGGCCGGTGGCGGCGCTCTTCCGCGGCTCGATGGGCCTCGGCGACGAGAACGAGGGCCAGGCGCTACGCGGCCGCTTCGGCGAAATCTGGACTGCCTCCTACCCCGCGGTGTCCAGCACCACGATCGGACTCTAGATACTGCGCCAGCCGAAGCCCTCTTCCTGGGTGGCGAGGCTCACCCAGCTTTCCTCGCATCCCAGCGCGCGCGCGAGCGCGGCGCGCGCGAGCGCGGGACGGTTGTTCTGCTGCGACAGATGCGCGCCGATCACGTGCTTCAGCCGGGAGCGGTCGATCGCACCGAGGAGGCGCTCCGACTCGCGGTTGTCGAGGTGGCCGAACGGGCCGGCGATGCGCTCCTTGAGCCAGCGCGGGTAGCCGCCGTTCCAGAGCATGTCGTGGTCGTAGTTGCACTCGAGCACCAGCGCATCCAGCCCCGCGAGCGTCTTCTCCACGTGCGCGGTCGAGATGCCGACGTCGGTGACGATGCCGAGCCTCGCCGCGCCGTCGGAAAGCACGTACTGAACCGGCTCGCGCGCATCGTGCGGCACGGTGAACGGAAGAAGCTGGATGCCTTCGACGAAGAACGACTGGCGGCCGTTCACCAGGACAAGCGGCACGCCGTCAAGCACCTTGCCTTCCGCCTTCAGCGCCGCCAGCGTTCCATGCGTGAGATAGACGCTGATGCGGTGGGCGGCCGCAAACTCGAATGCGCCGCAAGCATGGTCGCCGTGCTCGTGCGTAACCAGGATGGCGCTTACCCGCGACGGCTCCAATCCGAGCCGCGCCAGCCGTCGCTCCGTTTCGGTGAGCGCGAGCCCGCAATCGACGAGCACTACCGTGCCCGCGGCCTCGGCCACCAGGCAGTTGCCCGAGCTGCCGCTGGCGAGCGAGGCGAAGCGCAATGCCGCTACTTCAGCTGTTCGTGCAGCAGCGCAAGGATGCGCTGCGCGGTCTTGGAGTTCTCCGCTGTGCCGTCCTTGTTGAGGACGTACACCAGGCTGCCCGAGGTCTCGGCCGAGACCTGCACCCGGTACTGCTCGGCCTTCACCTTCGAATCGCTGCCGAAAGTAAAAAGGCGCGAAAGGAAGCCGCCGTCCTTCTGGTTCATCTCGTTCTCGGGGTCGGCGTAGCGCACGAAGTACAGGCCCTTCTGGCGGTCGCGGTCCTCGACGGTGAAGCCGACGCGGTCGAGCGCCAGGCCGACGCGCCGCCAGGCGCGATCGAACGGCTCGTGGACCTGCAGCCGTTCGGCGCCGTCGCTCGCCTTCACGATTTCGGCGCGCATCTGCTGCTCGCCCGAGACGGTGAGCTGCTTTGCGCGCTCGCCGGGCGTGCCGAGCCTCACCATCAGCCGACGCAGGAACTCGGCCTCGAGCTCCGGATCGGAAGGCCGCGGCTGCCACGCCGTCGCCCCCGGCGTGCTGGAGGTGGGCTCGCGAGTGGTGTAAAGCTCCTGCATGCCGCGGTGGCTGATGTAGATCTCGGTGCTTCCGTCCGTGGTGCGGTCGAGGCGCGTGCGGTACTTGTCGCGCTCGGCGGTGGAATGGAAATAATCGAACACCTTGCCCAGGAAGTCGCGCACCGCGCCTTCCTGGATCCGCGCCCGGCTCTCGGCCCAATCGGTCTCCATCACCCCGGCTTCGGGCATCTCGACCTTGATGAGAAAGCCGTTCTCCTGCCAGAAAGCCTTGACGACAGGCCAGACCTTCTCGGGCGGCTCCTGCACCACGAGCCAGCGCTGCGTGCCCTCGCGCTCGATCCTTACGCTCTCGACTACAGGCAGCACCACCGCTGCGCCGGGTGTCGCTGCTACGGGCCGCCCGCCGCGCACCGGATCGCGCCGCTCCGCTTCGTAGCCGGAAAGCGTCGCGCTCGAGCGGGCGCTTTCAGGAATCGCGTAGCGGTTATCGCGCTGCGGCGAGGTAAGGTCCGGCGGCACTTCGAGCGGCGGCAGTGTCCCGGCCGACTTGTAATCAACCGAGGAAGAATCACTGCTGAACCACGAGCAACCAGACAGCGACAGCACGGCCGCTGCGGCCGTGGTCACAAGGAATCGATGCATCAACCCCGACCTTCGACGACCCGCAAACCCGGGAGCGCGATGCCGGCTTCGTGCAGCGCTTCGCGCACCGTCTGGTGGAACTTCTCGGAGAGCGGCGACATCGGCAGCCGCAGCCCGGACTCGATCATGCCCATCTCGGCGAGCGCCCACTTGACCGGGATCGGATTTGCCTCGACGAAGAGGCGTTGGTGCAACGGCAGAAGCCTCAGGTTGAGCTCGCGGGCCCTCTTCACGTCGCCGACGAGAGCCGCCGCGCACATCTGGTGCATCAGCTTCGGCGCCACGTTGGCGGTGACGGAGATTACGCCGTGGCCGCCGAGCAGGATGAGCGCCAGCGCGGTCGCGTCGTCGCCGCTGTAGATTGCGAAATTGCGCGGCGCCCGCCTGATGAGGTCGGTGCCACGCTCGATGTTCGCGGTCGCGTCCTTGATGCCGATGATGCCTGGCAGCTGCGCGAGGCGGAGCGTCGTGTCGTTGGCGAGATCGGCCACCGTGCGTCCCGGCACGTTGTACATGATCATCGGCAGGTCGACGGTCTCGGCAACCTTGCGGAAGTGCCGGTACAGACCTTCCTGCGTCGGCTTGTTGTAGTAGGGCACCACCGACAAGCATGCGGTTGCGCCGGCTTTTTTCGCGGACCCGGTAAGCTCGATCGCTTCCGCAGTCGAGTTGCCCCCGGTGCCGGCGATAACCGGGATCCGCCCGCGCGAATGGTGCACCGCGAGGCGGATCAGCTCCTTGTGCTCGTCAAAGTCGACGGTCGGCGACTCTCCGGTGGTGCCGACCACCACGATGCCGTCGGTACCCTCGGCGACGTGCCAGTCGATCAACTCCCTGAAGCGGCCGACGTCCAGGCGGCCGTCCTCGTGCATGGGAGTGACGATTGCGACCAGGCTTCCGGTGATCATGCGGCGATTCTAACGCGACTTGCGTCGCCCCGTACCGCGCAGAGCCTCTGGAGCACCGCGTTCGCGCTCTCGCCTTGCTCGAAAGCAACGATCGTCAGCCCGTGGAAAGCTTGCAGCAGCTCCCCCGGACGCAGCAGGAAGCTCGGATTCGAAGGCTTGCCGAAGCGCTCGTTCCCCGCCATGAAGGTCTCATAGATCAGGACCCCGCCTTCTTCGAGCGCCGCGGCGAGGCGGCCGAAAAGCGGCCGGTGCAGATAGTTCGTGACCACGATCCCGCCGAAGCGCTGGCCAGCGAACGGCCACGGGCTGCCGTCCTCCAGGTCTGCTCTCACAAACTTCACCCCCGGGATCGCGTGCGGCTCCCGGTCAACTGCCACCACGTCCAGGCCGCGCGCGGCGAGGAGCTTCGCGTGCCGCCCCCGCCCGCTCGCCACGTCGAGCACAGGCCCGCGCGCGATAAGCGGCGCCCAGCGCATCACCCACTGCGACGGGGTGTCAAGAGATGCGTGCGCCATGCTCGGCCAGCAGCTTCCTCAGGATCGAGCGATGGCAGCGCCGCTCGTCCTCGCAGTAGCAGCCGAGCGAGAAATCGGCATGATGCGACAGTCGCGCGAGCAGCTCGAGCAGCCGCGCGGCTTCCGGCTTCGCCATCTCGCGGCGGTAGTCGCGCTCGAACTTCGCCCAGCGCTTATCGGTGAACGGCTGCGACAGCGCCCAGCTAACGACCTTCCGGCTCGGCGCGAGCTCCGGCAGCCATACGTCGTAGTAATCCAGGCGCGCATAGTCTTGCTTCTTCACCCCGCGCGGCGGCCGCCTCGCGGCGCCGATACGCAGGCCCTCGCCCCGCAGGCGCGGGCTGCCGAGGCGGGCGATGCGGATCATGCAAGCAGCTTTCGGAAGAAGACCACGCGCTCGGTCTCCTCGAAGCCGAGCGCGCGGTGCACCACATGGCTGATCGAGTTCTCGAGCACCGCGTCGGAGGCGAGCTCGCGGCAGCCGGCCGCGCGCGCCCAGTCGGTGACCGCAGCCACCAGCGAGGCGGCCACGCCCTTGCGCCGCGCCGGTGGCACGACATAGAGACCGTCGAGGAACGCGACCGGGGAGGACTCGGTTCCGTTTACGTAATCGCTGCGCCGCGACGCCTCGGCGAACCCGATCGCCTCGTGCGAGGATGAATAGGCGATGAACTGGCGATAGCGGGCGGCATTCGAAACGAAGGCCGTCATTTCGACCAGGTGCTGCTCGCGTGTGCAGCCCGGCCATAGCGCCTCGCGCAACCGCAGCCAGCCCGGATGGTGGGCCGATTCACACGCCTCGATCTTCACCGGCGGCTAAGTTACACCGAAAGCTGCCGCGCGTAGGCCTGGGCGTCGGCCAGGCGCGTGACGACCTCGTCCGCCCCGGCGGCGAGGAGCCTCGGCTTCACCCGGTCTATGCCCGTGCCGCTGCACAGCGCGACCACGATCTTGATGTCGGTATACCGCTTCCTCACCCGTCGCGCGAGGTACGCCGCATGGCTCGCGGCCTGCGGCGGCACTGCGCAAATGCAGACGAGCTTGGAGGGCTCTGCGCCCACGCACTCGAGCATCTCCGCGGCCAGGCTCTTGGACGTAAAGAGCTGCGCGCCTGGAAGCAGCCGCGCCAGCATCGCGCCGGCCAGATCGTCGGCTTCGTCATGCGCGGGAAGGATGCACACGTGCCGGCACTGCGCTTCGGCTGGCTCCTTGTGCGGGATCTCCTCGACGATTTCGCGCGCTGTATCGAGGACAAAGCGCTCGCGCGCGGGGTCGAGCGCCCCCGCGTGGCGGTCGCCTTCGGCGAGCGACAGCGCGGGGACGATGACGGAGTCGTACAGCGCGGCAACGCCGTGCTCGCGCGCATGTTCGTGGGCGAGCGCCATGGCCTCCTCGTCGTCGAGGGCGATCAGCCGCTGGTAGAGGCGCGCCTCCGGCGTGAGAACCGGCTCCACGCCGAGCAGCATGTTGAGCCAGCCCATCTCGGGGATGTAGCGACCCATGACCGCGATGCAGACGGTGAGCGGCACGGCGAGGAGCAGCCCGACAGGCCCCCACAGCCAGGTCCAGAATAGCGCCGCGGCGATCACCGCGATCGCCGAGAGCCCGGCGCTTCGGCCATAGAGCCACGGCTCGATCGCATTCACGAGGATCAGCTCGAGAACGAGGAAAGTGCCGAGAACCCAGGTGACCTCGCTCCAGCCGTCGAAAATCGCGAACGCAAGCAGCGCCGGGGCCGCGACCGCCAACCACACGCCGACATAAGGAATGAACCGCAGCAGCGTGCCAAGCAGCCCCCAGAGCATCGCGTTGGGTACGCCGATGAAGTGCAGCGCGATGCCGAACGGGATGCCGAAGCACGCGTTCACGAGAAGCAGCGTCGAGAGATAGCGGCTGAGGCGGTCCGAAGCCTCCCCCAGCGCCTGGGTCGTGACGTTGATCCGCCGCGCGCCGATGAGGCCGATCAGCCGCTCGCGCAGGTTCTCCCGGTTGAGGAGCATGAGGATGGTGAACACCACCACCGCGAGCGCCGTGCCGATCGGCTTCACGAACGGACCCACCCACTCGGCGAGCGCGGCAAACGCGCTCGGCGGCGTTTCGGTCACCGGCAGCGGCGCCGCCGCAGCGGGCGCGGCCTCGCTTTCGAGTTCCTTGATCGCCTCGGCCGCCTTGCCGAGGGCGCCATCGTCCGGCGCGCGCAACGCGCGCGCCTTCTCGCGGATGTTCTCGCGGTACTCGGGCAGTTTCGCCGCGAGCGAAAGCGCCTCGCGCGCGGCGACGTAGCCGATGCCGCCGATCAACCCGCCGGCGACCGCGACGGCGACGAGTGTCGACGCGATGCGACCCAGCCGCAAGTACTCGAGGCGGCGTACCACGGGCGCGAGCAGGAACGAAGCGAGGATGGCGAGCGCGAGCGGGATGAGCACGTCGCGCGCGAGGTACAGGACCGCCGCGGCGACCAGCAGCCCGGCGAGCGACGAGGTCTTACTGGCTAAGAGCAAACAGCAGCAGCGACCGTGCGGTCACCTCGTACTCGTGACCGAATGGAAATTGCGGCTCTTCCTTCGAATCGGGGAAGTTCGTGTCGGCGAGCAGCTTCCAGCGCTCGCCGCCGTTGGCCTGGGGAAGACGGAACTTCACCAGGTCCTGCCACGGATTGAAGATGATGAGGAGCGTCGCCTCCTCGCCGCGCTTGTGAATGCCGCTGGTCTGCGCACGGCCGTCGAGCAGCATGCCGAAGCAGCGCACGTTGGCATCCTTCCAGTGCTCCTCGCGCATCTCCTCGCCGGTGGCATTGATCCAGGTCACGTCCTTCACGCCGAGCTCCGCGTCGAACGTGCCCGAGGGAAAGCGCGGGCGCCGCAGGATCGGGTAGCGGCTGCGCAGGCCGAGCAGCTTCTGCACGAAGCCGATCAGGCGCTGCGCCCGATCGTCGTGCACCCAGCGCAGCCAGGAGATCTCGTTGTCCTGGCAGTAGGCGTTGTTGTTGCCGCGCTGGCTGCGGCCGAACTCGTCGCCGGCGAGCAGCATCGGCGTGCCCTGCGAGAGCAGCAGCGTGGCGAGCATGTTCTTCATCTGGCGCTTGCGCAGGCCGCGGATCGCTTCGTCGTCCGTGGGTCCCTCCACTCCGTGGTTCCACGAGCGGTTGTGCGAATGGCCGTCCTTGTTGCCCTCGCGGTTCGCCTCGTTGTGCTTGTCGTTGTACGTGACGAGGTCGTAGAGAGTGAAACCGTCGTGCGCGGTGATGAAGTTGACGCTCGCCCACGGCTGGCGCCCGCGGCGGTTGAAGATGTCGGGCGAGCCGCACAACCGCGGCGCGAGCGCGCCCGGCGTGGCTTCGCCTCTCCAGTAGTCGCGCACCGTGTCGCGGAACTGGTCGTTCCACTCTGCCCACCCAGGCGGGAAGCGGCCGAGCTGGTAGCCACCCGGGCCGCAGTCCCAGGGCTCGGCGATCAGCTTTACCTTGGCGAGCACCGGGTCCTGCATGAGCGCCTTCATGAAGCCGTTGTAGGTGTCGAACCCGCTCGGCTCGCGCGCGAGGATGGTCCCGAGGTCGAAGCGGAAGCCGTCGACGTGCATTTCCTCGGCCCAGTAGCGCAGGCTGTCGCACACCATCTGGATCACCACCGGGTGGGAGAGATTCAGCGTGTTCCCGGTACCGGTGTCGTTGATGTAGTAGCGCCGGTTGTCGGCGATCAGTCGGTAGTACGACGCGTTGTCGATTCCCTTGAAGGAAAGCGTCGGTCCGAGCTCGTTGCCCTCGGCCGTGTGGTTGTAGACCACGTCGATGATCACTTCGAGCCCCGCATCGTGGAAGCGCGCCACCATCTCCTTGAACTCCTGCAGCGTCTTCGACGGGTCGGAGGCGTAGCGCGGGTCGGGCGCAAAAAAGCCGATCGAGTTGTACCCCCAGTAATTTCTAAGATTCTTCTTCAGCAAGAATTCATCATCGATGAAGGTGTGCACGGGCAGCATCTCGACCGAGGTCACGCCGAGGGACTTGATGTAGGCGATGACCTCCTTCACCGCCAGGCCGCAATACGTGCCGCGCTGGTGTTCCGGCACCCTGGGGTGCAGCTTGGTATAGCCGCGCACGTGGGTCTCGTAGATGATCGTCCGGTCCCAGGGGACCGGGTGCCATTGCCGCTCGCGCGCCCAGTCGAAGTTCGGATCGACCACCATGCACTTCGGCACAAAAGGGGCGCTGTCGCGCGAGTCGAACGAGAGATCGGTGTTCTCGGCGCCCATGGTGTAGCCGAAGATCGCCGGGTCCCATTTCAGCTCGCCCATGTGCGCGCGCGCGTACGGGTCGAGCACGAGCTTGTTGGGGTTGAAGCGATGGCCTTCCTCGGGAGCGTACGGGCCGTGCACGCGGAAGCCGTAAGCGGTGCCGGGACCGATGTCCGGCACGTAGCCATGCCAGATCTCGTCGCGGAACTCGGGCAGCTCGATGCGCTCCCGTTCTTTCCCTTCGGAATCAAAGAGACAAGCTTCGACTCGGGTCGCGTTGGCGGAGAACAGCGCGAAGTTCACTCCCTTGCCGTCCCAGGTGGCGCCGCGCGGGTAAGGCAGGCCCTCCCTAACCCGGGAGAGGCGCAGCTCGGGTGCGTTCATGTGAGCGAGACAATGAGGCGCAAGGCTCGTGCCCGGAATGCTCCGTTCGGCGCATTCGGCGCGGTCCTTGCTGACACCGGGGCATGTTGGATATGGCCGGCTGGGACCGCTTCATACACAGCCCGCCCGGGCGTCGCTTCCAGGGCCGCTACCGCCGCAAGCGCCGGGACAAGGGTAGCGGATGGAAGCGTTGCGCCCTCGTTTGCGGGGGTATCGCGCTCGCCCTGGTGGGAGTCTTCTTCATGGCCGTGCCGGGCCCGGGAATTCCCATCCTCGCCATTGGCTTGGCGCTCGTCGCACAAGAGTCGGCCGCGATGGCCCGGCTGCTTGACCGCACCGAGCTCCGGCTGCGGCGGCTGTGGAAACGCGTACGGAAACGCTAACTGCAAAGAACCAGGTTCGCGAACTCGACCAGCATTTCCGGCTTCAGATACGCGGCAAAAGCGGTCGCACTCACGAACGCGAAGACGGCCACCCATACCGCCTTAAGCCACAGCTCGTGCATGCCTTCGCTCCACCAACGGCTTCTCATTGACCGGCAGGTTAACCAGCGCCGCGAACACTCCAAGCGCGATCGACGTCATGAAGGCTCCATTGTACGACCCAGTGACGTCGTACAGGTACCCCGCAAGCCATACACCGATGAAGCTGCCAATCTGGTGGCCGAAGAACACGATCGCCGTAAGCGTCGCCATGTAGCGCAGGCCGAAAATCTGGCCCACGAGGCCGTTGGTGAGCGGCACGGTCCCCAGCCAGAGCAGGCCGATGCCGCAGGCGAAGACATAGAGCGTTGTCGGCGAAAGCGGAAGGAACACCAGAATGGCGATGAGAACGGCGCGTACCGCGTAGATGGTCGAGAGCAAATACTTCTTGCTGAAGCGGCCACCGGCCCAGCCAGCCCCGAGGGTTCCCACAACGTTAAACAGTCCGATCAGCGCGAGCGCGGTCATGCCGTGCGTGGCGCTCAATCCGGCGTCGGTGACGAACGCCGGCAGGTGCACGGTAAGCATGGCGATGTGGAAGCCGCACACGAAGTAACCCCAAAACAGCAGATGGAACCCCCGCTCACGCATCGCCTCGCGCAGCGCAGCCCCCAGCGACTGCCCGGCCGCCACGGCGACCGGGCGGCCGGAAAGCGCCGCGGCGAGCGGCATGATGAGCGCCGTCAGCCCGGCCATCACCAGAAGCGCGACGTGCCAGTCGAAGCGGCCGATCAGGAGCTGCGTCACCGGAAGCAGCGCGAATTGCCCGAAGGAGCCCGCAGCCGTGGCCACGCCGAGCGCCGTGCTGCGCTTCTCCGGCGCGACGCTGCGCCCGATGACGGCCAGCACCGTCGCGAAGGTCGCTCCGGCGAGCGCCCCGCCGACGAGCAAACCCGCGGCGAAATGCATCGCGAGCGGCGTTTGCGCGAACGACATGCCGGCAAGGCCGAGCACATAAAGCGCCCCGCACGCGGCGATGACCCTGCCGGTGCCGTAGCGGTCGGCGATTGCACCTGCTATCGGACCGAGCGCGCCCCACACTATCTGCTGCAGGGCGAGCGAGAAGGACAGCACCTCCCTGCCCCAGCCGAACTCCAGGCTGATCGGCTGCAGGTACAGGCCGAAGCCAGCGCGCGCACCAAAGCCCAGGAAAAGGACGAGACAGCCGCAGAGAAGCACGAGGCCAGGATTCACGGCGGCAGTCTAGCGGCTGGCCCGCGGAGGAACAGGCACAGTTACAGGTGTAATTAGGATGGCAGCTTCTCCACCTGGGGCAGGTTGCAGGCGAGGATCGCTTTTCGGAGTGCCTCGATCGCCTCGGGACGGGGGAAGCTGCGCCGCCAGGCGAGGCCGACACGTCGCGTCGGCGCCGGCCGCGCAAACGGCAGGATGCGGATCAAGTCCGAGGCGCCGCCGCTTGCGTTGGTCGAAGTCGCGGGCAGCACGGTGACGCCGACGCCGCCCGCGACCATCTGACGGATGGTCTCGAGCGAGCCGCCCTCCACCGTCTTCGCGAGCGCGCTGCGCTCGCGCGAGCGCACGGTATGGCAGATCTCGAGCACCTGATCGCGGAAGCAGTGGCCCTCGCCCAGTAGCAGCAGGCTCTCGCTCGCGAGTTCGTCGGACGTCACGCGCTTGCGGTTCTCCCACGGGTGCCCCTTGGGAACGGCGACCAGGAACGGCTCGTCGTACACCGCTCGAGTGACCACCCCCGGCGCCTCGAAGGGTAGCGCGACCAGGATCACGTCGACCTCGCCGCTCTTCAACTCTTCGGCAAGGCGATGGGTGAAATTCTCCTGGATGAGGAGCTGCATCGCGGGCGCGGTGCGCCGCAGAATCGGGATTAGCTTGGGCAGCAGGTAAGGGCCAATGGTGTAGATGGCGCCCAGGCGCAGCGGCCCCGCGAGCGGGTCCTTGCCCGCCGCCGCGATTTCGCGGATGCGCGATGCCTCTTCCAGCACGCGCTGCGCCTGCTCGACGATCTTCTCGCCCGCCGGGGTCACGCTGACCTCGCCCGGCCCGCGCTCGAACAGCGTCACCCCCAGCTCCTCCTCGAGCTTCTTTACCGCCACCGACAGCGTCGGCTGCGACACGAAGCATGTTTCCGCTGCCCGGCCGAAGTGGCGCTCGCGCGCCACCGCGACGATGTAGCGGAGCTCGGTCAGGGTCATTTGTTCCTGGCGATGAAGTAGAGCGGAATCCCGAGCACCATGATCGTGAGTCCCGCGAACACCGCGACCCCGAACTCCACCGCGAAGCGCACGTAGTTGATGCTCGAATAGAGCATATAAAGGCAGGCGATGCAGAAGGCGATCGGGACGACCGGATACAGCGGCACGCGGAACGGCGCTTCCGGGTTGCTCCTCCTGAAGACAAAGAGGGTGATTGCCGTCAGCAGGAAGAACGTCCAGAAGACTGGCGAGGTATAGGCCACCATCGCGCTGAAGCCGTCCGGCGTCACCGCGCTCGCCACTACGAGAACGAGCGTAATCGCTCCCTGCACGAGCAACGCGTTGGCCGGCGTGCTGCCCGCCTCGCGCCAGGCGCCCAGCGCTCCGAAGAACGCGAAGTCGCGCCCGAGCGCATATGTGGTGCGTGCGCCAGTAAAGACCGCCGCGTTCATCGTGGTAAGCGCGGCAAGGCACACGATCATGGCGATCAGCACTGCGCCCTTGTCGCCGAGCGCCAGGCGGGTGAGGTCCGCGGCGACTGCCTTGGATTCCTTCATCCCGCCCAGGCCGAGCGCCGTCAGGTACGCGACGTTGACGAGAAGGTAGATCACCGTCACGGTGAGGATGCCGAAGAGCAGGATCCGGATCATGTTCCGGCGCGCGTCGCGCACTTCGCCAGAGAGGTACGCGGCCTCGTTCCAGCCCCCGAACGTGAGCAGCACGAATATCATCGCGAGCCCGAACGAGCCGCCGCTTGCGGCCGCCGCCGGCTTGGCCGGCGCGCCCCCCAGGAAGCCCGCAACGACCAGGAACACGAGGCCGGCGAACAGCAGATACTGCATGACCTTCTGCAGGCCCTTGGACTGCAGCGTGCCGGCGACGTTGAGCGCCGTGAGCGCCACGACACCGATCGCGGCGTAGATTGCCGAGCTCTTGTCGCCGAGGCGCAGGATTTCCGAAGCGTAGTCGCCGAACACGAACGCGACCGCCGCGATGGCGCCGGTCTGGATGACGGTCATGCGCGACCAGGCAAAGACGAACGCCACGCCGCGTCCCATGCCGCGCGACAGGAATGCATATTCGCCGCCCGTATCCGGATGGCGCGTGGCAAGCTCCGCATACACCAGCGCGCCACACAGCGAGATCACGCCGCCGAGCACCCAGGCGCCGAGAAACTCGGCGCCGCTCGACGTGTTGCTGGCAACGATGGACGGCGCCTTGAAAATCCCGGCGCCGATCACCATTCCGCAGATCAGGATGATGCCGTCCGAAACGGAGAGCAGCGGCTTAGGCGCTACCTTGCTCGGATTGCTGTCCACGGGAAACTCCTCTTGTTGTTGCCGTCGGTGACGGTGATCTCGCCCGCGATGCGGTCGCCCTTGAGCTCGCCGACGAAGTAGTGGTGCCAGGCGCGGTTGTTGACCACGCCGGTGACGATGATCTTGATCTCCTCGCCGCGCAGCCGGCTGTTGCGCACCAGCAGGTCCCTGCCCTGGGCCGCGACGTCGATGTCGAGCACCTGAAATTGCTGTTTCACGCGAAAGCTCCAGGCTCCGCCGTGCCCCGGAATCTCGCTCGTCCACGTGCCGCGCGCGTCCGCGGGCACGATCCAGAGCTCGACGCGCGACACTCCGCCGACGCCCACCGGCTTCTCCGGTGCGCGCATCTCCAGCCGCTCGTCGGGCGGCCAGTCGCCTATGCCACCGTCGTGCGACACAATCCGCGTGCCGGGCTTGAGCGCGAGCAGCTTCGGCAGCAGCTTGGCGTTGAACTCGGGCAGCAGGTAGAACGCGACCACGCTCGCCGCCGAAAGGTCGGTTTCGAAGATGTCCTTCACCATAAACTGCGTGCGGTCCGCCACTTCGGCCTTTCGCGCGTTCTCGGTCGCATCGCGCACCAGGTTCGGGTCTATGTCCACTCCGAGTGCACGCGCGCCGCGTTTCGCCGCTTCGATCACGATCCGCCCGTCGCCGGAACCCAAATCGATGAGGTAGTCGCCCTTCTTCACCTCCGCCATGCGCAACATCCGCTCGACGATCTCCATTGGCGTCTGCACGTACGGGACCGTACCGTCGTCCCAAGCCCAGGTCTGGGGCTGCGCCAGCGCCGGCGCCGCCGCGAGGCTTGCGGCTATCAAGGCTTTAAGTTTCATAAACGGAGGCTAAGTCTACCGGACCGATCGCCCCGCGCTGTAGACGCGTTTCGACGCCGTAGCGCAGTTACATCGCCTCCTATACGGTCGCCAGAGTTACTCGCGGAACAACAAGCTGTCATGAAACTGGTCCTCTCGTTCGTGCATCCGACGAAGCCGGCGCGCATCGTGGGACCATTCAACTCCGTCCGGCTGGACGCGGACAGTATCCGGGAGCTGGGCAACGGCGGGCTCGTCGCTTGTCACCGAGAGCGCCTGTGGGAGGTCGAGGGCGAGAAGTACTTTCGGCTGGACGCGACCTCCCGCATACGCATTCACTTCGAGCGTAGCCGGCCCGATCCGCACGCCCGCTCCCGATCGCGTGACTTCGGGCCTTTCGAGCGCTTTTCGGCCGCTGACGGCATCGCCTACACAGGGCGGTGATGGTCGTCACCGACGCCGCTTCCCGGGGAACCCACGCGCTCGGACTACTGCTCGCCCTCGCCCCCACCCTGCACGGCGTCATCGGGAATTGCGATCGCTGGTAGAGTGACCGCATCACCCTGGGAAAGCCATCCAGATCCCGCTGTCCGGGAGGCGGAGCTTCATGCAGAACACCTGAGCGCATCAAGGCAGCGCGCCGCGGCTTAGCGAGGAAGCGCCGGCCGCTAAAATGGCGTCCGCGCCCCGGTAGCTCAGTGGATAGAGCAGCCCCCTCCTAAGGGGCAGGTCGCACGTTCGATTCGTGTCCGGGGTGCCAATAATCAATTACTTGCATAGCACTGCCGCACAGCGCGGCTTGGCTTAAGTGCATAGTAAGTGCAACTCGATCACGGCGGCGCACGAAGCCCCAGGACGCGCGCTCCTCGAGGTGCTACCCGAGCGTCGATTGTGTGCAATGGCGGGCCGGAAGCTGCGGCTACACTGGCCCGGAGCATGGATCACGAACGCCTCAAGCCCTGCCCGCATGCGGCAAGCAAGCGGGCGAGCTGGTCGAAGAAAAGGCTTTGCGCTTCCCATAGGCCGAAACCCCCAGCGAGCAGTAGAGAGGAAATGGACGAACTCCACCTCTGGCGATGGCGATTCACCGACGAATTCGGAAAGCGGCGCGTAACGTCATGGCTCATGACCGAAGCCACGGTCAGGGAGTACGCCCACGTCTACAAGGACGCAAAAAAGCTCGAAGGCTCGCTAGAAGTCAGGAAGAAAGTGGGCTCGACAAGCGACTCTCAGCAGTTGCCGCCGAAGTCATAGCTGGCCGCGTCAAGGTTTCCTGAGAAGCTCTTCAGGGTACGGACTCTTCAAAGATTTAGACCAAATTCACAGACCGATTCGGGGCAAGCTCACCGGGACAGCACGATGCCTAACCCAACTGCCCGCACTGCTCGCACTGGCAATTGGAGGCGTGTTTCCCACCCCAATTGCCGCATTGCTCGCATTGGCAAAATGTCGCGTGCTTGCCGCCCCACTTGCCGCACTTAGGGCATCGACAGTTCGAGGCGTGATACCAGTTTCGATGATCGCAGACCGGGCAGCGGCATTTGAATAAGTGCTTCCCTCCACACTTGTACGTCATTGAAGGCAGCCGCCTCAATAGAAAGAGAAAGTGCTCGATCGCTGCGTGTTCGCCTCAGAGGGCTTACGATTCCGGTCAGGGAATAATGGCCCCCTGGGGCGAGATCACGGGCTGGACCCGCGCAAACGATAGCGATGTTGAGACCTTATTCGCATGAGACGGTTGAACCAACCTCAAGGGGATATTTCAGCTATATCGGCCAGCGAGCTAGGCGCATGAGCACCCGCAATGGCGTGGGGGTTGATTTCGAGGAGCGGAAAATTAGGATCGGCGGCAGAGAGCATGAAGTGCTCTACGTGCTCTTCGCGGCGAACTGAAATCCCAAAAATGAAAAGCCTCCGCCGAAGCGCGGCCGTATCTCGAATTTATCCGCGCGTCGTGCTCGGGCTCGTATTTGAAATGTAGTGTGCGGCTGTCGGTGCATTTGTCACGCCCCGTGCCGCTAATCACAAAGCTTTTTCCTTGAATGCTTCGCTCGAGAGGATCATCACCGCGTGAACGCTGAAACGAACCCATTTCCAGTACTGCGGGATGATGGCCATGGCACCCACCAGCCGATCACCGGTTGGGTGTATGGGTGGACATTACCGCTGGTGTGGTTCGTCCTGGCTGTGGTGCTATTCGCCCGGATCTTGTGGTTTTGATCCGCGCTTCAAAAAGGGGGAAAAATGGGAAGCTACGAGTACAAGGGTTACGAAATCACGGTAACTACCACGACGTTTGCCAGCAGCGGTGCATTCTCGCCGGTGATGTTCACGATCAACCGGAAGGGCGAGCGGGAGTCCCTTCACTGGGACGCCATCTATCAAATATTCTCTAGTCCAGAAGACGCGGACGGAGTAGCGCACGCGGCTGCCCGCGCGTGGATTGACGAGCAGGGCGAATCAGTAGCCGCCCGACGCCCGCGCGCTTATCAGTAAGCCGCCGCGGCGCGCCCGCTGAAAACGGACGGCCGCG
>DATIGN010000019.1:0-30457 GCA_035454685.1 Burkholderiales bacterium | reverse complement strand
GGAGATCTTCCACATGCCGGTGCGCGTCGGCGTTCCGCGCTATGCCGGGGCGCTGGCCGAAGTGCTGCGCACCCCGCGCTATGCCACCGCGATGGGCCTGCTGTACGAGGGCGCCGCGCAGAGGGAGCAGGGCAAGCTTTCGCGCCACAGCGGCTCGGTCAGGGCCGTCCTGGGGCGCATGCAGGAGTGGTTCCAGCGTCATTTTTGAGGTGTCACAACACGGCAAGGAGACAACAACAATGTTCGAGATCGTAGACAGTCAGGCAACAGGCCCGGTGATAAAAGTGATCGGGGTCGGCGGCGCAGGCGGGAATGCCGTCAACCATATGATCGAGACGGGTGTGCAGGGCGTGGAGTTTATCGCCGTCAACACCGACGCCCAGGTGCTTTTGCGCAACAAGTCGCGCAACCAGCTGCAGCTCGGCTCAAGCGGGCTGGGTGCGGGCGCGCGTCCGGAGGAGGCGCGCGCCGCAGCGCTCGCCGAGCGCGAGCGCATCGAGGAGGCGGTGGCCGGCGCGCACATGGTATTCATTACCTGCGGCATGGGCGGCGGCACCGGGACCGGCGCCGCGCCGGTGATCGCGGAGGTGGCGCGCGGTCTTGGCGTCCTCACGGTGGCCGTGGTGACCAAGCCGTTCACCTTCGAGGGCTCCAAGCGGATGAAAGTTGCCGAGCAAGGCATTGAAGCGCTCGGGCCGCATGTCGATTCATTGATCGTGATTCTCAACGACCGACTGGAAGAGGTGCTCGGCGAGGACGTGACCCAGGAGGACGCGTTCAAGGCGGCCGACGACGTGCTGAACAACGCGGTCGCCGGCATCGCAGAGATCATCAACCTGCCCGGGCTGGTGAACGTCGATTTTCAGGACGTGAAGACGGTGATGTCGGAGCAGGGCATGGCGATGATGGGATCCGCCTGCGCGAGCGGCATAGACCGCGCGCGAATCGCGGCCGAGCAGGCCATCGCCTGCCCGCTGCTCGAGGGTGTGAACCTTGCCGGCGCGCGCGGCGTGCTCGTGAACATCACCGCGTCGCGGCCGAGCCTCAAGCTGCGCGAGACTAAGGAGGTAATGAACATCGTCCGCACCTTCGCTGCCGAGGACGCGACCATCATCTACGGCGGCGTCTACGACGATTCGCTGGCGGAGAGCCTGCGTGTCACCGTGGTCGCGACGGGCCTCGGCCTCGGGAACGCCGTGCGGCAGCAGCCCAAACCGCAATTGGTTGTGTCTCAGAAAACCGGCACCGATAACGCTCCGGGGCCGGTGGACTATCACCAGCTGGACCAGGTGCCGGCGGTGATCAGGCGCAACCGCGCCTCGACGGTGGAGGCGCTCCAGCAGAGCGGAGTCGACAAGTACGACATTCCCGCTTTCCTGCGCAAGCAAGCGGACTAAGAGGCAACAGAAAAGGCGCTAGCAAAAGAAGCGGGGAACCCCTCCTTGCCGGGGTACCCCGCGCCTGCCTCTGTGTCATGCCGCCGGGGTAAAATGCCGAGGCCCGCCAACGCTCTTGGCCCGCCAACGCTTTTTTTGAATGCCTTAAATGCTCAAGCAGCGCACCCTCAAGTCCCTTATCCGCGCCTCCGGCGTCGGCCTGCATACCGGGCAGAGGGTGCGTATGACGCTGCGCCCCGCGCCGGCCGACACCGGCGTGGTGTTCCGCCGCATCGACCTCCCCTCGCCGGTCGACATCCCGGCGCGCGCCGAGCTGGTGGGGGAGGCGCGCCTCGCCTCCACGCTGATCAAGGACGGCGTGAAGATCCATACGGTCGAACATCTCATGTCGGCGCTCGCGGGCCTCGGCATCGACAACGTGTTCGTCGATCTCGACGCGCCCGAGCTGCCGATCATGGATGGCAGCGCCTCGCCGTTTGCGCTGCTCCTGCAGCAGGCGGGGATCGAGGAGCAGGCGGCCCCGAAGCGCTTCCTGCGCGTGAAGAAGTCGGTCGAGGTGAAGGACGGCGACAAATGGGCGCGCCTCGAGCCGCATGCGGGCTTCAAGGTTTCGTTCTCGATCGACTTTCGCCATCCTGTGATCGAGCGCAGCACGCAGTCGGTCATGGTGGACTTCGCCGAGACCTCGTACCTCAAGGAAATCGCGCGCGCGCGCACGTTCGGCTTCATGCAGGACGTGGAAGACCTCAAGGACAGCGGACTCGCGCTCGGCGGCGGGCTCGACAACGCCGTGGTGCTCGACGAGCAAGGCGTGCTCAACAGCGAGGGGCTGCGCTTCGCCGACGAGTTCATTCGCCACAAGCTGCTCGATGCCATCGGCGATCTCTATCTGCTCGGCCGTCCGCTCCTCGGTGCTTTCACCGCGCACAAATCGGGGCACGCGCTCAATAACCGCCTGGTCCGTGCGGCGCTCGCCGAGACCGGCGCGCTCGAGACCGTGGTGTTCGAGCGCGCGGAGGAAGCTCCGGCGGGCCTCGCTCGCGTTTCCACCCAGCTCGGCTAGGTGTTCGCAGTCCTGCGGGTCGCGGTCGTCGTGGTCGCGGTGGTGCTCGGGTTCACCGTGCTCGCGTGGCTGCTCACCGGCGACCCGCGCTGGCGGCGCATCGCCTGGCTGGTGTTCAAGTACGCGGTTTTCGCGCTGGCGGCGATCCTGCTGCTCTTTGCCGGCGAGGTTCTGGTCCACTAACGGGCATCGCGCGGCCGCGCCGCTCGAGCAGCACGCGAAGCGCCTCGCGCGCCGGCGAGCTGCGCATCGAGCCATAGAGCCTGCTCAAGCTGTCGAGCGCGGGCGTGGACAAATGGGCACGTTTTTGCGGTGCAACAACGCTCTTGCGTGACACGTTTGGTTGCACCCTGGTGGAAACTGAACTAACCTGCAAGCGCTGTTTTGAAAAGAATTTTGCCAGGGACGGGGCGAGCAGCCGGAGCTTTGCCGCCGCGGCTGGAGACGCCGCCAGAAGCATCAACTGGCCGTCCCGGTAACTGACAACTCGGGTCTGTCGTGCCAGCTCGGACGGCAGGAACCCGTCAAGCAGCCCGGCGAGCGCACGCAGCTCGTGCGCCTTTGCGAGGACCGGCTGCAGCGAGGCTTCGGCTGCGAGGATCCGGTCGAGCTTGAGCGGACGCACAAATGGCAGGGAGGGAGTGATCGTGCAGATTATCCTGATCTCGGACCGGCTGGCGAGGGCGAGATCAGTTCACCTGTCGGTCGCGCACGTGGCGGGGACGGCGTTTCTCGCGCTGCTCCTCTTGCTCGGGGCCACCGCAACGCTTCATTGGGTGACGCTGCGCTACGCTGCCGAGATGCGCCTGCCGGTGCTGCAGGAGCTGCTCGCCGCCGCGCAGCAGGCTCAAGCCGAGCGCGAGCACGTTTTCGTGCAGCAGAACCTCAACTCGATGGCCATGAAGCTCGGCGAGATGCAGGCGCAGCTCACGCGCATGGACGCGCTGGGCGAGCGCCTGTCGGCCCTGGCCGGCATCCGGCCGCAGGAGTTCCGCATCGGCGAGGCTCCCGGGCTGGGCGGTGCAGCGCCCACGCAGATGCCGCCGCAGAATCTCTCGCTCGACGAATTCAGCGACAAGCTGCAAGTGCTGGCGCGCCAGGTGGAAGGCCGTAACGACATGCTCGGGGTGCTGGAAGCGCAGCTCTTTGAGCAGGCGGTCAAGAAGAAGATGATCCCGACCATGATGCCGGTGAAGGCGTCCTACAACCCGTCGGGCTTCGGCAAACGCATCGACCCCTTCAACGGCCAGTGGGCGATGCACGAAGGCATCGATTTCGTCTCCGACTACGGCTCGCCGATCGTCGCCGCCGCGGCCGGGGTGGTCGTCTTCTCCGGATTTCACCCGCAGTACGGGTACGTGGTGGATATCGACCACGGCAACGACCTCGTCACGCGCTACGCCCATTGCTCGAAGCTCTTGGTACGCGAGGGCGACCTCGTGCAGCGCGGGCGCAAGATCGCCGAGGTGGGTTCCACCGGCCGCTCGACCGGGCCGCACCTGCATTTCGAAGTGCGTTTCCGCGGCGCGGCGCAGAACCCGGCCAAGTTCCTCGTCACTTCGAGGCAGGTCGCCGCCGTCAAGTAAACGCAGGGTTTTCCAGTAAAATCGGCGGTTTCGCACCGCCCATTCGTGGAATTCCTGCGCTCGATCCTAGAGGCCCTCTGGCGCCTGCCGGCGCGCATCTTCGGCAGCCGCAACCAGCGGCTTCTCAAGCAGTACGCGCATGTCGTGCAAGCCATCAACGCGCTCGAGCCGGCGCTCGAGAAGCTTTCCGACGCGCAGCTGCGCGATAAAACGACCGAGCTGAGAGAGCGCCATGCCCGCGGCGCCTCGCTGGAGGAGCTGCTGCCCGAGGCCTTCGCCGTGGTGCGCGAAGCGTCCAAGCGGACGCTGCGCATGCGGCACTTCGACGTGCAGCTCCTCGGCGGCATGGTGCTGCATAACGGCAAGATCGCCGAGATGAAGACCGGCGAGGGCAAGACGCTCGTCGCCACGTTGCCGGCGTACCTGAATGCGCTCACTGGCAAGGGGGTGCACATCGTCACGGTGAACGACTACCTCGCCAACCGCGACGCCGAGTGGATGGGCAAGATCTACCGCTTTCTCGGCCTGACCGTCGGCGTCAACCTGCCGCACATGGAGCCCGAGAAGAAGCGCGCCGCGTACGCCGCCGACATTACCTACGGCACCAACAACGAGTTCGGCTTCGACTACCTGCGCGACAACATGGCGCTGCATGTCGAGGAGCGCTTCCAGCGCGGCCTGCACTACGCGATCGTGGACGAGGTGGACTCGATCCTGATCGACGAGGCGCGCACGCCACTCATCATCTCGGGCCAGGCGGAGGACCGAACCGAGATCTACCTGCGCATGAACGAGGTCGCGCCGCTGCTCACCCGGCAGAAGGAGGAGAAGAAGCCCGACCAGCCCGAGCCGCCAGGCGACTTTTACGTCGACGAGAAAAACCACCAGATCCTGCTGTCCGAGGCGGGCCACCAGAAGGCCGAGGAGATCCTCACCCGCAAGGGCCTGCTGCCCGAGGGCGCGAGCCTCTACGAGCCTGCCTACATCAACCTGGTGCACCAGCTCTACGCCGCGCTGCGCGCGCACTATCTCTTCCACCGCGACCAGCATTACGTGGTGCAGAACGACGAGGTGATCATCGTCGACGAGTTTACCGGCCGGCTGATGGTCGGGCGGCGCTGGTCCGACGGCCTGCACCAGGCGGTCGAGGCGAAGGAGAAGGTCTCGATCCAGAACGAGAACCAGACGCTCGCCTCGATCACCTTCCAGAACTACTTCCGCATGTACGGCAAGCTCGCCGGCATGACCGGCACCGCCGACACCGAGGCCTACGAGTTCCAGCAGATCTACGGCCTGGAGACGGTGGTGGTGCCGACGCACATGAAGATGATCCGCGCCGATCGCCAGGACCAGGTGTACCGCACCGCCAAGGAAAAGCACCACGCGGTGATCAAGGACATCCGCGACTGCTATGACCGCGGACAGCCGGTGCTCGTGGGCACCACCTCGATCGAGAACTCCGAGCTCCTCTCCGGCATGCTGCAGAAGGAAAAACTCGCGCACCAGGTGCTGAACGCGAAGCAGCACGCGCGCGAGGCCGAGATCGTGGCGCAGGCCGGCCGGCCGAAGATGATCACCATCGCGACCAACATGGCGGGCCGCGGCACCGACATCGTGCTCGGCGGCAACGTCGAGAAGCAATGCGATTTCGTGGAGGCGGACGAAAAACTGCCCCCGGAAGAGAAGAAATCCCGGGTCGAAAAACTGCGCGGCGAATGGCAAGCCCTGCACGACCAGGTAGTGAAGGCGGGCGGCCTGCACATCATCGGCACCGAGCGCCACGAGTCGCGGCGCATCGACAACCAGCTGCGCGGCCGCTCCGGCCGCCAAGGCGACCCGGGCAGCTCGCGCTTCTACATGGCGCTCGAGGATCCGCTGCTGCGCATCTTCGCCGGCGAGCGCATCAACCGCATCATGGTGATGCTGAAGATGCCCGAGGGCGAGGCGATCGAGCACGCCATGGTGACGCGCTCGATCGAAAGCGCCCAGCGCAAAGTCGAAGCGCGCAACTTCGACATCCGCAAGCAGCTGCTGGAGTACGACGACGTCGCCAACGACCAGAGGAAAACGATCTACGCGCTGCGCAACGAGCTGCTCGAATCGCAGGACGTTTCGCCGCGCATCGCCGACCTGCGCGCCGGGGTGATCGGGGATCTATTCCGCACCTACGTGCCCGACGAGAGCGTCGAAGAGCAGTGGGACATCGCGGGGCTGGAAAGCGGCCTCAAGTCCGAGCTGCAGCTCGAGCTGCCGCTGCGTCGCTGGCTCGAGGAGCAGCCCGAGCTGCAGCCCGACGCGCTCCTCGAGCGCATCGTTGCCAAGGCGGATGAGGCGTATCGCGCCAAGGTGCCGGCCGGCGCGGAGACGTCGTTCCGCCAGTATGAGCGCTACGTGGTGCTGCAGATCCTCGACGCGCACTGGAGAGAGCACCTCGCCGCGCTCGACCATCTGCGCCAGGGCATCCATCTGCGCGGCTACGCGCAGAAGAACCCGAAGCAGGAGTACAAGCGCGAAGCATTCGAGCTTTTCGGCGCGATGATCGAGGCGGTGAAGCTGGAGGTTACGAAGACGCTCGCCGCGGTGCAGATCCGCACCCAGGAGGACATCAAGCCCGACGAGGAGTCGCACGTCGAGAATGTGCGGCCGGTGCACCCGAGCTCCGGCGGCGGCATGGAGGCCGAGCCGGATTACACCGCGAACGGCGATGTGGCGATCGCCGAAGCGGTGACCAAGAAAAAGCCCATGGTGCGCGTCGGACAGAAGGTCGGGCGCAATGATCCCTGTCCCTGCGGCTCCGGGAAGAAGTACAAGCACTGCCACGGCAAGCTTTCTTGAGTGGCGGTGAATCTCGCAGCCCCGAGCGGGGAAGCCTTGCTTTCGGTCCCCGGGATCGAGCTCGGCGTTGCGATGGCCGGGATCAAGAAACCCGGGCGCAAGGATGTGCTGGTGATGCGGCTCGCGGTTGGCAGTACGGTCGCGGGCGTGTTTACGCAGAACCGGTTTTGCGCAGCCCCGGTAGTCCTGTGCAGGGAGAACATCCGCAACCAGGTGCGTGCGCTGGTCGTCAACACCGGTAACGCCAACGCAGGCACGGGCGAGGAGGGACTGAAGCGAGCCCGCGAGGTGTGCGAAGCGCTCGCGGGCCATATCGGCTGCGATCCGCAGCAGGTGCTGCCGTTCTCGACCGGCGTCATCATGGAGCCGCTTCCGTCGGAGCGGATCGTCGCCGCGCTGCCCAAAGCGCTGCTCGCGAAGAGCGACTGGCTTTCGGCCGCCGAGGCCATCATGACGACCGACACGGTGCCGAAAGCGGCTTCACGGAAGCTGAAGTTGCCGAATGGGGAAGCAAGCGTAACCGGGATCGCCAAGGGCGCGGGCATGATCCGCCCCGACATGGCGACGATGCTCGGCTTCATCGCCACGGACGCGAAGGTCGCGCGAAGGACTCTCCAGGCGCTGCTCGAGCGCGTCGCGAACCGATCGTTCAACTGTATCAGCGTGGACGGAGACACCTCGACCAACGACTCGCTCATCCTCGCCGCCACCGGCCAAGGCCCCGAGCCCGGACGGAAGGATCTCGCCGTTCTCGAAGGCGCCACTACCGACGTTGCGGAACGGCTCGCGCAGGCGATCGTGCGCGACGGGGAGGGCGCAACCAAGTTCGTCACCGTGCGTATCGAGGGCGGGCGCAGCCGGGAGGAGTGCCGCAAGGTGGCCTACGCCATCGCGCATTCGCCGCTCGTGAAGACCGCGTTCTTCGCCTCGGACCCGAATCTCGGCCGCATCCTCGCCGCGATCGGCAACACCGGGGTCGACGTGGGCCGGATGCAGCTGTTCCTCGATGATGTCCTGGTGGCAAGCGGCGGCGGCCGCCATCCCGAATATCGCGAGGAGCAAGGCGTTGCGGCGATGCAGAAGCCGGAATTCCTCGTGCGCGCGGTGCTGAACCGCGGAAGCGCAGACGCCACGGTGTGGACTTGCGACTTCTCCTACGACTACGTGAAAATCAACGCGGAATATCGCACGTGAGCAAAGAACTAGAAAAAATCCTGGAGAAGCTGGAGCAGCTGCTGCCGCCGCCGCCTCCCGAGCCGGAATGGAAGGCGAGCGTAGCGTTCCGCTGGCGCTCCAGCGGTCGGCGGGCCACGGCAGGCTGGCTGCAGCCGGTGCGCCACGTGCACCGGATCAAGCTCTCCGACCTGCGCGGCATCGACAAGCAGATCGAGCGGGTGGAGCGGAACACACGCCAGTTCCTCGACGGGAGACCGGCGAACAACGTGCTGCTCACCGGCGCGCGCGGCACGGGCAAGTCGTCGATCGTCAAGGGGCTGCTGAACAAGTACGCCAGGCAGGGGTTGAGGTTGATCGAAGTGGAGAAGAACGACCTCGTCGATCTGGCGACCATCGTCGACCACGTCGCTGCGCGCCCCGAGCGGTTCATCCTGTTCTGCGACGATCTCTCTTTCCACGGCGCCGAGGAAGGGTACATCGCGCTCAAGGTCGCGCTCGACGGCTCGATATCGACCACCTCCGAGAACCTCCTCATCTACGCGACTTCCAACCGCCGCCACCTGATGCCCGAGTACATGGCCGAGAACCTCGAGACCAAGTACCTCGGCGACGAGATCCATCCCGGCGAGACCGTGGAGGAGAAGATCTCGCTTTCCGAGCGCTTCGGCCTGTGGGTGACCTTCTATCCCTTCGACCAGGACGAGTACCTGGAAATCGTGGGCCAGTGGCTGAAATGGTTTGACTCCTCTCTTAATGAAAAGGCAAAAGAGGAGGCGCTGCAATGGGCGCTGCAGAGGGGCTCGCGCAGCGGCCGGGTCGCCTACCAGTTCGCTCGCGACTGGGCCGGCAGGCACTCCAAGAAAAGGTGATCGAGGTTGCCGCGGCGGTGGTTCAGCGCCCCGACGGCGCGTTTCTGCTTGCGCAGCGCCCGCCGGGCAAGGTCTACGCGGGATACTGGGAGTTCCCCGGCGGCAAGGTGGAGCACGGCGAGCCGCCACACCGGGCGCTCGCCCGCGAGCTGCACGAAGAGCTCGGCATCGACATCGGGCCGGCGTACCCGTGGATCACACGCGTATATACCTATCCTCACGGTACGGTGCGCCTGAACTTCTTCCGAGTTTTTGATTGGCGCAACGACCCGCATCCGCGCGAAGACCAGGCGCTCGCGTGGCAGGCTTCCGACGCCCCCATGGCTGCTCCGATGCTGCCCGCCAACGCGCCGGTTCTAGCCTCGCTCGCGCTGCCGGTTGAATACGCCGTAACGGACGCGGCGCACTACGGTATCGCGGCGATGCTTTCTCGGCTGGGACAGCGGCTGGAGCAGGGGCTCAAGCTGGTGCAAGTGCGCGAGCCGGGCCTGGGCGCCGAACAACGGGATCTGTTCACCTCTCAGGTGATCGGGCTCGCGCACCGTCACGGCTGCAAGGTGATGGTGAAGTCGGCCTTCCCGGGCGCGGATGGCATTCATTTCAAGGCTTCTGAGCTGGCTTCACTGAAGGAAAGACCTCGTGGGATGCTTGCGGCGGCCTCGTGCCACAGCCGAGCGGAGCTAGAGCAGGCCATGGAACTCGAGCTGGACTTCGCCGTCCTCGGGCCGGTGAAGGACAAGCCGACCGCGCTGGGATGGGCGCGCTTCGCCGACCTTGCTCGCGGCGCGAGTATTCCGGTCTACGCGATCGGTGGATTGACGTGCTCCGAGATGCAGGACGCCTGGAGCGCGGGGGCGCACGGGATCGCAATGATCAGGGGGAGTTGGAATTAGGAGAAGAATCGGGGTCTGACCGCGATTTTTCTTCCGGCACGCGGTAGTCCTCGGCGGCCCACCTGCCCAGATCGATAGTTCTGCAGCGCTCGCGGCAGAACGGACGCCACTTGTTCTCGCGCGAATACTCGGTGCGCGTGCCGCAGCGTGGGCAGCGCACGATTCCTACAGATTGCAAAACGTGAGCTCGAAGCCGACGTCCCAGTCCGCGGTGCGCACGCGGGATTCGGGGCTCTGATTCGCGCCGTCCTGGATGACGAAGCGGATGTTGAGGACGTACTTGTTGGCGCTGATCTCCGGGACGCAGGGCATCTTGGGATCGAGGCGCAGCCGCAGCATCTGGGCCGTCTTGCCGCCGAGCATTTGCTGGAACATGCCCTGCGGCGCCGACATGGCCTGCGGCTTGCCCGACTCGCGCAGAATCCGCAGGACAATGGCCGAGCCGTCGCGCAGTGGATAGAGCGGCCCGGTCCAGGCCGCCAGCTGCCCGGTGCGCTCCTCGGATGGCCGGTGCAGCCAATAGTGGTACGACGGCAGGTCGAACTCACACGCGCCGCCGGGGATGCCGGTGCGCTGCTTGATCGACATCAGCCAGTCGTTCTCGCGCAAATACTGGCCGATCTTGCCGGTCATGGAGAACAGCGCCTGCGACGCCTGCTCGATGTCGCGCAGAACGCTGGCGAGCGCCTGCTCGGCGATGTCGGGATTGTTGCGGAAGGAGAGCAGCACCTGCTTCTGGCGCTCGAGCTCCTGCAGAAGATCAGACTTTAGGTCGGCGCGGCTTGCGACCTCCATGATCTCGAACAGGGTCAGCAGCGCGACGTGGTGGTCGTGCGGCTCTGGGCGCGCGATGAAGTGACGCGAGCGCTCGAACAGGTCCTCCAGCCGCAGCAGCGTGCGGATGCGCTCGTTGAGCGGGTATTCGTACGTGATCACCGGCCTGCGAATTGTAGGTATTTTTGATGCAGCGCGGCGACTTGTTCGTGCAACGCCTCACGCGAGCCACCGTTGTCGATCACGTCGTCGGCCGCCGCTACACGCTCAGCGCGCGTCGCCTGGGTGCGCATGATGGCGCGCACTTCGTTTTCGGAAAGCCCGGGGCGCGCGCGTACGCGTGCGACCTGCGTTTCCTCGGAGCAGTCGACCACCAACACACGGTCGACGCGCTTACGGTAGTCGGGCGACTCGATGAGCAGCGGCACGACATGCACGACGTAAGGCCCGGTGGCGGCCGCGATGCGCCGGGCGGATTCCTCGCGGATCATCGGGTGCAGCAGCGCCTCGAGCTTGCGCTTCGCGGCCGGGTCCGCGAACACGCGCTCGCGCACCTTCTTGCGGTTCATCGAGCCCTCGCCGCTCACCGCCTCCGGGCCGAAGAGCTTCTCTATGCCAGCCATGGCGGCGCCGCCTTTCGCCGTGAGCTCATGTGCAATGACGTCCGTATCGACAACCGTGGCGCCGAGCGCGGCAAAGTCGGCCGCGGCGGCGGATTTTCCGCTGCCGATGCCGCCCGTAAGTCCCACCACGAAGGTCACAGCCGCTGCAGGTACCAGCGAAGGATGGGCTCGCCCCAGAACATGGCCACGATGCCGGCGATGGCGAGGTACGGGCCGAAATGGAAGCGGAAGCTCGCGTCCCAGCGACCCCGGGCGGCGAACATCTGCAGCGCACCGAAAGCGAGACCGACGAGCGAGGAAAGCAGGATCACGAGCGGCAACAGCTTCCATCCGAGGAATGCGCCCACCGCCGCGTTCATCTTGAAATCGCCGTAACCCATGCCTTCCTTGCCAGTGGCGAGCCTGTAAGCATGGAATACGAGCCATAGCGATAGGTAGCCGGCGGCGGCACCGATGACCGCCTCCTGTATGGACGTAAAGGCCTGGTTGAGGTTCAGCAGCAAGCCCAGCCATAACAGGGGCAGGGTCAGGGTGTCGGGCAGCAGGCCCGTTTCCTGGTCGATGAACGCGAGCGCGATAGTGAACCAGATGAAGATTGCGGCTCCGAGCGCGGTGGCGGTCGCGCCGAAGCGCCACGCGGCGTATGCGGCACCGATCCCGGCGAGAGCTTCGACCAGCGGGTACTTCGCACTGATGCGCCCGCGGCACGCAGAGCACCTGCCGCGCAGCACGAGCCAGCTTGCGATCGGCACGTTTTCCCAGGCGCGGACGCGGTGCCCGCACGAGGGGCACGCCGAGCGCGGCGCCATCAAGCTATACGGCGGCTCCTGCGGCAGCGGCTGCCCGGCGAGCTCGGCGCACTCCTCGCGCCAGCCGCGCTCGAGCATTTTCGGCAGCCGGTGGATCACGACGTTGAGAAACGAGCCGACGCACAGCCCGAGCACCAGCGCCACCCAAGGCAGGAAGGCCGGCTGTAGGACCCAGCCGGCCGCCGTCATGATTTCAAAGAGCTTGCCCGAGCTTGAAGATCGGCAGGTACATCGCGATCACCATGCCTCCGATGAGGACGCCGAGCACGACCATGATCGCCGGTTCCATCAGCGACGAGAGCGCCTCGACCGCGTCGTCTACCTCTTGCTCGTAGAAGTCGGCGACCTTGCCGAGCATGGCGTCGAGCGATCCGGTCTCCTCGCCGATCGACACCATCTGGACCACCATGTTTGGAAACACGTTGGAGTTCTGCATCGCCATCGTCAGCGACGTGCCGGCGGACACTTCCTGCTTGATCTGCCGGGTGGCCTGGGCATAGATGTAGTTGCCCGCGGCGCCGCCGACCGAGTCGAGCGCCTCGACCAGCGGCACGCCGGCGGCAAACATCGTCGACAGCGTGCGCGTCCAGCGCGCGATGGCCGATTTCCTCACCAGGTCGCCGAAAAGCGGAAGCCGCAGCGTGAACCGATCCATGAAGATCTGCACCGCCACCGAGCGCTTCCAGGCTTCCAGGAAGCCGTAGATCGCGCCGCCGAGGACCGGAAATACGATGTACCAGTTGGCGACGAACCAGTCCGAGATGCCGATGACCACGAGCGTCGGCGCGGGAAGGTCGGCGCCGAAGTTGGTGAACACCTCCTTGAACGCCGGGATCACGAAGATCATGATCACTGCGGTGATGATGACCGCCACCGCGATGATCGCGATAGGGTAGAACATCGCGCTCTTGATCTTCGACTTGATGGCAAGGATCTTTTCCTTGTAGGTCGCAAGGCGGTCGAGCAGGGTCTCGAGAATTCCGGCCTGCTCGCCGGCCTGGACCAGGTTGCAGAAGAGCGCGTCGAAGTGCAGCGGGAACTTCCGGAACGCCGATGCGAGCGCGGAGCCGGTCTCGACGTCGGTCTTGATGTCGGTCAGCAGCTTCGCCACCGCCGCGTTCGAGGCGCCCTTGCTCACGATGTCGAAGGATTGCAGCAGCGGCACGCCGGCCTTCATCATGGTTGCGAGTTGGCGCGTGAAAAGCGCGATGTCCTTCTCTGTGACCTTGCCGCCCCCGCGGGTCTTGACCGGCTTTACCTTCTGCACAACGATGCCCTGACGGCGCAACGTCGCGTTCACCGCGGCTTCGCTCACTGCGCGCAGCTCGCCGCGAATCGTCTTCCCGGCCTTGTCCCTGCCTTCCCAGCTGAAGGTGAATTGCTTGGGCCCTCTGGCGGCCGCTGCTGTTGCCATACTGAGCGCTCCTTCCCCCTTGCTTATTCCTTTCGCCCGGATGATGCCCGCGGGTGAAGCGTTTGTAAAGCGTGAAGTTCCTCTTCTAAGCCTCTGAGGGCTCGGTATTTTCCACATTCTTCACGGGTCGGAATAGGCGCACCGTTTTGATCGTCCGGCCCTGAGCATGGACGATCTCCATCGGCACGGTCCCGATCTTGATCGAAACGTCCGCCTCGGGGATGTCCTGCAGGTATTCGAGGATCAGCCCGTTGAGGGTCTTGGGTCCGTCGGTCGGCAGGGAGAGCGCGAGCGCGCGGTTCACCTCGCGGACCGGGGTTGCGCCCTCGGCCGTAGCGGCGCCGCTGCGGTCCCAGGCGAGCGCCTGCCCCGCCGTCGGCAGCGAGGTGGTGAACTTGCCGATGATCTCCTCGATGATGTCCTCGAGCGTGAGTAGTCCCATGAGTTCGCCGTACTCATCGACCACGAGCGCGATGCGCTCGCGGTTCTCCTGGAAGTACTGCATTTGCGCAAGCACCGGGGTGGTCGCCGGAACGAAATAAGGCTCGCTAAGCACCGACTCGAGCGTCGGCTTGTCGAGCGTCCCGGTCGGCAGCGCCGGCAGCACCTTCTTCAGGTGGAGCACGCCGACCACGTCGCCGAGGGCGCTTCGAAACACCGGCAGCCGGCCATGGTGACTGGTGACGATCTGGCGCACGATCGTCTCCATGTCGTCGTCGAGGCTGAGCGACTCGATCTTGGCGCGCGGCACCATGATGTCCTGCACCGTGACTGCGCCGACGTCGAACAGGTTGAGCAGGATCGAGACGTGTTTCTTCGGCAGCACGTTGGAGTACTCGAGCAGGATGGTGCGGATTTCCTCCGGCGACATTTCGCCTTCGTCCTCGCCGCCGCGCATGCGCGCAAGCGCGAGCAACGGATTGAGGATCGCATTGGTCGATGTCGAGAGCAGGGCCACGAACGGCGCCGACACCTTCGCCAGCAGGCGCATCGGCCAGGCCACCAAGCGCGCTATGCCTTCCGCGTTGTGCTGCCCGAGGCGCTTGGGCACGAGCTCGCCGACAACGATCGACACGTAGGTAATCGTCACCACGATGGCGACGGTCGAAACTACGTTGGCCGTCTTCGCTGTGATCGGCAGCGTGGACTGCAGCCAGGCCGAGACCGGCGCGGACAGGAACGCTTCGCCCACGATGCCGTTCAGGATGCCAATCGAGGTAATGCCGATCTGGATCGTCGACAGGAAGCGGGTCGGGTCGCGCGCCAACGCGAGCGCCGAGGCGGCGAGCTTGTCCCCCTGCTTGGCTCTCGTTTCGAGGCGAGGCTTGCGCGCGGTGAGCAGCGCCACTTCCGACATGGCGAGCGCGCCGTTCAAGAGAATGAGGCTGGCGAGGAGGAGGAGTTCCATGGATTACTCCATTCAGCTGCGTCCGAGCAGCACTTCGAGCACGAAGCGGCTGCCGACGTAGGCGAGGAGCAGCATGACGAAGCCGGTGAGCGTCCAACGCAGCGCGGTGCGCCCGCGCCAGCCGTAGCGCCAGCGCCCGGCAAGCAGCAGGCCGAAAGTGAGCCACGAGAGCAGCGCGAACACCGTCTTGTGGTCGAAAGTCAGCGCGCGACCGAACAGCGTCTCGGAGAACGCGATGCCGGTGACGAGCGTCAGCGTCAGGAAGACGAACGCCGCCGCGATCATGCGGAAGAGGAGCTTTTCGAGCGTGAGAAGCGGGGGCAGGTTCGGAAAAGCGGCCGTACCCTTGCGGTGCAGCTGCCGCTCCGCCGCCGCCATCAGCGTCGCGTGCAGCAGCGCGATCACGAACAGGCCGTACGCGAGCATGGAAAGCGCGAGATGGAGCTTGAACTCGGCCGCCTGCGCGTGCGCGCCGGTAAGCACAAGGCCGGGAAAGAGAGCGGGGAGTGGCACGGCGAGCGCAGCGAGTGCCAGCACTGGCGGCTGCATACCCTCGAGCTCGTAGAACAGGCTCTCGATCCAGTAAAGCGCGACGCCGACCAGCATCATCACCGATAGCGCCTGTGCGAAGCCGAATCTGAGCTCGCGGGAGAAAACGCCGTCGTAGAGCAGCCAGCCGTGCAGCGCGGCCGGGACCAGGATGGCGGCGCGCTCCCAGGCGCGCAGGCCACGCTTGCCGTCCGAAGCCGGGGCGCCCCCCCGCACTCCATGCCAGCGTGTTTTCCAGAAGTGCCAGGCCAGCCCGACGTAGATGGCCGAGGCGATGCCGTGAATTACAATGTCGGGCACCGCTTCAGTTTATCACTCGAGTTTCGCCGACCGTGCTTGATACCCTGACCTCGCGCCTCGCGCGCATCGTGAAGCACATTCGGGGAGAGGCGCGCCTCACCGAATCGAATATCCAGGAGGCGCTGCGCGAAGTTCGCGTCGCGCTGCTCGAGGCCGACGTCGCGCTGCCGGTCGTGAAGCACTTCATTGACTCGGTGCGCGGCGCCGCGCTCGGTGAGGAGGTCATCGGCAGCCTCACGCCCGGCCAGGCGCTGGTCGGCGTCGTGCATCGGGAGCTCGCCAAGCTCATGGGCGAGGCGAACGTCGGCTTGAACCTCGCGACGCAGCCGCCGGCCGTCCTTCTCATGGCGGGGCTGCAAGGCTCGGGCAAGACGACGACCTGCGGCAAGCTCGCTCGGCTTCTGATCAAGGACAAGAAGAAAGTGGCGCTCGTCTCCTGCGACGTCTATCGTCCCGCCGCCATCGAGCAGCTGAAGACTGTTGCTTCGCAAGCAAACGCGCAGTTTGTGCCTTCCGTAGTGGGCGAAAAACCTGCCGACATTGCGCGTCGCGCCGTGGACCACGCGCGCACGCATTATTTGGACGTGCTCATCGTCGACACCGCGGGGCGCCTCGCGATCGACGAGGAGATGATGCGCGAGATCGCCGAGCTGCATGCAGCGCTGAAGCCCGTCGAGACGCTCTTCGTCGTCGATGCGATGCAAGGACAGGACGCCGTCAACGTCGCGCGCGCGTTTAACGAGCGGCTGCCGCTTACCGGGGTAGTCCTCACCAAGCTTGACGGCGATGCGCGCGGCGGCGCGGCGCTCTCGGTGCGACACATCACCGGCAAGCCGATCAAATTCGCCGGCGTGGGCGAGAAGCTCGACGGGCTGGAAGCGTTCCATCCCGAGCGCATGGCCGCGCGCATTCTCGGCATGGGCGACATCCTGTCGCTCGTCGAGGAGGCGCACGCCAAGATCGACCTCGCCGAGGCCCGGCGAGTTGCCGAGAAGGTCAAGAAGGGCAAGGGGTTCGACCTCGAGGACTTCAAGCAGCAGATCGTGCAGATGAAGAAAATGGGCGGGGTCGCTTCGCTCATGGACAGGCTCCCCGCCCAGCTCGTCGGCCAGATCGACCCGGCGAAGCTGCAGGACGAGACTCAGTTCAGGCGCATCGAGGGCATCATCAACTCGATGACCCCTGCCGAGCGTCGCAAGCCCGAGATCATCAAGGCCTCGCGCAAGCGCCGCATTGCCGCCGGCGCGGGCGTGCCGGTGCAGGCGGTGAACCAGCTGCTCAATCAGTTCGAGCAGATGCAGAAGATGATGAAGATGATGAAGGGCGGGAACCTGCAGCGGATGATGCGCGGGATGAAGGGCATGCTGCCCGGCATGCGCTAGTGCGTGCGCCCGCCGCGCTCGTCGCCGCTACAGCACTAAACCTCCCGTTCGGAACGCTCTATGCGTTCAGCGTCTTCCTGAAGCCGCTGGAAGCGCTGCTGGGCGCAGGCCGCGCGCAGATGAGCTTCGTTTTCGCGCTCGCCACGATCACGCTCACGCTCGGCATGGTCCTCGCGCCTGCGGTGTATCGAAGATTTCCGCCCTGGATGATTGCGCTCGCCTGCGGCGCGTGCAGTGCCGCGGGACTTTTCGTCAGCGCGACCGCTACGACGTTTTCGGAGTTCGTCGCCGGCTACGGCGTGCTCTTCGGCATCGGCGCCGGCGTCGGCTTCATCCTCGTGCAGCAGGGCGTGAACCAAAGCGTCGTCGCGCGCAGCGGGCTCGCCAACGGCTACGTCGTGAGCCTCTATCCGCTCGGAGCGATGATCGGCGCGCCGCTCTTCGGCTGGGCGATCGAGGCCTACGGCATCCGCGCGACGCTCGCCGGCCTGGGCTTCGCGGTCCTGGCCGGCTGCTCCTTTACCGCCTTCTTGCTTGGGATTGCGAAAGTGCAGATGCACGAGGCATCCGCAGACGCCGCCGACGGCAGCGATCCGCAGCGCTCCACGTTCTTCCTGCTCGCGGCGGTCTTCTTCCTCGCTGCGGCCGCAGGCCTCATGGTCATGAGCCAGGCCGCCGGCATCGTCCAGGCGTACGGCGGCGCGACGGTGCTCGCCGTCGGCGCCACGACATTCATCACCGGCGCGGTCGGCGCCGCGCGCATCGCCGGCGGCTGGCTCACCGACCGCTTCGCGATTCCGCGCGTCGCGATGGGCTCGCAGGCCTTCGCGCTCTGCGGCGCGTTGATCCTCAGCCTGTGGCCGGGCCCGCTCGTCGCCGTGCCGGCGCTCGCGATGATCGGCATGGGCTACGGCGTCATTTCCGGGCTCACTGCCGCGGCGATTGCACGCTACTGGGGCAAGAACGCATTCGGCCGTGTGGCAGGCCGACTCTACGTCGCCTGGTGCGTCGCCGCTATCAGCCTGCCCATACTCGCCGGCTGGCTCTATGACCGGACCGGGGGCTACGGCGCGGCGGTGTTCATTGCGGGCGGGCTGAATCTAGTTGCGGTCGGCGTCGCCGCACGCCTACCAAAGCCCTGATTTCTCCCGTATAATCCGCGCCTTTTCGCAGTTTGCGGAGTATTCCCGATGGTGGTGATTCGACTGCAGCGCGGCGGCGCGAACAAGCGGCCGTTCTTCCATGTCGTGGTGGCCGACTCGCGGCGCGCGGCGGGCAAGAAGTTCATCGAGCGGCTCGGGTTCTACGATCCGAAAGCGCCGCAAGGCCGCGAGGCGCTGCGCGTGAACATGGAGCGCGTGAAGCATTGGACTGGCAAGGGCGCTCAACTTTCGCCTACGGCGGCGCGCCTCGTGAAGCAGTTTGGCAACAAACCCGCCTGAAAAGCTTGTAGAGATGGGCCGCGTCGCCGGCTCGTACGGCGTGCGGGGATGGATGAGGGTGGAGGAGGCGCAAGCGGCGCTGCCGCGGTGCGCGGCGTGGCGGATAGGCGGCAGGGAGTTTTCCGTCGAGCAGGTGAAGCAGCACTCAGGGACGTTGCTCGCGAAGCTGAGAGGCGTTGAGAGTCCCGAGGCGGTCCGGGAGCTGAAGGGGTCGACGGTGTATGTGCGGCGCGAGGCCATGCCAGCGCCTGAAGCAGGCCACTACTACCTCACGGACCTCGTGGGTCTGGAAGTGGTGAACGAGCAGGGAGTCCTGCTCGGGAAGGTGAAGCGCTGGATGTTCAACGGCGCGCAGGACGTGATGGAGGTGGCGGGGGACGGCAGAGTGCGGTTGCTGCCGTGGATCCCTAGAGTCGTGAAAAGCGTCGACTTGCAGAAGCGGCAAATCGATGTGGCGTGGGGAGCGGACTGGTGATCCGCTTCGACGTGGTGACGCTGTTTCCGGAGATGTTCGCCGCGATCACGGGCAGCGGGATCACGAGCCGGGCGCTGGAAGCGGGCTTGTATTCGCTGACGACGTGGAATCCGCGCCACTTCGCACCGGACAGGTATCGAACGGTCGACGACCGGCCGTACGGTGGCGGGCCGGGCATGGTAATGCTGGCCGAGCCGTTGGAGAAGACGTTGGACGCGGTGAAGGGCGCGGACGGCGGCAGGGTGGTCTACCTGACGCCGCAAGGAAGAAAGCTCGATCACCGAAGGGTGATGGAGCTGAAGGACGCGCGAGCGCTGACGCTGCTCTGCGGCCGCTACGAAGGCGTGGATGAGCGGCTGCTCGAGCGCCGGGTCGACGAGGAGATCTCCATCGGCGACTTCGTGCTCTCCGGCGGAGAGGTGGCGGCGATGGCGCTGATCGACGCCGTGGTGCGCCAACTGCCGGGGGCATTGGGGGACGAGGCTTCTGCGCTGGAAGAGTCCTTCGCCGATGGGCTGCTCGACTGCCCGCAGTACACGCGGCCGGAGGTGCACGCAGGGCTACGCGTGCCGCAGGTGCTGCTCTCGGGGCACCACGGCGCGATCCGGCGCTGGCGGCTGAAGCAGGCGCTGGGCAGGACCTGGCTGCGCAGGCCCGAGCTTCTCTCGGCGCGGCAGCTAAGTGCGGAAGAGCGGGGATTACTGGACGAGTTCAAGCAGGAAACGGGAAGCAGGGGATAACCTCCCCCGCACCCCCTAAGAGAGGTTGACCATGGATCTGATCCGCACACTGGAGCAGGAAGAAATAAAGCGCCTCAAGAAAGAGGTGCCGGACTTTTCGCCCGGCGACACGGTGGTGGTGAACGTGAACGTCGTCGAAGGCGAAAGGAAGCGCCTGCAGGCGTTCGAGGGCATGGTGATCGCGAAGCGTAACCGCGGCCTCAATTCTTCGTTCATCGTGCGCAAGGTGTCCTCGGGCGAGGGCGTGGAGCGCACCTTCCAGACCTATTCGCCCCTGATCGCCTCGATCGAGGTCAAGCGCAAGGGGGAAGTGCGGCGCGCCAAGCTCTACTACCTGCGTTCGCGCTCGGGCAAGTCGGCCCGCATCCGGGAGCGGACGGGCGGAGAAGAAGGCGGCGGCGCAGGAGAAGGCAAAGCGCAGGAGTAAAATGGGCTGATGCGCCGGGAATCGGCTGCCATCAGCCCCATCAGCGAGGTCATCGCCGCGATCCGCGCCGGCGAGATCGTCATCCTGGTCGACGACGAGGACCGCGAGAACGAGGGCGACCTCGTGTTCGCGGCCGACTTCGTCACCCCCGAGAAAGTCAACTTCCTCGCCAAGCATGGCCGGGGCCTCATTTGCATGCCGATCGCCGAGGAGCACGCAAGTCGCCTCGGCCTGCGCCCGATGGTCGAGCAGAACCGCTCGCGCCACGGCACGAACTTCACGGTCTCGATCGAAGCGGCAGAGGGGATCGCCACCGGGATCTCGGCGCACGACCGCGCCCTCACGATCAAAGTGGCGTGCAGCAAGGACGCAAGACCGGAAGACATCGTCCAGCCGGGCCATGTGTTTCCGCTGATCGCGCAGCGCGGAGGCGTGCTGGTGCGCGCCGGGCACACCGAAGCCTGCTGCGACCTCGCGCGGCTCGCCGGGCTTACGCCCGCGGCGGTACTGTGCGAGATCATGCGTGACGACGGCACAATGGCGCGCCTGCCCGACCTCGTTCAGTTCGCCGCCGAGCACCAGCTGAAGATTGGCACCATCGCCGATCTCATCGAGCACCGAAGCAGGAACGAATCGCTGGTGCAACGAGAGTTCGAGCGCGAGATCGATACTCCTTGGGGGGTGTTTCACTTGGTGTCGTACCGCGACCTCGCGGTCGGTTCCCTTCATCTCGCCCTGGTGGCCGGCAAACCAGACCCCAAGAAGGACACCCTCGTCCGTGTCCACGAGCCGCTGTCAATTCTCGACCTGCTCGATGCGGGGCCAAGCACGCATTCCTGGGGCGTCGGCGAGGCGCTGAAAGAGATCCGGGAGGCGCAGGCCGGCGTGATGGTGCTCATGAACTGCAACCAGGACGAGGCGCGAGCGCCGAAAGCGGCGCGCAGCCTTGATCTGCGTCTGTACGGCATCGGCGCGCAGATCCTGCGCGACCTGGGCGTCGGCAGGATGCGCTTGATGGCCACGCCGCGCAAGATGCCCAGCATGGCGGGCTTCGGCCTTGAAGTCACGAGCTACGCCGACATGCCCCGGCGGTGAAACGATGCGCCTGGGCATCGTTGCCAGCCGGTTCAACGAAGAGATCTGCGCGAAGCTCGTCGAGGGGGCGCGCGCCGAGGCGCGGAAGCTCGACGCGCAATGCACCGTGGTGAGCGTGCCCGGGGCGCTCGAGATCCCGCTCGCGCTGCAGTGGATGGCGCAGTCCGGCCGCTACGACGCGCTGGTCGCGCTCGGCGCCGTGATCCGCGGCGATACATACCACTTCGATGTCGTAGCAAACGAGTCGGCGCGCGGCGCAATGGACGTGATGCTGGAATTCGGCGTCCCGGTGGCGAACGGAATCCTCACGACCGACGACGAACGCCAGGCGGCCGCGCGCCTGGAGAAAGGTGCTGAGGCGGTGCGCGTCGCGGTCGAGATGGCGCGGCTCAAGTCCCAGCTCCATGAAGCACGCTAGGCGGCAGGCGCGCGAGGTGGCGCTGCAGGCGCTCTACGCCTGGCAGCTTTCGGGCGGCGACCCGCTCGAGGAGGCGCGCTCGAACGACGACTACGAAAAGACCGAGTTTCTCGAGGACCTGGTGCGCGGCGTCGCCGGCCGCGCGGCCGAGCTCGAGCGGTTGATCGCGCCGTACCTCGACCGTGACTTCGCCCGGCTCTCACCGGTGGAGCGCGCGATCCTCTATATCGGCGCCTACGAGCTTGCGCACCATCCGAGGACGCCTTTCAAGGTGGTGCTCAACGAGGCGGTTGAGCTCGGCAAGAGCTTCGGCGGCACAGACGGCTATCGCTTCGTCAACGGGGTGCTCGAGAAGATCGCCCAGGCGCTTCGTCCAGAGGAAGTGGCGCGCTCGCGCAACATCGCCTGAACGAGTTTGAACTTATCAAGCGGTACTTCGACCGCCCGCCCAGGCGTGCGCTGCTCGGCGTCGGCGACGATTGCGCGCTCGCGCGGCCCGACCCCGGTCTCGACCTCGCGCTCACGACCGATATGCTTGTCGAAGGGCGTCATTTCCTGCCCGACGCCGAGCCGCGGGCGCTCGGCCACAAGGCGCTCGCGGCCAACCTGTCCGACCTGGCGGCGATGGGGGCAACGCCGCGCTGGGCCACCCTCGCGCTCGCAATTCCGGCCGCCGACCCGGCCTGGCTCGAAGCCTTTGCGGCGGGGTTTTACGCGCTCGCCGAGCGCTACGCGGTCGACCTCGTCGGCGGCGACACGACGCGGGGCGAGCGGCGCGTTATCTCCATCACGGCGATCGGTGAGGTGCCGCCCGGGATGGCGCTCGAGCGCTCGCGCGCGCGCCCTGGGGACGAAATCTGGGTTTCCGGGGAGCTCGGCGGCGCGGCGCTCGGCCTGGTGCACCCGGAGATTACCGAGGCGGCGAAGCGCCTTCACATGCCGGAGCCGCGCGTGGAGCTCGGCGCGCGCCTGCGCGCGCTCGCCCATGCGGCCATCGACATCTCAGACGGCCTCGCCAGCGACCTCGGCCACATCGCCGAGCGCTCGCAGGTCGCCGCGATTGTCGAATACGCCCGCATTCCAAGACCTTCGGTGTTCCAAGAGCTGGGAGCCCCGGAGCTCGAGCGCGACTGCGTGCTCTCAGGCGGCGACGACTACGAGCTCGTTTTCACCGCGCCTCCCGCGCGGCGCGCCGCGCTCGACTTGCTCGCCGTCGAGCTCGGGCTCGCGCTGACGCGAGTGGGCACCATCGAGGCAGGTTCCGGGTTGAGCATCCTGGATGCTAAGGGCAAGCCGATCGCGCACCGCGGCGGCTTTGACCACTTCGGCGCACAGCGGTGATCGCGTTGCGCCCGACGCTCGGGTTCACCTTCTCGCATCCCGCGCACGCGATCGCGTTCGGCTTCGGCGCAGGGCTTTCGCCCTTCGCTCCCGGCACCGCAGGCAGCGCGCTCGGCTGGGCGATCGGCTGGGCGCTTGGGGCGCTGCATCCGGCGGCGTTCTTCTCCGTGGTCGTCGTCTTTTTCCTCGCTGGCCTGTGGGCCTGCGAGGTGACCGGCCGCCACCTCGGCGTCGCCGACCACGGCGGCATGGTATGGGACGAGGTGGTCGCATTCCTTCTCGTGCTTGCCGTCGTGCCCCGCGCGCTCGCCTGGCAGGCAGCGGCGTTCGTGCTGTTCCGCTTCTTCGACATCGCGAAGCCGCCGCCCATCCGTCAGCTCGAGAGGCGCTACGGCGGCGGCTTCGGCGTCATGTTCGACGACATCGTCGCTGCTGCGTACACCTTGCTTGCGCTCGCCGTGGTGAAGAGAGCGTTCTTCTGATGGAAGACCTTGCCAAGCGCGTCGGCGAGCGCCTGGCGGCGAGCGGGCAGGTCCTCGCGATCGCGGAGTCCTGTACCGGGGGCTGGGTGGCTCAGGCTGTGACGGCGATCGCCGGTTCCTCGGACTGGTTCGATCGCGGATTCGTCACCTACTCCAACGATGCGAAGCGGGAGATGCTCGGCGTACGCGCCGACACGCTCGCGCGACACGGAGCGGTCAGCGAGCACACGGCGCGCGAGATGGCGCAAGGCGCGCTCGCGCGCAGCAAGGCCACGGTCACCCTTGCCGTCACCGGGGTCGCCGGCCCGGGCGGTGGAAGCGCGGAGAAGCCGGTCGGCATGGTGTGCTTTGCGTGGGCAAGCCGGCAGGGAGCAACGACTGAGGCGATGCGCTTCTCCGGCGATCGGGAGAGCGTGCGGCGACAGTCGGTCGTCCACGCCCTGGAAGGGGTATTGAAGCTCTTGACGGCCGCCGAGAGCGGTCATACATAGGGACATGCTTCCCGTTCGTCCGGCTGCCGTAGCGGGGATGTTCTATCCCCGGGACACGCGCTCTCTCGCGGCAGAGGTGGATGACTTGCTCGGCGGCGTAAACGAGTTCGCCCCGCGGCTTGGCTATCCCAAGGCGTTGGTCGTGCCGCATGCCGGTTACATCTATTCCGGCGGGGTCGCGGCGCGCGCCTATGACGAGCTCGTCCCGGCACGCGGCTTCGTGAAGCGGGTCGTGCTGCTTGGCCCGACGCACCGCGTGGCCGTGCGGGGGCTCGCCGTGCCGAGCGCCGGCGGCTTTGCCACGCCGCTCGGCACGGTCCGCGTCGACAACGCTGCCCTAGATTCGGTGCGCGACCTGCCGCAGGTCGTGGTGAGCGACGCCGCGCACGCTATGGAGCACTCGCTCGAGGTTCAGCTTCCCTTTCTGCAGAAGATGCTCGGCGACTTCGCGCTCGCGCCCTTCGTGGTAGGCATGGCGAGCTTCGCCGAGGTGGCCGAAGTCATCGAGCGCCTGTGGGGCGGGCCGGAAACGCTGATCGTGATCTCGACCGACATGTCGCACTACCATTCCTACGAGCAGGCGCGCGCCATCGACGGCTTTACGATCATGCGTATTGCCGCATTCGCGACCGACATCCATCACGAAGAAGCCTGCGGCGCTACGCCCCTCAACGGGCTTTTGTTCTTTGCAAGACAAAAGAACCTTTCTCTGAAGCTGCTTGCCGCGCGCAACTCCGGGGACACAGCGGGCGGCAAGGACAGGGTCGTCGGCTACTCCGCGTTCGGGCTCTACGAAGGCGGCGAGGTCTCGCTCGACGAGGCGGGCCGCACGCTGCTTTCGCTTGCCCGGGGCAGCATTGAGACAAATTTGCTCGGCAAGCCCGAGCCGACAACAGCGGCATCGTGGCTCAGCCAGAGCGGGGCCACGTTCGTCACGCTTACGAAGGAAGATAACCTGCGAGGCTGCATCGGCAGCCTGGAGGCGGCGCGCGCGCTCGCCGAGGACGTGGTGCAAAACGCGCTCGGCGCGGCGTTCCGCGACCCGCGCTTCCCGGCAATGACGGCCGCCGAGTGGTCCCAATGCCGCGTCGAGGTATCGCTACTGTCGACGCCGAAGCCCGTGCGCTTCGCCGACGAAGCCAACCTCCTCGAGCAGATCGAGGCCGGCGAAGACGGCCTGATCGTTGAAGCCGACGGAAGACGGGCCACCTTCCTGCCCCAGGTGTGGGAAGACATCGGCGACAAGCGGGTTTTCCTGAGCCACTTGCTGAGAAAGGCTGGCCTGCCCGCCGACACGAGACTTGCGCGCTGCAAGATCTCGCGCTACCGAGTCGCAAAATGGAAAGAGTAGAAACGTCTTATCCCGGCCGTTGGTGGCACACCCTGCCCGACGGGCGCGTGCAGTGCGACTTGTGCCCCAGGGATTGCAGGCTTCACGAGGGCCAGCGTGGGCTTTGTTTCGTGCGCAAGATGGAGCAGGGCCGCATGGTGCTCACCACCTACGGCCGCTCTTCGGGCTTCTGCGTCGACCCGGTGGAGAAAAAGCCGCTAAACCACTTCTACCCGGGTACCTCGATCCTCTCGTTCGGCACCGCCGGCTGTAACCTGGCGTGCAAGTTCTGCCAGAACTGGGACATCTCCAAGTCGCGCGAGATGGACCGGCTGCAGGATGCCGCCAGCCCGCAGACCATCGCCGCGGCGGCGATCCGCCTGGGCTGCAAGTCGGTGGCGTTCACCTACAACGACCCGGTGATTTTCGCCGAGTACGCCATGGACATCGCGGATGCCTGCCACGACAACGGCGTCAAGACTGTGGCGGTCACTGCGGGCTACATCCACGCCGAGCCGCGGCGCGAGTTCTACGCGAAGATGGACGCGGCGAACGTGGACTTGAAGGCGTTCACCGACGACTTCTATTTCAGGATCTGCGGCGGGCGGCTGCAACCGGTGCTCGACACGCTCGTGTACCTCGTCAAGCAAACCGAGGTCTGGACCGAGATCACCACGCTGCTGATTCCCGGAAAGAACGACTCCGACGATGAGCTGAAGGCCGAGTGCGAGTGGATCCGCGCCAACCTCGGGCCCGACGTGCCGCTGCACTTCACGGCCTTCCACCCCGATTGGAAGATGACTGACATCCCGCGCACACCGGCGGCGACGCTTACGCGCGCGCGCGAGATCGCTCAGCTCGCAGGCCTCAACTACGTCTACACCGGCAACGTGCACGACCAGTCCGGCGGCTCGACCTACTGTCCCTCCTGTAAGCAACCGGTGATCCGCCGCGACTGGTACGACATTCGCGGCTACACGCTCGACGCCTCGGGCGCCTGCACGCACTGCGGCACGCCGATTCCCGGCCGCTTCCAGGAATTCGGCAAGGCCTTCGGGCCTCGCCGAATTCCCGTGCGGCTGGAGCAGCGCGTCTAGGCCAGCAGGAACTGCTCGCCTGCAGTGAGCGGCGGGCCTGTTATCGATTCATATCTGGAAAGCCTCCAGGCGGAAATCGGCGCGATGAAACCCTTCTCCGACGCGAGCGAGCGCAACCGCGGTCCGATCCTCGAGGTGTTGAAGAGAGTCTTTTCGAACAACCGTTTCGTGCTCGAAATCGGCTCGGGCACCGGCCAGCACGCGGCCTACTTCGCCCTCGAGCTCGCGCACCTCGTCTGGCAGGCAAGCGATGTGGCGGACAACTTGCCCGGGATCCGCGAGTGGGTGTCGGCACCGCCGCCGATCGAGCTCGATGTGGAGAAGGAATGGCCGAAGCTGGACGTAGACGCCGTGTTCTCGGCGAACACGTGCCACATCATGTCCTGGAAGCAGGTCGAGCGGATGTTCGAGGGGATCGGAAAGATCCCGACTTTGAGAGTCTTCTGTCTCTACGGACCCTTCAACTACCGCGGCAAGTACACCTCCGACAGCAACGCCGGCTTTGACGCCATGCTGCGCGCCCGCGACTCCAAGAGCGGACTGCGCAGCGTCGAAGACCTGGTCGAGCTCGGAACGCGCGCCGGACTCCGCCTAGAAGAGGACAACCCGATGCCGGCGAACAACCGGCTGCTAGTCTTTCAGAAGCAGCTGGATCAATGACGCGGTGCTGTCCCAGCGTTTGCCGCCGCGCGCTTCGAGGTGAGCGTAGAACTGGTCGACGAGTGCGGTGACCGGAAGGCGCGCGCCGCTCTGCTTGGCCTGCGCGAGGCAGATGCCGACGTCTTTGCGCATCCACTCAATGGCGAAGCCGAAGCCTTCGGCCTTGAGCTCGCTCATCGGCTTCCAGCGGTTCTCCATCTGCCAGGACTGCGCCGCGCCTTTGGAGATCACGGAAATCACCTTTTCCAGGTCGAGGTTGTTGCGCCTGGCGAAGGCGAGCGCCTCGGCGAGCGCCTGCGCGAGGCCTACGATGCAGATCTGGTTCACCATCTTGGTAAGCTGGCCCGCGCCCGGCCCGCCGATGAGAGCACACATCTTGGCGTAGATGTCGAGCACCGGCTTCGCCGTGTCGAAGGTCGCCTGCTCGCCGCCGCACATGATGCCGAGCTGGCCGTTGACCGCCCCGGCCTGGCCGCCCGACACCGGGGCGTCGACGAACCCGATCCCCTTGTCTTTCGCCTTCTGAAAGACCTCCCGCGCCACCGTAGCCGAAGCCGTGGTGTGGTCAACGAGGATCGCGCCTTTCTTCATGCCGGCAAGCGCCCCGTTGTCCCCGTAGACGACCGAGCGCACGTCATCGTCGTTCCCGACGCACATCATCACGAAGTCGCAGTCCTTGGCCGCCTCGCGCGGGGTCAAGGCATGCTTGCCTCCGTACTCCTTGGCCCACTGCTGCGCCTTGGCGGCGGTACGGTTGTATACCGTGACGTCGTGACCGCCCTTTTTCAGGAGGTGGCCGGCCATCGGATAGCCCATGACGCCGAGGCCCAGGAACGCTATTTTCGCCATCTTCTTGTCTCCTAACGGGTTTCCCAATTTGACATGCAGGCGTCAACGCCCGCACAATATGGACGTTTATACAGTATCCGGTGTTGGCCCAGCGCTAAACGTCTGCCGTAGATGCCAACCTAAAAGAAGAGGTACACACAGCAAATGGACGACAACAAGTCTAAGGCATTGGCCGCCGCGCTGTCGCAGATCGAGAAGCAGTACGGCAAGGGCTCGATCATGCGCATGGACGCGGAGGCGATCAAGGACATCGAGGTGGTGTCCACCGGGTCCCTCGGCCTCGATCTCGCGCTCGGCGTCGGCGGCCTGCCGCGCGGCCGCGTAGTGGAGATCTACGGCCCGGAATCCTCGGGCAAGACGACGCTTACGCTCCAGGTCATTGCGGAAGTCCAGAAGGCGGGCGGCACCGCCGCCTTCATCGACGCCGAGAACGCGCTCGATGTCACGTACGCCGGCAAGCTCGGGGTCAAGACCGAGGATCTCCTCATCTCCCAGCCCGATACCGGCGAGCAGGCGCTCGAGATCGCCGACATGCTGGTGCGCTCGGGCGCGGTGGACATCATTGTCATCGACTCGGTGGCGGCGCTCACGCCCAAGGCCGAGATCGAGGGCGAGATGGGCGAGCCGCAGATGGGTCTGCAGGCGCGCCTCATGAGCCAGGCGCTGCGCAAGCTCACCGCCAACATCAAGCGCACCAACACGCTCGTCATCTTCATCAACCAGATCCGGATGAAGATCGGAGTCCTGTTCGGCAACCCTGAGACCACGACTGGCGGCAACGCGCTCAAGTTCTACGCTTCGGTGCGCATGGACATCCGCCGCATCGGCTCGATCAAGAAAGGCGACGAGGTGGTCGGCTCCGAGACGCGCGTGAAGATCGTCAAGAACAAGGTCTCGCCGCCGTTCAAGCAGGCCGAGTTCGACATCATGTACGGCGAGGGCATCTCGCGCGAGGGCGAGGTGCTCGAGATCGGCGTCAACCTCGGCGTGCTGGAGAAATCGGGCGCCTGGTACGTCTACAACGGAGACCGCCTCGGCCAGGGCAAGGACAACGCGCGCGACTTCCTCAGGGAGAACCCGCAGCTCGCGCGCGCGATCGAGCAGAAGATCCGCGAGAAGGCGGGCGTCGCCGCAGCGAAGCCGGTCGCGGCCGAGGCCGAAATGCCCGAGAACAAGAAAGTTGAGCAGCTCTCCACCCGAAAGCGCGGCGGAGCTTAAGACCCGCGCGCTGCGGCTGCTCGCCAGGCGGGAGCATTCGCGCGACGAGCTCGCGCGCAAGCTCTCGCCTCACGCCGAGTCACGCGAAGCCCTGGAGACGGTTCTTGATTTTCTCGTCACAAAGAAGTTTCTCTCCAACGAGCGCTTTGCCGAGGTGCGCGCGCACTGGTTGGCGCGAAAGTACGGCGCGGTAAAGATCCGCCAGGACTTGAAGGCGAAGGGCGTCGAGAACGAGCTGGTCGAGCGTATCTCCGCCGAAGGCGAGCTCGAGCGCGCGCAAGCGATCCTCGCCCGCAAATATCGCGTGCCGGCCGCGACCCGGGAAGAACGCGCCAGGCGCGCGCGGTTCCTTCAGGGCCGCGGCTTCTCCGGCGACGTCATCCGTCGCCTGGTGCTGCACAAGGAAAAGTAGCTATCTCGATGGCGGTAGCGGTGAATTCTGCTGATCGATGATCTGCCAGCGTCCATCAAGCTTCGCCCAGGTGATGCTGTAGCGGGCGTGCGAAGTGTGCACTGTCCCGGCCTTGTCAGTGACTGTGAGCTGGTAGTAACCGGCCCCCACCACGAGGTTCTCCCCGTACGCGCGAACTGACGGCTGATAGATGAAGAAGTTCCGAGGCCCCGGATAGCGGTTGAAGAAGTCAGCCAAGTAGGCCTGTATCGCAGCCTTGCCGTCGAGGCGATAGGGCGAAAACTGAGAGAACCAAGTGGCGTTATCGGCATAGGCGTCGGTCCAGCCCTTGACGTCGCCAGCTGCGAACGCCTTGGCGCGTTGCGGGCCCAGCGCCGCCACCTCCTTAAGCGGATCGGCCCAAGCGGGTGCGACAAATAGAGAAGCGGACGCAACGAGTGCGAGAAGCGCTTTGTTCACGATTTCCCCCTTTGCGGCCGGGATGGCCGCAGGCACCGTTTACGCCTGTGTCACAGCGCTGTCAAAGCTTGTACGTCCATCCAGTGCATCGTCTAGAAGCTCACCGCGAGGCCGACCGCCCAGCCTTCTACGTTGTTGCCGACCTTGTAGCGCGCGAGCAGCCGGGTGCGCGTCACCCAGATGTCGTGCTTGCTCGAGTCGAGCTCGAGGCCGATGCCGAACGAATGGATGTCTTCGAACCCCATCACGCCTTCGAGGTCGCCGAGAAAGCGGGTGTACGCGTACTCCAGCACGTAGCGCAAGGGTCGCTCAAGGAGCGTGATCCCGGTTGGCGCCCGCCAGCGCGACCAAAGCGAGACACTCTGCGCACTCGCATGGCCCTCCACCGCCGCGGAGCTGTCGAAGCTCTGAAGATAGATGTTGCTGTAACGAAGCTCGAGGTC
>DATIGN010000018.1:0-21008 GCA_035454685.1 Burkholderiales bacterium | reverse complement strand
GTAGTAGTAGTAGATTGCACCGACGTCAAGGCCGAAGTCGCCGAATGACTTTCTCCAACCGCCGTAAAAATCCATCTCAAGGTTCGCGCCGTTGAAAAGCGCGCCCACGTTCGAGTTCCAATTTCCAAGGTAAACGCCGCTGGAATGCGCATAGTCAAAGCCGCCTTGAAGTGCCGGCTCGCCAAAGGTCTGGTCGATACCCCGGAATCGATACTCAGAGACGAGCGCGATGTTGCCGGTGACGGGCGAACGGGGTGCAGGCGCAGACTGTGCGGCCACGAGCATCGGTGCGGAGAGCGCGGCTGCGACGGAGAGAGTTAGGATGGACTTGCGCATCGGGGTTCTCCCTGGAAATGGAAACGGGGAGGTGAAAAGATAGAAAATTCCTTCGCATCCGTGCCGCGAAATGCGCGCGGTGGCGGCGTGTTTCGGATCGGTAACATGGTAGCGACGCGCGCGCTAATCACTTAGACTGCGAACGGAATCCTTCTCGCCGCAATGAGTCTACGCCCGCAGATCACCGTTGTCGTCTGCACGCGCGACCGCCGCGCGCTTCTGGAGCAATGCCTTACCGCGTTACGGAAGCAGACTTATCCGGATTTCGAGGTCCTGGTCATCGACAACGCGCCGCGTGAGCCGGCGCGCGATATCTGCGTCCGGTTCGGAGTACGCTATATCGTTGAGCCCGTCGCCGGCTCGACCCATGCCAGAAACGCAGGCGCGCGCGCGGCGCGCGGCGAGTTAATCGCGTACACCGATGACGACGCGGTTCCGGATTCCGGCTGGCTGGCGGCGCTTGCTAGTGAATTTCGTGATCCCACTATCGCTGCAGTGACAGGCAGCATCCGGTACTTCAAGGCGCGCGAGAATTCTAGGGAAATGTCCCACGAAGAAGTCGCGAGTACCGTCCGACTGCGCGCGCGCTTCGATCGCTCGACGTCGGAGTGGTTTACCCGCGCAGCCCTGGGAGGAGTCGGTGACGGCGCCGCTAACATGGCGTTCCGGCGCATGCTGTTCGATCGCCACAGGTTCGATCACCGGCTGGGCCGCGGCCGGGTCCTGGAAGGAGGCGATGAGCACGTGATGCTCGCTTCGATCATCTCCCATGGGCACGTCATTGCGCATTGTCCCGAGGCGGTCGTGCGCCACCCGAGCGCCGGTACTCCATCGGCGCGGCGTGCCGAGCGCCTGAGAGCCGAGAGGACCTCGATTGCTTACCTGCTATTCCTGTGGTCCGAATTTCCGTCCCATCGGGGAGAAATCGCCCGCTTCGTTCTCCGGGCGCTGAGCAGGCGGCTCAGCGGAACAGGTGGGCGTTGGCCGACGCTGCGCGCCTGCCTGACCGCGCCCATTGTCTATTGGCGAGCACGCTCGGAATGGTCCGGAAGTGAACGGCCCGCGCAGCTTGAACCCCAGCGCAGGTGGCTGCCCTACGTGCTGCGATACAAGGAAAGGAGCACCCTCGAATAGATTACATGCAGAACAGCATCTCCCGGATCGGAGATAAGTCCTTGCCGCTCCGCCGCCGTTAGTCACAATGCCCTAACTCTTCATCCGAAAACGCCAAGAACAAGGGAGGGACGAAGTGATTCGAATGCTTGTAGCCGCAGTTCTCGGCCTCGCGCTGCCGCTCACGGCTTCCGCGGCCGCGGTGGTGGAGTCGATGAAGGGTACCGTCCGGGCGGGCGAATCGGCCCTCGTGCAGGGCCAGCGGATCAGCGCGCCGGTGTCGGTCGCGACGGGAGCCGGGTCGCAGGTGACGCTCAAGTTCGACGACGGCATGCAGATTGTGCTGGACGAGAACAGCCTGCTGCGCATCGCAGATTTCGGCAGTACGGGCAAGAGCGCGGAAGATCGCGCGGTGTTCAACCTCCTGCGCGGCGGAGCGCGCGTGGTGACGGGCCGGATCGCCGTGGACAACCCCATGCAGTTCTTCTTTCGCACCCCCCAGGCGCAGCTCACGGTGGAGCGCCCGGCGGACTTCTCGGTGGTGCTCGTCAACCCCGCCTATATCGCCGTGCACGCCGGCTCGCTGATGGTGAGTAATGGATGGGGAACAGCGAGGCTCGCGGCCGGCGGCGAGACGGTAGTCGTTGAAAACAACAACGCCGCACCCGTCCCGATTGCGCGCTCGGCGATTCCGGGGAACGCGGCGACCGCGATGCAGAATCTCAACGTCGCGTCGGTGGGCCGGCCCGCGGGCGGCCTCGCGGCTGGCGCGGCCGCAACCGCAGGTACCGGCGAGCGCGTGGGTTTTGCCGTCCCGGCGGTGCTCCTCACCCTGGGCGTCGCGGCGGCCGCGGTCGCCTCCGCAAGCGGTAGCAACGGCGGGGTGACGACGACGCCGCAACACTAGACTCAGAACCATTCTTCACGTTGTGCGGAAGCCAAGAGCTTGAAAGACGCTAGAATGGTTGCGGAATAACGCGCGCAACAACAAGTGCGTCGGGGAAGAGCGTAGTCCTCGAAAAGAAACTTAAGCGATCAGGGGGAGCGGCTTGACCAGCATCGCCGTCGCCTTTGGAGTTCTCCTTGCCGGGTTTTCGGCATGGCTGAGCGCGCACGCGCTCGTTCGCGGAAAGCCGAGGGCGCTCGACGATATATCGGGCGGGCTGCGCAAGCTCCACGTCTTTCCGACGCCTCGAATCGGCGGGATTGCAATAGCGGCCGGCTGCCTGGCCGGCGCGGTGGTGAGTTGCCTGGTATACGGCGCGCCCTGGTCGTGGGCGCTGCTTCTCCTTTGCGCAGCGCCCGGTTTCGCCTGGGGTCTGGTGGAGGACTTCTCGAGGTGGGGCACGGTGGCAGTGCGCCTCGCGCTTACCGCGGCTGGCTCCGTGTTCGCCGTCTTCCTGCTCGATGCGCGCATCACGCGGCTGGAGATGCCGGGGCTCGACTGGCTGCTTGGCTATGGCGCGTTCTCGTTCGCCTTCACGGTGTTCGCCGTCACCGGGGTCACGCACTCCATGAATGTGATCGACGGCCTGAACGGCCTTTCGGGGGTTATCGCGCTGGTCGCCTCGATCGGGCTGGCGATCGTCGCGGCGGCGGTGGGCGACTCGTTTGTGCTGGGCGCGGCCTGCGTCCTGGGCGCGAGCGTGGCCGGGTTCCTGGCGGTGAACTATCCGCGCGGAAGGATTTTCCTGGGCGACGGCGGGGCGTACCTGGTCGGGCTGGTGCTCGCCGTGCTCTCGGTGCTCATTGTCCAGCGCAACCCCGAAGTATCCCCCTGGTTACCGCTCGTGCTTCTCGCCTACCCGGTCTGGGAGACGCTTTTTTCGATGTACCGGCGCAAGGCATGTGGGCGCTCGGCCGTGCAGGCGGACGCGCTGCACCTCCACACGCTCTTATACCGGCGCGTAGTGCGCTGGAAGAGCTTCGCGGGAAGCGCCTCGGACTGCGTCACGCGCAACGCCGTCGCCTCGCTCTGCCTGTGGCCGATCCTGCTGGTCGGCCTGTCGATCGCGCTGCTCTTCTGGGATCGCTCGGCGCCGCTCCAGATCGCTGCGGCAGCCTTCGCAATTGCCTACACGCTCGCGTACCGGGGGCTCGCCCGCTTCCAGGTTCCGGCCTGGCTCGTCGTGCGCGCAAGGAACGAGCCCCGGCGGGCTGAGCCGGCGGAGGCGAGCGCGGAATGATGGGTCCTTGCCGCATGCGCGGGCGTTAGTCACAATGCGGTAACGGAAGGGAGAGAGAAATGGTTCGAATCCTCGTAGCCGGACTTCTGGCGCTCGCCCTGCCGCTGGCAGCTTCCGCGGCCGCGGTGGTGGAGTCCGTGAAGGGGAGCGCGAGAGCCGGTCAGATGGCGCTCTCGCCAGGCGTGAAGTTCGTCGCACCGACGTCGATCGCCACGGGGCCCGGCTCACAGGTCACGCTCAAGTTCGACGACGGAATGCAGATCGTGCTGTCCCAGAACAGCCTGCTGCGCATGTTGAACTTCCGGCATGCGGACAAGAGCGCCCCGGATCGCGCGGTGTTCGAGCTGCTGCAAGGCGGGGCCCGAGTGGTGACCGGGAAGATCGCGGCGAACAACCCCAAGCAATTCTTCTTCCACACTCCGCACACCGACCTCACCGTGGAAGGCGCGGCGGATTTCTCGGTGGTACTCGTCAACCCGGCTTATATCGCCGTCAACGCCGGCTCCGTGATCTCGAGCAACGGGGCGGGAACCACTACCCTCGGGAAGGGCAGCACCACGGTAGTGCCGACCAGCTCCGACGCCCCGGTGCCGCTAAAGCCCGCGGCGGTGCCGGCGAGCGCGGCGGCCTCCATGAAGACCCTGCAGGCCGCGTCGGTCGGTGTCCCTGTCGCCGCGGCACCCGCAGGCGCCCCGGCGGCGGGTGCGGCGGCGGCCGCGGAGACCGCGGACACCACCCCGGGATGGGGCACCGCGGCGGCAGTCCTGCTGGGCATCGGCGTCGCCGCTGCGGCGTTTGGCGGGGGCGGCGGTGGCGACAGCGCTCCCCCGGCTCCAGTTACACCCCCGACGAACCACTAAGCCTGGCCGTCGAACAGCAACTTGGAAGGCCCCAAGTGGGGCCTTTCTTGTTTCTGCTGCTCGCCCTGGTCGCGGCGCGCGCGTTCGCGCAGGAGCCGACCGTGACCGGGCAGACCGGCCTCATCAGCATGCCGGACGCGCGTTTCGCCCCGGAGGGGACCTGGCGCTCGGGCTTCAGCTTCCTGCGGCCCTATGAAACGCTGTGGTCGAACATCACCGTGTTTCCCTGGTTCGAGGGCTCCTTCCGCTTCACGCGCATCTACGATGTGCCGGCATTCCCGGAAGATCGGCCCGACACCGACTACGGCGACTACCGCGACAAGTCGTTCGACGCAAAGGTCTTGCTCCTGCCCGAGCGCGGACCGTGGCCGGCGGTCGCGCTCGGGGCGCAGGACGCGGCCGGCGGGACGGGGATCTTTAGAGCCGCGTATGGAGTGATGTCGAAGCGACTCGGAGAGGTCGATATCACGCTCGGGTACGGGGTGGACCGCATCGATGGCGCCTTCGGCGGATTGCGCTGGTCGCCACGCGCGCTTCCCCGCTGGAGCCTGGTAGCGGAGTACGACGCCTACAACTACAAGCAGGATCTCGGCGCGGCGCAGTCGGGCGCCGCGAGCTACAAGAAGGAAGGCGCGATCGGCGTCGAGTACCGGCGCGATCTGTGGGGCGCGAAAGCCTTCGCCTCGCACGGCGAGGTGGGCTTCAACGCCTACGTGCAGCTTCCGCTCGAGCAGCGCGAGTTCGTGCCGAAGGTGGACGAGCCGCCGCCGTACACGAAGATCAACCCGCGCCCCACCGAGGAGCAGTGGGCCGAGGACCCCGAGCACCGCGCGCGCCGCGCGCGCGCGCTGGTGGAGCAGGATTTCCGCAGCGTGAGCCTCGGCTACCAGAACGGCCGGCTCGAGGCGGTGCTCACCAACAATCGCATCTCGTCGATGCCGCGCGCCATCGGGCGCGCGGCGCGCACGATGCTCTCGTTCGCGCCGCTCGAAGTGCGCGAGCTGCGCATCACCTATCTGCAGGGCTCGCTGCCGGTTGCGACCTACACCTTCATCAACATTCCGCTCCTGCAGCGCTACTTCAATGGCATGGCCTCGCGCGAGCAGCTCGCGCCCTACGTGGCGATCGAGTATGCCAAGCCCCTGGAGCCCGGAGAAGCGGAAAGGCAGGCAGACGGGGACCGCAAGGAAATGCTCGCCGCGTTCGAGGAGCCGCTGCCCGAGGGGGTCCTGATGCAAGGCCAGGGCGCCGACATCTTCGCCGTCGGCGGCGAGAACGTGCTCGGCGGGACGCTGCGCGTCCGGCCCGGGCTTTCGATCTTCTTCAACGACCCGAGCGGCGTCTTCAAGTACGAGCTCTACCTGCTCGCCAACTACAGCCGGCCGCTCGCGCGCCAGCTCTTCTTCCAGGCGGAAACGAAGCTCCAGGTGCTCGAGAACGTGAGCGACGTGACCCAGCCCTCCAACAGCACGCTGCCGCACGTGCGCACGGACATCGCGGAGTACAAGAGGGCGTCGGACTTCAAGCTGACGCGCCTCCTCGTCAACCGCTTCTATCATCCGCAGGAACGCGTCTACGGCAGGCTCTCGGCGGGAATCTACGAGGAGATGTTCGGCGGCGTCGGCGGCCAAGCGCTTTACCTGCCGCGCGACGGAAGCTGGTCCGCCGACCTCGCGCTCGACTGGGTGCGCCAGCGCGACTTCGAGGGCTGGTTCGGGTTCCAGGACTACAAGACCGTCACTTCGATCGCCTCGGTCAACTACCGCATGGCGCACCGCGTGACGTTGACGCTGCGCGCGGGGCGCTTCCTCGCGAAGGACGAGGGCGTGCGCGGGGAGGTCAAGCGCCGCTTCGCCTCGGGCTTCGAGGTCGGCGCCTGGTACACGATCACCAACGGCGACGACATCACCTCGCCCGGCTCGCCCTCCGACCCGTACTACGACAAGGGCGTGTTCGTCGTCATGCCGCTCGACACGCTGAGCAAGAGCGACACGCAGTCGATCGCCGGGTTCTCGCTCGCGCCGTGGACGCGCGACGTCGGCCAGATGGTGGTCTCGCCCGGAGACCTCGCGCGCATCGTCGAGCGGCCGGTCATCCAGATGCATACGCGCGACGGCCTGGTGCGCTTCGGCGACCGCGACGACGACTTCGACCTGCCGATGCTCGGCGCCGACCGGCGCTGGCCGGACTTCGTCGGCGACGACCTCTTTGGCACTGCGCGCGCCGCCGGCGAGGTCGACTGGCTGAGGAGCACCGCGCTCGCGGTGGGCGGCACGCTCGGCTCGACGACGCTCGACAACCGCGCCTTCCGCTACGCCGACGAGCACCGCGACAAGAGCTGGATGAAGAATTTCGTGGACTTCGGCGACGCGCTCCCCTACGCGGCGATCGGGCTTTCGGCGATCCTCGCCTTCGACGAGTCGCGCCCGCGCCTCTCGGACGCCGGCGTCGCCGCGCTCGAGGCGGGCGGCCTCGCGCTCATCGCGAGCACCGGGCTCAAGTACGCCGTCGGCCGCGCGCGCCCCACCACGGGCGCGGGCAAGAGCGAGTTCGAGCCCTTCACCTCCGACGATGCCTTCCACTCCTTCCCGTCGCGCCATACCAGCGTAATGTGGGCGGCGGTGACACCGTACGCCAAGGAGTTCGAGATGCCGTGGCTCTACGGCGTCGCCGCGCTCACCAACCTCGCGCGCACTGGCAGCCGTGAGCACTGGTTCTCCGATACCGTGGCGGGATCGTTCCTCGGCTACGCGCTCGGCCATCTCGCGTGGGAAGGTCGGCGCGAGGCGCGGCGCGGGAAGAACGTGCCGGCGGTAGCGGTCGGGCCGGGTAGCGTTACGCTTGCGTGGGATCTCGAATGAACAAGAAAATCGGGGTCAGAGCCCGATTTCTTTTTTGGTTGGGGTCCGACCCCAAAGGAGCTTTCGCTCCGCTACGGAAATCGCGACCTGCCGGAAATCGGGCTCTGACCCCGATTTTTCTGGTTTGTGTCTTTGCGTTCACCTTTCCTCTGGAGGCACAAACGCAAGCCTGCAAGGTGCTCGACCCCGAGCTGCAGGGGAGCTACAGCGGAGCGTGCGTGGACGGGCTCGCGGAGGGGATCGGGAGGGCGAGCGGGGAGGCGGAGTACGTGGGCGGATTCAAGGCGGGGCGCAAGCACGGCCATGGGGTGAAGACATGGCCGAACGGGGACCGCTACGAGGGCGAGTTCGTGGCCGATCACCGCGAAGGCTACGGCTCGTACGTGTGGGGACGCGGTGCGTGGCAGGGCGAGCGCTACGACGGGGAGTTCCTCGCCGACCGGCGGCATGGCTACGGCATCTACTGGTGGCCGAGCGGTGATGTGTACTCGGGACCGTGGCAGAACGACGCCCAGACCGGGCCGGCGACCGAGATGATGCGCGCGCGCGCGAGGCACGCCGCCGAGGTGCATGCGGCAGTTGCGAGAGAAGGCCAGAGAGTCTGCCGCGAGATGCCGGTCGGAATCGGCGGCCGCGAGTGGGTGCGCGGCGTGGTGGCGGATATCGAAGGCGAGCACGTCGGCGTGCGCATCGACGACCCAGGACGACAGGGAAATTTTCCGCGTGGCGACGTGGTGTGGGACCTCGCGCAGGCGTGGACGCCCTGCTGGTAGGCCGCATAATTGAAATGCATGCCGTCCGAGCGGATTAACTATCAGAGCGGCTTCGGCAACACGTTCTCGACCGAAGCGCTGAAAGGCGCGCTGCCCGTGGGGCGGAACTCCCCGCAGCGCGCGCCCAAGGGCCTTTACTCGGAGGTGCTCTCGGGCACCGCGTTCACCGCGCCGCGCGCCGAAAACCAGTCGAGCTGGCTCTACAAGCTGCGCCCCTCGGCGCTGCACGGGCCTTATCGGCGCATCAAGGACGGCCTCGTGCGCACCGGGCCATTTGACGAGGTCGAAACCCCGCCCAACCGGTTGCGCTGGGACCCGCTTCCGCTGCCCACGAAACCGACCGATTTTCTCCAAGGACTGACGACCATCGCGGGATCCGGCGTGCCTGCGATGCAGGTCGGCCTCGCGGTGCACATCTACCGCGCCAGCCGCTCGATGAAGGGCCGCTATTTCTGGAACGCGGACGGCGAGCTCATGTTCGTGCCGCAGCAGGGCCCGCTGTTGATTTTCACAGAACTGGGAAAACTGGAAGTCAAACCAGGCGAGATCGCGGTGGTCCCGCGGGGAATGAAGTTCCAGGTCGCGGTGGATGGTCCGGTGCGCGGCTACCTCTGCGAGAACTACGGCGCGGCGTTCCGTTTGCCCGAGCTCGGGCCGATCGGCTCGCAGGGACTTGCGCAGGCACGCGACTTCCAGGCGCCGGTGGCGGCGTACGAGGAGGCGGGAAAGTGCGAAGTCGTAGCGAAGTTCATGGGCGGGCTGTGGGCGGCAGACTTCGCGCACTCGCCGCTCGACGTGGTCGCGTGGCACGGCGACTACGTGCCGTACAAGTACGATCTCGCGCGCTTCATGACGCTCGGCACGATCAGCTTCGACCATCCCGATCCCTCGATCTTCACGGTACTGACCTCTCCGTCGGCACAGGCGGGAGTGGCCAATTGCGACTTCGTGATCTTCCCGCCGCGCTGGCTGGTGGGCGAGGACACGTTCCGGCCGCCGTGGTTCCACCGCAACGTGATGAGCGAGCTGATGGGCCTGGTGCACGGCGTGTACGACGCCAAGGCCGAGGGGTTCCTCCCGGGCGGCGTGTCCATCCACAACTGCATGACCGCGCACGGGCCGGACGTCGCGACCTGGGAGCAGGCGAGCGCGGCCAAGCTCGAGCCGCAAAAGATCACCGACACGCTGGCGTTTATGTGGGAATCTCGCTACGTGTTCCGGCCGACGAAATTCGCGCTCACGGCGCGCGAGCTGCAGAAGGACTACGACTCGGTCTGGGGCGGGTTCCGGAAGAACCTGTAATGAAGTGCGACGAGACTCACGATCCGCAGCTCGCGAGCTGGGTCGAGTCGGCGAATCTGCCCGGGTGCGAGTTCCCGATCCAGAACCTGCCGTTCGGAATTTTCAAGCGCAAGGGTGCCAAGGAATCCCCGCGCGGCGGCGTCGCGATCGGCGACCAGATTCTCGACCTCGCGGTGCTCGGCATCAGGACCGGGCCCACGCTTAACGGCATCGCCGGGATGGGCCGCCCAGTCTGGGAGAGACTGCGCAAGCAGATATCCCGTGGCCTGGCTCTCAAGAAGAATCAGAAGCGATGGTTGCGTTACCTGCTGCCGATGAAGCAGGCGCAGCTCTTCCTGCCGCTCGCCATCGGCGACTACACCGACTTCTTCACGGGCATTCATCACGCGACCAACATGGGCCGGATGCTGCGGCCGGACAATCCGCTCCTCCCCAACTACAAGTGGGTGCCGATCGGCTACCACGGCCGCGGCTCGTCCATCGTTGTTTCGGGCACCGACGTGGTGCGCCCCAATGGCCAGACCAAAGCTCCTGATGCATCCGAGCCGGTTTTCGGCCCGACCCGGAGGCTCGATTACGAAGCTGAGCTCGGCTTCGTCGTCGGGCCCGGCAATCGACTCGGGAAGAGCATCCCGATCGGCAAGGCGCTCGACCATATCTTCGGCGTAGTGCTCCTGAACGACTGGTCGGCGCGCGACATCCAGGCCTGGGAATACCAGCCGCTCGGACCCTTCCTCGCCAAGAGCTTCGCCACCACGATCTCGCCCTGGATCGTCACGCTGGAGGCGCTTGCGCCGTTTCGCTGCCCCGCCTTTCCGCGCGCAACCGAAGACCCCAGGCCGCTGTCGTATCTCTGGGACGACAATGACCAGCGCCAAGGAGGGTTCGATATCCGGGTGGAGATCCACCTGAAGACGCGCAAAATGCAAGCCCCCGTGCGCCTTTCGCACGCGAGCTTCCGCGACTCGTACTGGACCGTGGCACAGCTTGTCACCCACCACACATCCAACGGTTGTAACCTGCGACCCGGCGACCTGCTGGGCTCGGGCACGATTTCGGGGGCCACGCCCGGGACCTACGGCTCGCTGATGGAGCTCACCCAGGGCGGCAGGCAGCCGGTGCAGCTTCCCTCGCGCGAAGCGCGCACCTTCATTGAGCACGGCGACGAGATCATCCAGCGCGCCCGGGGTGCGCGGGAAGGCTGCACCCCGATCGGCTTCGGCGAAGCCGCCGGGCGAGTGCTCGACAGTTGAATCCAGGCCGAAAGTTAACCTGCCAGCGGTCTCGGATGACGGGGACCGGTTTCGCTGGTTGCCATCTTGCAAGACTTTGTGTGCGCGCAATACAAGACCCCAAGAATCGGGTCACCATTGCATTCGGCTCTTTGCCGATGACGAGGCTAAGGGGCATTGCGGATGAGTGACAGATCGGAATCGGGCTTCGAAGCCGCGGAAGTGCGGCGGGTTGCGGCCACCAAAGCAACGGGACGAGTTGAGCTGCGGTTTTCCAACGCGCACGAAAAGCAGCTCTCCGTCACATTGCCAATGGACGTTGCCATCGAGCTCGCCCGCTTGATCGTTGACTTAGCCGAAGGCACTCCTTTCCTGAAAGACAAGCGCCCCGCGGAGAAGCGCAAGACCAAGCCTTAGAAGCGAAAGTCCGGACGCGCCGCATACGGCTCGTAACGCCAAAAGCCATGCGGTTGCCTATCTAGCCCAGCGCGATATAGTGGCCAGGATCGACAGCCGCCATTCCGCGCGGAAGGAAGCCGCGGCGTTACTCGCTGGACTATAACGATGACCACCGTCGCAATTGTGGGCCTGGGTTACGTCGGGCTGCCGCTCGCCGCGGAGTTCGCCAAGAAATACCGCACCATCGGCTTCGACCTTTCGGAGGAGAAGGTCGCTGCCTACAGGAACCATGTCGACCCCACGGGCGAAGTCAGCAGCGCGGGATTCGAAGCCGCCGCCAAGCTGGAGGTCACCACCAACGCACGCGCGCTACGCGAGGCGGATTTCATCATCGTTGCTGTCCCAACGCCGGTCGACGAGGCGCACAACCCCGATTTCGGCCCGTTGCTCGGCGCGAGCGCCTCTGTCGGGCAAAACCTCACCCGAGGTGCAACCGTGGTGTTCGAATCCACCGTCTATCCCGGCGCGACCGAGGAAGTCTGCATCCCGGTCATCGAGAAGCACTCCGGGATGAGGTGGAAGAAAGACTTCTTCGTCGGCTACTCGCCCGAGCGCATCAACCCGGGCGACAAAGAGCACACCCTCACGAGGATCGTCAAAGTCGTGGCGGGCGACACCCCGCAGACGTTGGATCGAGTCGCGAAGGTCTATGGCAGCGTGGTCGGCGCAGGCGTGCACCGCGCGAGCTCCATCAAGGTCGCCGAAGCCGCCAAAGTCATCGAGAACACGCAGCGCGACGTCAACATTGCCCTGGTGAACGAGCTCGCGATGATATTCCACCAGATCGGCATCGACACCGCCGAGGTCCTGCAAGCGGCGAGCACCAAGTGGAACTTCCTGCCCTTCCGGCCCGGCCTCGTCGGCGGCCACTGCATCGGCGTGGACCCCTACTACCTGACGTACAAGGCCGAGACCCTCGGCTACCATCCCCAGGTGATCCTGTCGGGCCGCAAGATCAATGACGGCATGGGGAAGTACGTCGCCGAGCAGACCGTGAAGCGCATGATCCTCAGGGGTTTCTCCATCAACAAGGAAAACATCATCGTGCTCGGGCTTACGTTCAAGGAAAACGTCCCCGACACGCGCAACTCGCGCGTCGTGGACGTGGTGCGCGAGCTGGAGTCCTTCGGCGCGAAAGTATTCGTGCACGATCCGGTCGCCTGTCCCAAGGAAGCGGAGCACGAGTACGGAATCCGTCTTGTGGACTGGGAGGCGCTGCCACAGGCCGCGGCCGTCGTGGCGGCCGTGGCGCACGACGAGTTCAAGAATCGCCCCATAGACGCGATCTTGGCGAAGCTTGCGCCTAACGGCGTCTATGTGGACGTGAAGAACCAAGCCGACGCCGCAGCGCTTCGCGCGCGCGGCATCGACGTATGGCGTCTTTGAGGCAGCGCATCGCCGACAGCAAGCTCAGCGCACGCTGCCCGCGCACGAGCTAGACCGCAAGCGCAGTAAGCCCGGGGTTAGACCCCGGTAGCAGGATTGCCGGCATACGAGCTGGATCACGCTGTTATTCTCGGGCAAATGCGGCGTGCGCTGCGGGTTCTAGAGCTCCTCTTGCTCGTCTTCGCTGCCGCGGCAGCCGGCTGCTACGTCTACTTGCGCCAATCGCTGCCGCTCGCGCGCGGCGAGATCGCCCTCGCCGGGCTCGGGGCGCCAGTGGAGGTGTTGCGCGACCGCCACGGCATCCCCCACATCTACGCAGCGTCGCTCGAGGACGCGCACTTCGCGCTCGGCTTCGTCCACGCCCAGGACCGGCTCTGGCAGATGGAGATGAGTCGGCGCCTGGGATCGGGGTGGCTCGCCGAGATACTGGGGCCGAACGCCTTGGAAGCCGACCGATTCATGCGGACACTGGGGCTGCGACGGGTGGCGGAGGTGAACCTCGTTCACTACGACGCTGAAACCCGCCGGCTGCTGGACGCTTATGCATCAGGGGTAAACGCTTACGTGGAGCAAAGGCAGGTATTGCCGCCAGAGTTCTGGCTGCTCGGCGTCACCCCGGAGCCGTGGACCCCGATCGACTCGATCGTCTGGACGAAGGTGATGGCCTGGGACCTCAGCGGGAACTGGCGCTCCGAACTATTGCGTATGCGGCTCTCGCGCACGCTGACGACCGGGCGCATCCAGGGGCTCCTGCCGCCCTATCCCGGCGATTCACCGCCGCGCCTTCCGGACCTGCGAGCCTTCTATTCAGCGATCGAAAAGAAGCCGGGTCAGACCCCGGTGTTCTCGTTGGGGTCTGACCCCGATTTGCTATTGGGGTCTGACCCCGATTTTCTGGGAGGGTCCAATAGCTGGGCGGTGTCGGGAGCGCGGAGTGCGAGCGGGAAGCCGCTGCTGGCAGCGGATCCTCACCTGGGCCTTACCGCGCCGCCGGTATGGTACTTCGCGCACCTGCACGCGCCGGGGATCGACGCGATCGGCGGCACGCTTCCCGGAGTGCCGGGAATTCTCGTCGGGCGCAACGACCGCATCGCGTGGGGCCTTACTGCCACCTACGCCGACGTACAGGACCTCTATCTCGAGAGGCTCGACAGCGCGTTCGCCACGCACGAGGAGATCATCAAGGTGAAGGGCGCCCCGGACGAGCGCATTACCGTGCGCCGTTCGCGCCACGGTCCCGTCATCTCCGACGTTTCACGCAACGCGCTCGATGCCGCGCCGCGCGGCTATGCGCTCGCGCTCGCCTGGACCGCGCTCGCCGAGGACGACGTCACCATGCAGGCGGCGCTGCGCCTTGCCCGCGCGGGCGACTGGAACGAGTTCCTCGCCGCCGCGCGCGCCCTGCATGCCCCGCCGCAGACGGCAGCCTATGCCGACGCGGCGGGCAACGTCGGCTTCGTCGTCGCTGGGCGCATTCCGGTGCGCAAGCCCGAAAACGACCTGCGCGGCCTCGCGCCCACGCCCGGCTGGGACGCGCGCTACGAATGGCGCGGCTACATCGCCTTCGACGACCTGCCGCGCGCATTCAATCCGCCGGGCGGCGCCGTGGTACTCGCGAACCACAAGACCGTGCCGCCCGATTATCCGCACCACATCACCTACGAATGGCAGCCGCCTTACCGTGCTCGGCGCATCGAGCAGTTGCTTGCGCAAAATGAAAAGCACGACATCGCGAGTTTCAAAGCCATGCAAGCCGACGTCGTGTCGCTCGCAGCACGGCAATTGCTCCCTCATTTCCTTTCTGCTTATCCGGAGAAGAATCTCCAATCCTGGGACGGATCCATGGCGGCCGAGCGCGCGGAGCCGCTCATCATGGCCGCCTGGTGGCGCGAATTCGCGCGCGCGCTGTATGCCGACGAGCTCGGCGAAGCGTTCCGTCCGAACTGGAGCGCGCGCGCCGTGTTCCTCGAAAACGTCCTCGCAAGCGAGCGGCATTGGTGCGACGACGTTCGAACCCCTTCCGTGGAGACATGCGCAGAGCTTCTCGCCTCGTCTTTCGAAAAAGCCATGCAGGATCTGAGAACGCGCTACGGCGAGGAGTGGAAATGGGGCGAGGCGCACGTTGCGCGGCACCGTCATCGCCCGTTCACCCGCCAGCCATGGCTCGCGCGCATCTTCGATATCCGCGTGCCGAGCGGCGGCGATGCGTACACCGTGAACGCGGGCGCGAGCGACTTCAACGACGAAGCGGAGCCCTACGCCAACCGTCACGCCGCGAGCATGCGCGCGATCACGAACCTCGCCGACCCGCAGGCCTCGGTGTTCATCCACTCGGGTGGCCAGTCGGGCAACCCGCTCTCGCCGCACTACCGCGACTTCGCCGCCGCCTGGGCGCGCGGCGAGTACGTGCCCATGATTACCGAGCGCCGGCGCCTCGAGGCCGGCGGAGTTCAGCGCCTGGTGCTCACACCCCGCAAGTAGAGGTTGTTCGCTACCAGCGCGCCGATCACGACGGCCGCGCCCGCGAGCTCGATCGCGGCGAAGCTGCGGCCGAGCGCCGCTTCGATCGCAAATACGCCCAGCGGGATGAGGTTGAGCATCAGCATCGCGTTCAGCGGGCCAAGCGCGCGCGCGCCAGCGTTGAACCCCAGCACGCCGAGCACCACCGTGCAGACCGAGAAATACAGGATCTGCCACGCGACGCTCGAGAGCTGTGCGATTGAAGGCAACTCCGCGGCTCCGATCGCAAGCGCGATCACGTTCGCAATGACGAGTCCGACCGCGCCGGGAATGCAGGTCATCACCGTGAAGCGCAGCGGCGACCAGCCGGGAAAACGGCTCGCCGAGAGCGTGTAAGTCACCCAGGAGACCGCGCCGAGGAAGACAAGGCCGTCGCCCAGGAGGCTTCCGCCGGCGAGCGCGCCCGCCGGATCGCCTTTCGTGATCACCAGCGCCACTCCGGCAATCGCCGCGGCGACGCAGGCAAGCGTGAACCGGGCCGGGCGCTGCCCGTGCACGAGCCAGACCGCGAGCGCGGTGAGCGGCGACTGCAGCGCGAGGATGATCGAGGCATGCTCCGGGCGTGTATAGCCCAGCCCCAGCCACACGAAAAGGTTGAACCCCGTGATTCCGACCATGCCGGAAAGCACCGCGGCGACGAAGCGATCGCCGAAGCTGAGCGAACGCCGGCCTTCGAAAGCCGCGAGCAGCAGCACGAAAAGCGCGATGCCGAGCGCGTAGCGCACCGTGCCGAGCGCGTACGCGTCGAGCACCGGGAGCGTGCGCTTCGCCACCGAGAAAAGCGGCGTCCAGCACGCGATGGCGAGCGCCATCCAGCTGAGGCCGCGAACCAGAAAAATCGGGGTCAGAGCCCGATTTCCCCTAGCGGGAGCCGAGTACCGGAAATCGGGCTCTGACCCCGATTTTTCTACGCAGCCTTTTTCTCCTCGCGCAGCGCCCGGCGCAGGATCTTGCCGACGTTGGTCTTGGGGAGATCGGAGCGGAACTCGACGTGCTTCGGCCGCTTGTAGCCGGTGAGCTCCTTTTTGCAGTACTCGAGAAGGTCGCGCTCGGTGAGCTGCGGATCGCGCTTGACGACGAAGATCTTCGGCACCTCGCCGGAATGCTCGTCGGGCACGCCGATCGCCGCGACCTCCAGTACTCCGGGATGCATCGCCACGACCTGCTCGATCTCGTTCGGATACACGTTGAAGCCCGACACCAGGATCATGTCCTTCTTGCGGTCGACGATCGTGATGAAGCCCTTCGCGTCCATGACGCCGACGTCGCCGGTGTGGAAGAAGCCGTCTTTCCCGATCGCCTTGGCGGTCTCATCGGGGCGCTGCCAGTAGCCCGCCATCACCTGCGGTCCGCGGATGCAGATCTCGCCCGGCTGGCCGAGCGGCACGTCGCGGTCGTTGTCGTCTCGCAGCACGATCTCGGTCGAGGACATCGGCACGCCGATGGTGCCGCTGAACTCGGTCGCGTTCACCGGGTTCGCGGTCGCCGAGGGCGAAGTCTCGGTGAGCCCATAGCCCTCGACCAGCGGCGTGCCGGTGACCTGCTTCCAGCGCTCGGCGACCGCCTTCTGCACCGCCATGCCGCCGCCGACCGCGAGCTTGAGGCTCGAGAAATTGAGCTTGGCGAAATCCGGATGGTTGAGGAGCGCGTTGAACAGCGTGTTCACGCCGGTGATGATCGTGTACTTGTGCTTCGCAAGCTCCTTGACGAAGCCGGGAATGTCGCGCGGGTTGGTGATAAGCACGTTCTCGCCGCCCACCACCATCATCGCCAGGCAGTTCACCGTGAGCGAGAAGATGTGGTAGAGCGGCAGCGCGGTAATGATGATTGCTCGTTCGCTACCTACCACCGGCGCGAGCCACGCCTCGTACTGTAGCAGCGCCGCGATGATGTTGCGGTGAAGGAGCATCGCGCCCTTCGACACGCCGGTCGTGCCGCCGGTGTACTGGAGGAACGCGATGTCGTCGTGGCCTAGAGGCGGCGTAGAAAGAGTCTTGGAGGACCCCTCGGACAGAGCTTGCTTGAAGGAAAGCGCTCCCGGCAGCTCGTACGGCGGCACCATCTTCTTCACCTTGCGCACCACGAGGTTGACGATCACGCCCTTCAGGCCGAGCAGCTCGCCGAGCGAGGTGACGACGACGTGCTTGAGCGGCGTGCGCGAGCGCACCTCCTGCAGCACGTGGCCGAAGTTCTCCAGGATTACGATCGCTTCGGCACCCGCGTCGGTGAGCTGGTGCTCGAGCTCGCGCGGGGTGTAGAGCGGGTTCACGTTCACCACGGTGCAGCCGGCGCGCAGGATGCCGAACATCGCGATCGGGTACTGCAGGCAGTTCGGCATCATGAGCGCGACGCGCGTGCCCTTCGCGAAGCCGCGCGTCTGGAGCCACGCTGCGAAATCTCGCGAAAGCTTCTCGAGCTCGCCGAACGTAATGGTCTTGCCCATGCTGTGGAACGCCGGACGGTCGCGGTACTTCGCGATGCTTCCGTCGAACAGCTCGATGAGCGAGCGATACTTCCTCGGGTCGATGTCGGCAGGCACGCCGGCGGGATAGCTCTTGAGCCAGATGCGTTCCATGGTTCTCCTCCAGGGAAGCGCCGATTCTACGAAAAATCGGGGTCAGAGCCCGATTTCCGGTATCTCCGCTACCGCTAGGGGAAATCGGGCTCTGACCCCGATTTTTCGCTTTACTTGTTCTTGAAGACGGGCTTGCGCTTCTCGACGAAGGCGGCCATGCCCTCTTTCTGGTCCTCGAGCGAAAACTGGGACTGGAACACGCGCCTCTCGAAGAGAACTCCCTCGGCGAGCGAGGTCTCGTAGGCGCGGTTGATCGATTCCTTGATCATCATCACGACCGGCAGAGAGTAGCCGGCGATCTTCTCGGCCACCGCCAGCGCCTCGTCCATGAGTTTTTCCAATGGAACAACCCTGGAAACCAGGCCGGCCCGCTCGGCTTCCTGCGCGTCCATCATGCGCGCGGTTAGGCAGAGATCCATCGCCTTCGCCTTGCTCGCAAAGCGCGGCAGCCGCTGCGTGCCGCCGTAGCCCGGCATGATCCCCAGGTTGATCTCGGGCTGGCCGAATTTCGCATTCTCCGCCGCGATCACGATGTCGCACTGCATGGCGAGCTCGTTGCCGCCGCCAAGCGCGTAGCCCGCCACCGCCGCAATCACCGGCTTGCGCACGCTGCGGAAATGCTCCCAATCGGTGATGTAGTCGTTGAGATAGGCGTGCATGTGGCTGAAGTCCTTCATCGCCGCGATATCTGCGCCGGCGGCGAACGCCTTCTCGGTGCCGGTGAGCACGATCGCGCCAATACCCGCGTCCGCGTCGAGGGCGGCGAGCGCCTGGCCGAGCTCCTTCATCAGGCCGGGGCTGAGCGCGTTCAGCTGCTTGGGCCGGTTGAGCGTGATGACGCCGACCCGGCCCTTCTGCTCTACCGTGATGAATTCATAGTTCATGAGTGTTGACCACCTTCGCGTAGAAGCCGTTGAGCGCGGCAAGGAATGCGGCATGAACCTGCCGCGCGGGGACCGTTTCGCCGCCGAAGCTCTGCGCGCGCGTGGCGCAGGCGTCGCCGAGCAGCGTGATCTTGTAACCGAGATCGGCAGCGTGGCGCACGCTCGCGTCGACGCACATGTGCGTCATCATCCCGGCGACGACAAGGCTCTTGATATTCTGCTTTTCGAGAAATTCTTTCAGCCCGGTATTTCGAAATGCATTCGGAAAGTTCTTCTCGATCACCATCTCTCCGGCAAGCGGCTGCACCAGGGGATGAATCTCCGCGCCGCGCGTGCCCGGCAAAAAGAAGGTCGCGCCCGGACGCACCGAGAGATGGCGGACGTGGATGACCGGAAGCTTGTTCTCCCGAAATTTCCTAATCGCCACCCCGGCTTTCGCGCCGGCAGCGTCGGCACCGTCGAGCTCCATCGCGCCGCCCGGGAAATAATCTTTCTGGATGTCGATGACCAGGAGAGCGCTGTCAGGCATGTTTCTTCTTCAGCTCCGAAAGCGGCATGGAGCCGGGTATGTCAATAGTCTTTCTGTGGGGCTCGACTTCGGTTAGCGCCTCGACCAGCTGCATGGTTTGCGCGCTGCGCATCGCGAGCTGCTGGTAGAGGTGCATGTTGTCCTCTTTCCAGCGCAACTCCTGCGCGGTGAGCGTCCGCAGGACCCGCGCCGGAATCCCGACCGCGAGCGAGCGCGCGGGGATCGAATCCTCGGCCTTGACGAAGGCGAGCGCGGCCACCATCGCGTCCTCGCCCACCACGGCGTTATCGTTCACGACGCAATTCATGCCGACGAGCGCGCCGCGACGCACGACGCAGCCGTGCAGCACGGCGCCGTGCCCGATGGTGCTTTCGACGCCGACCACGGTGTCCTTCCCCGGAAAGCCGTGCAGCATGCAGGTGTCCTGGATGTTGGCGCCCTCCTCGACGAGGATGCGGCCGAAGTCGCCGCGCAGGCTCGCGCACGGCCCGATATAAGCGCGGGCGCGCACAATCACGTCGCCGATCAGCACCGCGCTCGGATGCACGAAAGCGCTGGGGTGCACGACCGGCGTGATGCCGTCGATCGCGTAGACCTTCGGCATGGCAAAGTTTACGGCTCGTGTTAAGTGGTTGATGATTCTATGTTACAAAGCGCGTCCCCAACGTCCAATCAGCAGAACGTCGGCCACGTCTTCATACAGCGTAGGGCTCGATGGCAGATGAGCGTGTTCTGACTAGAGGCGGTTCAAATCGGCCGCAGACTACGCTTACTTGACTGCCGGCTAGCCGTTGGCAGTCGGCTACGGTAGAGCCAGGATTGCGGGATCAAGTGCGCGCGCCTTGACCTGGGTACGCCCGTCGCCGCCTTTGCCACCGCGCCGCCGGTACGCTCATAGTGCTCCATCACCTACTGGCACTTACCCTTTACTTTTACGCACGGAATCACTGTGACGCTCACGTCGTCGCTCGCCGTCAGCGCGCCGTCCGAGACCGTGAGCCGCAGCACAAAGGTGCCCTTGGCGCTGGTTGAAAAACTCGCTGTCGTGGTGGGCGAGGTCGGCGTGCCGAACGTAACCGAGCCCGACCCGCTGACCTTGGTCCAGCTATACGTCAGGGTCGCCGGCGGATTCGGCAGCCCATCGTCCGTTGCACCGCCCTGCAGCAAGACGGAGTTCGGCAACGTCACCGTCAGGTCCGACCCGGCGTTGACCACCGGAGCCTGGTTGGTCGCCGGCGCCGGATTCACCGTCACGTTCACGTCATCGCTTGTCGTCAGGGCGCTGTCGGAAGCCGTGAGCCGCAGGACATAGGAGCCGCTCTGCGAGAAACTCGCCGTGGTTTGTGCTGAGGCCGCGTTGCCAAACGTCACCGTCCCGGGCCCGCTGAGCTTGCTCCAGGTAATCGTCAGGGCCGCCGGCGGATTCGGCAGAGCGTCATCCGTTGCGCTGCCCGTGAGATTCGCCGAGTTCGGCAACGTCACCGTCAGGTCCGACCCGGCGTTGACTACCGGAGCCTGGTTGGTCGGCGCGGGCCCCGTATTAGAAATAGTCACTGGAATCGCGATGCGCTCGATAACTCCGTTCGTGCCGGTGATGTCGGCCTGCAACTGGTGTGCGCCGTTTGAGAACGTCGTGGTGTCGAAGCCGGCCTGCCAGGGAGCCGCAGTCTCGGTCTTGATGAGCGTGCCGTCCAAGAAGAACACCACCTTGGTGATGTTGCTCCCGACAACTTCTACCCCGCCATAAGCAATCACCCCGCTCAAGGTCGCCCCAGAGGACGGAAACTTGAAGGCGCGATCAGATACCGCATTCACTGTGACGCCCACGTCGTCGCTCCCCGTCAGGGCGCTGTCGGAAGCCGTGAGCCGCAGGACCTAGGAGCCGCTCTGCGAGAAACTCGCCGTGGTTTGTGCTGAGGCCGCGTTGCCAAACGTCACCGTCCCGGGCCCGCTGAGCTTGCTCCAGGTAATCGTCAGGGCCGCCGGCGGATT
>DATIGN010000017.1:0-8083 GCA_035454685.1 Burkholderiales bacterium | reverse complement strand
CCGGCTCTGCCCGAGCAATCCCGACCGCCTCTACCAGCAAAACCATTGCGGCATCTACCGGCTCGACCGCCCCTCGAGCAAATGGGCGCGCGTCGGAAAGACCATGCCCAAGAGCGTCGGCGATGTCGGCTTTCCCATGGTGGTGCATCCGCGCGACGCGGATACCGCGTGGGTGATGCCGATGGACGGCGGCACCGTGTGGCCGCGCACCAGCCCCGATGGGAAACCGGCGGTGTACCGGACGAAGGATGGGGGAAAAAGCTGGCAACGCCTCGACTCCGGGTTGCCGGAAAAGCACGCGTGGTGGACGGTCAAGCGGCAGGCGATGTGCGCGGATTCCGGCAAGCCAGTGGGACTCTATTTCGGCACGACGAGCGGTGAGCTCTGGATAAGCGGTGACGAGGGACGCAAGTGGAGATGCATCGCGCGCCACCTGCCGGAAATTTACGCTGTTGAAGCTGCGGAATTGGCGTGAATGTGCTGATTCCGAGCCCGCTGCACTCCTACACCGGTAGAGCACATGTCGAGGCGACCGGGTCCACGCTTGCCGCCCTGCTCGCCGATCTCGATCGCCGCTATCCAGGCATCCGCTTCCGCATGGTCGACGAGCAGGACCGGATCCGCCGCCACATGCGCGTGTTCGTGAACGGCGACCAGGTGTTCGATCTTTCGCGGGCGCTCGACGTCGCCGATGAAGTCGTCATCGTCCAGGCGCTCACCGGCGGATAGCGGGACAGCAGGTTCTTGAAGGTGTTCGGCATCATTGCCGTCGCAATTGCGGCGGTCCTAGCCATGTTTGCTCTTCCGGTCAAAGAGTGGCGCACAGGTGACCAGGGCCTAGCGCCGCTCGACTCCGTCCCCGAAGCGGCAACGCCGCCGTTTCCGCGCCGCCTATGGATCGATACCGACGCGGCCTGCGGCCACTCGCCGCGCACCGACCCCGACGACTGCTTCGCCATCGCGCTTCTGCTGCGCTCCGCCGCGCTCGATGTTGTCGGCATCTCCACCGTTGCAGGCAACGCTCCGCAAGAGGTAGTGGATCGGACGACTCGCGTTCTGGTGAAGGAAGTCGGTTCTCGAGTTTCCGTTCACAATGAAGCGAGCGCCTTGAAAGCTGCCCTGCAGGACGGCCCGCTCACGGTGCTTGCGCTTGGTCCGCTGACCAACATCGCGGCTGTTCTTCGCGAACGTCCGGACCTCCGCGGGAACGTAGCGCGGCTCATAACGGTAATGGGCCGGCGCCCCGGCCATATCTTTCACCCGGCAGAGGGCGCGGGCGGCGGCATGCTCTTCGGCCACGGCCCGGTGTTCCGGGATTTCAATTTCGCCCGCGACTCGGGCGCGGCGGCGCAGGTGCTCGCCATGAACCTGCCCATGACCTTCGTACCATACGACGCCGCGCGCGCGATCGAGCTCACGGCCGAAGACCTTGATCGTTTGAAGATCTCTTTGCCGTGGATCGTCGAGCGCTCGCGCGGCTGGCTCGATTATTGGCGCACCGACATCGGCCGCAGGGGCTTCTATCCCTTCGATCTGATAGCTGCTGCGTACCTCGTCGAACCGTCGTGGCTGCGTTGCACACCGGTCCGCGCCTGGGTCGGCAGGGACGACACGCTATTCCTGCCCTGGGCACCACGGGCGCTGCTTGTTGAACCTGATGCCGCAGGCGCGGTGCTTTACTGCGGTCTTGCGCGCGGCGAAGTGAAGCAGCGTGTCATGGCCTTTTTCACCTAGCCGAAAAGGTGCCGGGCAGGTAAGGTTCGCCGCGATGACGATCCGAACCGGCCCAGGACTGATGCTGGCGCTCGCGCTCGGCGCTGCGCTGGGTGCGCCAATGGACGCGGATGCGCAGGGGCAGAAGACCGCGCGCGTCGGGCGCTTGTCGGGGATCTCCGCGGAGACCGACCTGGCCAGCCTTGCGGCGTTCCGCAGCCGCATGCGCGATCTCGGCTGGGTGGAAGGACGCAACTTCACCTTCGTAACGCGCTACGCGGACGGCAGGGCGGCCCGCCTGCCCGAGCTAGCCGATGAGCTGGTACGACAAGGCGTGGACGTCATCCTGGCGGGCTCGAGTCCGGGGGTCCTCGCCGCCCAGCAGGCCACGAGCACGATTCCGATCGTCATGGTTACTACCGGAGATCCGGTCGCCGACGGCATCGTGAAGAGCCTTGCGCGCCCGGGCGTCAACGTGACCGGCGTGACCGCGATCGGCCAGGCGTTGAACATGAAGCGCTTGGAGCTCATCAAGGAGACCGTGCCGGGTGCCAGCCGGGTCGGCGTAATCATCAATCCCGGGTCGCTCTACACCCCTCGGCTCGTCGAGGATAGGGAGCGCGCTGCGCGCACTCTGGCGCTCGACGTCCGGCTGTTCGAGGTGCGCGAGCCCGACAATTTCGAGACCGCGTTCGCCGCAGCGCGTACCGAGCGAATGGACGCGCTCCTGGTACAGACCACTGGGTTCTTCATTACGCACCGCAAGCGCATCGTCGAGCTCGCGGCGCGGAGCCGGGTGCCGGCGGTCTACGGCGAGCGCGAGTTCGTGGACGCGGGCGGCTTGATGTTCTACGGCGCGAGCCTTCGCGACATGTACCGCGATGCCGCGGTGTACGTGGACAAGATCCTGAAAGGCGCGAAGCCCGCGGACCTGCCGATCGAGCAGCCGTCGAAGCTCGAGCTGATCATCAACCTGAAGGCTGCGAAGGCGCTCGGCATCACCATTCCGCCCTCGGTTCTGGTGAGGGCGGATCGGATCGTGGAGAACTAACTAATAGCGCTAGGCGAACACGTACGCGTCCATCGCGAGCACGCCGTTGTCGATGGCGTCGTACACTCGCTCTGCCTCGGCGGCTTCGGAAGCCGCTCCGAGCGCGAAGAAGAGCGGGAGAAAATGCTCGTCGGTCGGATGCGCGCGCGCGCCGTGCGGCGAGCGCGCGCGGTAGTCGACCAGGCTCTCGATGTCCTTTTCCCTCAGCTTCTCGAATACCCAGGCCTGGAATTCGCGCGCGTACGGCTCGGGCTTCCCCTGGCCGCGCGCCCAATCGCGCAGGTTATGCGTCAAGTGGCCCGAGCCGATGATCAGCACGCCTTCTTCGGAGAGCTTCCTGACGGCTCTGCCGAGGTTCACGTGATGCCGCGGTCCGAGCGCCGGTTGCACCGAGATCTGCGCCACCGGCACGTCCGCCTGCGGATACATATATAGAAGGGGCGACCAGGCGCCGTGGTCGAGGCCGCGGCAGCCGTCGATGCCGGCGGTGAAGCCGGCATCCTTAAGGAGCGTTTGCGCGCGCTTCGCGACTTCCGGCGCGCCGGGCGTGGGGTAGCGCAGCCGGTAAAGCGGCTCCGGGAAGTTGTAGAAGTCGTGGATGGTCTCCGGCTTCTCCGAGCCGGTGAGCATCGGCAGGTTAGTCTCCCAGTGCGCCGACGCAATGAGGATCCCTTTCGGGTGCGGCAACTGCTCGGCGAGCGCCCGCCACGCCTCCCCAGCCGGTCCGGGCTGGAGGGCGTGCATGGGCGAACCGTGAGAAATAAAAACGCTCATGCTGCTTTCTTCAGAAGTCCTTCGGCCTGCAGGGCTTCCTGCACTTTGGCGCGCGCGCCCACGCGTTTATGGTACGCGGCGAGGTTGGGCCAGCGCGCGAGGTCGATGCCCTGGAACTTCGACCAGCCGATGAGAACGAAGGCGTAGGCGTCCGCCACGGTGAATTGCTTGCCCATGAGGTATTCCTTGCCGGCGAGCTGCTTGTCGAGCCAGTCGAACCGCGTGGCGATGTTTTCTCTCGCGATCTTCTTGTAGTCGTCGGGCGTGTTCGGCTTGAAGAGCGGGGAGAACTGCTTGTGGACCTCGGAGGTGAGGAAGTTCAGCCACTCCTGCAGGCGGTAGCGCTCGAATGTTCCGGACTTAGGCGCGAGGCCGGCGTCGGGCTTCTGGTCGGCGAGGTACTGCACGATCGCCGGGCCCTCGGTGAGGATCTCGCCGTTATCGAGCTCGAGCGCGGGCACGTAGCCGCGGCCGTTCACCTTCCAGTAATCGCCGCCGCCCTCGATGGTCTTGTCCTTGGTGTTCACCTTCTTCAGCTCGACCGGGATGCCAAGCTCCCGGGCGACGATGTGGGGCGACAGGGAGCACGCCCCAGGGGCGTAGTAAAGCTTCATATTCAGCCTCCTTTAAGTAAGTGAGTACTTCGTTGCAACAGCGAATCTGCCATTGCCTAGCAACGCCAGCACAAGCGATGCCGCAATCAGGAACGCGGGGTACTCCCAGCCGCCATTGGCGGCGCTGAATACCCAGCCGTTGCCGGCATGTACCCAGGTGGCGCCGAGCAGGATCGGAATCAATGCCAGCGCGACGACACGCGTGCCGACGCCGGCGACGAGCAGCACGCCGCCGATCAACTCGGCCCAGAACGTGACGTAGGCAAGCGCGCCCGGCAGGCCGAGCGACTCGAAGAACTGCGCCGTGCCCGCCAGCGTGAAAGTGAAATGCTTGAGCACGAGCGAATGCGCGATGTACATCACGCCGAGCGAGACGCGCAGGACCAACGCGGCGTAGGGGGCGGTGCGGTTGTCAATGGTGCGAGTATCGATCACGACGTTTTCTCCTGGGTGGGAATGGTTCCAAGGCGCCCGGCGTGGAAGTCGGCGAACGCCTGCTGGATCTCTCTTGGGGTGTTCATCACGAACGGGCCGTAGCCCGCGACCGGCTCGTCGATAGGCGCGCCGTTCATCACGAAGGCGATCGCGTCGGTTTCCGCCGTGATCCTTGCCCGGTCGCCCTTGCGGTCGAAAACGGCGAGCTCGCCCGCGTCCACGGCTTCTGCGTTCACTGCAATCTTTCCTTCGGGAACGTAGAGCGCCGCGCTATAACCGTCGCGAAGATCGAGCTCAACGCCCTTGCCTGCCTTGAGCGTGACCAGCAGAAGGTTGATCGGGGTGAAGGTTTGCGCCGGGCCTTTCACGCCGCGAAATTCGCCGGCAATGACGCGCACGCCATCGACGAGCGGGATGTCGCGCGCCGTCAGCGTCTGGTAGCGCGGCGGGGTCAGCTTGAATTTCGCGGGCAAGTTGACCCACAGCTGCAGACCGTGGAAACGGCCGCCGCTGCGAGTCATCGCCTCGCTGTGAAATTCCTTGTGCAGCAGGCCCGCGCCCGCCGTCATCCATTGGACGTCGCCGGGGCCGATGCGGCCGCCATTGCCAGCGGTGTCCTCGTGCTCGACTTCGCCTTCGAGAAGGACCGTCACGGTCTCGAAGCCACGGTGGGGGTGCCAGCCCACGCCGCGGGGCTTCTCGGCGGGCCCGAATTCGGCCGGGCCGAAATGATCGAGCAGCAGGAACGGCGAAAGCTCGGGCTGGCGCTGGTAATCGAGCACCGTGTGGACGGGGAAGCCGTCGCCGACCCAGTGCCCTTCGGGCTTGCGGTAGATACGGAGAACGTTTTTCATGGACAGAATTATGACGGTGCCAAATATTGGGATAAAGTATTAGACACGTGAATGATAATCCCTGGTATAGGGATAATGGATAAGCTAAGCGCAATCCAGGTTTTCTCCCAAGTTGTTGAATCCGGAGGCTTTGCGAAGGCAGCCGAGCGGCTTGGCCTTTCGACCTCGGCGACCTCCCGTCATGTCGCCGACCTTGAAGCCCATCTCCAGACCCGGCTTCTCAACCGCACCACCCGGCGCGTAAGCCTCACTGAAAGCGGGCGCGCGTTCTACGAGCGCGCGGTGCAACTCCTCGCCGATCTGGAGGAAGCCGAACAGGAAGCCGCGCGCGCCGCGGTGGTGCCGCGCGGGACAATCCGCCTCACCACGTCGGTGAATTTCGGCGTGCGCCACCTCGCGCCGGCGATCGCAGAATTTCTCGCCCGACACGCCGAGGTGCGCTTCGACGTGTCGCTATCGGACCGCGTGATCGATCTGATCGAGGAGGGCTTCGACCTCGCGGTGCGCATCGGCACGACGGGCTCGGAAAACGTGGTGGCGCGCAAGCTCGGCGAGACGCGGTTAGTGCCGTGCGCCTCGCCGCAGTACCTGTCGACCCATTCCACACCGAGGACACCCGAGGATCTTGCCACGCACAATTGCTTTACTTACGAGTACGTCACGCCGCGCAACGTTTGGCGTTTTCGCGATACCTCCGGAGCCGAGCGCGCGGTGCGGATCGCCGGCACGCTGCATTCGAACAACGGCGACTTGCTCGCCGAGATCGCGGCGCGCGGCTGCGGCATCGTGTTCGAGCCGGCTTTCATCGTTGGGCCGGAAGTGCGCGCAGGGCGCCTGGTTCCGTTGCTGCAGGAGTTCACGCCGCCGCCGGTGCCGATCTACGCCGTGTATCCGAGCCGCAAGCACCTCTCGGCCAAGGTGCGCACCTTCGTCGAGTTTCTGGTCGCGCGCTTCGAGGACTCGCAGGACTGGAGCTCGGCATGAAGCGCGCGGGGCTTTTGATCGTTCTGCTCGTTGCTCTGAGAAGCGCCCCTGCCGCCGACTGGGTGATCGCCTCGCCGGCGCCGCGCGCCGACGCGGGCGGGCGCTTCGAAATCGTGGTCATTGCGCCGCCGGGCGCGACGCCGCCCGACATTCTGGGCGTGCGCATCCAGGCCGACGTCGCCGAGGTCGATCTGGAGCTCAAGCCACTCGCGCCCGCGGACGGCGCTCGGCGCACCTACGCGGCGACCATGCCCGCCTTCGCCGACGGCCGGGTCACGCTGCAGCTCGCCGATCTCCCGTCAAATACTCTCATGCTCGTCGCAGTGCGCCGCGATGCCTTGCAGACGCTCACCCAGCCGCTTGCCGGCAGCACCGAGCCGCCGCTCTCCGATAACGAGCCGATGTACTTCATCGCCGGCTCGCGCGGCCCCACCACCGCGCGTTTCCAGATTTCATTCAAGTACCGCCTATTCGACGCCACCTCGGGTTTCGGCCAGAATCAGCCATGGCTCTCCGGGCTGTACTTGGGCTACACCCAGAACTCGCTGTGGGACCTGTCGAGCGATTCGGAGCCATTCCGCGACACGAGTTACCGGCCGTCGCTCTTCTGGAAGTGGGAGCGCGCCGGCCAGAGGGCGTTCTTCGACGGCGCGCGCGTGGGGCTCGAGCACGAGTCGAACGGCGACGAGGGCGAGCGTTCGCGCTCGTTGAACGTCGCCTTCGTGCGGCCGGAATGGCAATGGCGCCTGCGCGGCGGCGCAAGCTTCCAGTTCACGCCGAAGCTGTACGCCTATCTCGACAAGGACGAGAACCCCGACATCGACGACTACCGCGGCTATGCCGACTGGCGCGTGCGCTACGACTCGGGCAATTTGTGGATCACCACCGCGGTGGCGCGGTTCGGCAACTCAGGCAAGGGCAGCTTGCAGATGGATTTTGCGCGGCGCACGCGCGACTTCAGGTTCGGCGGCGTGAGCGGCTACCTGTACGCACAGTACTTTAACGGCTACGGCGAGGACATCCTCGATTACAACGTGAAGCGCAGGGCGCAATTCCGCGTCGGGTTCGCGATCGTGCCCTAGGTGTCTTCGGTGCGCGGCGGGCGCCAGGTATACGGCACCGGGCCGGGCGAGCGCAGTACGCGGAGCATTCGCAGAGCGCCTTCCTTGCGGCCTTCGCCGCTGCGGTAGTAGCCGGGCACGAGCACCGTCTCGTAGAACCCCATCGCGCGGTAGAAGCGCCTGGCCGCGTCGTTGCCCGTGCGGAGCTCAAGATGGATGCTCGCCATGCCGGCCACTCGCGCCGAGTCGAGCAGCCAGTCGAGCATCCGCTGGCCGATTCCCATGCGCCGGTGCGACGGGCGCACCGCGAGCAGCATGAGGTGCGCGCGCTCGTCGCCGAACTCCATGATGGCGAACCCGGCGATCGCGCTACGCGCCGAGGAGGCAGCGCCTTTCGCGCCTTCGCACGCCACCACGGCGAGCGTTTCGCGGTCGCGCATCGCGCGCAGCACGCGCGCCGCGTCGTACTTCCAGCCAAGGCCCGACTCGATGAAATCGCGCGACATCGTCGCGATTGCTTGCGCATCGCGCGGCTCGGCGGGCCGGATGGTGATGGCGCGGGGCGTCACGGCAGGGATTGTGCCATGAGAAAATGGC
>DATIGN010000016.1:0-5144 GCA_035454685.1 Burkholderiales bacterium | reverse complement strand
ACGCGCATCCGCGCCTCCGTGCCCGCCATCCAGCACGCGCTCGAGCAGGGCGCGGCGGTGATGGTTACCTCGCACCTCGGTCGCCCGACCGAGGGAGAGCTCAGGCCGGAAGACTCGCTGGCGCCGGTCGCTGCCCGACTTTCAGAGTTGTTGAAAATCGACGTGCGGCTGATCAAGGACTGGGTGGACGGCGTCGACGTCAAGCCCGGGCAGGTGGTGCTGCTCGAGAACTGCCGGGTCAACAAGGGCGAGAAGAAGGACGACGAGGCGCTCGCGCGCAAGATCGCCGCGCTGTGCGACGTCTATGTGAACGATGCCTTCGGCACCGCGCATCGCGCCGAAGCCACCACGCATGGCGTGGCGCGCTTCGCCAAGGTCGCGTGCGCCGGACCGCTCATGGCGGCGGAGCTCGACGCGCTGGGCGAGGCGCTCGCGAGCCCGGCGCGGCCGCTGGTCGCGATCGTCGGCGGCTCGAAGGTCTCCACGAAGCTCACGGTGCTCGCCGAGCTCGCGACGAAGGTCGACAGCCTGATCGTCGGCGGCGGCATCGCCAACACCTTTCTGCTCGCCGCCGGCAAGCCGATCGGAAAGTCGCTCGCCGAGCCCGACCTCGCCGGCGAGGCGAAGCGCATCATGAAGAAGACCAGGGTACCGCTGCCGAGCGATGTCGTCGTTGAAAGCGGCAAGGCGAAGCCGGTCGAGGCGGTCGGGAAGGACGAAGCAATCCTGGACATCGGGCCGGACACCGCCAAGGCCTTCGCCGCCGAGCTGAAGAAGGCCGGCACCATCGTCTGGAACGGGCCGGTGGGCGTATTCGAGAAGGAGCCCTACGCCAAGGGCACGCAGGCGCTCGCCAGGGCGATCGCGGGCTCCGAAGCGTTCTCGATCGCGGGCGGCGGCGACACCGTCGCCGCGATCCACAAGTTCAAGGTCGACAAGCGCATCGACTACATCTCCACCGCCGGCGGCGCGTTCCTCGAGTTCCTGGAGGGCAAGAAGCTTCCCGCGGTCGCCGCTCTGGAAGCGCGCGCGGATGGTTGAGAGCCTCGTCGTCGAGACCTCCGGCCAGGGCCTGCTCGAAATCACCCGTGTCGTGAACGCGGTCGTGACCAGCGCCGGGATCGAGGAGGGCCTGTGCACGATCTTCCTTCGCCACACCTCCGCCAGCCTGGTCATCCAGGAGAACGCCGACCCCAGCGCGAAGCGCGACCTCGAGCGCTGGCTGAACCGCCTGGTGCCCGAGGGCGATCCGTTCTATGAGCACGATACCGAGGGTCCCGACGACATGCCCTCGCACATCAAGACCGCGCTGACCGCCACCTCGCTGTCGATTCCCGTCATGAAGACGCGCTTGGTGCTCGGCACCTGGCAAGGCATCTACCTCTGGGAGCACCGTCGCCGTGGCTCGCGCCGGGAAGTCGTCGTGCACGTCGTTTGAAAATCAGCGCCGACATCGTCGGACGCGAGGCACGCACCGAGGCGGTGCAGGTCGACAAGCGCTGGATCATGGCCTACAACGCCGCGCTCGGCGAAGTGAGCGCCATGCCGCATCCGCTGTTTCCAGTGTGCTACGAATGGGACGCCACGCGCGCGCTGCGCGCGTCGACCGGCCTGCAGGCGCTCAACGCCCAGCTCGTGCACGCCCAGCACGATCTGGTGATCCATCGCTCTCCTCGGGCAGACGAGACGCTCACTACCACTGCGCGAGTCGTTACCGTGGGTCAGCGCAAGCCGGGAGCTTTGGTCACCATCCGCCTTGCTGCGCATGGCACGGACGGCGAGCCGGTGAGCACGAGCGACTACGGCATGCTGTACCGCAGCGTGGCGCTCGAAGGCGGCCGCCGTGCGGTCGAGGAAGTCGAGGATCCTCCGAAGCATTCCCGAAAGCTCAGACAAATCCGAGATGTTGCGATTGCAGCGACCACGGCCCACGTCTATACCGAATGCGCGCGCATCTGGAACCCGATCCACACCGATCCGGATTACGCGCGCGCCGCAGGCCTTCCGGGAATCATCCTTCACGGCACCGCAACATTGGCTCTATCAATCTCCCGTGTGATCTCCTGTTTCGAGAAGAGCCGTGTGAGGCGCGTGCGCTGCCGGTTCGCCAGCATGGTGCTGATGCCGAACACGCTCTCCGTGCACGCGTCCGCCGATGGCACGTCGATTGCCTTCGAAACGCGCAACGAGAAAGACGAGGCGGTCATCGAGCGGGGCTGGATCAGTTAAACTCCGACGCGCGTTCCTTCATGTTGCGCAGTACGAAAATCGTCGCGACCCTTGGTCCTGCTTCGAGCGAGCCGGCGACGCTCGAGCGCATGATCCGCGCGGGCGTGGACGTCGTGCGGCTCAATTTTTCGCACGGTACCGCGGATGACCATCTCAGGCGCGCCAACCAGGTAAAGGAGATCTCGGCAAGAATCGGACGCACGGTCGCGATCATGTGCGACCTGCAGGGGCCCAAGATCCGCATCGGCAAGTTCGGCGAAGGGAAAACGGTGCTCGAGAAGGGTCAGCGCTTCATCCTGGATGCCGGCGCCGGGATCGGCGACGGCCAGCGCGTCGGCCTCGACTACAAGGAGCTTCCGCGAGACGTCGAGCCGGGCGCGCTGCTCCTTCTCGACGACGGCAAGATCGTGCTCGAGGTCACCGACGTGCGCGGCGAAGAGGTGCACACCATAGTGCGCCATGGCGGCGTGCTCTCCAACAATAAGGGCATCAACCGCCAGGGCGGCGGGCTGACCGCGCCGGCGCTTACAGCGAAAGATATGGATGACATCAAGACCGCGGTCAAGCTGCAGGCGGACTTCCTCGCGGTCTCGTTCCCGAAAACCGGCGCCGACATGTACATGGCGCGCGAGCTCATGCGCGCCGCGGGCGGCAAGGCTTTCCTGATCGCAAAGATCGAGCGCGCCGAGGCCGTGGGTGAGGCGGCCCTCATCGACATCATGCGCGGCTCGGACGGCATCATGGTGGCGCGCGGCGACCTCGCGGTCGAGGTCGGGGACGCCTCGGTGCCGGCGCTGCAAAAGAAGATGATTCGCCTCGCGCGCGCGCAAAACAAGCTGACGATCACGGCCACGCAAATGATGGAGTCGATGATCTCGAGCCCGGTGCCCACGCGCGCCGAGGTCTCGGACGTGGCGAACGCGGTGCTTGACGGCACCGACGCCGTGATGCTTTCGGCGGAGACCGCGAGCGGGCGCTATCCGGTGGAAGTGATCGAGGCGATGGACCGCATCTGCGTCGAGGCGGAGCAGACCCAAGCGCTCAACCTGGAGCAGGACTTCCTCAACCGCGTGTTCACGCGCGTCGACCAGTCGATCGCGATGGCGGCGCTCTTTACCGCGTACCACCTCAAGGTGAAATGCATCGCCGCGCTCACCGAGTCGGGATCGACCGCGCTATGGATGAGCCGGCTCAACTGCGGGGTGCCCATCTACGCGCTCACCTCGCAGACCGCGACGCGCTACCGTTGCGCGCTTTTCCGCGACGTGTTTCCGCTCATGGTCAAGTACGTCGGCCATGATCGGGAGGAGCTTCTGCACGAGGCCGAGAACGTGCTGGTCGACAACAAGGTGGTGAAGGAGGGCGACCTCATCGTGCTCACCATCGGCGAGCCGATCGGCAAGGCCGGCGGCACCAACACCATGAAGATCGTCAAGGTCGGAGAACACCGGAAACCATGAACCGTGTCGAGCTTGCTTCTCGTTTTGTCGACGTGGAAAGCATGCCGTGGGAAAAGACGCGTTACCCTGGCGTGGAGCAGAAGACCCTGCTCGTCGAAAAGGAGACCGGTCTGCTGACTGCTCTCATGCGCATGGCGCCGGGCGCGAAGCTGCCCGATCACGAGCACGTGAAGATCGAGCAGACCTACGTGCTCGAAGGCAGCCTCATGTGCCCGGAAGGCGAGTGCCGCGCCGGACAGTTCGTCTGGCGCCCCGCAGGCAGCCGTCACCATGCCTGGGCCGGGCCGCAAGGAGGCCTCTTTCTCGCGATCTTCCAGGCGCCGAACAAGTTCTTCCAGGCCGACGGCTCGGTCACCGATTTCCTCGGCCGCGACTGGGAGAAAACCTGGGTCTCAAAGGCCTAGTCGGGAACCGGGGCGGATGTTCTGGTTGTGGTGGAAGACGTTGTCGGGGTCGTACGTGGTCTTCACCTCCACCAGCCGGTCGTAGACGGAGTCGCCGTACGCCTCGCGGACCCGGTCGGGGTCTTCGTCGCCGCCGAGGAAGTTGACGTAGACGCCTTCGCGGAAGCGGCCGAGGGCGGCGAAAAGCTCCCTCGTCCAAGCGATGTCCCGGTCGCCGAAGTCCTCGCCGGTCCGCCATACACTATCGAGGGTGATGGCGTGCGACGCCTGCCGGTTCCCGAACGCCGTCCCGCCCTCGGCCACTCGGCTCACCGCCCCCTTCAGATGGAACATCGCCACGTACGAGCGCGGCGACGAGCAGGAGAACGCGTGCTCGGCGATCACGTCGATGAGGTCGTCGCGGAGCTCGGGGAGGTGGGTGGACTTCCAGTAGTAGTTCCAACCGTGGACGACGGTCGAGTCGAGCGCGCTCTGGAATCCCACGTACGGCGTGGGCCCGACCAGGTCGAGGAGCGGAGTCCGGAATGCGCGGAGCGGGCGGAGCCTTTGCTCACCGTCCTCGATCGGCCCGGCGTAGCAGGTACCGACCATTACCACCGGGCGCCAATGCAGATTCTCGGGGATCACCGGTAGCGGCGGCGCGGCGCCGAACCTCACGACCGTGCCGAGCTCGTCGGGAGCGTCGTGGACGAAGTCGCGGTAGAAGCGGAGGACCTCTCCGGCGTCGGTCGCGTCCCAGAGGATCGGCCCAGCTAGGACGGTGGGCCCGACGCAGTGGAGGCGGAACTCGAACGAGGTGACCACGCCGAAGTTGCCGCCGCCGCCTCGCAGCGCCCAGAACAGGTCGGGGTGCTCGGCCTCGGACGCCCGCAGCAGCTTGCCGTCGGCCGTCACGACGTCGACGGCGAGTAGGTTGTCGACCGTGAGGCCGTGCTTGCGCATCAGCCAGCCGACGCCACCGCCGAGGGTGAGCCCGGCGACTCCGGTGTGGCTCACGATTCCGCCGGTGGTGGCCAGACCGTGCGCCTGCGTCTCGTGGTCGACGTCGCCC
>DATIGN010000015.1:0-10182 GCA_035454685.1 Burkholderiales bacterium | reverse complement strand
CTTGGTGCGCACCAGCCCGGCATAGAAGAGCGCGAGGCCAGGCAGCGTCATGAACAGCACCAGCACCGCCGCCGTGAGCATCCAGGCGGTGTTCGCGGCGTCGATCTTCGGCGCGGCCGCAGGCGCCTGGGCGAGCGCCGCAGGCGCGTAGAGCGCAGCCAAGAGCAGAACTTTTTTCATTCCAGCCTCCCCTTTATTTTGGTTTTTCATTGTAGGTCTTCCGCATGGAAGCCGAAAGCGCCGTTGCCGCGATCGGCGAACCAGTGCTTGAGCGTCAAGCCGACAGTGCGGAACGCGATCTCGGGCCACGGGATGTTCGATTCTTCCCAGAGCGCGACCTCGAGCGTCTCCTCGCCGGGCTTGAACCCGAGCTCCAGCACGCGCGCGCGGTAAAACAAGTGCACCTGGTTCACGCGCGGCACCGAGATCATGCTGAAGGGCGCGTCGAGCTCGATCCGGGCCCCGGCCTCTTCGAGCGTCTCGCGCAACGCCCCCTGCGCCGTGGTCTCATCGTTCTCCATGAAGCCCGCGGGCAGCGTCCAGTAGCCGTAGCGCGGCTCGATCGCGCGCCGGCAGAGGAGTACCTTGCCCTCGTGCGCCGGGATCGAGCCCACCACGAGGCGCGGATTCTGGTAATGGATCTCGCCGCAGTGGTCGCAGACCCAGCGCGGCAGGCTGTCGCCCGGCGGCACGCGCTTCATCACCGGCGAGGCGCAGTTACTGCAGAACTTCATTCAGCGAGGCGAGGATCGCATCCGGCCTGAACCCGAGCCGGTCCACAGGCGCTCTGGCGCGGTTGATCCAGTAAACCCGGAAACCGTAAGACTTCGCGCCTATTGCGTCCCAGCAGTTCGAGGACACGAAGGCGATTCTCGTCTTTTCCGTGTTCAGCCTCCTCACCGCGAGCTCGTAGACCTGCGGGGCGGGCTTATAGATCTTCAGCTCGTCGACGCTGATCACGGCGTCGAAGCGAAGCCCCGAGTGCCCGACCAACGGCAGCAGCATGTCCGGCGACCCATTGGAGAGAATCGCCTGTTTACGCGATTTGAGTTTCTTCAGGGTTTCTTGAACATCGGGGTAGGTCGCGAGCCTCAGGTACTCCTGCATGAGCGCCTGTTCCCGGACGCGGTCGAGCTCGAGGCCGAGCGTCTCGCACGCATACGCGAGCGCCTCGCGCGTCACCGTCGAGAACGGGACGTAGCGCTGCATCAGGCTGCGCTGCCAGGTGTACTCGAGCTGCTTCGCGCGCCACAGCGTCGAGAGCTCGGTTCCCTTTCCCGGCCAGAACATCTCGCAGCGCGCCGCGACCGAGTGCACGTCGTAAAGCGTGCCGTACGCATCGAAGACCATCGCCTCCGCCGTCATGGCCGAAGTATAGAATCCCCGCATGCCGGACCGCTACGACGAGCTCTACCGGAGCTTCCGCTGGGACGTGCCGGAGCGCTACAACATGGCGCGCGCCTGTTGCGGGCAATGGGCCGGCGATCGTGCGCGTTTCGCGCTCTACTGGGAGGACGAGTCGGGCGCAACCGCGGCGTATTCCTTCTGGGACATCCAGCAGGCGGCGAACCGCCTGTCCAACGCGCTGGCTGCGCTTGGCGTGAAGCGCGGCGAGCGGGTCGCGATCATCCTGCCGCAGCGGCCCGAGACCGCGATTGCCTATGTCGCCGTGTTCCAGATGGGCGCGATCGCGCTGCCGCTCTCGCATCTGTTCGGTCCCGACGCGCTTGAGTACCGCATGGAGCACGCCGAAGCGTCGGTCGCGATCGTCGAGCCGACCACCATCGGGAACCTGCGCGCAATCCGGGATCGCCTGACGCACTTGCGGCATGTGATCGGAGTAGACCTTCACGAAGGCGGTATCCAAGGGTGGAAAGATCTGCTCCAAAAGGCGAGCGCGCGCTTCACGCCGATGGATACCAAAGCGGACGACCCTGCCCTGATCATATATACGAGCGGCACTACAGGGCCGCCGAAAGGCGCGCTGAAGGCGCACCGCGTGCTGCTGGGAAACGCGCCAGGCTTTGTGCACTCGCACGATTTCTTTCCGCAGCCCGGCGACATGTTCTGGTCGCCCGCCGATTGGGCGTGGACCGGCGGCCTGATGGACGCGCTGCTGCCGGCGTGGCACTTCGGCATGCCGATCCTCGGCTACCGCGGGCGCTTCGACGCGGAGAAGGCGTACTACCTTCTCGAGAAGTACGGTGTGCGCAATTCGTTCCTCTTCCCGACCGCCCTCAAGCTGATGATGAAAGCCTTTCCTTCGCCGAAAGCGAAGTTCGATATTTCGCTGCGCTCGATCATGAGCGCGGGCGAGTCGGTGGGCGTGACGGTTTTCGAGTGGGCGAAAGCCGAGCTGGGCGTCACGATCAACGAGATGTTCGGCCAGACCGAGATCAATTACGTGGTCGGCAACTGCCAGAGCGCGTGGCCGGCGAAGCCCGGCTCGATCGGCCGGCCGTATCCCGGCCACAGGGTCGCAGTCATCGACGACAAGGGGAACGAGGCAAGAAGGGGCGAGCTCGGCGAAATCGCGGTCAACCGCCGCTTCAACGGCCAGCCGGACCCGGTGTTCTTCCTCGAGTACTGGAAGAACGAGAACGCGACGCGCGAAAAGTTCATCGGCGACTGGGGCTGCACCGGCGATCAGGCGAAGATGGACGAGGACGGGTACCTCTGGTACCAGGGCCGTTCCGACGACGTGATCAAGAGCGCGGGCTACCGCATCGGACCGGCGGAGATCGAAAGCTGCCTGGTGAAGCACCCGGCGGTGCTGAACGCCGCGGTGATCGGCAAGCCCGACGCCACGCGCGGCTCCATCGTAAAGGCTTTCATCGTCTTGCAGCCGGGAAAACTGCCGTCCGAGCCCCTCATTGAACAAATCCAGGAACACGTCCGCGGTCGCCTTGCACCCTACGAATACCCGCGCGAGATCGAGTTCATCGAAGCGTTGCCGATGACGACCACCGGCAAGGTGCAACGAAAAGAGTTGCGTAAGCTCGAAGAAGCCAAGATGCAGAAGGCGTGAAGCGAGTTGTCCTCATCGGCGCGGGCCACGCGCACCTCGTCGTCCTGCGCAGCTTGGCCGAGAAGCCGCTTTACAACGCCCGCATCGCGCTGGTCAGTCCGCACGCGAAGCAGATCTATTCAGGCATGCTGCCTGGCATTCTGGCCGGGCACTATAGGCGCGCCGAAGCCGAGGTGGACATTGCCACACTCGCCGAGCGCGGCCAGGTTGAGTTCGTGCCGGGCAAAGTGCAGCGCTTGGACCCCGATAAGAAAACGGTTACCCTCGAAAGCGGCGAGGACTCGGGCTACGACCTTGCTTCGATCAACGCCGGCTCGCTCGTTGGCGCGTCGCTTCCCGGGGCCGAGCGTGCGCTGCCGGTCAAGCCCTACGAAGAGTTTCTGTCGCGGCTCCGCATCCCCGAGCGCGTCGCGATCGTGGGTGCCGGCGCGGCGGGCGCCGAGATCGCGATGGCAGTGCGCCATCGCGGCGCGCAGGTGACCCTGTACTCGGAAAATGCCTCGATCAGCGCTCGCGTGGTGCGGCAGCTGCGCCGACGCAAGGTGGACTACAGGCCTGGCATGCCGGTCACTGCCATTGAGCCCGGGCCGCTGGTCATCACCGGCCTTGCGCGCCAGGAGTTCGACTGCGTTGTGCTCGCGACCGGCGCCGCGCCGCTACCGTGGCTGCGGCAGTCGGGGCTAAGGACGTGCGCGCGCGGCTTCGTGCTGGTCGACAGCACGCTGCGCAGCGTCTCGCATCCCGAGGTGTTCGCGGCGGGCGATTGCGCGACGCTCGCCGATTCGCCGCATCCCAAGTCGGGCGTCTATGCCGTGCGCCACGGCGAAGCCCTGATCGAGAACCTGCGTCGCCGGGTCGCGCATGCAGACCTGGAGCCGTACGCGCCGCAGGAGAAGGCGCTTGCGCTCATCACGTGCGGCGCGCGCTATGCGATCGCGGAGCACGGCGAGTGGAGCGCGCAGGGATGGTGGGTTTGGTGGTGGAAAGACCGCATCGACCGCCGCTGGATACGCTCGTTTCTGTAACACGCGCGCGCGCCGGCCGCGCGCCTGCGCTGCAGGGATGATTTCGCTGTCATATCATGGCGGCTCTTTGGAGGAGGAAACGATGAGAAAGCTCCTAGTTGCGACGCTACTCGGGCTCGTATCGGCTGCGGCCCAGGCAGCGTACCCCGAGCGGCCGATCCGGATGATCGTGCCGTGGGCGGCTGGCGGCGATACCGACAACATTTTCCGGCCGTTTGCACCGCTGCTGCAGAAGCAAATCGGCCAGACTGTGGTGATTGCCAACGTCGGCGGGGCCTCCGGCACGCGAGGCGCGAAGGAAGCGAAGGATGCGCCCCCGGACGGCTACACCCTCTACGCGGTGCACGAGTACATCCATTCCACCTACTACGCCGGCGTGGCCGACGTGCAGCACAGCGACTTCGAGCCGGTCTGTCTGATCTCGTCGACGCCCTCGGTGCTTACCGCGAGCCCGAAGACGCCCTGGAAGAGCTGGCAGGACCTCGCCGCCGACGCCAAGGCGCGGCCCGGGCAGATCAGCGTGGGCGCAACGCTCGCCTCCACCAGCCACTTCTTTCCCGCGCTGATCGAGAAAGCGACCGGGCTGAAGTTCAAATACGTCTCCTACGAGGGCCTCGCGCCGCGCATGAACGCAATCCTTGGCGGCCATATCGACCTCACGGACTCCAACCTTACGCAGAAGGGCAAGGTCGAGGCCGGGCAGCTCAAGTTTCTCGCCATCGCCACCGAAAAGCGCCACCCCGAGATGCCGAGCGTGCCCACGCTGAAGGAACTCGGTGTCAACGTGGTCTATGACGTGAACCGCGGCATCATGGCGCCAAAGGGCACGCCCGCCGACATCCTCGCCAAGCTCGGCGCGGCGTGCGCCGCCGCGGCGAAGGAGCCGGAATTCGCCAAGGCGATGCGGCTGCAGGGCACCGATGTGCGCTACCTAGGGCGCGCCGAGTACGCGAGGTGGCTGAAGGAAACCGACGACCTTAACCGTACGCTCGCCAAAGATCTTGGTTTACTGAAACGTTGAAGCTGTCGAAGGACGGCTGGGGCGGGCTCGCCGTACTCGCGGTGAGCCTCGTGCTTTTCAGCCTTACCTTCGAGCTCAAGCCCAATCGGCTGGTGCCGATCGGCCCCGGGTTTTACCCGCGGGCGGTGCTCGTGCTGACGGCGCTGCTCGCGGCCGCCCTGCTCGTGCTCGATCTGCGGCGTGCGAGAGGCGAGCGCTCGAGCACGCCGGCACCGAACTACGCCGCGGTGGTGCTGCACTTCGCGGTGTTCGGCGTCTACGTGGCGGCGCTGCCGTGGCTCGGCTTTCGCATCGCCACGTTCGCGTATGTCACCGCGAGCAACGCGCTGATGGATCGCCCGCGGAGCGCGCGGGGGTGGCTGCGCGTGGTGGTAATCGCACTCGCCACGGTGCTCGTCACGTACTTCGCCTTCGAGCGCTATCTGCTCGTGCTCCTGCCGCGCGGGCGCTGGACCGACTTCTAGCCCATGTACGAGCTCCTCGCGGCCGGCATCGTCAACGTCGTGCAGGTGAAATACCTGCTTCCGCTCTTCCTCGGCACTCTCGCCGGAGTCATCGGCGGCGCGCTGCCCGGGGTGACGATCACCATGACAATCATCGTGGTGCTGCCCTTCACTTTCAGCCTGGATCCGCTGCAGGGCCTGGCGGCGATGACCGGCGTGTATGTCGGCGGCTCGGCCGGCGGCCTGGTGACCGCGGTGCTCCTCGGAATTCCCGGGTCGCCGTCCGCGATCGCGACCACTTTCGATGGCCATGCCCTCGCAAGACGCGGCGAGCCGGGACGCGCGGTCTGGCTCGGAATCTGGGCCTCGTTCTTTGGCGGCCTGCTCGGCGGAATCGTGCTGATCGCGGCGACCGGGCCGCTCGCGGCGATCGCCCTGCAGTTCGGACCGTGGGAGTTCTTCTCGCTCTTCGTGCTCGCGCTTTCCATGGTGGCGGGGCTGGCCGAGTCGTCGCTCCTTAAGGGGGTGGTGTCGGGCTGCCTCGGGCTCATCGTCACGGTGCTCGGCACCGACCCGGTCATGGGCCAGGACCGGCTGACGCTCGGCATCCCGTTCGTGCGCGGCGGTATCGACTTCCTGCCGGTGCTGATTGGCGTATTCGCGTTTTCCCAGGTGATGGGCGAGATCGAGCGCCGCGGCGGCGCCGCGCCGATCGCCGAAGCCGGAGCGCGCACGCTGCGCCTCGCAGTGTCGCACGGCAAGGTGATCTGGGAAATCGTGTCACGCCCGTTTCAGCTCATGTGGTACGCGCTCGTCGGCGTGCTGATCGGGGTGCTCCCCGCGATCGGGGGGAGCGCGGCCAGCATGATGGCCTACGATCAGGCGAAGAAGATCTCGCCCCGGCCCGAGACCTTCGGCAAGGGCGCGCCGGAAGGCATCATCGCCTCGGAGGCTTCGAACAACGCCAACGTCGGCGGCTCGCTCGTGACCATCATGGCCTTCGGCATCCCGGGCGATGCGGTGACCGCGGTGATGCTCGGCGCACTGACCATTCACGGCATCCAGTCGGGGCCGCTGTTCATCTCCCAGAACGCGCAGCTCGCCTACGGCATTTTCGCCGCCTACCTGCTCGCGCACCCGCTGATGGTGCTGATCCTCGCCGTCGGCGCGCGCTGGATGCTGCGCGTAGTCACGGTGCCGAAGGCGGCGCTCTTCCCGGTGGTGCTGGTGCTGTGCGTGATCGGCGCCTATGCCCTCAACAACACGATGTCGAACGTGTACGTGCTGCTCACGTTCGGCGTGCTCGGCTACGCGATGGTCAAGTTCGGCTTCCCGCTTGCGCCCTTCATCCTGGGCGTGATCCTCGGCGACCAGATCGAGATCAACCTGGTGCGCTCGCTGATGACCGATTCGAACCTGTGGCTCTTCGTGACGCGGCCGATCTCGGCTTTGCTGCTCGCCATGGCGGCCGGATCGATCGCGCTGTCGATCTGGCAGCACCGCCGCATGCAAAAAAAGGCCGCGACGGCCGAGGGCGTGGCGGATTTCTAGCTTCGGTACACAGCAGGGTCGACCCGGCAGGTCGCTCGAGAGGTCGTGCGACTTCGGACCCTCCGAGCGGTTCTCCGCCGCCGAGGGAATCGCCTATGCCGATGATCAGGTCCTTGCGTTCGCCTCCAAGCTCGGCGACTGGTCCTGCTGCGACGACGGGCATTGGGTCGTTATGGTCGTGACCGGGGCGGGTTGGCGCCGCGCCAGAAATCCGTTGGCTGCACTTCTCGCGCTCGCACCCGCACTTCCCAACGACATCAGCCTGTGGCAGCACGCCAGGTTGCTCTACCTCGGACGAGCGCAGTCTATCCGCGGCCGGGTCGAAGCGCCGCTGCAGGGTGCGGAAGGTATCGCCCGCCTGGCGTGAGGCGCCTGCCTAGAACCAGAGCAGTGCGGCGAACGCCACCACAGGAACGAGCGACCACAGGAACACCAACGTCCACTGGCACAGCCGTTCGGAGACCGGCTTGGGCTGCTCGCCGATCGGCATCGGAGCATGTTGGAAATAGACGACGCCGTCTTCTCCCATGACAGGCGCCACAGCCGTCAGCGTTGCGAGATGCCTAGCCATGCGCGTTAGAACCAATCCAAAACGCGGATAAGTATGAGGAGAGAAATTGCGATGCCGACGACTGCAGCGCCAATGAGAGTGGACGCGGTGGCAATAAGCAGCCAGGCAGCGGGATTGTCTTGGCGCCAGCGCATGCTTGGACGGGCGTGGTCAATTGAGAAGGTAGATAACCGCCAGCACTATGACGAGCGCCGTCATTACCTCGATGAAACGAGCAAGGCGATTCGGCCCGACCGGCGCGCGGTGCTCTCTGTGTAATTTGTACTGATCCATTCCCGGCCTCCGCAGTTGACCGTAACAGAGGGCCGAGCCCTACGCCGTGACGGTGGTCACGGTCGGGGCGGACGCGCCGCGTTAATAACTGTTCGCGCGCTGGCGTGCTGCGGCGCGGTGCCGAACTCTTGAAAGTAGAGGCTAAGGCGCAAGAAGCTGTCGACGGTGCTGGACGGCGTTTCCAGTACGCGAAGATAAACAACCAAGCGCGCAGTCGGCCTGAAGCAAGGCGTTCTTCCGAAGGCGCGGCGCGTTAACAAAATGTTTTGTTAACGCGGTTGATTAACTATCGACGGTAGTTCCTTGTTCGAAGTAGGGCCGATGAAAATCGGTGCCGAACTGCTGCAAGAGGCGCCAGCTCTGAGTACTTGAAAGCACGACGAAGCTCGGTGACACTTGAATTGTCGCCACAAAAGGGGATTCGCAATGAAATCGGTTTTCGACTCGTCGTTCAAATATCGGCCCAGCTTCGACACCGACGTGCGGGAAACCTTTTCCAGAATTCGGCGGGAGCAGCAGGCGCAGATCCGGCGGGAGCAGGTGCAGATTCATCGGGCGTCGCCAACTACTAAGCCGACCACGCGCCCTGCCTCGCTGCCGCGCTACGAATAACGCCCGCTTCGGCCGCTGGCGACGCCAAGAAAAGAAGGCCCCGGGGGCTAGGCCGTAAGGTTAGTCGTGTACCGCTGGTTGCGGCGTTCCCGGCGGCCATGGCCCTTAACGGAACAACGAAAGCCGCGTCGTGCCGAAGCTACAATTGACGTAGGCTAGAAAGCGACTATCCTCCTAACAGGAGGCACGACATGGCTACGGTGCACGCCGTCACTGTGCGGCGCGCTGCTGAGATCGTGGGAGGGGTCAAGGTGCTCGCTGCACAGTTGGACGTTGGCGACGAGAACCTCAAGAATTGGATGGAGGGTCAGGTTTCAGTCCCGCAGGAAATCTTCCTGCGATGCGTAGACATCGTTAATGCCCACCAGCTGAGCGAGATTAGCGGCCGGTCTGCCAATCAGGTTCCGAAGGGTTCGGCGTAAGTCGAGCTGACCTGATTTCAGCGCATCAGCGTTGCGGCTTGAAATGGGGCCGGCACGGTGCTACCCATGGTTGAGGCTAGTAGAGCCGAGCCAGCACGGCGGGGGTCCAGACACGCTTGCGCCAGGTGCCCGGCGAGCTTCTTCGAGACGAGTCCCTCGTCGAACAGGTAGGCCCAAGGCCAGCAGTCGCTCTCCGAACGCCTGCGCTGCCAATAGGCGCGGATAACCGCTCCAGCTCGCGCTAGCCGCTCGCCACCCGCCGCCGAAGAAGCGGCATTGTGTTCGCCTCTGGTCTTTAGCAGTCGAAGAGCTTGGTAAGGCTGTACTCCTCAATGATCAAGTTCTATTGGCCCGCGTTTCTTGGGGGTCTCGATGAATTGCCGACCATCCGCAACATCTCCCTCGGTCGTGCACTTCGTGTCGCCGTCGGCTCGCCAGGAGAGACAACAGTTTCGGACCCGCTTGTTACCGGCGTGACTATTTCGCCAGCAGCTTGGATCACGGGACTATTTGTGGACACGAGTCCCGAGGCTCGAGTGGCTCCAACTGTGGAGTTCGACGAAAGGGAGAGCCCGCGGGCACCTGGCTAACGCGGCAATGCCGCCGCAGGTTTTCATAGCGCGACGCGGCGTGCGCGCTTGGGGCGAATTTCTGGACATTGCCCATATATAGCGCCCCTGACAACCACGTCTGTGCGATAGCGTCCATATCGGACAAACTTGGGCAGCTTCGGAGCGTATCGCCGAGCGCCGCGATGGTGATCTTGATCCGCCTGGTTCTACCGCGCTCCCACATATAGGCGACGGATTGCGACCTATGTCGGCAAACGAACATACGCGCAGCCCGGGGCCGCTTATTCTGCAGCCATACCGTGGACCGTGGGCTCACTAACTCGATATACGAGGAGTCTATGAAACGTTCGCGGCCTTAAGGAGAGAACATGGGAATGCGAGAACCTACCCATCAGCAGGGGGGGTGGCTGGAAGCATGCTTCAGGGTGCGGCCTATGGCAACCATTAAACAGCGGAGGTGTTTATGAAGACGGTCAAGATTGCGACGATCTCCTTTTCGGTGGTGGTAGCCGCTGCTGCGCTAGGAGCCTGTAGCACCCGCACCCCGCCCCAGCAGAGCGGGGCGAGCCAGCCCACGCCGAAGGTGGTCAGCAACGTACATCCCTACACCGCAGGCCAGGGCACCGTGACGGCCATCATGCCGGCGCCGACGAGCGCCGCGGCC
>DATIGN010000014.1:0-11196 GCA_035454685.1 Burkholderiales bacterium | reverse complement strand
ATTTTATCAGCCGGGCGCGATGCGCTCCGCGCCGCCCATGTATCCGCGTAGCGCGACCGGCACGGTGACAGACCCTTCGGCGTTCTGATAGTTCTCGAGGATCGCAACGAGCGTGCGGCCCACTGCGAGGCCCGAGCCGTTCAGCGTGTGTACGAGCTCGGGCTTGCCGCTTTCGCTGCGAAAGCGCGCCTGCATGCGCCGCGCTTGGTACGCCTCGCAGTTCGAGCACGAGCTGATCTCGCGGTACGCGTTCTGTCCGGGCAGCCACACTTCCAGGTCGTAGGTCTTGGCGGCGGCCGCGCCGATGTCGGCGGTACAGAGCTCGACGACGCGATAAGGGAGCTCGAGCTTCTTCAGGATCGTTTCGGCGTGTGCGGTGAGCTCCTCCAGCGCTTCGTAGGATTTCGCCGGGTGCACGATGTGCACGAGCTCGACCTTGTCGAACTGGTGGTTGCGGATCATCCCGCGCGTATCTTTGCCGTACGAACCCGCCTCGGAGCGGAAGCACGGCGAATGGCACACGAACTTCAGCGGCAGGTCTTTGAGGTCGACGATTTGGTCGCGCACGATGTTGGTGACCGGAACCTCCGCCGTGGGCAGCAGGTACGACTTGCCGTCGCCGTGCGCCACGGCGAAAAGGTCCTGCTCGAACTTCGGTAGCTGGCCGGTGCCGTACGCGGTCGCGCTGTTCACTATGTATGGCGTATAGATTTCGGTGTAGCCATGCTCGCGCGTGTGCGTGTCGAGCATGAACTGCGCGAGGGCGCGGTGAAGATGCGCGACCTCGCCGCGCATGAGGACGAAGCGGCTGCCGGCGATCTTGGTCGCGGCGGCGAAGTCGAGGCCGCCGAGCACCTCGCCTACGTCCACATGGTCTTTCGGAGCGAAGGAAAACTCTTTCGGCGTGCCCCATCGGCGCCGCTCAGGGTTGTCGGCGGAGGACTTGCCGATCGGGACGGACTCGTGCGGGATGTTGGGAATCCGCGCGAGCAGATCCTGGAATCCCGCCTGCAGCTTCTCGAGCTGCTGCTCCGACTCTTCCAGCAGCGATTTCAGCTTCTCGCCCTCGCGCATCAGCTCGGAGACGTCCTGGCCGCGCGCCTTGGCCTGTCCGATGTCCTTGGCGATGCGGTTGCGCGAGGCCTGTGCCTGCTGCACCGCGGACTGAAGTTCCTTGCGCGTTGCCTCGAAGCGTTCGAACTGCGCGAGGTCGAAGGCGCCCGTGCCGCGCGTGGCGAGCCGCTTCGCCACTTCCTGCGGGTTCTTGCGCAGTAGCTGGATGTCAATCATCGTGTCTCCCAGTAACCGGGCTTGCGCCGTTCGTGGGCTACCGCAACGATGTAAACAGTTTCGAAAGAAATGTTGTAGATGAGGTAATAGGGAAAACGGTCGAGGACGAGCTTCCGCAGTTCCTGACTCATGGCCTGGCCAATCTCGGGATACTCGAGGAGTAGCGCACCGGCTGTTCGCACTTCTGCTGCGAATCGCTCGCCGAGCCCTGGCATCCGAACTTCGTAGTATGAAACCGCTTCGAGAAATTCTTCTTCGGCTTGCGGGTGAAACTCAAGCTTCATCGCTTGAGTCGCGAGCGCACCTTTTCGAACACCTGCTTCTCGGGGACCGGGTTCACTTTTCTCTCCACGATCTCCTGATGTCGTTTCTTGGCGACCTCCAACCACGCGCGCTCGACGTTCGTGTCGGACGGACCGTCGAGCTCAGCGATGAGTGAACGCAGAAGCTGCGTCCTCTCTTCAGGTTTGAGGGATCGGATCTTTGCCTCAATCTCCTTTAATGCAGTCGCCATGCCGTTCACCGTAGACCTTGGACTTGCGTAGTGTAAACCGGAACCGTCTGGGTGAAAGCTAACGGCGATGCTTGTCGACAGCCTCGGCGTTGCGTCGGCGCAGCTCCTCGATACGTTCGCGTATCTTTGCCTCTAGGCCGCGCTCGGTCGGTCGGTACCATTCGACGGCAGACATGCCTTCGGGAAAGTAGTTCTCGCCGGCGGCAAATGCATCTTTCTCATCGTGCGCATAGCGGTAGCCTTTGCCGTAGCCGAGATTCTTCATGAGCGCTGTGGGCGCGTTTCTGATGTGCAGCGGCACCGGGCGCGTGCCATCGGCGGCGATGAAGTCGCGCGCGGCATTATAGGCTTCGTACACCGCATTCGATTTCGCCGCCACCGCGAGGTAGATCGCCGCTTCCGCGAGCGCAAGCTCGCCTTCCGGGCTGCCGAGCCTCTCGTAGGTTTCGCACGCGTCGAGCGCCACGCGCAGCGCGCGCGGATCGGCGAGGCCGATGTCCTCGACCGCCATGCGCACGAGGCGCCGTCCGATGTAGAGCGGGTCCGCACCGCCGTCGAGCATGCGCACCATCCAGTACAGCGAGGCGTCGGCGTCCGAGCCGCGCACCGCCTTGTGCAGCGCCGAGATCTGGTCGTAGAACTGCTCGCCGCCCTTGTCGAAGCGCCGCAGATTTTTCGCCAGCGTCTGCTCGAGGAACGCGGCGTCGATCTTCTGCGCGCCGGTATTGAGCAGGATCTCGACCGCGTTCAAGAGGCGCCGCGCGTCGCCGTCGGCAAAGCCGATCAGCCGGGTTTTTGCATCGTCCTCAAGAGAAATTGAAGTGCGAGACAACAGAGTTTCAAGGTCTGCTGGGGTGAGCGGCTCCAGAACGTAAACCGCGGCGCGGGAAAGGAGCGCGCTGTTTACCTCGAACGACGGGTTCTCGGTAGTCGCGCCGACGAAGGTGAAGAGCCCGCGCTCGACGTAAGGAAGGAATGCATCCTGCTGCGCCTTGTTGAAGCGATGCACTTCGTCCACGAAGAGAATGGTGCGGCGAGCACTCGAGGCGAGGGTGTGCTCGGCGGCCTGCACGGCCTCGCGGATGTCCTTTACGCCGGACAACACTGCCGAGAGCGCGATGAACTCCGCGTCGAACGCTTTGGCCATGAGCCGCGCGATCGTGGTCTTGCCCGACCCGGGCGGGCCCCACAGGATCATCGAGTGCGGTTTTCCCGACTCGAAGGCGACGCGCAGCGGCTTGCCGGGACCGAGCAGGTGGCGCTGGCCGACCACCTCGTCCAGCGTACCCGGTCGAAGCGCATCCGCGAGGGGCGCAGCGGGTTCCCGCTTCCCGAAAAGATCGGCCACTATTCGCCCAGGACGTCGGCGCCTTTGGGCGGTTCGAAGCGGAACTCCGACTTGTCGATCTTCGGGTTGCGCCGCAAGTTCATGAAGCGCAGCACGGTCCGCTGGCCGAAGTGGTCGAAGAGCTCCATGGCGCGCAATTCGTCCGCGTCGAAGCCCATGCGCACCCGCTCGAACCCCGCTTCGCGCTCGCGCGGGGTCGCTTCCAGCCACTCGAGCCCGTCTTTCGTTCCCGCATCGGACAGCTCGAACGCTTTTTCGATGTCGGCCGAGCCGGCGAGAAGCGCCGCCGGCGTCGAGCCGAGCGCGCGCGAGAGCTTGCGCACCGTCACCTGGTTGAGATCGCGGTCGTAGATCCAGACGCGCTCGCCGTCGCCGACGATCAGCTGGTCGACCGGCTTTGCGTACACCCAGCGGAACAGGCCCGGCCGCTGGAAGGCGAAGCTGCCCCTGGACTCCTGACTGAGCTTGCCCGAGCGGTCGTAGACCTTCTGCTCGAACTCGGCGCGCGCCGACTGCGTGCCGCGCACGAAGTCCTTGAAGCGGTCCAGGCTCGAGGCGTGCGCAGGCGCGCAAATCAAGAAAAACAAGACCGCGAACAGAAATCTCATCAGGAAAAACCTACTCCGCCTTGGCGGGGACCAGGACCTCGCGGTTGCCGTTGGACTGCATGGGAGACACCATGCCCGCGCGCTCCATGTCCTCGATCAGGCGGGCGGCGCGGTTGTAGCCGATGCGAAGGTGTCGCTGCACGAGCGAAATCGACGGGCGGCGGGTGCGCAGAACGATCTCCACCGCCTGGTCGTACAGCGGGTCTTTCTCACCAGAGGGCACGCCGTCGACTGCAATTTCCTCTTGTTCCGCGGGTTCCAGTACCTCGCCGACATAGTCCGGCTGGGCGAGCGACTTCAGGTGCTCGACCACCTTGTGCACCTCGTGGTCCGCGACGAACGCGCCGTGCACGCGCTGCGGCAGGCCGGTGCCCGGGGGCAGGTAGAGCATGTCGCCCGCTCCGAGCAACGTCTCGGCGCCCGATTGGTCGAGGATGGTGCGTGAGTCGACCTTGGACGAGACCTGAAACGCGATGCGCGAGGGGATGTTGGCCTTGATGAGGCCGGTGATGACGTCGACCGAGGGGCGCTGGGTCGCGAGCACGAGGTGGATGCCGGCGGCGCGAGCTTTGCCGGCGAGCCGGGCGATGAGCTCCTCCACCTTCTTGCCGACCACCATCATCAGGTCGGCGAGCTCGTCGATCACCACCACGATGTGCGGCAGCGGCTGCAGGATCTCGGGCTGCGCCTGCGGCTCGCCCGGCGTCTGCGCGAACGGGTCTGCGATCTTGCGCTCGGCGACCTTGTGGTTGTAGCCGGAGAGGTTGCGCGCGCCGATCCAGTTCATGAGCTTGTAGCGCCGGTCCATCTCGGCGACGCACCAGCCGAGCGCGTTGGTCGCCTGCTTCATGTCGGTGACGACCGGCGCGAGCAGGTGCGGGATATCCTGGTAGACCGAGAGCTCCAGCATCTTCGGGTCGATCAGGATCAGGCGAACCGCGCGCAGCTCCGACTTGTAGAGAAGCGACAGGATCATCGCGTTCAGCGCGACAGATTTGCCCGAGCCCGTGGTGCCGGCGACAAGAAGGTGCGGCATGCGCGCGAGGTCGGCCACGACCGGGTGGCCGGCAATGTCCTTGCCAAGCGCGAGAGCGAGCGGCGAATGCAGCGTGTGGTAGGCCTCCGAGCCGAGGATCTCGGACAGGCGCACCGTCTGGCGGTGCGGGTTCGGGATCTCCAGGCCCATGCACGACTTGCCCGGAATGGTCTCGACCACCCGGATCGACACCACGGACAGCGCGCGCGCCAAGTCCTTCACCAGGTTGACGATCTGGCTGCCCTTGACGCCGACGGCGGGCTCGATGTCGTAGCGCGTGATGACCGGGCCCGGATAGGCGGCCAGCACCTTCACCGCAACGCCGAAGTCGGAGAGCTTCTTCTCGATCAAGCGCGAGGTGAATTCCAGCGTCTCGGCGGCGATGGTCTCGCCCCCGCCCGCGGCCTCGTCGAGCAGCTTGAGCGGCGGCAGCGGCGTATCGGGGAGGTGCTCGAAAAGCGGCGCCTGTCGTTCCTTCTGAACGCGCTCGGATTTCTTGATTTCGGCGAGCGCCGGCTCGATGCGAAGCGGCGGGTACTCGTCCTCGCGGCGCTTTTCGATCTCCACCTGCGCCTCGCGCTCCTCGCGGGCGCGGCTGCCGAGCTTGCGGTCGCGGCGCCGGTCCCAGGCGGCGAAGGCGCCGAGATAGGCCTTCTCAAGGCCGGTGCCGACGGCCTCGAAGATAGTGAGCCACGAAACGCCGATGAAAAGGCTGAACCCGATGGCGGTGAAGGTAAGAAGGGCGAGCGTGGCGCCGGTCAACCCGAGGGCGCCCGCCAGCGGCACGCTGAGGGCCTCGCCGATCAGGCCGCCGGGCGCGAGCGGCAGCTCGACCGCAAGGCTGTGCATGCGCAGGCGCTCGAGCGCAGCGCTTGAGCCGATCAGCAGCGCAAATCCGCCGAGGGCCGCGGCGAGCCGGATGCCGTCGAGGCGCCGGTAGCCCCAGACCACGATGTAGGCGCACAGCGCGACCCACCAGTACGCGGACACGCCGAAGAGATAAAGAAGCAGGTCCGCCAGCCAGGCGCCGAAGGCGCCGCCGCCATTGCGCGCGACCGCGTCGGTGGCGCTATGCGACCAGCCCGGATCGGAGCGCTGGAAGGTGGCGAAGACGAGCAGCAGGTAAAGACCTGCCGCGATTACGAGCAGCCATCTTGCTTCGCGGAGCAGGCCCGCCAGGCGGGCGGGAAGCGGCGTGCCGCCTTTGGCAACCGGGCGCACGAGGCGGTCCCCCGTGTCCCGCTACTCCGGGAGCATGATGGTGTCGCGCAGCACGATGGTCGAGCCGCGCATCTCGATGTAGCCGCCGGTCTGGAGGTCCTTCATCACCCGGCTCACCATCTCGCGCGAGGCGCCGATCATCTTGGCGATGTCCTGCTTCGGCAGGCGCTTGGTCACGACCTTCTCGCCGTCGACGTTCTCGGCCATGTCGAGGAGCAGCCGCGCTACCCGGCCGTAGACGTCGAGCAACGCGAGGCTGCCGATCTTGCGGTCGGCCTCGCGCAACCGCCTGACGAGGCCGCGCATCACGGCCTCCGTCATCTGGAAGTTCTCGGCCATGCATTTCTTGAAATCGCGCTTGGCGATCGAGAGCAGCTCGCACGGCTCGATCGTCACTACCGTGGCCGAGCGCGGCTCGTCGTCGATCAGCCCCATCTCGCCGAAAAACTCGCCCGGGCCGAGGATCGCCAGGATCACTTCCTTGCCCTCGGAGTCGCTCATCATGACCTTGAGCCGGCCGGAGAGCACGATGTAGAGCGAATCGGTGGGGTCGCCGCCCGCCATGATCGTGGTCGAGCGCGGCGTGCTCTTGCGCGTCACCATCGTGGTCAGCATGCGAAGCTGCTCTTCGGCCAAGCTCGTGAAGAGCGGCACTGTTTTCAGCACTGCAGTGGATACGGGGCCCGCCATGAAACGAGATGTTAGCATTTCCACGAATGGCGACACGGCATGCCCGGCTCCTGATTCTCGGCTCCGGCCCGGCGGGTTACACCGCCGCGGTCTACGCGGCGCGGGCCAACCTGCGGCCGGTGCTGATCGCCGGCGTGGCGCAGGGCGGCCAGCTCATGACCACGACCGACGTGGACAACTGGCCGGCCGACGCCGACGGCGTCCAGGGACCGGACCTGATGCAGCGCTTCCAGAAGCACGCCGAGCGCTTCGAGACCGAAGTGATCGCCGACCAGATCCATACCGCGCGCCTGGGCGAGCGCCCGTTCGTGCTGGAGGGCGACATGGCGAGCTACCGCTGCGACGCGCTGGTGATCGCCACTGGCGCCACCGCCAAGTATCTTGGCCTGCCCTCGGAGCAGAAGTACATGGGACGGGGCGTGTCCGCCTGCGCGACCTGCGACGGCTTTTTCTTCAAGGGTCAGGACGTGGTCGTCGTGGGCGGCGGCAATACCGCGGTGGAGGAAGCGCTGTACCTCGCCAACATCTGCTCCCAGGTGACGCTCGTGCACCGGCGTGACAAATTCCGCGCCGAGAAGATCATGGTCGACAAGCTGATGAAGCGGGTCGCCGAAGGGAAGATCCGCCTCGAGCTCGACGCAGTGGTGGAGGAGGTGCTGGGCGACGCGGGCGGGGTCGCCGGGGTTAGGATAAAGAATCTCAAGTCCCGCTCGATCAAGACTACTGCGGCGAAAGGCTTCTTCGTCGCCATCGGCCATACCCCGAACACCGGGATCTTTGCCGGGCAGCTCGAGATGGAGAACGGCTACATCGTGACGCGCGGCGGGCGCGAGGGCCTCGCCACCGCGACCAGCGTGCCGGGCGTGTTCGCCGCCGGGGATGTCCAGGATCATGTCTACCGCCAGGCGGTCACCAGCGCGGCGAGCGGCTGCATGGCGGCGCTCGACGCCGAGAAGTATCTCGATGGCGGCGTCTGACGAGCCGGATTTCCGGGAAGGCGTCGAGCCCCTGCCCGAGCCGCGGCGTGTCGTGCCCGGGCGCCCGCGGCCGGCGCCGGTGCCGCGCGAAACCTGGCGCGACGAGCGCGCCGCGCTCGCCGAATCGCTCGGACCCATCTCGCCCGACGACGCCGGGGAATCGGGCGAAGAGCTCGCTTACGTGCGCGGCGGCTACCCACCCGGCATGTTACGCAAGCTTAGGCGAGGCCACTGGGTCGTCGAGGACAGCCTCGACCTGCATGGCCTGAACCGGAGCGAGGCTGCGGCCGCGGTGCGCGAGTTCCTGCGCGGCTGCCGGGCGCGGCGACTGGGCTGCGTGCGCATCGTCCACGGCAAGGGCCTGGGCTCGCGTAACCGCGAGCCGGTGCTGAAACGAAAGGTGTATCACTGGCTGAAGATGCGCGACGACGTCGTCGCGTTCGCCCAGGCGCCGGCGGTCCATGGCGGCGCCGGCGCGGTGCTGGTACTACTTAGAAACTAATTCGTCGTTCCCGCGAAAGAACGTCACCCCCGAATGTTCTAGTCGGGGGCGGGAACCCATGTTGTTGATAGGAAAATTGGGCCCCCGCCTTCGCGGGGGCGACTTCTTTAAGGTTCGCGCGGGCGACTTCTTTGAAGCTTCCCTAAACGGCGGCCTCGTTGGTCTCGCCGGTGCGGATACGGACCACGTGCTCGACGGAGGTGACGAAGATCTTGCCGTCGCCGATCTTGCCGGTGCGCGCCGAGCGCACGATGGCGTCAATCGCGCTTTCCACCTGGTTGTTGGCGACCACCACTTCGATCTTCACCTTCGGCAGGAAGTCGACCACATACTCGGCGCCGCGGTAGAGCTCGGTGTGGCCTTTCTGCCGGCCGAAACCCTTGACCTCGGTCACCGTGAGCCCGGTTACGCCGACTTCCGAAAGCGCCTCGCGCACCTCATCGAGCTTGAACGGCTTTACGATGGCCTCGATCTTCTTCATACGCCTGTCCTCCGCGATGGCCAGATTGTACAGCGGACAAAGCTCGTAAAATGGGCTCGAATGGCGCTGAGCGACTCCCTGCGCCCGTCGCTGCTTTTCTGGTACGGGCAGCTCCTCATGCTGGTCAAGCGCCACTCGCGGGCGCTCGACGTGTTCCGGGCCGTCACGCGCGAAGATCCTCGTCACCAGCAGGCGTGGACTTGCGTCGCCTTCCTGCTCGCCGAGCGCGAGGAGCACCAGGCGGCGCTCGACGCCTTCGAGCGCGCGATCGCCCTCCAGCCCGACGACGCCGCGTCCCACTTCAACGTCGCTTTCATCCTGCAGCGCATCGGCCGTCACGAGGCCGCGCTGCCCCGCTTCGAGCGCGCGCTCGAGCTCGACGCCAAGGTGGACCGCGCCTGGTACGGGCTTGGCCTGTCGCTCGCCCACCTCGGCCGGCTGGAGGAAGCGGCGGCGAAGTTCCAGGAGGCGGCGCGGCTGCAGCCCATGAATCCCTACGCCGGCTACCAGCTCGCCAGCGTATGGCACCGGCTCGGGCGGCGCGAGAAGGTGCGCGCCGAGTACGAGCGCATCAAGGGCTTCGATCCGAAGGTAGCGGAGAGGATCCGCGTCGAATTTGGAGTCCGTTAACGCCGTCGACTCGCTCGCCGGCGTGGATCCGGCGGAATGGAACGCGCTCGCCGGGCGCCAGCCCTTCGTGCGCCACGAGTTCCTGTCCGCGCTGATCGACACCGGTTGCGTATCGCCTCGCACCGGCTGGGCGCCGCGCTTCCTGCTCGCGCGGCGAGCGGGGGCGCTCGCCGGCGCCATGCCGCTCTTCGCGAAGGCGCATTCCTACGGCGAATACGTATTCGACTGGGCCTGGGCTGAGGCGCACGAGCGCCACGGTATCGAGTACTACCCCAAGCTCCTCAGCGCCATTCCGTTTACGCCGGTGAGGGGCCCGCGGCTGCTCGGGACCGAAAAGGCGCTGCTGCTCGATGCCGCGCTCGAGCTTGCGCGCGAAACGTCCTCGCTGCACGTCCTCTTTCCGCCGGAGGAAGACCTCGCGCATCTGCTCGCGCGCGGCATGCTGATCCGGCGCACTGTGCAGTTTCACTGGCGAAACCACGGCTATGCCGACTTCGACGACTTCCTGCGCCGCATGACGCACGCGCGGCGCAAGAAGATCCGGCAGGAGCGACGCCGGGTTGAGGAACAAGGAATAACCTGCAAATGGGTAGAAGGGCGCGGCCTCGAGCGCCACCACTGGGAGCTCTTCAACCGCTGCTACCGCAAAACGTACGCCGAGCACCGTTCGAGCCCCTATCTCAGCTTCGAGTTCTTCCTTCGCATCGGCGCGGAGATGCCGGAAAACCTGGCGCTCCTCGTCGCCGAGCGCAGCGGACGCCCGATCGCGGCCGCGTTGTTTCTGAAGGACGAAAGCACGCTCTACGGCCGCTACTGGGGCGCGCTCGAGCACGTGCCGCTGCTTCATTTCGAATGCTGCTACTACCAGGCGATCGAGTACGCGATTGCCCGGGGCCTGCAGACGTTCGAGGGCGGCGCGCAGGGCGAGCATAAGCTTTGGCGCGGCCTGCTGCCGGTCGAGGCGCCTTCGGCGCACTGGCTCGCGCACCCCAGGTTTGCGCGCGCGGTGGAGAATTTCCTCGAGCGCGAAGGCGCCGGCATCGCGCGCTATGTCGACGAGCTGTGCGAACATAGCCCGTTCAAGAGGGCGAACGAGGAGAAATGAGCCAATGAGGCTGAAAGACAAGGTCGCGATCGTCACCGGAGCCGGCTCGGGCTTCGGCGCGGGCATCGCCCGGCGCTTCGCCGAGGAAGGCGCGCGCGTGATCGTTAATGACATCGATGCCAAAGGACAGAACATCGCCCAGCAGATCGGTGCTGAATTCGTCCAGGCCGACGTCACCAAGGGCGAGGACTGGGCAAAGCTGGTGCGGGCCGCCGGCGAGCGTCTCGACATCGTGGTCAACAACGCCGGCTGGACTCACCGCAACAAGCCTTACCTCGAGGTGACCGAGGCGGAGTTCGACCGCGTGTACGCGGTCAACGTGAAGAGCATCTATCTTTCGGCGCTGCACGCGGTGCCGGTGTTCCGCAAGCGCGGCGGCGGCTGCTTCGTAAACATCGCCTCCACCGCCGGCGTGCGGCCGCGGCCGGGGCTCACGGTCTACAACAGCTCCAAGGGCGCGGTGATCGTGATGTCGAAGTCGATGGCCGGCGAGCTCGGGCCCGACAGGATCCGCGTCAACTGCGTCAACCCGGTGTTCAGCCCGGAGACTTCGCTCTCGGCCGATTTCGCCGGCGGCGCGCTGACGGAAGAGGCCAAGAAGCGCTTTCTCGCCACCATCCCGCTCGGGCGGTTCTCGACGCCGCTCGACGTCGCGAACGCGTGCCTTTACCTCGCTTCGGACGAGGCGAGCTTCGTCAGCGGCGTGTGCATCGAAGTGGACGGCGCGCGCTGCGTGTAGAGCGCTCTAGCGAAACTCTGAATAAGCGGTGAACCGTCGTTCCCGCGAATGCGGG
>DATIGN010000013.1:0-10639 GCA_035454685.1 Burkholderiales bacterium | reverse complement strand
GCCCTTGTTCATGAGGTTGGACGCCACGCCGGAGAGCAGCCCGTTGTGCCAGAAACCGCCGTCGCCCATCACCGCGACGGCCCGCTTCGCCTGCATCGGCGCGACGCCCGCGGCCGCAGCTAGGCTCATGCCGTAGCCGAGCAGCGTGTTGCCCTGCGAGAACGGCTCGAAGCTCGCGAACGCGTGGCAGCCGACGTCCATCGATACGTGCGGCCGGCCGATGTCCTTCGCCACCAGCTTCATCGCCGAGAACACCGGGCGCTCCGGGCAGCCGACGCAGAAGGTGGGCGGACGGGCAGGCAGGGCGCCGAGGAATGACGATGCTTTATCTCTTGATTCCTGAATGGACTTCAGCCACGCAGCCCCGGGCGAGGTGTCCAGGTGAGGCGCATGCAGGCCGATAAATCGCGCGAGCCCGCGCACCAGCGACTCGACGTTGTACTCACCCGCCATGTGCATGCAGTCCTTGCCGTGCAGCTTCGTCGGCACATCCGCCCGGCGCAGGAAAGTGGCGATCTCGTGCTCGATGAATTCCGGCTGGCCTTCCTCCAGAACCAGGACCGCGGCCTTGTTCTTGGCGAATTCGACGATCTCTTCCGGCACCAGCGGATACACGACGTTCAGCGCAAGGATCGGCAGGCGGCTCGCGCCGAAATCGTCGGCGAGGCCGAGGATGCGCAGCGCGCGCATCAGCCCGTTGTAGAGCCCGCCCTGGACGATGACGCCGACGTTCTCCGCGCCGGCGAAGACTTCGTTCAGCCGGCTCTCGCGGATGAACTTGCGCGCGGCCGGCAGGCGCACCTCGGCCTTCAGCTTCTCCTGCCGGAAGGTCGCCGGCGGATGCGCCAGGCGGTCGTAGATGAACTCCCTGGGCGGGCCGTCAAGCTTGCTTCTGCTCGAAACAGCGGGCGCCACGTTCTTCTTCGACTTGAGTGAACCCCGCAAGTGACAAGCACGGATCCGCAGCTCCATCATCACGGGGGTGTTCGATGCCTCGGAAAGCTCGAAGCCGCGCTCGACCATATCGGCGATGGTCGAGAGGCTGGGCCGGGGGTCGAGCAGCCACATCAGCGATTTCATCGCGAAGGCGTGGCTGCGCTCCTGCGCCACGACGCCGCCCTCGCCGTAGTCTTCGCCGAGCACGATCAGCGTCCCGCCCATCACGCCGGCGCTTGCAAGGTACGAAAGCGCATCGGCGGCGACGTTGGTGCCGACAATCGACTTCCAGGTCACCGCGCCGCGCGCGGGGTAGTTGATGGAGGCGCCGAGCATTGCGGCCGCGGACGCCTCGCTGGTGCACGCCTCGACGTGCACGCCGAGCTCGTCGAGGTAGCCCTTCGCCTGCACCATGACGTCGAGGAGGTGCGAAACCGGCGCGCCCTGGTAGCCACCGACGTACGACACCCCCGACTGCAAAAGCGCCTTGGTCACCGCGAGGATGCCTTCGCCGTGAAACACCTCGCCGTCCCCCAGGCGCAGGGACTCTATTTCCTTAGTGAACTGGCGTTCCACGGATACGAGAAATGAGCTTGTCCCACCAAGTGGGGTTCTGGATGACCTCGGCCCTGTAGAAGGAGGGGCAGAGCACAGCGGCGTGGGCATTCTCGCCGCACAGTCCGCAGCCGACGCAGCCTTCGATTACCGTGGCGACCGGGTCGCGGCGCAGCGGGTCGGGGTTGTCCTTGATGGTGAGCGTCGGGCAGCCCGAGAGGCGGATGCACGAGTGATCGCCGGTGCACGTGTCCTCGTCGACGCCGTATTTGACGCGTACGCTCCTTTTTCCTTCAGAGAGATTTTTTGCGACCACGGGACGCAGCTTTCGCTGCCGCTCGAGCTGGCATTCGCCCTCGGCGATGATGACTTTCAGTCCGTCGTATTTCGTGGTCATCGCATCCTTCAGCGTCTTCATCACCGCGGCGACGTCGTAGTTGTTCACCGTCTTCATCCAGCCGACGCCGATCCCCTTCAGGGCGCGCTCAATGCTCATATTCGGGGCCTTGGATTCGCTGTGCTGCGGCGAGGACGGCAGCTCCTGTGTCCCGGTCGCGGAGCTGTAGCCGTTCTTCATGATCACCAGGATGCCGTCGTTCTTGTTGAACACGGTGTTGGCGATGCCCGAGGTGAGGCCGTTATGCCAGAACCCGCCATCGCCCATCATGGTCACCGTGCGCCTGCCGAGCGCCGGATGCACCGCCGAGTTCGACGCGAGCCCTAGACCGTAGCCGAGCACGGTATTGCCAATGTTGAACGGCGGCAGCGTCGAGAACGTGTGGCAGCCGATGTCGCCGGAAAGGTGAAATTTTCCGACCTCCTTCTCGATCACCTTCATCGCCGAGAATACCGGCCGCTCCGGGCAGCCAACGCAGAATCCGGGCGGACGCGCGGGAAGGCCGGCGAGGAGCCCGGACGCTCTTGTCTTCAATGAAACGATCGGGTCGAGCGCCGCTGCACGGTCGAGGAACTTCGACACCCCGGTCAGCACCACCTCGCCCGTGTATTCGCCCGCCATCGGCAGCACGTCCTTGCCGTGCAGCTTTACCGCGTTCACGTCATGCCGGCGCAGGGTTGCGAGCACCTGCTCCTCGATGAAGGCAGGCTGGCCTTCCTCGACGACAAGGACTCTGGCTTTAGTTCTGCAAAAGTCCGCTACTTCCTCCGGCACCATCGGATAGGTCACATTCATGCAGTAGATGGGAATGCGCGAGGTGCCGAAGGCGTCGGCAAGCTCCAGCATCTGCAGCGCGCGGATCACGGCGTTGTACATGCCGCCCTGGCAAATGATGCCGAGCTCGGATCTCTCTCCCGGGAATACTTCATTCAATTTTTTTTCTTTGATGAAACGAACAGCGGCCGGCCATCGCACGTCGACCTTCTGCTTTTCCTGTGCGTAGGTGGAGGGCGGCAGGCAGATGCGTCCGAAGTCGAAATCCGGTCTCTCGAGGAGGGATTTGCTGGAAAACTGCGGCGCCTGGTTTTGCTTGGTCTTGAAGCTGCCCTGGACGTGGCAGGCGCGGATGCGCAGCTCGAGCATCACCGGAGTGCTGGAGGCCTCGGAGAGCTCGAATCCCTGCTCGACCATCTCGACGATCTTCGGCAGGTTCGGCCGCGGGTCGAGTAGCCAGATCTGCGACTTCATGGCGAACGCGTGGCTGCGCTCCTGGATGATCGAGGCGCCTTCGCCGTAGTCCTCGCCCAGCACGATGAGCGCGCCGCCCTTGACGCCGGCGGAGGCGAGGTTGGAGAGCGCGTCGGAGGCGACATTGGTTCCGACCGTCGACTTGAACGCCACCGCGCCGCGCATCGGATAGTTGATCGAGGCGCCGAGCATCGCCGCGGCGCCCGCTTCGTTTGCGTTCGACTCGACGTGCACGCCGAGCTCGTCGAGGATGTCGCGCGCATCGTTCAGCACGTCCATCACGTGCGACACCGGCGCGCCCTGGTAGCCGCCGACATAGGACACGCCCGACTGCAGCAGCGCCTTGGTCACGGCGAGGATGCCCTCGCCGTGGAAAGTCTCGCCTTCACCGAGCCGGAGCTTTGCGACTTCTTCCTTAAAGGAGCGTTCCATCTAGATCAGGTTGGGCAGCCAGTTGGCGACTCCGGGCACGAGGAACACCACGATGAGAACCGCGATGCTGATCAGGAGGAACGGCGCCACCGCCTGGAAGATGTGCATCATCGTCACCTGCGGCGGCGCGACGCCCTTCATGGTCATGAGAAGCAGCCCGTGCGGCGGCATGAGCAGGCCGAGCTGCATGCAGATCAGAAACATGACGCCGAACCACACCAGGTCCACGCCCATCTGCTGCACGATCGGCATGAAGATCGGCAGCGTGATCATCATCATGCTCACCTGCTCGACGAAGATACCGAGGAAGATGAGGAACAGCATCATCCCCGCGATGATCGCGAGCGGCGGCAGCCCCGAGTCCGTGATCATCTGCGCGAGGCCGCTGCTCGCGCCGGAGAACGACAGGATCTGCGAGAACGTGGTCGCGCCGACGATGATGAAGAGGATCATGCCGGAGATGCCCGCGGTGCCGCGCAGGGCACGCACGAGGTTCCGCAGCGTCAGCGCTCGATACAGCACGGCGAGCACAATCGTCGCGAACGCGCCCAGCGCTGCGCACTCGGTCGGCGTGGCCCAGCCGGCGATCATCGCGCCGACCACGATCACGAAGATCGACACCAGCGGCAGCACGTACTGCACGAACGGCTGCAGCCTGCGCCAGCCGTGGAACTCCTCGAACGGCGTGTTCGGCGCGAGCTGCGGCTCGAGTCGTACGCGCACCACGATGTAGGCGATAAAGATCACGCTCAGCACCAGCCCGGGCAAGATGCCGCCGACCAGCAGCTTGGAGATCGAGATACCCGAGAGGCTGCCGAGCAGGACGGTGAGCGCGGAGGGCGGGATCAGCATGTCCACGGCGCCGATCGCCATGATAGGACCGGTCGAGATCGTGGGGTGATAGCCGCGCGCGAGCATCACCGGCAGCATGAGGCTGCCGAGCATCGCGGTGGTCGCGATGGTGGAGCCGGAAATCGCGGAGAACACGGTACCCGCCACGACCGCGACTACTGCCAGTCTGCCCGGAACATGGCGGATGAGCCGCTCGATGCCGTCGATCACCTTCACCGCGAGCCCGGTATGGAACAGCACCTCGCCCATGAGAATGAAGAGCGGGATCGGCGTGAGCGCGAAGCTCGTTACCGACTGCACGCCGTTGCGCGCGAACTGCACCAGCCCCGGCTCGCCGCCGAGGTAGATGGCGGCGCCGATCAGATTGATCGCGAGGAACGCGAACGCCACCGGCAAGCCGAGGAACATCAGGGCGGTCGAGCCGCCCAGCATCAGCCACGCCGCCGCCTGCCAGGACACGCTCAGGCCACCGTGACCGCATCGTCACGCGGCCCCCGCTCGCCCGCATGCAGCCGGGCCATGCGAAACAGCACCTCGATTGCGAGGAGCACGAAGCAGAGTTGCATCGGCGCAAGCAGCCACCATTCGGGCAGCGCGAGCGTCTTCACCACCATGGCATTGATCGCCATGCTCGACAGGGTGGCCTTCCAGGAGGCATAGGCGATCAGGAGGCAAACGACGAATGCCGTCAGGTCGCACAGCCACTCGCAATACCAGGCGATCCGCGGCGGCACTATGCGCAGAAAGACGTCCACGCGGATATGCTGACCCTGGCGCAGCAGCCAGGGCGCGGTGAGCAGCGTGATGAGGTAGAGCGAATACTCGGTCGCTTCGTTCGCCCATGCCACACTGTAGACGCCGGGAATCAGCCGAACGTTCCGCAGCAGCACGTCGACGCAGATCACCAGCATCATGGCGAACAATACCGCGCAGGCAAGCAGCGCAAGCGCGGCAAGCACCTTGCCGTAGGCGGATGCGAGGCACCCCATCGGCTACTTGCTGAATAGCTTCCTCATCTGCGGACCGTATTGCGGGCTCGCCTTGATGGCGTTTTCCCAGGCCACCTCATACGCCTTGGCGTAGTACTGCTTCGCAGTCGCGGCGTCGAAGCTGATCACCTGGATGCCGGCTTCCTTCTGCTTGCGGATGTCGTCCTCGTTCACCTTCTTCCACGAGTCGTTGGCGTTCTCGAGCGCGATTACGTGCTTCATGAGCAAATCGCGCTGTCCGCTGTTCAGCGCCTTCCACTTGTCGAGGTTCATGACCAGCGATACCTCGGCGTTGTAGAAGCCCGGGTCGACGCGGAACTTGGTCTTCTCGTGCCAGTTGAAGTCGAAGATGCCATTGATCGGCCAGCCGTAGCCGTCGACGACGCCGCGCTCGAGCGCGGTGTACACCTCGCCCGGCGCGGTCTGCATCACCGTGGCGCCGAGCGCCTGGAAGAAATCGCGGTACACCGGCGTGATGCGGATCTTGAGGCCGGTGAGATCGGGCTTGTCGATCTTCTTCGTGAGGTAGAGATGGAACGGCGTGAAGTCGATGACGCGGCCGAGGTATTGCATGTTGGCCTTCTCGTTCCAGATCTTGTTGATGAGGTCGTAGCCGCCGTTCTTGCGCAGCTCCTGCGCCGGGATCTGCGTGAGCTTGAGGGCATCGGCCTCCGGCATGATGTTGGTGTAGAACGCCCCGGTGGTCATCGCCATGTCGACCACGCCGGTGCGCACTGCGTTGCCGACCTCGAACGGCGGCATCGCTTTTGGCCCGCCGATAAAATTGACTTGGAGGCGCCCTTTGCCCTCCGTGTTCAGCGCCTGAATCATCGGCATCAGGTTTTTCACGTACTGCGTGTTCTCGGCGAACGCGCTTACCACCCTCAGCGTCGTCTCCTGTGCCTGCGCCACGAACGGCGCCGCCGCCAGGACCACCAGCATCAGCGTTTTCTTCATGACTCCTCCTAGGAAGAAGGGTGAGCGTAGGGTTGCGCGCTTACATTTGTCAAATCAATGTCATTCATGTTATGGATCACAGCCATGAATGTGCAGGACATCGACCTCAACCTGCTGCGCGTGTTTGATGCGGTGCTCCATGAGAAGGGCGTGACGCCGGCGGCGGCGCGTCTCGGGCTCACGCAGCCGGCGGTGTCCAACGCGCTCGCACGGCTACGCAAGCTCTTCGGCGACGCGCTTTTCGTGCGCACGCCTCGCGGCGTGGACGCCACTCCGTTCGCGCGCGAGCTTGCCGAGCCGGTGAGGCAGGCGCTTGCGCTCCTCGAGTCTGCGCTCGCGCACGGCCCGGGCTTCGACCCGGCGACCTCGAGCCGTGCGTTCCGGTTCTACATGTCCGACCTGGGTCAGATCGAGTTTCTGCCGCCGCTCGTCGAGCGCGTGCAGCGCGATGCGCCCGGCGTGCGCCTGGAGGCGGTCGCGCTCGAGGTCGACGACATCGCCGATGCGCTAGCCGCGGGCGCACTCGATGTCGCGATCGGGTTTCTGCCCGGCCTCGCCGGCGCCGTGCGCCGCCGCACGCTGTTTCGGGATCCCTACCTGTGCTTGATGAGGGCGGACCACGAAATCAAGTCACTGACCAAGAAAAGTTTCCTCAACGCATCCCACGCGCTGGTCACGTATCGCGGCGGCCACCGGGTGATCGAGGAGGCGCTCGACCGTGCCGGCCTCGCGCGCCGGATCGCTCTCCGGGTGCCACACTTCACCGTGGTCCCGATGGTGCTTGAACGCACCGACCTGATTCTCACGCTGCCGGCACGCGTCGCGCGCGTGTTCGAGCGGCGCGGCAAACTCAAGGCTCTGCCGCCGCCGGTCGCCATTCCACCTGCGGAAGTCGCGGTGCACTGGCACGAGCGCTTTGAGCAAGACCCCGGCAACCGGTGGCTGCGCGACCTGACGGTCGAGCTCTACTCCGACTGACCTCTTTGTTCTTCAAGCCGGATAACGATGCGCGCGTTGTGGGCCGCCACCGCGCAGGTCACGCCGTTGAGCAGGATGACGAGCCCCGAAGGCACGTCCGGATAGACGCTCAGGAAGAGCGCCGTCGCGGCGGCCTTGGCCGCCATGAATCCCCCCGGGCCGAATTGCTTGAGCAGCCATTCGACCATCGGATTCGCCTCGCGCCCGCCGAGCTCGACCGCGCGCAACGTCGTGACGGTATCTGCCACCTGGCAGCCGACGACGGCCGCCTCGCTGGAGAGAACGGCGCAGCCGCTTAGCAGGGACGCGCACGCCAGCGCCAGAGCCGTCTTCTTGTTGACGCTGGTGTCGCGCACGAGCTAAATGTAATTGATGACGCTTCCCACCTACCAGACGCTCGCTCTCGAGAGCCGCGACGAGCACGTGCTCGTCGTCACGCTCAACCGCCCGCAGGTGCTGAACGCGCTCAATACGCAGATGGGGAGTGACAAGCTTGAGCTCTGGACCCGCCTCAGCGCCGATCCGGGAAGCTGGCGCTGCGTGGTGCTGACCGGCGCGGGGGAGCGCGCCTTTTGCGCCGGCGCGGACTTGAAGGAACGCGACGGCATGAGCGAAGGGGTGTGGCGCGCGCAGCACGAAATCTTCGAGCGCGCCTTCATGGCGCTCATGGAGCTGCCCCTGCCAGTGATTGCTGCGGTGAACGGCGCTGCGTTTGGCGGCGGGCTCGAGATGGCGCTCGCCTGCGACTTCATCTACGCCGCGAAGACCGCGCGCATGGCGCTCTCGGAGACGCGCCTCGGCCTCATGCCGGGCGGCGCTGGCACGCAGAACTTGCCGCGCGCCGCCGGGGAACGCCGGGCGAAGGAGCTCATTTTTACCGCCGAGCCGTTCGACGCGCAGCAGGGCTATGACTGGGGCATCGTGAACCGGGTTTGCGACAACGCGTTGCAGGATTCTTTGAGTGTTGCGTCAAGAATCGCCGCTAATGCCCCGCTCGCAGTGCGCCAGGCGAAGAAGTCGGTGCACTACGGCCTGCAAATGGATCTCCTCACCGGCTACCGCTTCGAGATCGAAGCCTACAACCAGCTCGTCGGCACCGAAGACCGAAAAGAGGGCGTGCGCGCCTTCAACGAGAAGCGCAAGCCGCGATTTCAGGGCAAGTGACGACGCCGCCGGCCCGCGCAGACCACGTCGGCAGCCTGCTGCGGCCAAAGAAGCTCCGGGAGGCGTTCCGCCGGCATGCTGCGAATGAAATCGATGACAGGACATTTCGCTCGATCCAGGACGAGGCGATTCGGGATGTCGTCAAACTGCAGCAGGATTGTGGCCTCCAAGTTCTGACCGACGGCGAGTTTCGCCGCATCTCGTACTGGGAGAAGTTCGTGCGGCTCACGCGCGGGCTCGAGGTGCGCGACGCCATCTTCACCTTCCACGACGCCGAGGGCCATGAGTCGAAGTTCACCGCTCCCTATGTGAGCGGCGAGGTGGCGCGGAAAGAACCGATCACCCTCGACGAGCTTGGCTTTGGCAATACGAAAATAACGATGCCGGCGCCCTCGACGATGCACTTCTACCGCTTTACCGACTGGGGCAGCGCGTACGACAAGGCCGAGAACTTCTTTCGCGATCTGGGCACGGTGTACCAGGCGGAGATCGCCGATCTGGCGAAGGCGGGCTGCCGCTACGTGCAGCTCGACGAGGTGGCGGTCGCGATCCTGTGCGATCCGGCGGCCCGCGAGAAAGTGAAGGCGGCGGGCGAGGATTCCGATCGGCTGGTCGACCTCTACATCGACGCGATTAACGAGGCGGTGAAGAACCGTCCGGCCGGCGTTACCGTCGGCGTGCATGTCTGCCGCGGCAACTACAAAGGGATGTATCTTTCCGAAGGCGGCTACGATTCCGTGGCCGAAAAGTTCTTCAGCCGCACGAACGTGAATCATTTTCTGCTCGAGTTCGACAGCCCGCGCGCCGGCGGTTTCGCGCCGCTTCGCTTTGTGCCGAAGAGCAAGGGGGTAGTGCTCGGCCTGGTGAGTTCCAAGACGCCGTCCCTAGAAAAAATGGATATTCTGAAAAAGCGAGCTGAGGAGGCCGTCCGCTACATCGATTCGAACAGGCTCGCCATCAGCCCGCAGTGCGGCTTCGCGAGCACGATCGGCGGTAACCCGCTCACCGAGGCGGATGAGCGTGCCAAGCTCAAGCTCTGCGTCGACGCCGCAAGGGAGATCTGGCGATGAGGGTCTCCGCGGGCAAACGCTTCGATCTGCGGCTGATTTTCCAGTAGATGCGCGTCCTCGTCGCCGGCGCCGGGCCGGCGGGCCTCTATTTCTCGTACCTTCTCCGGCGAAAGCGGCCCGCCTGGGAGATCCGCGTGGTGGAGCAAAACCGCGCCGATTCGACCTTCGGCTTTGGCGTGGTGTTCTCCGACCGGGCGCTCGAATTCCTGCGCGAGGACGACGCCTCGACGTACGACCTGATCACCCCCCAGATGGAAGCGTGGACTGACTTGACCGTCATGCATCGCCGCACCCCGGTGGTAATCGACGGGATTGGCTTCGCCGCTATCGGCCGGCTCAAACTCCTCGGGCTTCTGCAGCAGCAGCTCGCGCGCGTCGGCATCGTCCCCGAGTTCGAGAAAACGTTGCGGCAGGACGTCGAAACCGAAGGCTATGACCTCGTGGTTGCCGCCGACGGTGCGAACTCGTTCGTGCGCGGCACGCGCGCATTCGGCACCACCGTCGAGCCCCTCAGCAACAAGTTTGCCTGGTTCGGCACGACGAAGCTGTTCGCTACGCTCACGCAGACGTTCGTCGAGAACGAGCACGGCGCGTTCAACGCTCATCATTACCGTCACTCCGAGCGCATGAGCACCTTCGTCTTCGAGTGCGATGCCGCGACCTGGACCCGCGCCGGGTTCGAGCGCATGCCGGAGCCGGAAACCTTGAGATACGCGGAACGGCTTTTCGCCGAGACCCTCGAAGGGCATGCGCTCGTCTCCAACAGATCCATCTGGCGCAACTTCCCGAATATCAGGAATGAAAGATGGTCCAGCGGCAACACGGTCCTCATCGGGGATGCATTGCGCACCGCGCATTTCTCGATCGGGTCAGGCACGCGGCTCGCCATGGAGGACGCCATCGCGCTAGCGAAAGCTCTATCCGAAGAAAATACAATTTCCAAGGCGTTGGCTGCCTTCGAGGCGGCGCGCCGGCCCATCGTCGAGAAGCTGGTGGCCGCGGCCGACGCAAGCGGCGCCTGGTACGAGCGCTTCCCCGAGCACATGAAACTCGCGCCGCGC
>DATIGN010000012.1:0-15009 GCA_035454685.1 Burkholderiales bacterium | reverse complement strand
CCCCTCCAGGTTGCCGAAGCTCTTCCGCTTGCCACGCAGCACGTTCAACGCCCAGGCCGGCTTGCCGAGCACATCCACCAGGGTCTTGAACTTCAACTGCGGCGGAACGGCGAGGCCGTTGTGCAGGTCGCGGTGGCGCTGGCCCTGGATCTGCAGGTCGAGCGTGAGCACCAGCGCCGAGCACTTCGCGGCCTTGGCGCGCTCGATGAGCGAGGCGGCGAAGCCGCGGTCGCGCATCACGTAGAGCTGGAACCAGAACGGCTCTTCCACGCCGCCGGCCACGTCCTCGATCGAGCAGATCGACATGGTGGACAGCGTGTACGGCACGCCGAAGCGCTGCGCGGCGCGCGCGGCGAGGATCTCGCCGTCCGCCCAGTTGAGCCCGGTGAGCCCGACCGGCGCGAGCGCCACCGGCATGCGCACCTCGCGTCCGAGCATGGTGGTGCGCAGCGAGCGGTGGTCGACATCGATGCCGACGCGCTGGCGCAGCCACAGCGACTCGAGGTCGGTGCGGTTCGCGCGCAGCGTCGCTTCGCTGTACGAGCCGCGATCGACGTATTCGAAGATCGCGCGCGCCACGCGCTTCTTCGCCAGCTCGCGCAGATCCTCGATGCAGGTAACGACCGGCATGGCGGCGGATTCTACACGGGGTAAAATGGCCCGCAGATGCCCGCCAACGACGAGCAGAAGAGCCCGATCCAGGTCATCGACCGCATGATGCGGCTGCTCGACGTGCTCGCGCAGCATCCCGAGCCGCTCGGGCTCAAGCAGATCGCGCAATACACCGGCCTGCATCCGTCGACCGCGCACCGCATCCTGTCGTCGATGGCGGCCGACCGGCTGGTCGACCGCGTCGAGCCCGGAGCCTACCGCCTCGGCATGCGGCTGCTCGAGCTCGGCAACCTCGTCAAGTCGCGCATCAGCGTGCGCGAGCTCGCGCTGCCGATGATGCGCGAGCTGCACGCGCAGACCGGCGAGACCGCAAATCTCTCGGTGCGCCACGGCGACGAGATCGTGTACGTCGAGCGCACCTCGTCGGGCCGCTCGGCGATGCGCGTGGTGCACGTGATCGGCGCGCGCGCGCCGCTGCACGTGACCGCGGCGGGGAAACTCTTTCTCCTCGAGGAGGGATTCGCGCGGCTGCGCGACTACGCCAAGCGCACGGGGCTCGCCGCGCACACCAGGAACACACTGTCCAGCCTGCCGCTGCTCGAGCGCGAGCTCGAGCGCATCCAGCGCCAGGGCTGGGCGACCGACAACGAAGAAGCCGAGCTCGGCGTGCGCTGCGTCGCCGCCGGCATTCGCGACGACGCCGGCACCCTCGTCGCCGCACTGTCGCTATCCACGCCCGCCGATCGCATGAAAGTGCAGTGGGGGCCGCTCGTCAAGGAAACCGCCGAGCGCATCTCGCGCACCATCGGCCATCGGCCGCCCGCCGCGCGCATCGGCGCGCATTAGGTCAGGCCGTGCAGGGCGAATAGCCCGCGCCGGTCGGTCCAGACCTTGTCGCTCGTGAAGCCGGCCTTTGCCGCGAGGTCGCGGAATCCGTCGAGCGAGTACTTGTAGGAATTTTCGGTGTGGATGGTCTCGCCCGATGCGAAATGGAAGCGGTGCTTGCCGAGCGCGACGTACTGCGCCCCCATCGATACCAGGTGCATCTCGATCCGGCCCGCGGCCGGGTGGTAGAAGGCGTAGTGGCGCCAGCGTTTCAGGTCGAAGTTGGCGCCGAGCTCGCGGTTGATGCGCGCAAGAAGATTCAGATTGAACGCGGCGGTCACGCCGCGCGAGTCGTTGTAGGCGGCGTGCAGCACTGCAGGATCCTTCCTGAGATCGACGCCCACCAGCATGCGCGCCGCGATGCCGCGCGACATGGAGAGGAACGCGTACGCCTCCTCGGGCGTGAGGTTGCCGATCGTCGAGCCGGGGAAGTACACCACGCTCGGCATGCCGCGGCGCACCGGAATGTCGATCGGGCGCGAGAAGTCGCCGAGCAGCGGATGGATGCGCAGGCCGGTGAACTCGCGCGCCAGGCGTCGCGCGGCGGCGTCGAGCGCGTTTTGCGAGATGTCGATCGGGACATACACCGCGGGGCGCGCGGCGCGGATGAGGAGCCGGCTCTTCACGCCCTCGCCGCTGCCGTACTCGATCAGCTGGCAGCCGCGGCCGGCGAAGCGCGCGATCGCGGCGAGGTGGCGCCGCGTGAGCGCGAGCTCGGCGCGCGTCAGGTAGTACTCTGGAACACGGCAAATGCGCGCGAACAAGCGGCTGCCCGCGGCATCGTAGAAGTACTTCGGAGAGAGAAACCTGTGCGGAGCCGAAAGTCCCGCGACGACGTCGTCGCGGAAGCTATCTAGCTCGAGCGGCCGCTGGCGGCGCCGCTCTCGAGCCACTTGCGGATGCGATTGGCGTCGCCGATTCGCGAGTGCTTGCCCCAGGAGTCGAGCAGCACCACGATGAGATCCTTCTCGGCGAGGCGCACCTGCATGACGAGGCAGCGTCCGGCCTCGCTGATGTAGCCGGTCTTGGAGAGCTCGATGTCCCAGTACTTCGAGCGCACGAGGTTGTTGGTGTTGCCGTAGCTGAGCGGCCGTCCCGAGGCGCGCACGGTGGCGCGGGACTTGGTCGAATATTCGCGGATCAGCGGATACTCGTGCGCCGCGCGCACGAGCTTGGCAAGGTCGCTCGCCGTGGAAACGTTGGCGGGGGACAGCCCGGTGGGCTCGACGAAGCGCGTTTCTTCCATTTCAAGCTGCGCGGCCTTGGCGTTCATCGCGTCGACGAACTCTTCGATCCCGCCCGGGTAGCTGCGGCCGAGCGCCGCGGCGGCGCGATTGTCGGAAGCCATGAGCGCGAGCAGGAGCAGATCGCCGCGCGTGAGGCTGAGCCCGGTGCGCAAGCGCGAGCGCGAGCCTTTCATGCGCACCGCGTCCTCGCGGCCGAGGACGATCTCCTCGTCGAGGTCGAGCCCGTGATCGAGGATCACCATCGCCGTCATCAGCTTGGTGATGGACGCGATCGACACCACCGCATCCGCGTTCTTGCCTATCACGACCTCCCCGGTCCCGGCGTCCTGAACGAGCGCCGAAGAGGAGCGCAGCGCGATCTTGCGTACATCCTGGGCCTGCGCAAATCCGACGCTCACGAAAAGCACAAAAAGCAGAGCGCAGATCGCGACGATCCCCTCTAGCGGGTGGAGTTTTCTTTGCATGTTGTGATCTTCCCCCTCGATCCGCAGTGGTTTTTCTTTGCGTCCCATGCCCTGAACGGCACATGGACTGCCGGAGTCTGCCTACGGCGCCAAAAAAATGCAAACTAAAACAGTGGCTAGCACAAAATTTCAAGAAATCGCGTGAGATTGTCCACTTGCGGCGACAGCAGCGCCGACGGGCGGGCGCCGGCTATTCCGCAGCGGTGCTTTCGAGGATTTCCTGGGCCTGCGCCTGCTGCTGCTGGAGCGCCCACATGCGGGCGTATTCTCCTTTAACATCAAGCAGTTGCGCGTGCGTTCCGCGCTCGGCAATGCGACCCTGGACGAGCACCAGGATCTGGTCGGCGTCCATCACGGTAGACAGCCGGTGCGCGATGACGAGGGTGGTGCGCCCCTGCGCGATGCGCTCCAGTTCGGCCTGGATCGCCTTCTCGGCGCGCGAGTCGAGCGCCGAGGTCGCCTCGTCGAAAATGAGGATGCGCGGATTCTTCAGGAGCGCGCGTGCGATGGCGACGCGCTGCTTTTCTCCACCCGAGAGCTTCAGGCCGCGCTCGCCCACCATCGCTTCATAGCCTTTGGGCAGACTTTCAATAAACCGGTGAATCTGCGCAGCGCGCGCTGCCTCGTAGATCTCCGCGTCGCTCGCCTCGGGCCTTCCGTAGCGGATGTTGTAGAGAATAGTGTCGTTGAAGAGCACCGTGTCCTGCGGCACGATGCCGATCGCCGCGCGCAGGCTCGCCTGCTTCACCTGCCTGATGTCGACGCCGTTGATCTCTATTCTTCCTGCGGAAACATCGTAGAAACGGTAGAGCAGCCGCGCGAGCGTCGACTTGCCCGAGCCCGAGTGACCGACCACCGCTACGCGGTGGCCGGCGGGAATCGTGAAGGACACGCGGTGAAGGATCTGCCGTTCCTTCTCGTAGGAGAACTCTACGTCCTTGAATTCAACCGTAGCGGGCCCCGCCGGCAGCTCGGGTGCGCCCGGGCGGTCCTCGACCTCGCGATGCTCGGCGAGCAGCCGGAACATGCGGTCCATGTCGAGCAGCGCCTGCTTGATCTCGCGGTACACCATGCCGAGGAAGTTGAGCGGAATGTAGAGCTGGATGAGAAGTCCGTTCACCAGCACGAGATCGCCGATGGTGAAGCTTTTCGCCGCCACGCCCTCGGCGACGAGCAGCATGAGCGCCGTCACCGCGATCGCGATGATCAGGCTCTGCCCGATGTTGAGGATCCCGAGCGAGGCCTCGTTCTTGGTCGCGGCGTCCTCGTACTTGTGCAGCTGCTCGTCGTAGCGCCGCACTTCGAATTCCTCGTTGCCAAAGTACTTCACCGTCTCGTAGTTGAGCAGGCTGTCGATCGCGCGCGTGTTCGCCCTGGAGTCGAGCTCGTTGGCGCGGCGCCGGATCTCCATGCGCCACTCGGTGATCAGGATGGTGAAGACGAGGTACACCACGACCGCGCCGAAAGTGATCGCAGCGAAGCGCCAGTCGAATCTCGCAACCAGCACGGCCGCGACCAGCGCGAACTCGAGGATCACCGGCAAGATGGAGAAGATCAGGTACGACAGAAGCGTGGAGATGCCGCGCGTCCCGCGCTCGATGTCGCGCGTCATGCCCCCGGTCTGGCGCTCGAGGTGAAAGCGCAGCGACAGGCTGTGCAGATGGCGGAACACGCCGAGCGCGACACGCCGGATGGCGCGCTGCGTCACGCGCACGAAGACCACGTCGCGCAGCTCCTGGAACAGCGTGGTCGAGAAGCGCAGCAGCCCGTAGATCGCGAGCAGCGCCACCGGCACCGCGACGATCTGCAGGCTCGGGTCGAGTCCGTCCACCACCTCTTTCATGACGAGCGGCACACCGACGTTGGCGAGCTTCGCGCTCACCAGGCAGGCGAGCGCGAGGAAGACCCGCCCCTTGTATTCCCACAGGTAGGGAAGAAGGGTGGCCACGGCCTTCCATTCGTTGCCCCTCAATCGCTGCGTCGGAGCGGCGCTATGTGCCATATGCCCGGATTATCGCAATGTCGGTTATGCCGAAGGCCCGGACTTACGTATAGTTGCCGCCAAGAATGGCGCCGCATGCACTGCCCGAGGGCTATGCCCTCCAGGAATATCGCATTCAGAAGGTGCTCGGCGTGGGCGGCTTCGGCCTTACCTACCTCGCGGTCGACTCCAACCTGAACTTGAAGGTGGCGGTAAAGGAGTACCTGCCGGTCGACGTAGCGCAGCGCGGCGACGACCAGACGATCGGGCCGCGCTCGCCCTCGACCGCCGAGACTTTCGGCTGGGGCAAGCAGCGCTTCATGGACGAATCGCGCACCGTGGCTTCGTTCCGCCACCCGAATATCGTGCGCGTGATGCGCTTCTTCGAGGCGAACGGCACCGCGTATATGGTGATGGAGTTCGTCGAGGGCGCGGCGCTCGCTGAATGGATCAAGGCCCGCCGCCCGCTCGCCGAGGCGCAGGTTAGCGCTATCGTCGAGCCGCTCCTCGAGGGGATCGAGGTCATCCACAACGCCGGCTACCTGCACCGCGACATCAAGCCCGGCAACATCTACATCCGCGAGGACGGCACCCCGGTGCTGCTCGACTTCGGCTCGGCGCGTCAGCGCGCGACCGAGCTCACCGCCGTCGTTTCGCCCGGCTATGCCCCGTTTGAGCAGTACCACACTGCGGGCAAGCAGGGGCCATGGAGCGACATCTACGCGCTCGCCGGGGTTCTTTACTGGATGGTGACCGGCTCGATGCCGCACGAAGCGCCGGCGCGGGTACGTGCCGACGAGATGGCCGCGGCGGTCCAGGCCGCCGAGCGCAGGCGGTACCGGCCCGAATTCCTCGCGGCGATCGACTGGGCGCTCGCGCCCTTCGAGGATCAGCGCCCGCAGTCGGTTGCCGAATGGCGCGAGGCCCTGCTCCCCAGGAAACCCGTTGAAGTTAAACCACAAAAGGTGGATACGGCGCCGCCGGCGCCGCGCGTGCCGGCCGAGGTGCTGAAGCGCGCGGAGGAGCGGCTCGCCGAGTACATCGGGCCGGTGGCACAGGAGGTGGTGAAGCGCGCCGCCGCGCAGGCGCGCGACGAGGTCGAGCTTTACCTCCTGCTCGCCGACGCGATCGAGAACAAGGAAGAGCGAAAAGCTTTCGTTCGCAAAACGGTTTCCATCTCCGGCAAGCCGTGATACGATTCAAACGATCGTTTGAATCGTCTTCGTGCGCAAACCCAGCCGGCCCATGTCCATCCGCAACCTCAAGCCTCAGCATGAAACCCGCACCCGCATCCTCGACGCCGCTGAAGAGCTCTTCATGCAGCACGGCTTCGAGGGCACGTCGATGCGCCAGCTCACCTCGCGCGCCGGCGTCAACCTCGCCGCAGTCAACTACCACTTCGGCTCCAAAGACGCGCTGATCGAGGCGGTGCTCCGCCGGCGGCTCGATCCGATGAACGCTGCGCGCATCGCCGCGCTCGAGGAGCTCGAAAAAGAAAACCGCGCGAGCGCGCCCGAGGCGATCATCCGCGCGTTCGTCGGCCCGAGCCTGCGCATGATCGAGGACGCCAGAAGCGGCGGGCGCAACTTCATCCGCCTGCTCGGCCGCACCTACACCGATCCGGCGAAGGGAATCCGGGCGCTGATCGGCCAGATGTACGCGCCCGCGATGGAGCGCTACAAGCGCGCGCTCCAGCGAGCGCTGCCCCAGATGCCTGCCGACGAGCTCGTGTGGCGCATGCACTTCATGTTCGGCACCCTCGCCTACACGCTCGCCGCCACCGACACGGTGCAGCTCATCGCCGGCTGCAAGCCGGAAGACCGCTACGACGCGCGCCTGCTGGAAGAGCGCCTGACCGCGTTCCTCGCCGCAGGGCTGCACGCCCCCCTCAAAACTTCGATCAAGAAGGCCGCCTAGGAGGCTCCCATGGCCTGGTTCATCGCCGGAATCCTCGCACTCATCCTCGTCTTCGGCTACTTCGGGCTTCCGCTCGTCTGGTGGACGCTCGCCGCCGGCCTGCTCACCTGGTACCTGAGTGCGATCGCGGAATTCTCCTCCATCACGAATATCGTGCTCGGCGCGCTCTTCGTCGTCGTGGCCGCGATCTTGAATATTCAACCCTTAAGGAGGCTTGCGTTGACAGACCGCATCCTGGCGCTCTACCGCCGCATCCTCCCCGACATGTCGCAGACGGAGAAGGAGGCGATCGACGCCGGCACGGTGTGGTGGGACGCCGATCTGTTCTCGGGCAAGCCCGACTGGGACAAGCTCCTCAAGACGCCCGCGCCGCGGCTCTCGACCGAAGAGCAGGCGTTTCTGGACGGTCCGGTGGAAGAGCTCTGCGCCATGTGCGACGAGTGGGAAATCTCGCATGAGCACCAGGACCTGCCGCCGCACGCGTGGCAGTTCATCAAGGACAAGGGCTTCCTCGGCATGATCATCCCGAAGCAGTACGGGGGCCTTGGCTTCAGCGCGCTCGCGCATTCGGCCGTGGTGATGAAGCTCTCGACGCGCTCGAGCACCGCGGCGATCTCGGTGATGGTGCCGAATTCGCTCGGGCCGGGGGAGCTGCTGCTGCACTACGGCACCGAGCCGCAGAAGAACTACTACCTGCCGCGGCTCGCGAAAGGACTCGAGGTCCCCTGCTTCGCGCTTACGAGCCCCGAGGCCGGCTCCGACGCTGCCTCGATCCCGGATTCCGGCGTGGTGTGCAAGGGCACCTGGCAGGGCAAGGAAGTCCTCGGCATGCGCGTCACCTGGGACAAGCGCTACATCACCCTCGGGCCGGTGGCGACTCTGCTCGGTCTCGCCTTCCGCCTTTACGATCCGGAAAAACTGTTGGGAGACAAAACGGACTTGGGCATTACCTGCGCCCTCGTTCCAACCAACACCCCCGGCGTCAACATCGGCCGGCGCCACCTGCCGCTCAACGCGGCGTTCCAGAACGGGCCGACGTCGGGCAAGGATGTCTTCATGCCGCTCGAGTGGATCATCGGCGGACCGGAATACGCCGGCAAGGGCTGGATGATGCTGATGGGCTGCCTCGCCGCGGGGCGCGCGATCTCGCTGCCGACCTCGTCGGTGGGCGGGGTCAAGGCGCTCACGCGCTTCGTCGGCGCCTACGCGCGCGTACGCAGCCAGTTCAAGACTCCGATCGGGAAGCTCGAGGGCGTGGAAGAAGCGCTCGGCCGGATCGCCGCGCACTGCTACATGATGGACGCAACGCGCGTGATGACTGCGGGAGCGGTCGACATGGGAGAGAAGCCCGCGGTGATCTCGGCAATCGCCAAGTACCACATGACCGAGCGTGCGCGCGCATGCGTGAACGACGGCATGGATATCGTCGGCGGCAAGGGCATCTGCCTCGGGCCGAACAACTGGATCGGGCGCGGCTACCAGATGGCGCCGATCGCGATCACGGTCGAAGGCGCGAACATCCTCACGCGCACGCTGATCATCTTCGGCCAGGGCGCGATCCGCTGCCATCCGTACGTGCTGCGCGAGATGCGCTCGGCGAAGGAAATGCAGGGCGCAGAGGCGGCGCGCGAGTTCGACGACGCGTTTACCTCGCATATCGGACATGTCCTGCGTAACGGCGTTCGCAGTCTGATTTATGGGTTGACAAGAGCTGCCTTTGCTCCGACCCCGGCGAACGCAGCGCCCGAAACGCGGCATTACTACCGGCATGTATCTCGCCTGTCGGCCGCATTTGCCTTCCTCGCCGACCTGTCGATGCTGGCGATGGGCGGCGCGCTCAAGCGCAAGGAGAAGATCTCCGGCCGCCTCGGGGATGTTCTTTCCATGCTGTACCTGGTATCCGCCACGCTGAAACGCTACGAGGACCAGGGCCGCATCCGCGAGGACCTGCCGCTCGTGCGTTGCGCGGTGCGCGACGCGCTCTACCGCGCCCAGCAGGCAATCGACGGCATTCTCTCCAACTTTCCGGTGAAGGCGCTCGCGACGATTTTGCGCTGGACCATCTTCCCGCTCGGCGCCACCTTCCGTCCGCCGCTCGACTCGCGCAACCACGAGTGCGCCCGGATCGCGCTCGAGCCCGGCGCGGCACGCGACCGGCTTACCGCCGGCATGTACGTGCCGAAGACCGAGGCCGACGCCACCGGCAAGCTCGAGGCCGCTTTCCTCGCCACCATCGCGTGCGAGCCGATCGACGAGAAGCTGCGCAAGGCGCTCAAAAAGGGAAGCATCACCGCTCGTGCCGGAGTCGAGCTCGGATTGATCGCTAAAGAACAGAACGTCATTACTGCCGAAGAGTATGCGCAGTGGAGCCGCAAGGAGGCGCTGCGCAAGCTGGTGATCAAGGTCGACGATTTCCCGCGCGACTTCGCACGCGCCGAGATTGCCACGTCGCTCGAGCAAGCCGCCGTCAAGATGAAGGCCGCGTGACATGTACTCCCGGCCGATCTACGTCATCGACGGCGCGCGCACGCCGTTCCTCAAGTCGAAGAACCGCCCAGGCCCGTTTTCCGCGGCCGACCTCGCCACGCAAGCCGGGCGCGCGCTCCTCGCCCGCCAGCCCTTCGCACCGGACGAGCTGGATGAAGTGATCCTCGGCTGCGCCGCCCCGTCGGTCGACGAGGTGAACATCGGGCGCGTCGCGGCGCTGCGCATGGGCTGCGGCGAGAAAGTCCCCGGCTGGACCGTGATGCGCAACTGCGCCTCCGGCATGCAGGCGCTCGATTCGGCCATCAACAACATCCTCGCCGGCCGCTCGAGCCTCGTGCTCGCCGGCGGCGTCGATGCGCTCTCGCGTGCACCGCTTCTCTACGGCGAGAAAATGGTGCTGTGGTTTTCGCAGCTCGCCTCGACCAAGAGCCTTCCGCAAAGAATGGCGCTGCTCGCGCGGCTCCCGGTCAGGTCCCTGCTTGCTCCGGTGATCGGCATCATGAAGGGGCTGACCGACCCGATGGTCGGCCTGCTGATGGGACAGACCGCGGAGAACGTCGCGTACCGCTTCGGCATCACGCGCGCCGAAATGGATGCATTTTCCGTCCGCAGCCATGAACGAGTCATACGCGCCCAGGACGAAGGGCGCCTCGCGCCCAGCGGCGGCGAAGTCGAGCCGCTGTACGACACCAAGGGCAACGTCTACACGCTCGACGACGGCGTGCGGCGCGACGCCTCGCTGCACAACCTCGCCAAGCTCAAGCCCTTCTTCGACCGCAAGTTCGGCAACGTGACGCCCGGCAACAGCTCGCAGATCACCGACGGCGCGGCGTGGCTGATCCTCGCCTCGGACGATGTAGTGAGGAACAACAATCTCCAGCCCCTCGGCCGCATCCTCGATTCCGAGTGGGCCGGCCTCGACCCGGCGCACATGGGCCTCGGCCCGGTGCACGCGGCCACGCCGATCCTGAAGCGAAACCATCTCGAGCTGGACGCCATCGCCTATTGGGAGATCAACGAGGCGTTCGCCGCCCAGGTGCTCGGCTGCCTGGCGGCATGGCGGGACGAGCAATACTGCAGGGAACAGCTCGGGCTCAACAAGGCTTTGGGTTCCCTCGATGAAGAAAGATTGAACGTCGATGGCGGGGCGATCGCGCTCGGGCATCCGGTCGGCGCTTCGGGCGCGCGCATCGTCCTGCATCTGCTGAAGACATTGAAGAGAAACAACGCGAGGCGCGGAATGGCCGCGATCTGCATCGGCGGCGGCCTGGGCGGCGCCATGCTAGTGGAGGCTGTGTGATGGAACGGGTCGACGCCAAGGTCTTCGCGAAGCACTGGCGCTGGGAGAAGGACGGCGAAGGGCTGGTCTGGCTCACGTTCGACAGGCAGGGCGAATCGGCCAATACCTTCTCGCGCGGGGCGCTGAACGAGCTCTCGCTCATCGTCGAAGAGATCGCCGCTGCGCGGCCAAGGGGGCTCGTGATCCGTTCGGCGAAAGAGGGCTTTATCGCCGGGGTCGACATCGAGGAGCTCACGCGCCTCGGCTCGGGCGCCGAAGCGCTCGAGCTGACGCGGCTCGGCTGGGACGTTTTCCAGAAGCTGCGCGAGCTGCCCTTCCCCACCACGGCGCTGATCAACGGCTTTTGCATGGGCGGCGGCACCGAGCTTGCGCTCGCCTGCCGCTACCGCGTCGCGCTCGACGACCCGAAGGTGCGCATCGCGCTGCCCGAAGTGATGCTCGGCATCATGCCGGTGTGGCACGGCGTGCAATGGCTGCCCAGGCTCGTCGGCCCGGGACCAGCGTTCGATCTGCTGCTCACCGGCAAGGCGCTCGACGCGAAGCGCGCGAAGCGCATCGGCCTCGTCGACCAGGCGGTGCCGCTGCGTATCCTGGAGAACACCGCGCGCATGGTGACGCTCGAAGACCGCGGCCGCAGGCAACCGCCACTGCTGCAGCGGCTGATGCTCCTCATGCGCAAATTCGTGGTCTCGCAGGCGCGCCGGCAGGTGGCGAAGAAGGCGCGGCGCGAGCACTATCCCGCGCCCTACGCCATCCTCGAGCTGTGGGAGAAGTACGACGGCGATCCGTTCGCCGCCGCCAAAGACCTGTCGTGCTCGATCGAGTCGCTCATCATCCACCCGACGGCCCGGAACCTGATCCGCATCTTCTTCCTGCAGGAGCGACTGAAGGGCCTCGGCAAGAGCACGGACTTCAGGCCGCAGCATGTGCACGTCGTCGGCGCCGGCGTGATGGGCGGCGACATTGCGGCGATCTGCGCCATGCGCGGGCTGCGCGTCACGCTGCAGGACACCGCGCCCGAGCGCATCGCGCCGGCGATAAGGCGCGCCGCCGAGCTTTTCAGGCGCCGGCTGCGCGATGCGCGGCGCGAGCGCGACGCGCTCGACCGCCTGATGCCCGACGTGACCGGCGAAGGCGCGCGCCACGCCGACGTGCTGATCGAGGCGATCTTCGAGAATCTCGAGGCGAAGCGAACCCTTTTTGCAAAATTGGAAAGTCTTGCCAAACCCGAAGCCATCCTGGCCACCAACACCTCGAGCCTGAAGCTCGCCGATATCGCGCAGGCGCTCAAGGATCCGACGCGCCTCGTCGGCATCCATTTCTTCAACCCGGTGCCTCTCCTGCAACTCGTGGAAGTAGTGGAGGGGGATAAAACAAACCCTGAAATTTCCAGAAGAGCTGCAGCCTTCGTGCGCCAGATCGACAAGCTGCCGCTTCCGGTGAAGGACTCGCCCGGGTTCCTGGTGAACCGCGTGCTCGGCCCGTACATGCTGAACGCGTTCCGCATGCTGGACGCGGGCGCGAAGCCCGAGACGCTCGACCGCGCGATGGAGGATTTCGGCATGCCGATGGGGCCGGCCGAACTCGCCGACACGGTCGGGCTCGACATCTGCCTGCACGCCGGCAAGTCGCTCGCGAAGGGTGCGACTGCAGTGCCGGCGATCCTGGAAAGCAAGGTGGCGCTCGGGCAGCTCGGGAAGAAGACCGGGCAGGGGATTTACAAATACGCAAATGGGAAGCCGCAGAAAGGCGCGCCTGACCCCTACGATCAAACACTGGTCGAATCTCTGATCGAGCCGTACCTGCGCGAGGCCGAGACGGCGCTCGCCGAAGGCATCGTCGCCGACGCCGACCTCGCGGACGCCGGCCTCATCTTTGGTACGGGTTTCGCGCCGTTCCGAGGCGGCCCTCTACACTATCTGAAGACCCGTGGAAGACAGACTCCCTGAAGGCAAGGTGCCGGCGCTGCGGGTCATGCCGATGCCCGCGGACGCCAACCAGAACGGCGACATCTTCGGCGGCTGGATCATGGCGCAGGTCGACATCGCCGGTGGCGCCGCGGCCGGCCGCCTCGCGCGCGGCCGCGTCGCCACGGTCGCGGTCAAGGAGTTCGTGTTCAAGCAGCCGGTGCAGATCGGCGACCTGCTCTCGTTCTACGTCGATGTCGTGCGCATCGGCCGCACCTCGATTACCGTGAACGTGGAGGTGTACGCCGAGCGCCGCCCCGAAGCCCCGAGAGTCGTGAAGGTCACCGAGGCCACGCTCACCTACGTCGCGATCGACCGCGACGGGCGCCCGCGCCCGGTGCCGCAGACGTAGTTGCTCCTCGACGCGCCGACGCTGGCGGCGGTCGCGGCGCTCGCCGTGGTCGCCGCCATCGTGAGCGGCATGAGCGGCTTCGGTACCGGCGTGATCCTCACCGCCGCGCTCGTGCCGCTGATCGGTATCAAGGCGGTGATCCCGGTAATGGCCGTCGCGGGCATCGTCATCAACGCCGGGCGCTTCTGGTTCTACCGCGTGCACCTCGACCGGCGCACGCTCGCGCTCGTGCTCACCACCTCGCTGCCGTTCCTCGTGCTCGGCACCTGGATCTACAGCATCCTCGATGCGCGCGCGCTCGGCACGGTGCTCGGCCTCGCGGTCATCGGCTTCGTGCCCCTGCGCCGATGGCTTCAGTCGCGGCAAATCGTGCTCGGCCGTCCCGGGCTCGCGCTCGGCGCGGGGGTCTTCGGCCTCGCGACCGGCGTCGCCACCGGCACCGGCGTGATCCTGGTGTCGCTGCTCCTCGGCACCGGGCTCGCCGGCCCGGTGGTGCTCGCCACCGACGCGCTGGTGTCGATCGTGCTCGACGTCGTCAAGGCGGCGCTGTTCCAGCGCTTCGAGCTTCTGGACGCCGAGGCGTTCTTCACCGGCCTGGTGATCGGCTTCGCCAGCATTCCAGGGAGCGCCGTGGCCGCATGGCTCGTGCGCCGCATGCATGCGCACTTGCATGTTGTCGTCATGGAAGCGCTGATCCTGATCGGCGGCGCGTCGATGCTATGGCACTCCTGGAGGTAGCTCCATGAAAGAGCTGAAAGGCAAAGTGGCGGCCGTCACCGGCGCGGCGAGCGGCCTTGGCCGCTCGATGGCGCTCGCCTTCGCGACCGAGGGGATGGACGTCGCCTTGGCCGATGTGGATGAACAAGGTCTTCTTCAAGCTCGAGAGGCGATGAAGCGGCACGGAGTCAAGGCCACCGCGCTGCGCGTCGACGTGTCCCAAGCGGCCGAAGTCGAGGCGTTCGCCGAGCGCACCGTAAAGGAGCTGGGCGCGATCCACGTGGTGTGCAACAACGCGGGCGTCTCACCGCTCGGCGCGGTGTGGGAAAACCCGCTCGCCGATTGGCAATGGATCCTGGGCGTCAACCTGTGGGGCGTGATTCACGGCGTGCGCGCGTTTACGCCGCGACTCATCGCGCAGAACGAAGGGCACATCGTGAACACCGCTTCGGTCGCCGGCCTGATCTCGCCGCCCGGCTCGGGTGCTTACAACGTGACCAAGCACGCGGTGGTCACGCTCTCGGAATCGCTCTATCACGACCTGCGTGAGCGTGGCTCGGACGTTGGCGTATCTGTCCTTTGTCCGGCTTATGTTCCTACGCGCATTACCGAGTCGGAACGGAACAGGCCGAAGGAACTCCTTGCTTCAGAAAAGTCCGTTCAAACTCTCGCCCGTGAAGCGATGCTGAGGAAGGCCGTCACCTCGGGCAGGATCTCTGCCGACCAGGTGGCGCAGGCGGTGGTGGCGGCGGTGAAGGAGGAGCGCTTCTACATCCTCACGCACCCGCGCATCAAGGGCGCGATCCACGCGCGCATGGAAGACATCCTCGAAGAGCGCGCGCCGCGCAATCCGATGGCGCTGTGAGCCGCACGCTCGTCCTGCTGCACGGCGTCGCCAGCAACTCGACGCGCTGGGCGGAGTTTCGCGGCCGCACCCGGCTCGAGGACTGGGACATCCTCGCGCCCGACCTGCGCGGCAACGCGTCGGCCGCGGCGCCGCGCACGCCGCTCGGCATGGAGGTATGGTGCGCCGACATCGCGGCGCTGCTCGACGCGCGCGGCGCGGCCCGCGCGGTGATC
>DATIGN010000011.1:0-4653 GCA_035454685.1 Burkholderiales bacterium | reverse complement strand
GCGCAGCTCGCGGCGCAGCCTTCTGCGGCTCGGATACAACTGCTGGGCGATCGCCCGGGCCGAGCGAGCGGCGTTCATCGTCGACGCCAAGGACTACTTCGAGGCGTTCTACCGAGCCGCGCTGCGCGCGCAGCGCTCGATCATCGTCCTCGGCTGGGATTTCAACAGCCAGACCCGCCTGCACTTCGACCCTGTGCCAAAGGACGCTCCGCCGGCGCTGCTCGGCGACTTCCTCAATTACCTGACGCAGCGCCGGCGCCGGCTACACGTTCACGTCCTCAACTGGGACTACCCGATGGTGTTCGGCGGCGACCGCGAATTTCCGCCGATCTTCGGCTTCGGCTGGACGCCGTCGCGGCGCGTGCATTTGCGCTACGACGACACGCACCCGGTAGCCGCGAGCCAGCATCAGAAAGTCGTGGTGATCGACGATGCGCTCGCCTTCGTCGGCGGCATTGATCTCACCGTGCGGCGCTGGGACTGTGGCGATCATTCGCCGAAGGATCCGCGTCGGACCGCCAACGCCGAGCCGTATCCTCCATTCCACGACACCATGATGGCGGTGGACGGCGATGCGGCGCGCCGCCTCGCCGAGCTTGCCCGCGAGCGCTGGCGACTCGCCACCGGTCACGCCCTCAAGCCCGTCGATTGCGACGCCGATCCCTGGCCCGCGGCGCTCAAGCCTGACCTCACCGCCATTGACGTCGGCATCGCGCGCACCCTGCCGGCACGCGGCGAGCTCCCCGCGGTACGCGAAGTGGAAAAGCTCTATCTCGACATGATCGACGCGGCGCAGCGCACGATCTACATCGAGAACCAGTACTTCACCGCGCCGCGCATTGCAGAGGCGCTCGAGAAGCGGCTCGCCGAGCCCGACGGGCCCGAGGTGGTGCTGGTGCTGCGTCTGCTCTCGCACGGCTGGCTCGAGGAAGCGACGATGCACGTGCTGCGCACCCGCCTGATCCGCCGCCTGCGCCAGGAAGACCGCTTCGGCCGCTTCCGCGTCTATTACCCGCACGTGCCGGGGCTCGCCGACGGCACGTGTATCGACGTGCATTCGAAGCTGATGATCGTCGACGAGGACTGGGTGCGCATCGGCTCGGCTAACCTGAGCAACCGCTCGATGGCGCTCGACACCGAGTGCGACCTGGTGGTCGAGGCGCGCGGCCAGGCGCGTGTCGCCGAGGCGATCCGCGGCCTGCGCGAGCGCCTGCTCGCCGAGCACCTCGACACCGACCCCGAGCGGGTGCGCAAGGAACTCGACAAGGCGGGCAGCCTGAACGGCGCGATCGCCGCCTTCGCCGACCAGCCGCGCACGCTGCGGCAGTTCGATGACCTGCCCGAATGGCCGGAGACTATCCTCAGCGTCGCCGCGGTCGCGGACCCCGAGGAGCCGATCGCGCTCGAGACGCTGCTCTCCGAGCGCCACGCCGAGGAAGTCGCGGCCCCCGAAAAACCGGCCTGGGGCAAGCTCGCGGGAATCGTGCTCGGCATCCTCGCGCTCGCCGCGATGTGGCGCTTCACGCCGCTGCGCGAGATCGCGACCGCGGAGGCCGCGATCGCCTGGGCGAAGGACTTCGGCGCGCAACCATGGGCGCCATGGGTGCTGATGGCTTCCTACACGCCGGCCTGTCTGGTGATGTTCCCGCGGCCGCTGATCACCCTTGCGGCAGTGATCGCCTTCGGCCCGTGGTTGGGTTTCTCTTACAGCCTCCTGGGGATCTGCGCCGCGTCGGCGGTGACCTGGTACATGGGGTTGCACATGCGGCGGGACACCGTGCGGCGCCTGGCGGGGCCGAAGCTCGACCGCATAATCGAAGTCATGAGGAAGCGCGGCCTGGTGGCGATGACGCTGCTGCGCCTCGTGCCGCTTGCGCCGTTCGCGGTCGAGAGCATCGTCGCTGGCGCAATCCGGATGAAGCTCTGGCACGTCGTCGTCGGCACGGCGATCGGCCTGCTCCCTGGTACGCTCACCACCACGGTGTTCGGCGATGCGATCGAAACCGCGGTGACGGGCTCAGGCCCGGTGAACTGGTGGCTGGTGGGCGGCGCGGCCGCGCTGCTTGCCGCGGGCGCCTGGGCGGTGAAGCGCTGGTTCACGCGGATGGAGCGCCGGATGCGGGCGCATGGCCAGGCTTCCGGACAGCCTCGCTAACTGGCGAGCGCTCGACGCGCAGTTCGGGCCGGAAGCGCTGCGCATCGCTTCCTACAACGTGCACGGCTGCCGCGGGGCGGACGGGCGCAAGGACGCTCAGCGCATCGTCAAGGTCATCGAGGAATGCGGCTCCGACACCGTGGGCCTCCAGGAGGTCGACTACCGCCTCGACTACATCGCGCACAAGCTCGGCATGCAGCCGATCCCCGGGCTCACGCTCGCGCGCCATGACGGACCGTTCGGCAATGCCCTGATCACGCGCCGCAAGGTGCTCGCAGTGCGCCGCCTCGGATTCACCTACGGCGGGCGCGAGCCACGCAACGCGCTCGACGTCGACCTCGAAGTCGCCGGAGAAACGGTGCGCGTCATCGTGACGCACCTCGGGCTCTGGCCCGCAGAGCGGCGCTATCAGGTGAGGCAGATTCTGAAATTGCTCAAGGAGACTCCGATCTGCGAGCGCGTCATCGTCCTGGGCGATATCAACGAGTGGCTGCCGCTCGGGCGGCCGCTGCGCTGGATGCACGCGCTTTTCGGCCGCCCGCCCGCGGAGTGGTCGTTTCCAGCGCGCTGGCCGCTGGTCGCGCTCGACCGCGTGTGGGTGCGACCACGGCACGCGCTGCTCGCGCTCAAAGCGCATCGCAGCCCGCTTGCCGAGCAGGCCTCCGACCACCTGCCCGTGAAGGCGCTCGTCAGCCTGAGCCAGTCGTCTGTGGACGACGCGCGGGCTTCTTCTTCCCAGCCTTCGACGGCGCAAGCTTGGCGAGGCGATCAAACTCGCGTTGCGTGAGCTTGCCGTCGCGGTCGCGGTCGGCGCGGTGGAAGCGCTGCACGATCTCGGCGTGGCCCGCCGCCTCGGCGAGCGAAAGCTGGCCGTCGCCGTCCAGGTCTAACGAGCGCAGCGACTTCGACTTGTCGCCTTCGCCCTCGGGCTCCGGGTCGACGGCGGTGGCCCCTGCCGCGGCGGCCCCGGCCGGCATTGGCGCGGCGCGCTCGGCACGTTGGCTTGCCCCGTTCACGGCGATCACGCTAGAAAGTGCCGTGGCGAGAAACACGACCAGCCCGACGACGACCCCTGCGGCGGTGCTCATGGGCTGACGCGCCGCAGGAGTCGTGCCCGGACCGAAACAACTGGTTACACATTAGGACAGATGCCATGCGGGCGCGGGGCTAGATTGGCACCATGAAGACGATCCTCGCTGCGCTTGCCGCGGTCCTTGTCATGGGCAGCGCCCATGCGCAGCGCATCTACAACCAGGCCGAGCTCGACTCCATGCTCGCGCCGATCGCGCTGCAGGCTGACGGCCTAGTGTCGCAGATCCTCATCGCGGCGACCTATCCCGAGCAGGTGGCCGAAGCGGCGCGCTGGTCGCGCGCTAACCCGCACCTTTCCGGCGACGCCGCCGTGCGCGCGGTTCAAAACGAGCCATGGGATCCTGCGGTCAAGGCGCTCGTCGCCTTTCCCGATCTGCTCGCGCGCATGGGCGAGAGCCCGCAGTGGCTGCACGACCTGGGCGAGGCGTTCCTGAACCAGGAAGTCCAGGTCATGGACACCGTGCAGGCGCTGCGTCAGCGCGCGCAGGCCGCGGGCCATCTCTCGAGCACCGACCAGTACGTGGTGTACCCGCAGGGCGAGGCGATCGTGGTTTACCCGCGTACGCACTATGTGTACGTGAACTACTACGACCCGTACCTGGTGTACGGGCCGTGGTGGTGGCCCTACTATCCGCCGGTGTTCTGGAGGCCCTGGGCGCCGCGCCCGGTGTTCGTTGCCCACGGCTTCTTCTACACCAAGCCCGACTGGTACCGCCGCCATGTGCACGTCGTGCACAAGCCGGTGCACGTCCCCTATTACCACGTCTCACCGGGCAAATGGCAGCCGCAAAAGCACGTCGTGGCGAAGCCCTACGTCCGGGTGCCGGAAGCTCAGCGCCAGCCGATCGTTCAGCAGCACAATATGCCGGCCGCGAGCGGCTTTTCGAATCAGAAACGCGAAATTCGTGGCGAGCCGCGACGGGAAATTCGCGGAGAACCCCGGCGCGAGATTCACAGCGAGCCGCGGCGCGAGGTTCGCAGCGAGCCGCGGCATGAAACGCGCGCTCCTGCTCCGACAGTGCGCAAAGAATGGGGTGGTCAACAATTCGGCCGGCAGCAGGGATGGGCACGGCAGCCGCACCCCGGCAACGGCGGCGGTTTCCGCACTCAAGGTAACGGCGGTAACGGCGGTTTCCGCGGCCAGCGCGGCTAAAAAACTTTACTTCTTGATCATGCCGATGCGGCGCAGGATGTCGGTGTGCGCTTTGTACTCCCGCCATAGATCCGAACGCAGCACGTTGCCCGGCCGGTAGTCGGCGTCGATCCCTTTGTCCGCCATCGCGTTCACGAACTTCGGGTCCTCGACCGCTTCCTTCGCCGCGGCCTGCAGGTAGCCGACCACCGGAGCCGGCGTTCCCTTCGGCGCCATAAGCAGAAACCAGACACCGTTCGCCACGTCGTAGCCG
>DATIGN010000010.1:0-14683 GCA_035454685.1 Burkholderiales bacterium | reverse complement strand
GCGCGCACGGCCGTGGCAGCGGGTCGGCAACGTAATCCTGCTGCAGGGCGTGCAGCCCGCCGACCTCGGGCGCTGCCTGCCCTGCCACCTCGAAGGCTGCGAGCGGCATATCCGCAGTTTCAGCCGCTGCCTTACCGAGATGCCGCTCGATCCCGTGACCGCGGCCGCCCGCGAGCTGCTGCGCGCCTGATCAAATCCGGATCTCGACCGCCAGGCTGACCGTGCGTTCGGGCAGCGGGTAGACGCTGTAGCGGTCGGGGACGAAAGCACTGCGCACCGCGTAGTCGTAGTACTTCTCGCCGAAGAGGTTGTTCACCGTGGCAGCGAGCCTGCCCCAGCCGAAGCTCTGCGCGAGCTTTACATCGGCGACGTAGTACGCCGGGATACGGTGCGCGAGCGTATTGGGCTCATCGTTGTCGAGCACCTGCTCGCTCACCGCGCTAAACGCGCCTGAGAGCTGGGTGCGCGCGGCGATGTCCCACACGATGCCGAGGTTCACCTTGTGGCGGGGCACCAGCGGCACCGTTTTCCCGGCGATCGGTATGTCGGTGCCGATCGCGAACGCCGAGCCTTCGAGCGTGCCTTCCAGGAACTTGGCGTCCGTGTACGCGTACGCTGCACTGATTCTCACGCTGTTCGTCAATTGGACTCGTGAATCAAGCTCGAGCCCTTGGCGCCTGGAGGGGGGCAGATTCGTATTACCCACGCCGGTGGTGAATGGATCGAGGTGGATCTCGTCGAACACGTCGATGCGGAAGAGCGTCGCGCGCAGCGCGCGGCCGCCGTTGCGCCATTCGCCGCCGGTTTCGTAGGTGCGCGAATGCTGCGGCCGCAGGATCTGGAATTGCGGCGCGAAGAAAATATCGCTTTCGTAGATCTCCTCGGCATTCGAGAAGCGGAATGCCCGGCCGGCGCGCGCGAACCCGGACCACTGCGCACTGAAGGCATGGCGCACGCCGAGCTCCCAGGCATGCTCGTTCTGAGTTTCCTGCACGGCGGGGGCCGCGCTGCAGAAGAAGCAACCCGGAGCGCCCGGATCAACGACATCGGTCGCGTCGTATTTGGCCCGCTCGCTCCGCCAGCCAGCGGCGAGGATCGTCGCCGGTGTGAGCGCGATTGTGTCGAGCACGTAGAGGCCGGTCGTGTCCTGGTCCACGGCGACACGGTTGGTCGGACGATCGACGTTCTCGGGCCGATCCGTGCGTGAAGAGCGGTAGCGCCACTGATGCAGGTCGACTCCGAAAACCAGCGTTTGCCGGCCAAAGGGAACCTTCATCCGCGGCGTCAGGGACCTGAGCTCGAGGTCATCGGCGCGGTAGGTCGGGAAGCCGCTCTGGTCGAAGTATGAACGCTGATCCTTGTCGCGCGCATCGAGGCCGAGCGAGAACTCGGCATCGCCGAAATGTTGCATGAACGACAGGCGGGCGCGCGTTCCATCACGGCTCGCGTAGTCGAGCGGCGTCGCCGCCCCGCGCCGATCGGTCGTGTACTCGTTGAGCCCGATCGAAGGCTGCACGAACCGCCCGCCGGGCAGCCGGATCTCCTGGCTGTCGGTGGCAAAGCGAAGATCGAGCGCACCGTCGCCCAAGGGCCAGCGCATGTTGAGCGTGTTGTTCTGCTGCTCGTTGCGGTTGTTGGCGCGGTAGCCGTCGGACTCGAACCCGTACACCGAGCCGTTGATGCCGAAACGCGGGCTGCCATAGCTCGCATACACCTGGCCTTCGAGCGTGTCGTAGCTCGCAACCCGGCCGAGCACCTCGAGACCCTTGCCGGGGGTCAGCGGAGAGCGAGTCACGATGTTGACGATGCCCGCAGTCGCGCCATCGCCATAAAGCACGCCCCCCGCTCCGCGCACGATCTCGACCCGCTCGATTGAGGCGAGCGGGATGGCGGGCCATTGCACGCCCGAGAGGTCGAAGTCGTTCAACCGACGCCCGTCGAGCAGAATGAGCGTGTTCTGCGGACCAGTGACGCCGAAGCCGCGCAGATCGATCGACGTGTAGGCTGCGTTGTTGCCGTAGAAGTCCTTCATCGTGATGCCGACCTCGCTCGACAGGAGTTCGGGCAGCGTGCGGGCGGCGCTTTGCTTGATGTCTTCCTCGGTAATGACCGTCACGCTCGCCGGCAGCCGGCGTATTTCTTCCGGAAAGCGTGGTGCGGTGATGACCACCGCTTCTTGCGCGAAACAGCTCGTACAGAAAACGAGACCTGCTATTGCGGACCGCATGGAAACCTCCCTGGCGTCTTCCCCGACGCCTGAACGGTTGAAGGGCGCTTCCAGGCCGGTCTCCGGACTCGCGAGGCATGGCGTCTCACCTTCCCGCACTTTCGTGCAGTGGCTTTATTGAGACGCCTCTCTCGCTTACCGTTGCGGGGGCAGTAGAGGCTTTACACCGTGAGATGCGCACCTCTTTCCCGAGCACCCGGGAGCGTGCCGAATATCATAGCTTGATGAGGTGGATTGGGCTTTTCTTGGTCCTTGTTGCATTCAAGGCAACAGCGGACGGGTCAGTGAAAGACGACTATGGGAACGTAGTCCGCCTCACGGGCCCGGCCGCGCGCATCGTAAGCTTGGCGCCGCACCTGACCGAGCTTGTTTACGCCGCAGGCGCAGGCCTGCGCATGGTGGGGGCGGTCGAATACAGCGACTTCCCGCCCCCGGCGCGCGAGCTGCCGCGCGTCGGCAGCGATGCGCAGATCAGCCTCGAGGCGGTGCTCGCGTTGAAGCCGGATCTCATCGTTGCCTGGCCCAACGCGGGCAGCGTGCGGGCGATCAATCGACTGGGAGAGCTCGGCCTTCCGGTGTTCCGCTCCGAGCCGCGCGAGCTCGAGGACATCGCCACCACGCTCGAGCGGCTCGGCGCCCTCGCGGGCACGAGCGCGCAGGCCGCGCGCGCGGCTCAAGCCTTTCGCGCGCGAAAAGCCCAACTCGAGAAGCGCTACGCCGCGCGTCCAAAGGTGCGCGTGTTCTACCAGGTGTGGGACCGGCCGCTGCTCACCGTGAACGGCGACCACGTGATCAGCAAGGTGATCGCGCTCTGCGGCGGCGAAAACGTATTCGCGGCTTTGCCGCTCATCGCGCCGGAGGTGGACGCCGAGGCGGTGCTGCGCGCAGCCCCGGACGTGATCCTGACGAGCCGTTCCGATGCGCAGCCGCCGAGCTGGCTGCCCGGGACCCGCCTTTTCGTGGTACCCGCAGATCTCATCCAGCGCCATACGCCGCGGCTTCTGGACGGCGCCGAGCGTGTCTGTCGGGCGCTCGAGGACGCACGTCAGGGAAGGTCATGAAGTACATGCAGAATGCGGCCTTATTAGTTGACGCGGCTTGATTTTTGCAACATAGTCCGGCTTGCGTGGAGACCGAGTTCAGTTCCCTGGAGGCCAAGGTCGCGCAGTTCGTGTCGCTCTGCGAGCGGCTGCGCGCGGAGAACGTCGAGCTGCGGCAGCAACTCGCCGCGGCGCGCAACGACGCCAAGCGCCTGCACGAGAAGATCAACGGCGCCAAGGCCCGCCTCGAGGGCTTGCTCGCGCGCCTGCCGGGCTGAATCCGTGCCCGAGCCAAAGACGATCGAAGTCAACCTCCTCGGCCGGAGCTACCGCGTGGCTTGCGAGGATCACGAGCGCGAAGCGCTCATGCAGGCCGTCGCGTACGTCGACGCCAAGATGAACGAGATCCGCAAGGCCGGCAAAGTGATGGGCGCCGAGCGGATCGCCGTAATGGCCGCGCTCAACGTGGCGCACGAATTGCTTAGCATGAAAGTCGGCGCCAGCTTCGACCTCGGCCAAGCCAAGCGCCGCCTCGTCGCCATCGAATCGCAGATCGACGCAGCGATTGCAAAGCAGGAGAAGTTGTTCTAAAAAAGAGTTGGTTCCCTGCGGTGCGCGACAGGGCCCAATTTTTCCGAACCGATAGCTTCCTTAGGTTGCGGATCCAGTGTCACTGTTGTGATCGTCCCCCGTGCTTCGCGCGTGCCGGACGAACCTGATGTGACCGGTAAGCGACCACCCTGTTTAGCCAGGGTTCGGGAGCAGGGCTCATCGGCACATGCGGGGAACCGCCAGAACTACAAGGCGTTTTCACTAACGCGAAAACGCAAGACTGTCAGAAAAAGCATGAAATACTGGCTCATGAAGTCGGAGCCTGATGAGTGCTCCATCGACGACGTGCTCAGCGCGCCTGGACAAATTACGCCCTGGAGCGGCGTGCGCAACTACCAGGCACGCAATTTCATGCGCGACGAAATGAGCATTGGAGACGGCGTGCTCTTCTACCACTCGAGCTGCCCTGAGCCCGGCATCGCGGGCATAGCGGAAGTCGCCTCCGCTCCCTATACGGACAAGACGCAGTTCGATCGCAAGAGCCCCTATTACGATCCGGAGTCGAGGAAAGACAAGCCCCGCTGGGTGAACGTGGACGTGCGCGCGCTACGCAAGACCCGCCTCGTGCCGCTCGCGGAGCTCCGCCGGCAGAAGCCCCTCGCCCGAATGCGGCTGCTGCGGGCGGGCAACCGCCTGTCCATCACGCCAGTGACGGAGAGCGAGTGGAAGTACATCTCCAGGCTGATATAAGGGACAAACCGCTGCAGAACGACTACTTGCTGCGCGCGCTCGCGTGCCAGCCGACGCCTTACACGCCGGTCTGGCTCATGCGCCAGGCCGGCCGCTACCTGCCCGAATACAACGCGACGCGGGCCCGCGCGGGAAGCTTTCTCACACTCGCCAAGACGCCCGCGCTCGCAGCGGAAGTTACTCTGCAGCCACTCGAGCGTTTTCCGCTGGATGCGGCGATCGTCTTCTCCGACATCCTGACCATTCCCGACGCCATGGGTCTCGGCCTTGCGTTCGCCGAAGGCGAGGGGCCGCGCTTCGAGCGGCCGCTGCGCGATGAAGCCGACATCCGGAGGATTGCCGCGCCGGACCCGACTTCGGAACTCAGGTATGTGCTCGACGCGGTGCGCGAGAGCCGTGCGGCAATTGCCGGGCGTGTGCCGCTCATCGGATTCGCCGGCAGCCCCTTCACCCTTGCCTGCTACATGGTCGAAGGCGCCGGGAGCGATGATTGGCGCACGCTCAAAACGTTGCTGCATACGCGCCCCGACCTCCTGCACCGGATTCTCGAGGTCAACGCGAGCGCGGTGGCGGATTACCTGAACGCGCAGATCGAGGCCGGCGCCGACGTAGTGATGCTTTTCGATACATGGGGCGGCATCCTCGCCCACGATGACTACGAGACGTTTTCTCTTTCGTACACGAGAAAAATATTCGCGCAGATCAAGAAAGCTCCGTCGATCCTCTTCACCAAAGGTGGGAACCCGTGGCTCGGGGCGATGATGCAGAGCGGCTGCAGTGCTGTCGGGCTCGACTGGACCTCCGATCCGCGCACCGCGCGTCGCCTCTCCGCGGGGCGCGTTGCACTTCAAGGAAATCTCGATCCGGCTGCGTTGTTCGCGCCGCCTGAGCGGGTGCGGGAAGCAGCGCGCAAGGTCATCGACAGCTTTGGTCCCGATCCGGGACACGTCTTCAATCTCGGCCACGGGCTGCAACCGCGCACGCCGGTGGAGTCCGTCACCGCACTCGTAGATGAAGTGCGCGCTTACAGCGCCCGCAGCCGCCCTTGACTTATGCACATCTTTAGGCCCTGGCAGGGAGTTGACCCACACAACGATCCTCGCAGCCCTACGCAGTTCTAAGTTACTGAATCATAAAACTAAAGAACCCACGTTGGACACCGGCGCGCGCGGCTTCGCCCAGTACCGGGATGATGTGACGCGAAGATGAAGCCCTTACCCACAGGTTTATCCACAAACCCTAAGTCATTGCCGGACCGGGAGTTTTTGTACGTTCGAGTCGCGCTCGACGTGCCGCTGCAGAAGGTCTTCGAGTATTCGCTTCCCGAAGACGTCGCTGCGCGCATCGGTGATCGCGTCGCTGTGCGTTTCGGCGCTCAGCAAAAAGTCGGCGTAGTGGTTGAGGAACGCGCAACGCCGCTGCTTCCGGCGGCGCGCGTGAAGCCAATCAACGCGCTGCGCGATGATGCGCCGCGCCTCCCCGGCGATTGGTTGGAATTGATGCGCTTCCTTTCCGGTTATTACCAGCGGCCGTTCGGTGAAACGGTGATCAGCGCGCTTCCGCCACGTTTGCGCTCGATCAGGCCGCTGCCGCGCAAAGCACTCAAGCAGCAACCTCAGCCGGTCGGTTCGCGCTTTGTTTCCAGGCACGAGCTCACTGAAACACAGGCCCGCGTGGTCCAGCACGTCGGCGACGGCTTCAACGCCTTCCTGCTCCATGGGGTGACCGGCAGCGGAAAGACGGAGGTCTACCTGCACCTCGTCGCCAAAGCCCTGGAGCGAGGAAAGCAGGCACTTGTCCTCGTTCCCGAGATCAGTCTCACACCACAGCTGGAGGCGCGGTTTCGCGAAGCGTTCCCGGATGCGCACCTCGCGCTCATGCATAGCGGCCTCGAGGACGTGGCTCGCACCTCCGCCTGGCTCGCCGCAGCGCGCGGCGAAGCCGGAATCGTGCTTGGCACCCGGCTCGCCGTGCTCGCCCCGCTGCCCAAGCTCGCGCTCATCGTAGTGGACGAGGAGCATGATCCGTCCTTCAAACAGCAGGAGGGGCTGCGCTACTCGGCGCGCGACGCGGCGGTTTATCGCGCGAAGCTCGCCGCCTGTCCGGTGGTCCTCGGCACCGCGACCCCCTCGCTTGAGACCTGGCACAACTGGACGCTCGGACGCTACGAAAAGCTCGAGCTCCCGGAGCGCGCCGCGCCCGGCGCGCGGCTCCCCGTCGTAAGGACCATCGACCTGCGCGACACCCCGCTCGAGCAGGGTTTCACCAGGACAATTTTCGAGGAGATCGAGAAACGGCTCGCGCGGCGCGAGCAGAGCCTGGTCTTCATCAACCGCCGCGGGTACGCGCCCGTGCTTGCGTGTGAGGCGTGCGGCTGGACCGCCGGCTGCGCGCGTTGCACCGCGCGCATGGTGCTGCATGCCGCCAACGGAAAGAGAAACCCAAGCGGCACACTGCGCTGTCACCACTGCGGCGCCGAAGGCGCTATCCCACGTGCGTGCCCGACCTGCGGCAACGTCGATCTGAAAGCGATGGGGCGCGGCACGCAACGCGTCGAGGAGACCCTCGCGGCGCACTTTTCCGGCGCGCGCATCGTGCGCATCGATCGCGACAGCGCCCGGCGGCGCGCCGAGCTCTCACGCACCCTGGAAGGCATCCGGCGCGGCGAAGGCGACATCCTGGTCGGTACCCAGCTCCTCGCCAAGGGACACGATTTTCCGGCGCTGACGCTCGTCGGCGTGCTGAACGCCGACACCGCCCTTATGTCCACCGACTACCGCGCGCCCGAGCGCCTGTTCGCGGTGCTCGCGCAAGTGTCGGGGCGCGCCGGCCGCCGCGAGCGCCCAGGCGAGGTCCTCATCCAAACACGCTACCCTGGCCATCCGCTGTTCGCCGCGCTCGCGCGCCATGACTACGCCGGGTTTGCGGAATCTCAGCTCGCCGAGCGCCGCGCTGCGGGCTTTCCGCCGTTCGTGTTCGAGGCCGCGCTGCGCGCCGAAGCGCCAAAGCTCGAGACCGCGCTCGCATTCCTGGAGGGCGCCGCGGCGAGCGTGCGCGCGCCCGACGAGGTGCGCGTCTTCGATCCCGTTCCGCATCTCCTTACTCGCCGCGCCGGGCTCGAACGCGCGCAGCTCGTGATGCAATCGGCTTCTCGGGTGGCGATCCAGGAATTCCTCACTGGACTATCAAGAATGCTGTTTGAGGAAGCACCGCGCCATGTGCGCTGGCATCTCGACGTCGACCCGATCGAGTTCGATTAGAGAAATCGGGGTCAGAGCCCGATTGCCACCACTTCCACTCCCGCTCTGGGAAATCGGGCTCTGACCCCGATTTCTGTCTGAGTTCGAGTAGAATTCCTGACTTTTCAATGACTTCCGATCCAAAGGCACGGCTCGCGGAGGCGTACCGGCAAGCGCTCGCGAAAGAAGCTCCGGACCATCCGGAGTTGGAGGTCGTGTTCGAGAAGCCGCGCCAGCCCGAGCACGGCGACTTCGCCTGCTCGATCGCGCTGCAGCTTGCCAAGCGCCTCAAGCGCAACCCGCGGCAGCTCGCGGAAGCTCTAACTTCCAAGGCTCTCGCGGCGTTCCCGGATTTCGACAAGTTCTTCGCAGGCTGCGAGATCGCCGGGCCCGGCTTCATCAACTTTCGCCTCCGCCCTGAAGTAAAGCTGGCGGCGGTCCGCTCCGCCTTGGCTGCCGGCGCAGACTGGGGGCGGGCGACCAAGGACAGGCCGCTTTCCGTGCAGGTGGAGTTCGTATCGGCCAATCCCACCGGGCCGCTGCACGTCGGCCATGGCCGTCAGGCCGCGATCGGCGATGCGCTCGCGGCGATTCTGGAAGCGCGTGGCGACAAAGTGACGCGTGAGTTCTACTACAACGACGCGGGCGCCCAGATCCACAATCTCGCGCTCTCCGTGCAGGCGCGGGCTCGCGGTTTGAAGCCGGGCGATGCCGGCTGGCCGGCCGATGGATACGCCGGCGAGTACATCGAGGAAATCGCGAAGCAGTACCGCGGCAGCCTGGAGGATTTGGAGCCAATTCGCAGATTCGCCGTGGACTGTCTGCGCAGAGAGCAGGACGTCGACCTGCGCGAGTTTGGCGTCAAGTTCGACGTCTACTACCTCGAGTCAAGCCTCTATGCCGAAGGCAAGGTCGACGAGGTGGTCAACGCGCTGATCGCGAGCGGCCAGACCTACGAGAAGGACGGAGCGCTCTGGCTGCGCAGCACCAAGTACGGGGACGACAAGGACCGTGTCATCCGCAAGTCGGACGATACCTACACCTATTTCGTGCCCGACGTGGCCTACCACCTTACCAAGTGGCGGCGAGGCTTTGCCAAGGTGATCAACGTGCAGGGCACCGACCACATGGGAACCAAGGCGCGCGTGCGCGCCGGGTTGCAGGCGCTCAACGTAGGCGTGCCGCCGGGTTATCCGGACTACGTGATGCACAGCATGGTGCGCGTGATGCGCGGCGGCCAAGAGGTGAAGATCTCCAAGCGCGCCGGTTCCTATGTCACGCTGCGCGACCTGCTCGACTGGGTGGGACGCGACGCGGTGCGTTTCTTCCTGCTTTCGCGGCGCGCCGACGCCGACTTCGTGTTCGACATCGATCTCGCCCGCGCGCAGACCGAGGAGAACCCGGTCTACTACGTGCAGTATGCGCATGCCCGCGTGTGCAGCGTGTTTGGGCAATGGAAGGGAAATCCGGCCGAACTGAGCGCGGCCGACCTATCACGCCTCACGAATGAGAAGGAATTCGCGCTCGCGCGACGGATCGGAGAATTCTCCGATCTGGTCGCCGAAGCGGCGCGCGAGCTCTCGCCGCACTCGATCACCTTTTACCTGCGCAGCCTCGCGGCCGAGTTTCACAGCTACTATAATGCCGAGCGCATCCTCGTCGACGACGAGGCGCTGCGCATCGCACGGCTCGCGCTCTGCGCGGCGGTGCGCCAGACCCTAGCCAGCGGGCTGTCGCTCATTGGCGTCAGCGCCCCGGAGAAGATGTAAATGCCGATGTCGCGATCGATGACCCGCAAGCCGCGCAAGCGCGAGGGGGGCAACTTCCTCGCCGGCATCGGCGTCGGAGTGCTGGTCGGACTTGCGGTGGCGCTCGGCATCGCCTTCTACTTAAACCGCACGCCGATCCCCTTCACGACCGCGAAGCCGAAGCAGCCGGAAAAGGCCGCGGCAAGCGGCAAGCCGCCAGCGATCACCGGATTGCCGCAAAGCGCGGCCCCCGCCCCGATCGCGTCGGTGGAGAAGCCGAAATTCGACTTCTATCGCATCCTGCCCGGGTCCGAGGAGCCGGTCACGGAGAAGGAAATCCGCGAGCGCATGCGCGCCAAGGGCGGTCAACAGGATTCGGGCAAGGACGTTTATTTCATCCAGGCAGGGTCGTTCCAGAACCCCGCCGAGGCGGACAACCAAAAGGCGCGGCTCGCGATCCTCGGCTTCGACTCGAGCGTCGAGCCGGCGAACCTGCCCGATAAGGGCACCTGGTACCGCGTGCGGATGGGGCCCTACGCCAAGCTCGACGACATCAACAAGGTTCGTCAGGCGCTGGCGCAGAACGGGATAAATGCGAGCTTGATCAAAGTAAAGGAACAGCAATGAATCGAGTACGCCGCGCGCTTGTCGCGACAATCTCCCTGGCCCCGCTCGCCGCGCTCGCGCAGCGTACTGACTACGTCGAGCTCAACCCGCCGCAGCCGGTCGAGACCACGGACAAGATCGAGGTACTCGAGTTCTTCTGGTACGGATGCATTCACTGCTACAACCTCGAGCCCAAGCTCGAGACCTGGCTGAAGACGCTGCCGAAGGACGTGGAATTCCGCCGCGTGCCCGCGGTGTTCAACGAGCGCTGGGCGCACGACGCCTCCATTTACTATGCCTTCGAGGCGATGGGACTGCTCGACAAGCTGCACCGGCCGTTCTTCGATTCGATCCACCGCGACCGGCTGCGCACCGATAACTGGCAGAACTTGGCCGCGTGGCTCGAGAAACAGGACGTGGACACCAAGAAATTCGAAACCACGTTCAAATCGTTCGGCGTGCAAAGCAAGACGAAGCGCGCCATCCGCCTCACCACCGGCTACAAGATTGACGGCACGCCGGCCATGGCAGTGCATGGGCGCTATACCGTGCCCTCGAGCGAGGGAATGCTCGGCACGGTCAACCAGCTGGTCGCGCAGGTCCGCAAACAGAAATAAGGTAGGTCGCGACAACGTGCGGGTCGTCATCACCGGCGCCTCCTCCGGTATCGGAGAGGCGCTGGCGCGGCACTACGCGCGCGACGACGTTGTTCTTGGCCTCATTTCTCGCCGCAAAGCCGATCCCAAGGGCCTTCCCGGCGAGGTCATCTCCTATGCCGCCGACGTGGCCGACGAGGCGGCGCTAGCCGCTGCCGCGCAGGATTTCATGCGCCGCTTCGGGCCTCCGGATCTCGTGATCGCCAACGCCGGGATCGGGACCGGAACCGAGGCCGCGGAGATCCGCCACGTGGCGAAGCTAAGGAAGATCCTCGAAACCAACGTCGTCGGCCTTGCGGCGACGCTCGCGGCTTTCGCCCCGGCGATGCGCGCCGCCGGCGGTGGCACGCTTGCCGGAATCGCGAGCGTCGCGGGCTTCCGCGGCCTCGCTGGCAATGGCGCCTACTGCGCTTCGAAATCGGCCGCGATCACTTGGATGGAGAGCTTGCGCGCCGAACTGCACGGAAGCGGCGTTTCCGTTGTATGCGTCTGCCCGGGCTACATCGACACGCCGATGACGCGCGTCAACCGCTTCCGGATGCCGTTCCTGCTCTCGGCCGATGAAGCCGCCCGGCGCATCGCGCGCGCGATCGCGGCCAAACGACGACTCGCGGTGATTCCGTGGCAGATGGCGCTGGTTTCGCTTCTACTGCGTGCGATGCCGGCATGGCTCTTCGACCGCCTTGCGTCCAGGGCCCCTCGCAAGCCCAAGGACATTCCGGTCTAGAAATCGGGGTCAGAGCAGGTCAGAGCCCGATTTCCGTTACTTCCGCTCCCGCTCTGGGAAATCGGGCTCTGGGTGATGTAAACCCGTCGATGCAACACCTTTGATTTAATTTTGAGGGGGAGGGGTGTTGCATGTCGAGAAGGGGATTTGCCCCGGAGGAGCGGGCGAGGTTGTGGCGTGGCTGGAAGAAGGGTTTAACGCTTAAGGAAATCGGCGAGAGTCTGAATCGGCGTGCGTGCAGCGTGCTTTCGGTGCTGCGGCGCGACGGCGGGTTCGAGCCTCGAATCCGGCGTCGCGCCGCGCGATCGCTTCAGGCGCTGGAGCGCGAGGAGATTTCTCGGGGCTTAGCGGCAGGACTAGCAGTTCGAGAGATTGCGCGGCGGCTTGGCAGGGCGGCTTCCACGGTAAGCCGTGAGATCGACCGCAATGGCGGCGCGCCTGGCTATCGAGCGGCCGATGCCGACGCGCGCGCCTGGCAGCGCGCTCGGCGGCCGCAGCCATGCCTGCTGGCGCGACGGCCGCGGCTCAGAAACTGGGTGGCCGAGCGCTTGCAGCGTGACTGGTCGCCGCGCCAGATCGCCATTGGCCTTGAGCGCACATTCGCGCATGATGGCTCGATGCGGGTATCGCACGAGACGATTTACCGCAGTCTCTTTGTGCAAGCGCGCAATGTGTTGAAGAAGGAGCTTCTCAGTCACCTCAGGCGTGGCGGGTTCATGCGCCGGCCACATACTCAGCCAGGAGCCCAGCCGACGATTGTCGATGGCATCTCGATTCATCAGCGCCCGGCCGAAGTCGAGGATCGGGCGGTTCCGGGCCACTGGGAAGGCGACTTGCTGATGGGCGGAGCGAGCTCGCAGATCGCGACCTTGGTCGAGCGCCGTTCGCGTTATGTCATGCTGGTGAAGGTGGATCGCAAAGACACCGGCACCGTGACCAAGGCCTTGACCCAAAAGATTCGCCAGCTACCGGCCGAGCTGCGCCGCTCACTGACGTGGGACCGTGGCAGCGAAATGGCGGCGCATAAGGACTTCACCGTGGCCACCGATGTACAGGTCTACTTCTGCGATCCGCACAGCCCTTGGCAGCGCGGCAGCAACGAGAACACCAACGGCTTGCTGCGCCAGTACTTCCCAAAGGGCAAGGACCTTGCCAAAGTGACCCAGGTCGAGCTCAATCGCGTCGCACGCCTGCTTAACGAGCGGCCTCGAGAGACCTTAAACTGGCGCACGCCTCTTGAGGCACTGAAGGCGACTGTTGCGTCAACGGGTTGAAATCACCCTGACCCCGATTTCTGGGCGAGGCGCATCATCGCGTAGCTCCCCGGTGCGTCTTCGATCGGGCGCAGCGCGCCGTCGCCGGGAACGCGCGCCGGGACTTTGCCGCCGCCGTGCGGATCGATCCAGCGCTGCCAGTCTTCCCACCACGAGCCCGGTCGCTGCGTCGCGCCCTTGAACCACTCCTCGGGCGACGCGGGCAACGCGTCGTTGGTCCAGTAGTGGTATTTCTTCGCCGAGGGCGGGTTAACGATGCCGGCGATGTGGCCGGAGCCGCCAAGAACAAAGCGGGTGGGTCCACGCAGGTATTTCGCTCCCTTGTACGTGGTCTTCCACGGCGCGATGTGGTCTTCGACGGTCGAGATGAAATACGAGGGCAGCGTCACCGTGGAAAGATCGATCGGCACACCGTCGAGCTCGATGCCGCCGGGAACGCCCATCAGGTTCTTGATGTACATGTTGCGCAGGTAGAAGCTGTGCATGCGTGCCGGCATGCGCGTCGAATCGGCGTTCCAGTAGAGCAAGTCGAACGGGAACGGGTCCTTGCCAAGCAGGTAGTTGTTCACCACGAAGGACCACACCAGATCGTTCGCGCGCAGCAGATTGAAGGTCCCGGCCATCTCCGAGCCCTCGAGGTAGCCGCGCTCGTTCATTTTGCGCTCGAGGTTCGCCACCTGCTCCTCGTCGATGAACACACCGAGCTCGCCGGGTTGCGAGAAGTCGAGCAGGCTGACGAAGAAAGTCGCGCTCGCCACGCGCTTGTGCTGCTGTTTTGCCTTCAGGTAGGCGAGCGTTGCGCCGAGCAGCGTTCCGCCCAGGCAATAGCCGATGAAGTTGATTTCTTTCGAGCCGGTCGCCTTCTCGACCGCATCGAGGGCGGCGAGCGGCCCTTCCAGCATGTAGTCCTCGAAGCCTTTCTGCGCCAGGCGCTCATCCGGGTTCACCCAGGAGAGAACGAACACGGTGTGGCCCTGCTCGGTCGCCCAGCGGATAAAGGAATTCTTCTCGCGCAGGTCGAGGATGTAGTACTTGTTGATCCAGGGCGGGATGATGACGAGCGGGCGCCGGTACGCCTGCCCGGTGAGCGGGGCGTACTGGATGAGCTGCATGAGATCGGTCTGGTGCACCACCTTGCCGGGCGTGGTGGCGACATTCCTGCCGAGCTGGAAAGCGCTCTCGTCGGTCATCGAGATGCGCAGCTGCCCGCCCCCTTTCTCGAGGTCGGCGAGCAGGTTCTTCAGGCCGCGCACCAGGTTCTGGCCCCCGCTCGCGACCGTCTCGCGCAGCACCTGCGGGTTGGTAAGCAGGAAATTCGAGGGCGCGAGCGCGTCGACATACTGCCGGGTGAAGAACGCAACCTTCTTCTCCGAGTCCCCAGGGAGCCCGTCGACCTTCGCCACCGCCTCACGGATATGGCGAGAGCTGATGAGATAGGACTGCTTGATCAGGTCGAAAAGAAAATTCTTCGACCAGTCCTCGTCCTTGAAGCGCGAATCGCCTTTGTCGGGCTCGGCGACCGGCGCCGCATCCATGCCGGCGAGCTTCATCCAGCTCGACTGCCACAGGCGCATGTGGTCGAGCCAGAGATTCATCGATAGCGTTGCAAGCGCTGCGGGGTCGGTTGCCATGCGGGCGTAAAGATCCATGAACGCCTTGGCGATCCCCATCTCGTCGCGCACCGCCGAGGACACGGTTTCGGCCTGCTTCTGCACGAAGTCGGCGAGGATCTTGGAGGAACGTTCCGCCACGTCGTGGCAGACCTTGGCTAGTTCTTCCGTCTCTGTCTTATCCGCCGGTTGCATATCTCATGATGCCATCTTTACCCTGGGCGCGTTTTGCACGGCCGGCATAGTACAGGTAA
>DATIGN010000009.1:0-46224 GCA_035454685.1 Burkholderiales bacterium | reverse complement strand
CTGCGCTGCAACCGATGGGAGCGCGAGATGTGGTATCGCTGGCGCCCGGTGTTCGGGTGGGAAAGCCTTTGCCCGATTTTGTTCGCGGATCCGCTGGGACTCGTTGTCGTCATGCCGCGCGCGCAACAGCCAGTCACGTTGGAAGAGATTCAGGCCGCCACGCCTGTTTACTTTCCCGAACCAACGTACGAGACCAAAGCCGAGGCTTTCGGCCTGGTGAATGGCCGAGTGCTCGCCCTTGATTACGGGTTGCCATGGCGGGACACCGTGAGCAAAATGCGCGCGTACTATGCTGACATGAGTAGCCGGTAAAGACTTACCTCCCCATGACCGGCGACGCTCAACCTCTCCGCCAAATGAAAGGCCCGGTTTCCCGGGCGCTTCGTTGAGCAGCTGATCTTAAAGCGGCGTGATGTTCGTCGCGGCCGGTCATTTCAGGCACTGCGTGACTTCGAACGAACCGCCGTCGCGCCGGAATACTTGCTAGCGCCGCTTGAACACCTTTTCACCCCAGGGCATCAGGAAGGCGGCGTAAATGCACGCGCCCGCAAAAACGAGCAACCACCAGATCGCCAAGCCTGGCAACACGTTGAAGGCACCGCCAAACGTCACGAATGCCTGGAAGGAAAAGCCCGCCACGCGAAGCCCGAGCGCCAGCGCGGCGCCGAGAGGAAAGTACAGCAGGCTGGCGACGATGGCGCCCATCACCGCCACCTGTGCGAGAAGAGGCATCTCGAAAGCTTTGACGCGCGCGATCAAGCGCGGGCCTTCGTCCTGGACCCCGACTTGCGGAGCGCACGGCCGCGGCTCGAGCGGGCATCCTGCAAGGCCACCCGGCAGAGCTCCACGACGGACGGCTCGTTCAGCCGCTCGGCGTTGTCGCGCAGCTGTTTAATCTCCTGGACGCTGAGCGCGCCGATGCGGGCAAGCGTCCATTCCTCGGCGTTGCCGCGCTTGATGGCGTCGCGCGCGTTCATTGAGCCTGCGCGCGGTCGCTACAAACCGTTGCCAGGAAAGGCTCGGCACGCACCGCATGCCCCCATTTTGCCCAGTATTCCCGGCCGACGTTGACGACTCGCAGTGCGAGCAGCTCTTGACGCTCCATTGGCGCGTGGTGCCTGCCGAGCAGAAAGCCTTCGGCGACGCCGTTCTGAACGGCGAGTCTGCAGTGCCGCAGCGTTACCACGCTGATCGCGTCATCGAGCAAGCGATCGCAGCTTGTCCACAGCAGGCAGCTGCAGCCCCATGCGTCCACCCTGACCCGCTCGATGAGCATCGCGAAGACAACCATGCCGTCCTCTTCGCGCACGCCGCTCCTGCTGCGGGCATGAGACTCCAGCGTCACCCCGTGCCATTGGAAGAACCGCGCCCGCAAAACGGCACGATTCGCCATCGGAAGAATCAGAGATAGACCCATTGCTTCGCTCCTGCGAATGACTGGCGAAGCGGGGTAGGAAAAACCACAGGCGGCTCGGCTTCTAACGCAGCGCTTCGTAAACTCTTATACACGCTTTTTTACTCGGGCGCCGTCAATATTTAGGGCGCTAACGTGCCACCGGAGGCTCCCAGATAAGAAATGCCTTGCGGCGGAACACGCATGACGGCTCCGTCATTGCCGGACCAGCGGGACTCGTCGTAGTAGGCTTCGCGCGCGGACGTTTGCCGCCAGCCCCAGCGCGGTCCTTCCATTGACGTCCCGGCTTTGCGCTTTTTGTGCGCGAGCAGCTTAATAGCTGACGACGCGTGGCAAGTTGTTGCCTACCTTCTGCTCCTGCTGCGCTTCTTGCTCCTGCCGAATCTGCGCCTCCAGCTCCTGCCGGACTCTGAAAAATGTTTCCCGCACGTCGGTCTTAAAGCTGGGTCTGTACTTAAACGACGAGTCGAAGATAGATTTCATGATCATGCCTTCTTTGCACTGGGAACTGAGAGGGATTACGTCGTCTTCACATCTCACTTCACGCCTGCCTAGCGGCATCACATAGAGCTCGTCGGGCCTGACGCGTTGCGAGGCAAGCTTCGCCGGACTTGAGCACCACCGCATGAGCAAGTGATCCTGTCCTCTGATAGTAGCAACCTACCTTGCGAGCGACGGGCGGCCTGGGTCGTGCCCCGGCGTTCGCAATAGCGCAACCGCATCGACGGCTGCTCGCGTGGGCACATCAACATTATTTGTAAACTGCGTCTGCTGCTTGTTACAGGGAGGGCGGCGTATGGGACGGCGGTCCGGCTTTGAGCGGCATTGTCGACGGCATGTGAGATCGATGCTGACCGCATGGACATTGTTGTTGCAGGTAGCGGTGTCTGACGCTGATGCTCAGACCTTAACGCCTCCGCGCAAGACCGACGTGGATGTGAAGACGATGACGGAGTATTGGGCTGGTTGCACGCGTTCATGCTGGGAGAAGCAGAAGCTGACGCAGCAAAGCCCCGAGTTTCTCGTCAGGAGTTATTGCGCTTGCGCTTGCTCGCGGCTCGCCACGCGGGTTACCGCGGCCGACATAGCGGACCAAAACGCGCAAGGCGCGGCGACAGCCAAGGTGCAGACTCTTGCTGCGCGAGCAACGGAGTTATGCGCTCAGGCTTTGGCCACCGACTAGAGGCGGCGCGCACTCGCGTTGCTCGCGCCGCTTCGTCACATACTAAAGGCCACCCGTGTCCCGGTTGGAAAAGTACTTAGGTCACCCCGCCGGGATCCCGCGCGGTCGACGGGTCGATCACCTTCGAAATCTCAACGATGCGAGTGGCCGGAAAACCGGAGATCTCGGCGTGCTCGCGTATTGCGCGCTCGTCTTCGGCGAGGTAGACGCAGAACGTACGGTCCGCAGCCACATAGGAATGCTGCCACTGCACGCGCGGGGCCAGCTTGGCAAGCGCCTGATTCGACTTCGCCGCGGCCGCTTTGAGCTGCTCCCGTTCCAGGGTCCCGACCTTTGGAATCTCACGCTCGATCACGAACTTGCGCATATGACCTCCTCGTTTTGGGCGTCCTTGCCCGACAGGGCAAGCTCAGAGTAACGACAGCGCGACCAGAATTCAATCCTGGAAGGAGTCCTGCATCGGCGTGCGCACCGCCTCCTCGAAGCGGCGCGTGCTTCGCGCCATTTCGAGCGCACATGAGGGCTCTTCCGCTGTCAGCTGTGCGACGCAACAGCTGACACAAAGTGCAGCGCGCGTGAGCTAAAGGACGATGACGATCGCGTGTGGCGGGCGGTCAGAAGCGGCATTGAACTTTCTTTGCACACTCGACTGCGCTCTTGCCGGTCGCAGGAGGGTTGTACTACCCCAGGTTGGTACATCCTCCCATTGCAGCAACCGAGCGCCAAGCGGAGAGTCGCTGCAGAGCGAGTTAAAGGATCAAGTTGTCCCGCGCCATAAGCCTGTTCAACCGGATGCGCAGCGGTCTGGCTGTGGCGCTTATGCTTTACCTCTCGAAACCGGTTCGCCGCAAGCGCGCGTCCGGAACCGCCGATCTGCAATCGCTCGCCGCGGTTCTGCTTCCCGGCGATGTGCTGCTCACGGATGGGAATACGCGTGCCGCGGCAATTGTCCGGCGGGCAACAAAATCGACCTGGGCGCATGTCGCGCTCTTCGTGGGGCCCCTGGAAGAGGGCCCGGATCCCCGCTGCATCGTCGAGGCAGACTTTGTGGCGGGCGTCAGGGCAGTGCGGCTGTCCGAGCTGAAAGCGCGGCACCTGCACGTATTGCGCCCCACGCCCTTGACCGATGAAGACCGGCGCCGCCTCGCCGACTGGGTCGTGAGCCGGATCGGTGACAAATATGATCTCGCTCATGCTTGGGCGCTCGGGACGAGGCTGCTACGGCTCCCGCTGCCTTCTCGCCTATCGCGGCCGCCTGGCAACGCGGCGGAAATGACGCGGCGCTTCATTTGCTCCAGCTTGCTCGCCCAGGCATTCCTCCTGGTCGGATATCCGATCATCCCGACCCGCCATTGCACAAGCAAGGCTGCTTCCGGGGACCTGAGACACCTCACGCCGAGCGACTTTGAGAGTGCGTCGATCTTCGAGGTAGTGAACCAGCTTTAGTGTGATCGGTGATCGGTCGTGGGAGATAGCCAGGCGCGGCGCCGCCGCGGGGCGAAGGCAAGAAGTCGGTGAATAAGTCACAACACGCGCGCGGCGTGCTTCGCTTACCGCCGCGATGGCGATGAGCCTAAAGTGATCCCACTTGCTCTATGGAGTCCGCCATGTTGAAGACCGAGCACCTGTTGTTCATCCTGCCGCTGATCCCGACCCTGCTGATCATCGTGGCGGGCGCTGTGTCCATGGCAGATGTGGCGCTCCCGGCGCGTACACCGGAGCGTACCGCGATGATTGCCGCCGAACCGGTCTACCCCGTCCCGGTGGTCTGGAACGACTGGTTGGCGCTGTAGTGCCGGTGTAGCGCCGCGACCCACAGCATCGCACGGCAACGCGAAATCGGGCATGGCCGAGCCCGCAGGTGGTGAAGATCAGCTCGCCCAGCGCCTCAACGTAAGGCGCGAGGACATGCGGGGCTTTTTCTTTTTGGGCGTCGCACGCAAAAAAAGAACCCCGGGGCTCGGTGAAGTAGCGGGCCAAACCCCGGGGGGACGCACGCGCGTCCATAAAAAGACGCGACACCACATTAGCGCGTGCTTGCCAGTGAGGGGTGTCAGGACTTGTCGCTGCGCGTGACTTATTCGCGGCGCTCACAATGCCTGACTCGCGCGCCGTCTTGGAGAACCACGGGTTGCGATTTCGCAACGAACGGGCGCTCCACTTCGTGCGGTTTTTGTTCGTTCTTGCTCCAGTGCAACCGTCCGCCCCGCGTAAATGGCGGCGCTATGGCGAAGTGGCACGAGTGATCTCGGCGAAACGGACGCCGGCGTCTTGAGCCTCGGCGTCCAGCCGCCCCCTTTTCTATTAACGTAAGTGCCGTAGAATGCCGGCGCCCACGAAGGGTGCTGAATGGAATCTCGTCTTCTTGTAGAAAGCCAGCCCGGACATGGCCACTTTCGAATCTGACAGACCTCGCAAAAGAGGTCCGGTGATCATTCTTCTTCTCTTGATCGTCATCGGCGCCTTTTTGGGCGGCGCCTACTATCTCGCGCCGCGCTTCGAGCGAGACGCGCCGCAGATTACGCTGGCGCCGGACTCCGATGTACTAGGTTCCGCACCCATGGCGATTGCAGTCGTCGACCAGGGCGCGGGACTGAAGTCGGTCACCGCGACACTTTCGGTGGCCGGCTCCGACCATACGCTCGCCGCCGAGCAGTACGCCGAGCCGGTAACAGAGAAAAAGCTCGTTGTCGATCCGTCCAAGCTACCCGGCCTCAAGGAAGGGCGCGCGGTGCTGCGAGTTAGCGCGCGCGACGGCTCGCTATGGAAATTCTTCGGCGGCAACGAGACGGTTCTTCAAAAAGAGCTCACGATCGACAGGACTCCGCCGACCGTGGAGCTCGTCGCCGATGACCGGTACATCAACCTCGGCGGCGTCGGCGCGATCGTTTACAAGGCATCCGCGGATACGGTTTCGAGCGGAGTGCGCATCGCCAACTATTTCTTCCCTGGGTATCCAGGGCAGATAAAGGGCCATCCGGATCGCTTCTTCGCTCTTTTCGCCCATCCCTATAACGTAGCCGTGGGCGCCAAGGCTGTCCTCATCGCCACCGACAAGGCTGGAAATACCAGGGAGTTGCCGTTCGTCTACGAGCTCAAGAACGTCAAGTACAGGAAGAGCGCGATCGCTCTAACCGACATTTTCATTCAGAGCAAGGTTGCGCCTCTTCTGAAGGAAATGGGCGGGCGCGAGGCTGCTCCCAAGGAGATCTTCGTTGCGGTCAACAAGCGCCTGCGCAAGGAGAACGAAGACAAGATCGCGGCGATCATGAAGAAATCCACTCCATCGATACTTTGGAAAGGCGTATTCACCCAGCTCAGCAACTCGAAAGTCGAAGCGAACTTTGCCGAAGAGCGCACCTACACCTACAACCAGGAGCCGATCGATACGGCGTTTCACCTCGGATACGACCTGTCGGTTACCAAGCGCTATCCCGTCGAAGCGGCCAACAGCGGAAATGTCGTTTTCGTCGGCGAGCTGGGCATCTACGGAAATACCGCCATCCTCGATCACGGACTCGGGCTCTATACGCTCTACAGCCACTTGAGCTCCATCGACGTCAAGGAAGGAGATTCGGTCGAGCAACGCCAGATCATCGGCAGGACGGGCGAGACGGGGTTGGCCGGCGGTGACCACCTTCACTACGGCGTCTACTTGCACGGGATCGCGGTGTTGCCGGTCGAGTGGTGGGATCAGAAGTGGATCAACGACAATATCCAGCCCAAGCTCGACGGTCACACCGGCGAAGCGATCGCCGAGCTACAGCAGCCGAAACCGCGGCGCAAGGCCTCGCACAAGCGGCGCCGGTAGCGGCGCCATCAGGCGCCAGCTTCCTAGACGAGCGACGCTTGACGCTCGCCGCCGATGCCGGGGGTAGTGTGCGGTTCTGCAATTCCCGCGACTTCTTCCGCATTGGCGAAGCGCGCACCGGCACGCTTCAGGATGGTGACGGCAGAGCTGACCTCGCCGCGCCGGATGTATAGCCGTCCGTACTTGATTCCGTTGCCGGTTCGTACGACGGTTGCGGCGCGCTGGAAAATGCCGTGCTTGAGCTCCAATGCTGGCAGGGGTTGCAGAGGTTCAGTGTCGGTGCGCGCCCCGTAGATCGTTGCCACGCTGGCGATCGCCTGCGCGACGTCATGCAGAACCGTGTTCACCACCGGGCCTCCCAGGGGTGAAAGGAAGCCGCCCGTGATCTGGCTATAGACGTGGAATGCCGCGTTTGAAAACGGAATTAGCTCGCTATCCTCTTGCGTGAGCTGCACGCCTTACTCCCCCGTGGAAACAGGCACGATTTGCGCAGCATAAGGGTCGCCCGGCGCGAGACGTGTGAGAACTTGTGGCGCGGCCGCCGTTTGTTCGCAGCTTTCACAATTTTTTGGAGTCTTCCTGCGTGGTCACCAACAACAATGACTTGAAGCCCCGCGGCTCTCCCCCTGCTACGCTCTCGCTTTTAAACCACCCCAGTGTTAGGGTGTTTCCAGCCAGGGGGGTGTCATGGACGAGCTTTGGACTTGGCTATACACCGATGAATTGGGGAAGCGGCGTATTTATCCGGGCAAGCTTTCCGAAGAGGAAGCGAAGCGCTTGAAAGACGCGACACGCCTTGAAGCTACGCCGGAGGTCGGGCAGCCGCCTGGCGCGGCCAGCGAAGCTGGCAAGAAAGCTGCAGTCGAGAGCCCGGCGGACCTTTTGACGGTGATTAACCGCGCGATCCTAATCGTGTCTCGGCTGCGCGATATGTCGAAGAAGGCTGAGCCGGACGTGAAGACTTTGCTCGGCGAACTCTCTAATGAACTAGCGGGAGCAAGAATGCATTTGGCTCTGCTGAGAGCGCGCCTGGCAGAACTCGAGGAGAGAATCGGCCGCTGAAGGCCAGGCCCGGCGGGGCATGTGAATTGCTGATGCTCACGCCATGAAGGACGAGGGGATCAGGCACCTTCTTCAGACCGCCGCCGTTATGGCGATCATCATGGTAGCCCTCGTGGCTGCGCTTCTGTACCTCGCGCCTCGAGCGTAGCTGGAAACCCCGCCGCAGCGGGGGTTGTACAGGGGCTCAGAGCTTCAGCTGATGCGGCCTTGAGCGGTCGAGCTTCGGCAGCGTTACTTCTACGACGCCGTCTTTGAACGTCGCTCGCGCCTTGGCGCTGTCGACTTCGCTCGGCAGGTGCACCGTGCGCACGAACGCGCCGCGGCTGGTCTCGGCGATGCGATAGCGCTGATCCTCGCGCGCGTCTTCGTGCTCGACTTCGCCCTTGATCGTGAGCGAGACGTCGCTCGCCTCGACCTCCAGGCGATTCTTGCGCACGCCGGGCACTTCGGCGCGTACGAGAACGAAGCTGTCGCGGTCGATCACATCGAGCTTTGGCGCGGACGGAACGGCGAGCCAGGGCCGGAACCACGCGAAGGGCATGAATGCCGCCTGCATGAAGCGCTCCATCGGCTCGAATGCGCTGGACGAGCCCTGCGCGTCGCCATTTTTCTCGACCGGGAGATGTTGTTGCTCGGTGTGCTTCGGCTGCGAACTGCGCCGACGTCGGGACTGCTTGGCCATGAGAGACCCTCCTGGTTAGAAATCTGCGTATGTACTTCGCAAAAGCATGATCTGTGCCCGGCGGGCGAAATTGCGTGCGCCGTAGCAGAGCGGATCGCAACTTGGGTCCGATCCATGACACACTGACAAAGAGATGACGCGCAGCCAGATCAGATCCTTCGTCGAGACCTCCAGCGTCGAGCGCATCCGCGAGGTGCTCGATCTGCTGCAGAAGCTCAAGCGCCACGTGCCGCTGAGCGAGCTGCCGCAGCAGGAGGTGCCGTTCCTTCTCGACCTGCGCGATCACGAGGAATTTTTCAAGACGCTCGCGGACGCGAAGCTGCAGCAGCAGTAGGGGAAATTCCGGGCAGCCGTTTCCGATACGCGCGCGCCCGGCATGGCGCGGAAATTCGAGACATTTGCCACCGAGGAGGCCGCAGTCGCCTGACGCGAGCGTTCCTGACTTTCCATGACGTGAAACATTGTGCTATCGCGCGCGCGCACTACGGTTTCGCGCCCATGATGACGCACTAAGATTGCGAAGAGGGACGATGGGCAAGGAAGAGTGCGTCTACCGCCGCACCGAGGCGGGGCTCGAGGCCTGGCAGAGGCAGGACCCCGCCTGGTCGGCCGAGCATCGGCAGATCCTCGGCTTGCTCGAAAGCGATACCCACTGGGACGAGGTGCGCAAGCTCCTGCGCAGCCACGCCGATCACAAGCGTTTCGCCGACCTCGTGGAGCGCGGACTGGTCGAGTCGGTGGTGGCCGGGCCCGGCTCGGACCTCGACTTCACCAACGTCTTTCTCCGCGGCGCGGTCTAGTCCTGCCGGTTGGCCGGCACGATATAGAGGTAAGCGGTGCACCACGGGGCGCAATCGCCGCCCGCGACGCCGACCTCCTTGGCGTTCCAGCCCGCAATTTGGTAGCCGTTCGTCACGATCCGGGTTCCCGGACGCAGCCGCTCGAACTTCGGTTTCAGCCGCTCCAGGTTGTCGGGGAGAAGGAAAAGCGCGAGCACCGTCGCTTTCGAAATGTCGGCCTCGAACATGTCGCCTTGCATGAATTTGGCGCGGTCCGCGACCCCTTCGACGGCCGCGGCACGGCGTGAGACCTGGACGAGATTTTGGTCGTACTCCACGCCAAGCGCGCGCGCGCCGCGCTTGGCGGCGGCGATGACGTTGCGACCGTCGCCCGAGCCGAGGTCGATGACGAAGTCCTTGGCCGTCACCGCCGCCATGTCGAGCATCTTCTCGACCAGGGTGGGCGGCGTCGGCACCCAGATGACGTCCTTGCCGGGCTGGCCGACGTAGGGCTCGCTGGCCGGGGCGCCGGACTGGGCGGCTGCGGTGGTGGCTAGAAGGGTGGTGGCAAGGAAGATGAGTGCGCGGTTCATAGCCAAGGTTAACGCGTTAGCCGGCTCTGTTGTTCCCGCCGCGGAATAGTCTTGCCGGAGCGCCGGTGAACACCCTAGCATGCGCTCTCGGGAGGTGCGCCATGCTTAGAGCTGCGTTCGCAGCCGCAGTTTCGACTATTTTCCTTTGCTTTCCCGCCTACGCGCAGGCGCCGAAGTCGGTCAAGGTACAGTCCACCTGGCCGGCCAGCATTACGCTCCAGGACCACTTGCGCATTCTCGCCGAGCGCATCGACAAGCTCACGCAGGGCGCGGTGAAGGTCGAGACGCTCGCCGCCGGACAGATCGTGCCGCCATTCGAGGTCCTCGACGCGACCAATAAGAAGGTGCTCGACGGATTCCACGCTATCGCCTACTACTGGGTCGGGAAGAACCCCGCCGCAGCGCTTTTCGCCGGGCCGCCGGGAGGCCCGTTCGGCATGGATCACATGGATTTCCTCGGCTGGCTGTACGTGGGCGGCGGCCTCGAGATGTGGCGCGACTTCTACCAGAACGACCTCAAGCTTAACGTCACCGTCTGGCCGGCGCACCCCTCGAGCCCACAGGCGCTCGGCTGGTTCAAGAAGCCGCTCAAGGGAGTGGCCGACTTCAAGGGCCTGAAATGCCGCCAGACCGGGCTCAACTCCGAGGTCTACGCCAAGCTCGGCCAGAGCGTGGTCAACATGGCGGGCGGCGAGATCGTGCCTGCGGCGCAGCGCGGCGTGATCGACTGCGCGGAATGGGTGGGCGGTGTCGAAGACCTGCGCCTGGGGCTCCCCGGCGTCTTCAAGTACCACTACACCCCCGGCATGCACGAGAACAACTCGATTGGCGAGTTCGGGCTGAACCTGGATGTCTGGAAGGGATTTTCGCCGCAGCAGCAGGAGGCAATCAACTCCGCGGTGAAGGACACCTTCATCACCTGGATCACGCGCTGGCAGAAGCAGAACGCCGACGCAATCGAGGAGATGATCAAGAAGCACGGCGTGCAGATCCGCCGCACCCCGCCCGATATCCTGCTCGCCTCGCTCAAGGCGTGGGACGAGGTGGCGCGCGAGCATTCGGAGAAGCACCCGACCTTCAAGAAAGTGTACGCATCGCAGCGCGAGTACGCGGCCAAGGTGGTGCCGGCGAAGCGCTACATGTTCCCGCCGTACTCGTTCGCGGCGAACTACTACTGGCCGCAGGAAGGGTCCGCGGCCACGGCTAAGAAGGATGCCAAGCGGCCCTGAGGAGACTCTGCGCTGGCCCACGAACCTCGACCGCGCCGGCATCGAGCGCAGAGTAATCGAGGTGCGCGAGGTGGCGCGCAAGAATGGGCTGCTCGAGATCGTCGGCTTCTTTGAAGGCGTCGAGCACATGAGCGCGGCGCAGGTCGGCGCCAACGTGGTCGCTGCGCTCACCTGGTTGCAGGACAAGCCTCAGCACCGGCCCCTTACCACGCAGCTCGAGATGGTGGCGATGAACCTGAAGAACCTGAAGTAGCCTACTCGAGCGCCCGGCGCATTGCCTTGTCGGTCTTGTCCGCGGTGCGCTCGACCCATTTGCCCGCCCGGGTGGCGGTCCTCTCGGCCCACTTCCCCGCCCGGTGCGCCGTGCTTTCCACAGCTTGTCCGGCCTTCTTGGCCGCACGCTCGACCTTGTTTGGCTTGTCCTCCGACGCCACGGCGGTGGCCGCGAACGCAACAGCAAGCGCCAGCGCTCTAGCCGTTATGCGACGCCAAATTGCGGAATCAGCGACTCCCATTAACACCATAGGGTTACGCCTCCCAGTTACATTCTATGGGAGGAAAACGACATGAGTGCTTGTGTCTAGCAATCTTAACGAGGCCCGCGAGTACTACGCCACACCCGGGGGCCTGAAATGATCAATCGGGGCGACTGGGAGGATGCCCAGTGGCGCTCGCAGGCATGTTCCCTGCTCGGGCCGGGCATGCGCCTGAGGGCAGGGTTGAAGGACATCTGGTCGCTCTTCAAGCAGGCCGTCGGCGCCTGGTCTGACGACTACGCGCCCAGCATGGGCGCGGCGCTCTCCTACTACACGCTGTTCTCGATCGCGCCGCTCTTGCTCATCGTGATCGCGGTCGCCGGCTGGTTCTTCGGCGACGAGGCGGCGCGCGGTGAGCTCACTTCCGGGCTGCACGGCCTGATGGGCGAGGAGGGCGCGAAAGCGGTCGAGAGTATGGTCGCCAACGCGTCGAAGCCGAAGCAAGGAATCATCGCCAGCGTGGTCGGCGTCTTTGTGCTGATCCTCGGCGCGACCACCGTGTTCGGCGAGCTGCAGAACTCGCTCGACCGGATCTGGCGCGCGCCGGCGCGCGAAAAAGTGAGCGGACTGTGGCGCATCCTGCGCGCGCGGCTCCTGTCGATCGGCATGATCCTCGGCATCGCGTTCCTCCTCATGGTGTCGCTCGTGCTCGACGCGCTGCTGCACTCGCTCGGCCGGATGTGGGGCACCGGCGCTTGGGAGGCCGTCGCGCAGACGGTCAACACCCTGGCCGGCTTCGGCCTCACCACCGCCGTGTTCGCACTTATCTACAAGCTGATCCCGCGCGCGAAGATCGAGTGGCACGATGTCTGGGTGGGTGCGGCGGTGACTGCGCTGCTCTTCACGGTCGGCAAGTTCCTCATCGGGCTCTACATCGGGCGAAGCGCGGTCGCCTCTTCATTCGGCGCAGCCGGCTCGCTCGTGGTGGTGATGATCTGGGTCTACTACTCGGCGCAGATCTTCCTCCTCGGCGCCGAGTTCACCTGGGTCTATTCGCACGCGCACGGCTCGCGCCGCGGGCAGAAACGTCCCGGCGCGGCGGAAGCGCAGGAGGCGATCGCCGAAGAACCTTCCATGCCGGCGCCCGTGCGCATTGCTCCCGCGCCGCTGCCGCCGCTCGTCGCGTCGCCAGACGATCTTCCAGTGCACAGGAGAAAACCGCTCCTCTCCTTCGGCCTCGCGGCCGCGGTCGGCGCGATCGCCGGCGTGCTGTTCCGCGCGAAGCCCGACCTCGCCTTCCATCGCTCGCGTCCGCGACTTTTCTCACGCTGGTAGTTTGGGATTTGGGTATCCTCCCCGCCCATGGGAGGCATCAAGGCCGTCGCAGCCGCGGTCGCGCTCGCCGTCGCCGGTGGGACGGGCTATTGGCTCTACGCGGAAAAGCAGAAGAGTGATCAACAGCGACTCGTAGTCGCGCTTCTCGGCGACACCACGAAGCAGCTGCGCCAGGCGCTGAACGGGCCGCCCGTGGCCGATATGGTGTCGAAGATCGACAGCAACCTCAAGCTCGCCAAGGCGCCGCGGCACCCGAATTTGGCGCTCGCCGCCGAGCACTACATCCATGGCGCGCGCGAGATCGCGCGCCGGCGCACCGACGCCGAACGCTTCGCGCGCGAGGCTGCGATGAGCCGCCGCGCGCTCGCGATGCACATGTCGGCCGCGAGCTCGCGCGACCCCTACTGGATTCGCGTGGCGTACGACCTCAAGAGGCGCGTCGAGCGCGACCACTTCGACCTCGAGACCTCGCTCAAGGCGCTGCAGCACTTGCTACGCACCCTTCCGGAAGCGCAGAAGGATCTCGCGGCGCACGTCGACGCCTCGCTTCTTCTCGAGGAGGCGGAGCGGCGCAAGGCGCACGAGCGCGCCGAGCAGGAAGCGAAGCGCGCCGCCGACGAGCTCGACAAAGTCCGCCGCCTCGCGCTGCCGAAATAGATGTGGCGTAAGTGGTGGCTGCTCTTCTCGGTGATCTGGGGCGGGATCGCTGCGCTCCAGGCCGCCGTCATCGTGGGAACTTCGGAAGAAACCGAGAAAGCACTACGGCCGCTTCTGCTTGGCTTCGCGGTGCCCGCGGCGCTTTATCTCCTTGGCTGGGTGTGGGAGCGCCTGCGGCGCAAGTAACCGGGTCCTGACTCCGATTCCTCGGTTACTTAGCGGGCACCGCCGCGCTGAGCGAGGTGAGGAGCTTCTCGAGCTTGCGCGCGTCTGCGTCGAAGCGCCGGATTCCCTCGGCGAGCTTCTCGGTCGCCATGGCGTCCTCGTTGTGCAGCCAGCGGAAGATCTTTTCGTTCAGGTCGAGCTTGTCGATCGATTGGGCTCTTGCCATTTCGGCAGAAAGTCTTCTTGGAACCTCTCCCTGCGCCCTGGACAGCTTTTCCAGCAGATCCGGCGCGATGGTGAGGAGGTCGCAGCCCGCAAGGGCGAGGATCTGGGCGGGCTTGCGGAAGCTCGCGCCCATCACCTGAGTCTTGTAGCCGTGCTTCTTGTAGTAGTTGTAGATCCGCGTTACCGACGCGACGCCGGGATCCTCGGCGATATCGATATCTTCCACTTTGCGCTGTTGCCTGTGCCAGTCGTAGATTCGACCGACGAAGGGCGAGATAAGCGTGACGCCCGCATCTGCGCACGCCGCCGCCTGGGCAAAGGAGAAGAGAAGCGTCATGTTGCAGCGGATGCGCTCGCGCTCGAGCACCTCGGCCGCCTTGATGCCCTCCCAGGTGGCTGCGAGCTTGATCAGCACGCGATCGCGGCTTACCCCGGCTTTCTCGTACAGGGAGATAAAGCGCTCGGCCTTCTGGATCGATTTCGCGGTGTCGAACGATAGCCGGGCGTCCACTTCGGTGGAGACCCGACCGGGGATATGCTTGAGGATCTCGCAGCCGAAGTTGACGAACACGCGGTCGACGTCGGGTTCCATGAGGTGGCGATAACGCGGGTCTTCGGCCGAAGCGAGAAGGAGCGACGGATTCGTCGTCGCGTCCTGCGGCTTCCAGCGCGCGACGGCTTCGATGTCGCCGCTGTCGGCCACCACAAGGGAGTGTTTGCGCAGGGATTCGAGCTGCGTGGTCATGAGGATCTTTGCGTGAGGGGCGCGAGCGGGATTTAGTGTGCAGTGATGCCTGGTGCAGCGCAAGGCCTGGTCGCCACGAATTATCGCGTAAGGACGGGCGCGTTCCTCTACTGCGCGCTCGTGGTCGGCATCGTTCTGTGGGAGCGGCGAGCGGGGCCGGTCGCCTGGACGCTGCTGGCGCTGCAGTTCCTCTTGTACCCGCACATCGTCTACTTGCGCGCGCGTTATTCACCGCAGCCGACGCGCGCGGAGCTCGACAACCTGCTTATCGACGCGCTGCTCCTCGGCGCCTGGTGCGCCGCGCTCGGCTTTCCCACCTGGATCGTCTTCGGCATGATCGGCGCGACGGCGTTGAATGCGGTCGTGAACCGCGGGCCGCGCGGGCTCGCCTGCTCCTTGGTCTGCAGCGCGGCGGGGGCGCTCTTCTGGACAGCCACGGGCAGCGTGCGCTACGCGCCGGCGACGAGTGATCTCGTGACTGCGCTCTGTGTGCTCGGCTCGTTCGGCTACCTCGCGGCGGTCGGCCTGGTGGTGCATCGCCAGAACCGGCGCCTTGCCGCGACGCGCGACGCGCTTCGCCGAAGCGAGGAGAGTTACCGTCTGATCGCCGAGAACGCAGCCGACCTGATCGGCATGGTCGATCAGGAATGCCGCTGGGTCTATGCCAGCCCCTCCTACCAGAGCGTGCTCGAGGCGCACGAGCTCGCGGTCGGCGCTGACGCGTTCGGCAAGGTCCATCCCGATGACGCCGAGCAGGCGCGCCGCGCGGTGGCGCGCGCCTCGCTCGCGGCCAAGCCGCGCGAGCTCGCCATGCGCCTGGTCGACAAGGAAGGGCGCGTGCGGCAGTACCGCACACGCGTCCAGCCGCTCGAGGGCGCGGGGCGGAAGCGCGTGCTGCTCGTGTCACGCGATGTGACGGACCTGCGCGAAAGCGAAGAGCGGCTGCTTCTCGCTGCGCACGCCCTGGAAGGAATGACCGAGGCGATCCTCATCACCGCCGCGGACGGCACTATCCTCACCGTGAACCGCGCCTTTTGCGCGCTGACCGGCTTCAAGCGCGATGACGTCCTCGGACAGCCGGAGAAAACGATCCGCAACGCGCTGCAGCCGCCCGGCTTCTACGACGAGGTCTATGCCACCGTTCTGCGTGAGGGCTATTGGTCGGGCACGACCTGGGCCCGGCGCGCGAACGGCGCGGTGTACCGGGAATGGCGCGCGATCCGCGCCGTGCGCGATGCGGGCGGGGCGGTCATGCATTACGTCACGGTTGCGTCCGAAGTCGGCGCCCAGCGGCCGAACATGGAAGGGTCGAATCCCGGCCTTAGGGGTTGAAAACCAAGGATTTACAGGTTTTTCGGGTGTAGACTGTCGGATAAGAAGAATTATTAATAGCCGGATCAGGAGTGCACGTTGCAGCCGACAGATATCAGGAACCCCGACTACTTTCATAAGGTTGTCGATTGCCAGTGGGCCTGCCCGGCCCACACGTCAGTCCCCGAATACATCCGGTTGATCGCCGCAGGGCGTTATTCCGACGCCTACATGATCAACTGGAAGTCGAATGTCTTTCCCGGAATCCTCGGCCGCACCTGCGACCGGCCCTGCGAGCCCGCGTGTCGCCGCGGGCGCGTCGAGGAGGCGAACGCCGCCAAGCCCGAACCGGTTGCGATCTGCCGGCTGAAGCGCGTCACCGCGGATTACAAGAACAACGACGACATCGCAAAGCAGATCTCAGTCCACAAGAAAACCAAGTCGAACGGCAAGAAGATCGTTTGCGTCGGCGCCGGTCCGGCCTCGCTGACTGTCGCGCGCGACCTCGCGCCGCTCGGCTACGAAGTAACGGTGTTCGACCAGGACCCGCGCGCCGGCGGCATGATCTGGTCGCAGATCCCGCGTTTTCGCCTGCCGCTCGAAGTGATCGACGAGGAAGTGAACTACATCCTCGATCTCGGCGCCACTTTCAGGCACAGAAAGATCACCTCCATGAAGGAGCTGATGCGCGAGGGTTACGACGCCATCTTCGTCGGCTCGGGCGCTCCGCGCGGCAGAGACCTCGACATCCCCGGCAGGAAAGAAGGCGCGAAGAACATCCACATCGGCATCGATTGGCTCTCCTCGGTGTCGTTCGGACACACGACCAGGATCGGCAAGCGGGTGATCGTCCTCGGCGGCGGCAATACCGCCATGGATTGCTGCCGTACTTCGAGGCGTCTGGGCGGCGACGACGTCAAGGTCATCGTGCGCTCGGGCTTCGAGGAGATGAAAGCGAGCCCGTGGGAGAAGGAGGATGCCATGCACGAAGGCATCCCGATCCTCAATTATCTGGTGCCGAAAGAATTTGTCTTGCGGGATGGAAAGCTTTCCGGGATGACCTTCGAAAAGGTGCGGGCGGTGTACGACGACAAGGGCCGCCGCAGCCTGGTGCCCACCGGCGAGCCCGACCCGTTCTTCGAGTGCGACGACGTGCTGGTGGCAGTCGGCCAGGAGAATGCCTTCCCGTGGATCGAGCGCGATGCGGGAATCGCGTTCGACAAGCATGGTTTACCCGTTTTGAATGCAAAGACTTTTCAAGCCACGGCGCCGAACGTGTTCTTCGGTGGCGACTCGGCGTTCGGCCCGAAGAACATCATCTGGGCGGTCGCGCACGGCCACGACGCCGCGGTCTCGATCGACAAGCTGCTCAATCAGGAGGACCCGAACGATCGGCCCGCGCCGGGCGTCTCGCTCATGTCGCAGAAGATGGGCATCCACGAGTGGAGCTACGACAGCGAGATCGTGACCGATCAGCGCTACAAGGTGCCCTGGGCCGACATCAAGGCGACGCTCAAGAACGTGAAGATGGAGGTCGAGCTCGGCTTCGACGTCGCCACGGCGTGGAAGGAGGCGCAGCGCTGCCTAAACTGCGACGTGCAGACGGTGTTTACCGAGAAGCTCTGCATCGAGTGCGACGCCTGCGTCGACATCTGCCCGATGGACTGCATCACCTTCACGCACAACGACGAAGAAAAAGCTCTGAGAAAGAAGTTGAACGCCCCTGCGAGCAACATGACGCAGGATCTGTACGTTTCCGGTGCGCTGAAGACGCAGCGAGTCATGGTCAAGGACGAGGACGTGTGCCTGCACTGTGGCCTGTGCGCCGAACGCTGTCCCACCGGGGCGTGGGACATGCAGAAATTCTTGATCGACATGACCTACGCCGGAGACGGTTGCCGGTCGAAGAAAGTTCTTCCGTTGAAGGCCGCCTGAGATGAAAAGAATAGAAGCCGTCAACGACTTCGTCGTCAAGTTCGCCAACGTCAACGGCTCGGGCTCGGCCTCGGCGAACGAGCTCTTCGCGAAGAGCTTCCTGCGCATGGGGATCCCCGTGTCCCCGCGCAACATCTTCCCGTCCAACATCCAGGGCCTGCCGACCTGGTACGAGGTGCGCGTTACCGAGAAAGGCCATCTCGGCCGCCGCGGCGGCTGCGACCTCATGGTGGCGATGAACCCGCAGACCTGGAAGCAGGACGTGGCCGAGATCGACCCAGGCGGCTATCTCTTCTACGACAACACCAAGCCACTGCCGAAGTCCAGGTTCCGCGACGACATCCACGTCATCGGCGTGCCGCTCACCGAGATCTGCAACGCCACCTATACCGATGCGCGCGAGCGCCAGCTCTTCAAGAACATCATCTACGTCGGTGCGCTCGCCGGCATGATGGGCCTCGAGCCCGAGGTGATCGCCGAGCTGATCGGCGAGCAGTACAAGGGCAAGGAGAAGCTCCTCAAGCCCAACCTTAACGCACTGCAGTTGGGGTTAAGTTTTGCGAGAGAAAATCTTCGTGACGCGATGGGGCTCAAGGCCCGGCGCGCGCAGAACGTCGGCGACAAGGTCTTCATCGACGGCAACTCCGCCGCGGCGCTCGGCTGCGTCTACGGCGGCGCGACGGTATGCGCCTGGTACCCGATCACGCCCTCTTCGTCGCTTGCGGAGGCTTTCCAGTTCTATTGTTCTAAATTGAGAGTGGATCCCACTACTAAGAAGAACAAGTTCGCGATTATCCAGGCCGAGGACGAGCTCGCCTCGATCGGCATCGTCACCGGCGCGGGCTGGAACGGCGCGCGCGCTTTCACCGCGACCGCCGGCCCGGGGATCTCGCTCATGGCGGAGTTCATCGGTCTTGCCTACTTTGCCGAGATCCCGGTCACCATCATCGACGTGCAGCGCGGCGGGCCCTCGACCGGCATGCCGACGCGCACTCAGCAGTCGGATGTCCTCAAGTGCGCCTATGCTTCGCACGGCGACACCAAGCACGTGCTGCTCTTCCCCGAGGACCCGCACGAGTGCTTTGAGATGGCGGCGCAGTCGCTCGATCTCGCCGACCGTCTGCAGACGCCGGTCTTCATGATGACCGACCTCGATATCGGCATGAACCAGCGGTTGTGCAGGCCGTTCAAGTGGGACGACACGCGCAAGTATGACCGCGGCAAGGTGCTCTCGCGCGAGGATCTCGAGGCCGGCAGGGAGTTCGCGCGCTACAAGGACATCGACGGCGACGGCATCCCGTACCGCACGCTCCCGGGCACGCACGAGACCAAGGGCGCGTACTTCACCCGCGGCACCTCGCGCGACCCGCAGGCGGCGTACTCCGAGGCCGGCCCCGACTACGTCTACAACATGCAGCGGCTGCAGCAGAAGTTCGAGTTCGCCAAGGGGCTGGTGCCGAAGCCGCTCCTGACCCCGGCCAAGGTCCCGGCGCGCTTCGGCTGCATCTACTACGGCTCCACCAGCCCGGCGATGCACGAAGCGCTCGAGTCGCTCGCCGAGCACGGCATTCACGTGAACGCGCTGCGCGTGCGCGCGTTCCCGTTCCAGGACGAGATCTTCGATTTCGTCGCCTCGCACAGCAAGGTGTTCGTGGTCGAGCAGAACCGCGACGCGCAATTGAAGACCCTGCTCGTGAACGACGCCGGCATCAATCCGGCGAGCCTGATCTCGGTCCTGCACTACGACGGCACGCCGATCACCGCGCGCTTCATCCACAAGGAAATCGCCCAGATCGTCGCCGCGCTCAACGTGCGGCCGATCAAGCGAGACAAGGCGGCGTGAAGCTCTTCGGCCTTCTCGCAGGAATTCTTCTCTCCGGTCTTGCTGTCGCGGCCCCCGACGAGGAGGCGCTCGGCAAGTGGCAGGGCTACCCGGTTTGCCAGGTTCTTGCGGGCGACGAGCTCGCACCGCGCTGCCTGGTCGGGCTTTTCAGCAACTACGACAAGGCCGTTCCCTCGCGCCGCGTCGCGCACGGCGCGAAGGTCCTGCCGCTCAAGCGAGCGCCGCTCGAGGTGCCGATCACGTACAAGCACCGCGACAACCCGCCAGCGGACGTCAACGACTTCCTATCGAGGCACCGCAACACCGGGCTCCTCGTCATCCGCGAGGACACGGTGCTCTACGAGCGCTATCAGTACGAGCGCAAGCCCGAGCACCGCTTCCAGTCGTTTTCGATGGCGAAGACCGTGGTCGCGATGCTGGTCGGCATCGCGCTCGCCGAGAAGAAGATCCACTCGATCGACGATCCGGCGAAGAAGTACCTGCCGCAGCTCGACGGCCATCCGTATGGCGATGCGCTGCTGCGCGACCTCCTCACCATGTCCTCGGGCATGCAGTTCCGCGAGGAGTACGACGGCAAGGACGACGCCGCGCTCCTGCTGCGCAAGACTATCGGCAAGCAGGGCCCGGGCGGCGTGGATACGGTGCTGCAAGTCCGCGAGCGCGATATTCCACCCGCCACGCGCTTCCGTTACTCCTCGGCCGACACGCAGGTGCTCGCGCTCGCGCTGCGCGCCGCGGTCGGCATGCCGCTCGCCGACTACCTTTCGCAGAAAATCTGGCAGCCGATGGGGGCCGAGGCGGACGCCAGCTGGTTCGTCGATGCCGGCGGCTTCGAGACCGGCTACATCGGCATCAACGCGACCCTGCGCGACTGGGGGCGGCTCGGCATGCTGCTCGCGAACGACGGCGCGCTGAACCGCCGGCAGATCATCCCGGCCGGGTGGGTGAAGGCCATGACCACCCCGGAAGCCGCGCACCTCGCGGTCGGCGTCGCCACGCGCTTCAACGGCTACGGCTACCAGACCTGGCTCATCGACTCGAGCAAACGCTACTTCGCGCTCCTCGGCGTGCGCGGTCAGGCGGTATTCGTCGATCCCGAAACCAAGACTGTAGTCGTGCACACTGCAGTCCATGCCTCGCCGCGCGACCTTCCCGCGCGCGCCGAGCAGTTCTCCTTTTTCTACGGCGTGCTCAACTCTTTGAAGCCCCAATCATGACTTACGTCGCCAAACCGAGACTGCATCATCCGACCCTGCCGAAGAACAAGCTCGGCTATACCCGCCGCGACTACGAAGGCAAGGTCAGCACCCTGTGCGCTGGCTGCGGCCACGACTCCATCAGCGCCGCGCTCATCCAGGCTTTCTGGGAGCTCGCGATCGAGCCGCACAGGGTCGCCAAGCTCTCCGGCATCGGCTGCAGCTCCAAGACTCCGGACTACTTCCTCGGCAACTCGCACGGCTTCAACACCGTCCACGGTCGCATGCCGTCGGTCCTCACCGGCGCCAACCTCGCGAACCGCGACCTGATCTACCTTGGCGTTTCTGGCGACGGGGACTCCGCCTCCATCGGGCTCGGCCAGTTCGCCCACGTCATGCGCCGCGGGGTCAACATGACCTACATCCTCGAGAACAACGGTGTCTACGGCCTGACCAAGGGCCAGTTCTCCGCCACCGCCGACAAGGGCTCCAAGGCGAAGAAGGGCGCGACCAACAAGGACGCGCCGGTCGACACCGTGAGCCTCGCGCTCCTGATGGGCGCCACCTTCGTGGCGCGCAGCTTCAGCGGCGACAAGGCGCAGCTCATCCCGCTCGTCAAGGCCGCCATCGCTCACCCCGGCGCCGCCTTCATCGATGTCATCAGCCCGTGCGTCGCTTTCAATAACCACGCGGGCTCAACCAAGAGCTACGACTACATCCGCGAGCACAACGAGGCCGTCAACCGCCTGGACTTCTGGCCCTCACGCGAAGCCATCACCGTTGACTACTCCGAAGGCGGCGTCATCGAAGTCCCGCAGCACGATGGCTCCATCATCAAGCTGCGCAAGCTCGCCCCCGATTACGACCCCAGCGACCGCGTCAACGCCATGACTCATATCGCGCGCGCGGCAGAGAAGGGCGAGGTGCTGACGGGCCTTCTCCACCTGGCACCGGATGCTGAAGATCTGCACGCGCATCTCAATACCTATGAAGCGCCGTTCAATAACCTCGCCGAGAAGGACCTGTGCCCGGGAGGGGGGATGCTGGAGAAGATCAACGCAGGGTTGCGTTAGCTCTTGTGCCAGTTGTTTATCTCACTGGCGCTGCGGCTACTGGTAAGTCAACGCTCGCGCGCAACCTGCGCGCACTGTGTCCCGAGCTCGTGGTCTTCTCGTACAGTGAACGGCTACGTGATCTGATCGCCAGCCGCCAAGGCGGCTTGCACGAGGATGAAGCAAGGCGAAAATCTGCAGGGATCGTTACACCGGCAGACATCGAAACCCTGGACAACTCGCTCTTAAACCTGGTGACGTACGAACGTGCCAGCAGGTCGATTCTCATCGATTCGCATGCGGTAACGAAAGAAGACTTCGGCTTTCGCGTCACGGGCGTTTCTACAGAGCGAATCAAGGCGCTCAACCCGGACGCAATCGTTTGTCTGTACGCTCATGGGCAGGCAGTTATCGACCGCATGAGGACCCAGGCAACGGGACCGCTGATGAGCCTTTTCGAGGCTGACATGCAAACGTACATGCAGGCTCAGCTTGCTATCCAGTGTGGTGTCATCGTGGGCAGGCCTGTTTATCTCTTTGACGCCGGAATGCCAGCGGACAACCTGGCGAAGGTAGTTGCTGAGAAGACAAAGCTGATCTAGATCAGGCTGCCCTGCAAGAGATCAACGGCGGTTAGCGCTCGAGGCTTTCTTCGGCCGGGCGCGTGCTGCGCTGGCGAGACTGCGTTCGGGCCATAGGCCCTCGCGCGGAAAGACCTCGGCGACGAAATCGCCGAACGCGCGCACCTTGGCGCTCAAATAACGGTTGCTCGGGTAGACCACCATGAGGGGCGGGGCGGCCGCCGCCCAGTCGGTAAGCAGCGGCCGCAATTCGCCGGAGCGCAGGCGCGGCGCGACCAGCACTTCGGTCACTTGGGCGATGCCCATGCCGTACGCGGCCGCGGCGCCGGCGGCTTCCAGCGAGTTCACGCCGACGCGTCCGCGCGGCGTAAAGTCCTGGCGCTCGCCGTTCTTTTCGAAACGCCAATTGGCGGTTCGGCCGGTGGAAGGCGAGATAGAACGTATGCATTCGTGGCGCTCGAGATCCGCCACGCTCGCCGGCGTGCCGCGCGCCTTGAGGTAGGAGGGCGAAGCGCAGGTGAGCCAACGGAGGCTGGAGATTCGCCGCGCTACCAGCGGCGAATCGGCCGGGATGTCGACCGCGCGTATTGCGCAGTCGATTCCTTCTTCGACAAGGTTGACGGCTCGGTCCGTCATCACCACCTCGACTTCGAGGTCCGGGTAGCGCGCCAAGAACTTCGGTAGCGCGGAGAGGAACACCAAGTGAATGAACGAATGCGGCGTACTGACGCGCAGGCGCCCGCGCGGGGATCTGCGCGCGTTGGATAGCACGTCTTCCGCTTCCGCCAGATCCGCAAGCATGGTGACGCAGGCCTGGTAGTACAACCGACCATCGTCGGTAAGGCTGAGGCGCCGGGTCGTGCGGTGGAGCAGCCGCACGCCGAGGCGCTTCTCAAGGCGTGCAACGGCAGTGGTCGCGCTCGCCCGCCCGATGTCGAGCGCCTCGGAGGCGCGCGCGAAGGAGCCAAGCTCGACGACGCGCGCGAATACCCGCATGCAGAAGAATTGGTCCATCGCCATTGTTTGCGCTTGAAGAATAATCAATTTGCCGCGCGGCGGTTTATTTGGCAAGCCGGGGCTAATACAGTGCGCCATCCAACTTCAGCCTACATGGAGGCGGAAATGAGCAACGACAGGAAGATTATTGCGGTAATCGGCGCGACCGGCGCGCAGGGCGGCGGCCTGGTGCGCGCCATTCTCAAGGACCCGGCGGGCGGCTTCGCGGTGCGCGCAGTCACCCGAGACGTCAACTCACCCAAAGCGAAGGCGCTTGCCCGGCTCGGCGCCGAGGTCGTCGCCGCGGACATCGACGACGCCACGAGCGTGGAACGCGCATTCCAGGGCGTCTACGGAGCGTTCTGCGTAACGTTCTTCTGGGACCACTTCTCCCCAGAGAAAGAGCTCGACCAGGCGCGCATTCTCGCTAGCGCGGCAAAGCGCGCCGGGGTGAAGCACGCGATCTGGTCGACTCTCGAGGACACGCGCAAATGGGTGCCGCTGTCGGACGCGCGTATGCCGACGCTGAACGGGAAATACAAAGTGCCGCATTTCGACGGCAAAGGCGAGGCGGACGAGGAGTTCCGCAGCCTCGGCGTGCCGACGACGTTCCTTCTCACGTCGTTCTACTGGGACAACCTGATCCATTTCGGCATGGGGCCGACGCGCGGCGCGGACGGCAGGCTCGCCTTCACGCTGCCTATGGGCGAGCGGGCGCTTCCCGGCATCGCCGCTGAGGACATCGGTCGCTGCGCTTACGGAATCTTCAAGCGCGGCGCCGAGCTCATTGGCCAGACGGTCGGCGTCGCAGGCGAGCACCTTACCGGTGCGCAGATAACCGCAGCGCTCCGCGGCGCGCTCGGCGAGGAGGTCGTGCATAACGCGATCTCCCCGGAGGCTTACCGCAAGTTGGGCTTCCCCGGCGCCGAGGATCTCGGCAACATGTTCCAGTTCAACCGCGACTTTAACGAGGACTTCCGCCGCGCGCGCGACCCGTCGGTCGCGCGCGCGCTCAACCCAGCGTTGCAGACGTTCGGCGAGTGGCTCGCTGCCAACAAGACACGCATTCCGGTGCCGGCAAGAAAGGCGGCCTAATGCAGACGCCCTCACCATCAAGGCAGGCGATACGCCGCACCGCAAGTACATCCCGGATCTCATCGAGCTCGTGGAGTCAGGCGCGATCGACCCGGCGGAGATCCTCACCCAGACCGAGCCGCTTGCGGACACGATCGAAGCATACAAGGCGTTCGACCGGCGCGAGTCGGGATGGATCAAGGTGGAGGCTCAAGCCGAACGCGAAGGAGCGCGAAGCCGCCTGAGTCAGTTGCCGATGCCACGTATGAGCGGGCAGCGGTCGGCGAGCGGCTCGATGCGCTTGAGGACTGAGACGCCGATGAAGTAGCGGCACTCGCGCGTCTTCGGAATCATGGTGTCGGCTGAGTACACGAGGACGCCGATGTCGAAGATCCACGCGGCGAGCCACGCAATAACCAGAACCGCGAGTGTCACCAGACCCGGTTTCATGGGACGCCATGTTACTGATTTTCGCTAGCGGCGGATGAGCCAGAGGACGAGCGAGAGCACGACCGAAATGATGAGGCAGGTCATCAGCGGGAAGTAGAACCCGCCGCTCTCGGTCTCTATGCGGATGTCGCCGGGCAGGCGGCCGAGGCCGAGCCTGGAGAGCCAGGGCCAGGCAAGGCCGACGCTCGTGATGGCGAGGCCGATGATGATCAGGGCGCGCTGCATACGGCGGTTACTCTAATCCTCGCTCGCGGTCGAAGCGGAAACTAGCGTTTCTGCGGCTGGCAGCCGCCTTCGGGGTCGCCGCCGGGGTCGACGAAAGGAATGATCGCAAGGAGCGGGTTGATCGCCGCGAGAGCGAGCGCCGCGGCGCCGCGCGCGGCGAGCGGACCCTTGCGAGGCTTGATCTGCGGATCGAGAAAGGTGCCGGCGATCTCGATCGGGGTGCGTAGCGTGAAAACGCTCGCGTCTCGCGGCTCGGCGCGCGCGGTGAGGTTGATCTTTTCCTCTCCGAGCTGAAGCGTGCCCTCGACGCTCAGCACGGTGTCGGTCGCGTCGACTACAAGGGGCGCGGTCTTCGCCGTCCCGTCCTTCACCTGGAGGTTCACCACCGCGCATCGGAGCGGCTGCTTCACGTGCTTCCTGCCGAGCAGGGTGACCGCTTCCGCGGCGTCGAGGCCGAGGATCTCGACGAGGAGCGCGCTCGCCTGGCCGCCCTGGGCGGCGAAGAGGATCTGGCCGTTCGAGGAGCCCAGAAGTTTCGCCGGCGTGTCGCCGCGGCCCGAGAGCTGGATGCGGCCGTTCAGCAGCCCAAGCGCGCTCTCCGCTTCCTTGAGGGAAGGAACGAGGCGCGAGAGGCGCAGGCCGCGGATGTCGATGACGGCGCTCGCCGCTTGCGGGGACTCGCTCGCATCGAGCGCGAAGCGCCCCTTGATCGTGCCGCTCGCGAGGCTCACGGTGACCGGGTCGACGCTGAGCTTGCCATTCTGGAGCACGACGCGCACGTCGATCGCGTCGAGTGGCACGGGACGCGCGTTGCGGATCTTCTTGATACGTAGCTCGATCTCGGCGTCGAGCGCATCGAGCTTGTCCGCAGGCCACGGGTCGCGCGGAAAGAGGTATTCCTCCTCCAATTTCTCTCTCACCTCTTCCTTGATTCCGGTTTCCTTCAGATCAAAGAAGTTCGATTGGAGCTCCGCGCTGACGAAAGGCCGGTCGCGGCTCGCGTCGAAGAAGACCGAGCCGCGCACGTCGGATTTGCCGAGGTTGAGCTTCAGGTCCTCGACGCTCCAGCGCCCGTCCTCGTGCCGCAGGTTCGCCGAGACGCGGTAGGGCGCGCTCGAGGGCAGATCGCCGCGCGCGATCTTCTTGAACGCAGCGATGCTCGGCCCGGAGGCTTCGATGCGCCCGGCGATGGACTGCAGTCCCTGTGCGCCGGCACGCAGCTCGAGCGTGCCGGCGGTCTTGGTCTTCGCCAGCAGCACCTCGAACGACAACTCGACCGGCTGCTCGCCCGCGAGCGGCACAGCGGGCGCCGATGCGCTCGCCTGGATCGCCTCGCCGCGCACGCGGCCTTCGGCGCGCAGCGTGAACGGCCGGCCTTCTCGGCCAAGGTCGCCGCTTGCCACGACATGAAGCTCGGTTTCGTCAGGTTGGTCGCGGTACGTCACGCGCGCTTCGCCGATGGAGACCGAGCGAAGCTCGTAGGGGCTCGGCGCGCCCTTCTTCTTCGGTTGGGGCTCCCCCTCCTTGGGGGAGCTCCAGGTCGTGCGTTGCCCGTCCTGTTCGAGCGCAGCCGCTGCTTCGTCCACCGCTGCGGTGCCGATGATTCGGCCGCGCAGCAGCGGCCCGACCTCGAGCGTGCCGCGCACGCCGCGCGCGTCCAGGAGATAAGGCTCTGTCGCCCAGTCGGGATTCGCCACGCGCAGCACCGCCACTTCCACCTGCGGCGGCCACGCCGCGAGCAGCCGAAGTCCCTCCATATCGACCTCGCGTCCAAGGCGCTCAGCAGCGAGGCTCTCGATGCGTCGCTCCGCCCAGCCCGACTGCACCGCCACCATCACCGCGACAAGCAGCACGCCCAGCGCGCCGATCAAGATCGCAAGTACTACGAGCGCGCGGCTCGTTCCGGCTTCCCAACTCTTCACGACAAAGGCGAAGCAGTCGCCGTTCCCGTGCAAGCTAGCAACGACACCGCGCTAAAGTGTCGGGCTTCGGCGACGCCCACTGTCGTCATATCCCGCAGCTATGATGTCGGCGTGACCACTACGGACGCGCTCCGGGAGCAGGAAGGCGCGCCGAGGGGGGTGCAACTCCGCAGCTTCGGGCTGCTCCTGATTCTTTACGCGGCCCTTACAGTGGCCGTGATTCCGTTCGCAGCCCAGCCCGGCCCGGCCGACCCGAAAATCGTCGTGGTGTACGGGATCGGCATGCTGGTCGCCGATCTCTGCACGGCCGCGCTGCTCGGCGCGCTTTATCGCGGCAGCGGTCGCCCCGCTTACCTGGTCCTTACGTGCGCGTATCTCTACGGCGGCCTTATGGCAGGCGCGCATATGGCCACTTTCCCCGGCGCCCTGGGGGAGCGAGCGCTCTTCGGCGGCGAGCAGACGGTGGCCTGGCTGTTTCTTGCTTGGCGCCTCGGCGGAGCGGGGCTCTTCCTCGCCGCCGTCATCCTCGCGGCCAAGGTACCGCCGCGCACGACGCGGCTTGCCGCGTGGCTCACCAGCGCTTGCGCGCTCACTGTGGCCACGACCACGCTGATCGCCGCGATCGCGGCGTCGATCGAGATCGAGGGATTCGCCCCGGGCCGCTTCAGCGACATCGCCACCGCGGTTCAGTGGGTCGCGGCCGCGTTTTGCGCCGCTTCGCTCGCAATCATCTGGCGCAAGCGCGCGTTCGGCGACCTGCTCTACCTGTGGCTAGGGGCAGTGCTGGTCGCTTCGATCGCGGACCTTACGCTCTCGAACGTCTCGGGCGGGATCTACACCGTCGGCTGGCACGCCTCGCGGGCGAACTTCATGATCTCGGCATGTCTGCTGCTCGCGTTCCTGCTCGCCGACGTCGGGCACGAGGACCGGCGCCTGGCGCGCACCGCGGCAGTCGCCGCCTACGGCGGCGCGGTCGCCGTGGTGCTGGCCTCGGTGTTCCTGCGCTGGTTCCTCGATCCGTGGCTCGGCAATAACGTACCCTTTATCACGCTCTATGGAGCGGTCGCGATCGCTGTGTGGTTCGGCGGCCTCGGCCCGGCGGTGGTCGCGATGGTGGTTGGCTACGCCATCGTTAACGTGCGCTACATCTCGGAGCACGGCGGCGTGTCGGTGACGGGGCCGGCGGAGTCGATGACCCTCGCGCTCTTCGCGCTGTCGTGCTCGCTCATCATCGTGCTGGGCGAGGCGATGCGCCGGGCGCGCGATCGCTACCGGGTGTCGGAAGCCGAGGTCAAGGAGCGCGCGCGCGAGCTGCAGCGCGCGGATGCGAACAAGAGCCGCTTTCTCGCCGTGCTGTCGCACGAGCTGCGCAACCCGCTCGCGCCGCTGCGTACAGGGCTCGCCCTCCTCAGGATGCGTGGGCAGGGCGCCGGCGATACCGCCGAGACCCACGACATGATGGAGCGGCAGATCGCGCAGCTTTCGCGCCTGATCGACGATCTTCTGGACGTGAGTCGCATCGACCGCGGCAAGCTGGAGCTCCGCACCCAACGCCTCGCCGTCGGTACCGTGCTGCAGACCGCGATCGACACCGCGAAGCCGAACATCGACGCGCAGGGGCACGAGCTCGTAGTCAGGTATCCGGCGGAGCCGCTCTACGTGGAAGGCGACCTCGTGCGGCTTGCGCAGGTGGTGTCGAACCTCCTCAACAATGCCGCCAAGTTCACGCCACCGAAAGGCCGCATCGAGCTTTCCGCGGGCGCGGAGGACGACCGCGGGCGGTGCGCGTCGCCGACAATGGCGTGGGCATCGCGCCCGAGCGGCTGCCGGAGGTGTTCGAGATGTTCGTCCAGCTCGAGCCGGGCAGCATCAGCGCGGGCGGGCTCGGGCTCGGCCTCACGCTCGCGCGCGCAATCGTCCGGCGGCACGGCGGCGACATCGTCGCGCGCAGCGCGGGGCGCGGGCAGGGCGCCGAGTTCATCGTCCGGCTGCCGCTCGCCGCCGCGCCGCCGGCCGTGGAGGAAGAGCCTTCTTTGCCACCGCCGGCGCCGTCGCGGCGGCGCGTGCTGGTGGTGGACGACAACGTCGACGCCGCGCAGACCCTCGCCGCCTACCTCAGGATGGAAGGCCACCGCGTCGAGAGTGCGCTCGACGGCGAAGCGGCGCTGCGCATCGCCGAGGTGCTGCACCCCGACATCGCCTTCATCGATCTCAACATGCCGCACATGGACGGCGTCGAGGTGGCGCGGCGCCTGCGCGTCACGCCGTGGGGGCGCAGCGCTCGCCTCGTTGCCCTTACCGGTCTGGGACAGCCGTCCGACATCGAGCGCACGCGCGAGGCGGGGTTCGACGAGCACATCACCAAGCCTGCAAATTTGAGCTACGTGGCGCGCCTCGCCGCCAGCGGGGCTGCCGCGCGCGCGTTCTAGGAATATCGACGCTTCCTGGGGTCGAGGCTGGCGCGCAACAGCGTGAGCGCCGCCCAGCGCAGGACCGAGAGCGCTTCCTCGTCGTCGAGCTGCGCCACGTCCTTCATGACGACGAGCGCATCGATGCTCAGCGTAAGGGCGAGGGCGGAGCGCAGGCGGCGCCACTCGGCCTTGGCAAGCTGCCGGCGGGCGGGTTCCAGCGCGACATCAAGCCAGCGCATGCGCCGGCCCTCGCGTACCCTGGGCGCCGTTTCACCGCGGCTGCGGGCCTGGAGCCAAATGTCGAGGTACACGCGCAGCGCCGTGCGCAGCGGCACCTCCTCGGCGACCACGATAGGATGAAAGGTGTCGATCAGCTTCGCGATTCGGTCCTCGACGTCGTCGCCATCGAGCTTTGCGAGCATGTCCTCCACCGGGGCCACCATCGGCGTCAAGTCGCTCACTTCGACGAGCAGCGACTCCTGAGTCGGGAAATAGCGGTACGCGGTGGCGCGCGATACGCGCGCGTGCTCGGCTGCTTCGGCCACGGTGGGCGCGGCACCGGCGCGCGCGAGATCCTTGGCGGCCGCGACCAGCGCCTCCCGGGTGCGCTCTTTCTGGTTCGCGCGCAGATCGCGTTTCACAGTTTCATGATACGTTCATCTTGACAGGAGACATAAGTATCTTCACGATACACGTGTCTCACAAATCATGCAAGGAGCCTCCCGAATGACGCCGCAGCAAATGGACGAGATCATCAACCAGCACTTCCGCTACGAGGCGACCGACGACGTGGCCGGGGTGGTCGGAAGCCTCGCCGAGAAGATCGAGCACGAGGTCGTGCCCTCGCCGGTGGGCATGCAGACCGACCGTGCCAAGATCGCGAGCTTTTACTCCATGCTCTTCGCCGACCTGAGGGGCGAGCGCGTGACCCCGCTGCGGCGGCTCTACGGCAAGGATTTTGTCGTAGACGAGTCGCTATGGCACGGGCGGATCGAGAACGGCCGCATCTTCCTGTGCGAGGGCAGGAGCGGGAAGGTCAGCTTCCGCCTGCTGCACGTATTCGAGCTCGAAGGCGAGAAGATCAAGCGCGAGCAGGTCTGGTGCGACCTGGCGGCGATCCAGAAGCAGCTTGGCGTGCTGGAAAAGGAGGTCGCATGAAACAAGTTCTTTTTTGGTCCCTGCTTGCGATGAGCCTGTCCGCGGCTGCGCAGCAGCCGAAGAAAGAGGATCCCAGTGTGGCGCGCGGCCGCTATCTCATCGCCATCGCGGGCTGCAACGACTGCCATACGGCGAACTACCCGCAAACCGGCGGCAAGGTGCCGGAGAAGGAGTGGCTCACCGGCGACGCGCTCGGCTGGCGCGGGCCCTGGGGCACGACCTATCCGTCGAACCTGCGCCTCTACATGCAGGGCATGAGCGAAGACGAGTGGATCAAGACGGCGAAGACGCTGAAGGCACGCCCACCGATGCCGTGGTTCAACGTGAATCACATGACGACCGCCGACCTGCGCGCGATCTATCGCTACGTGCGCCGCCTCGGGCCGGCGGGCAAGCCCGCGCCTGACTACGTGCCGCCGGACAAGACCCCGGCCGGGCCGTACATACAGTTTCCCGGCTGAAAACCGGGGTCATACCTGGGTCATACCCCGGTTCTTCGGTGCGCGTTGGGCGCGTCGCGGATCGGGCGGACGGGGCGGATCTCCACGCTTCCGATCTGCGCGGGCGGGATGCGCGAGGCGATCGAGATCGCCTCGTTGAGATCCCGCGCCTCGATCATGTAGAACCCGGCGAGGCACTCTTTCGTTTCCGCGAAGGGCCCGTCCGTGACGCTCGTCTTGCCGTTTCTCACCCGCACGGTCGTCGCGGTCGCCACGGGCTGGAGCGCCTCCGAGGCGACGCAGTGGCCGCTCTTGCGGATCGACTCATCGAAGGCGAGGCAGTGAAAGTCATCCACTGCCTGCATCTTGTGTTCCTCGCCGTAGACCAGAAGCAGATATTTCATCGCGGCTCGCTCCGCATGTGGAGGAGCTCCCAGATATGACCGTCGGGATCCTCGAAGGAGCGGTAATACATGAAGCCGTGGTCCTGCGGCTCGATCGGCCTGCCTCCGGCCGCGGTCGCCCTGGCGACGAGATCGTCGACCTCACCCAGGCTCGAGAAGAATTCCTTCGAGCGCTCGAGGTCCTTCACCGGCAGGTTGACGAAGATCTGCCTCATTTTCCCGGCTCCTTGGTTTCCGCGATCACCATCCATAACACGCCGAACTGGTCGGCGACCATGCCGAAGCTCCGCGCGAAGAAGGTCTCGCCGAGCGGCATCTGGACCTGTCCTCCTTTGGCGAGCGCCTCGAAGCGGCGCTTCGCGTCAGCCTCGTCGCTCGCCTGGAGCGTGAGGGCGAACCCCTGGAAAGCGGGGTGGCCGCCGCACTTCCCGTCGGAGATCATCATCCCGGAAGCGCCGAAGCGCAGCAGGCTGTGCATCACCTTCTCGTCGGAGCCGGGCGGGTTTTGCTGCGGCTGGGGATTCTCTTTGTACCGCATGATCGCCACGACTTTCGCGCCGAGCGCGCTCTTGTAGAACTCGATCGCCTCTTCGGCGCGCCCATCGAAAAACAGGTAAGGCTCGATCGTCACGGCTATTCTCCTATGCCGATCTTGCGGAATCTCTCGAGCTGCGGGCTGTCGCCGAAGTCTTCAAGCTCGTAGTACTCGCGTACCTCGATTTCGGCGTCGCCGGCGTCGATGGACGGGTTGGGAAAGCGCTTAGTCCACGCGATCGCCTCCTCGCGCGACTTGACATTGATGATGGTGTAACCGGCCACGAGCTCCTTCGATTCCGTGAAAGGACCGTCGACGAACGTGCGCTTGCCGCCCGTGCCGTATTTGATGCGCCAGCCGCGGTTGGAGGGCTTGAGGCCCGAGCCGTCGACCAGCACGCCCGCCTTGGCGAGTTCCTCGTGGTAGGTGCCCATTTCGGCCATGAGCGACTCGGGCGGCATCTTTCCCGCCTCTGTGTCTTGCGAGCCTTTCACCAGGATCATGTATTTCACTTTGCTGCCTCCTCTAGTTGCCGAATATCGAGCTTGACCATCTTCATAAGCGTCTGCATAACGCGACGCGCCTCGTTCACGTCTCTGAAGAACCTCTCCATCCTCGCGGGAACCACCTGCCACGACACACCGAACTTGTCTTTGAGCCAGCCGCATTGCTGCGGCTTGCGGCTTGATTTTGCTGTCCTTAATCATGCGCCGGTCTCCTTTCCATGACCCATAGTCGAACGGCGCGCGACGGATTCGACATCCAGGTGCGCGCGATAGCGGGTTTTGCCATGTCAGCCTCTGAATTCGTTGAGTCGGCGCTCGAGAAAGCGCCGCTCTGGCTCCTGGCGGGCGAGGGAGAGCGCCTTGCGGTAGGACGCGATCGCCTCCTGCTTCCTTCCCGCTCGCCGGCAAAGATCCGCATGCACGGCATGTGCCAAGTGGTAAGTCGACAAGGCGGGAAGAAGACTTTCGACCAGAATCAACCCTGCCTGCGGCCCGTCGCGCATCGAGACTGCCACGGCGCGATTGAGCGCAACGACCGGCGAAGGGTCGAGGCGCGCGAGCACCTCGTAGAGCCCGATGATCTCGCTCCAATCAGTTGCCGCGGCGCTCGGCGCCTCGGCGTGCACTGCGGCGATCGCTGCCTGCAGCGCGTACGGACCGAAGAAGCGGGTTTTCAAGGCTTTCGTTGTCAGCGCCACTCCCTCGGCGATCAGGGCGCGGTTCCACAAGCCTCGGTCCTGATCTTCGAGCAGCACGAGCTCGCCGCTCGGTGAGCTGCGCGCCGCGCGCCGCGACTCCTGCAGGAGCATGAGCGCGAGCAGTCCCATCGCTTCCGGCTCGGGCAGAAGCTCGACCAGCAGGCGGCCGACCCGGATCGCTTCCTGCGAAAGCTCGGCGCGCGTCACCGAGCTGCCGGAAGACGCAGAATAGCCCTCGTTGAAGACGAGGTAGATGACGCGCAACACCGCCTCGAGCCGCCCGGCGAGCTCGCCGGGACCCGGTACCTCGTAGGGGATGCGCGCGTCGCGGATCTTGATCTTGGCGCGTACGATGCGCTGCGCGAGCGTCGGTGCCGGCGTGAGGAACGCGTGCGCGATCTCTTCGGTCTTCAGGCCGCAGACTTCGCGCAGCGTGAGCGCGACTCGCGCGTCGGGCGAGAGCGCCGTATGGCAGCACGTAAAGATAAGCCGCAGCTGGTCGTCTTCTATTTCATGAACTTCGTGTGTTTCCGCTTCAAGGTTTTCGAGCTTTTCCTCGTCCAGAACATCAAAGCGGGCCTGACGGCGGATGGCATCGATTGCCTTGAAGCGCCCGGCCGAGACCAGCCAGGCGCGCGGGTTGGCGGGCACGCCCTCGCGCGGCCACTGCTCGAGCGCGGCGCGGAACGCCTCCGAGAGCGCTTCTTCCGCGAGGTCGAAGTCGCCGAGCAGGCGCACGAGCGTGGCGAAAACCCGGCGCGACTCAGCGCGATACAGGGCGTCGAAGTCGAGGCAGGCCATCCGGCGAGGCAACGACATTACCAGATGGAGGACTGCTGCTACGATCGCCGACCATGACAGTTGAAACCGTGATCCGGGGCGCGCTCGTTGTGGACGGAACCGGTGGTCCGCCCAAGCGCGCCGATATCGGCGTCGGTGCCGGAAAGATCCTTAAGGTCGGCAACATCTCGACTGGTGGTCGGAAAACCATCGCTGCCGCAGGGCTGGTGTTGGCGCCGGGCTTCATCGATCCGCACACCCACTACGATGCGCAGATCTGTTGGGACGGGGCGACGACGCCGTCCTCCTGGCACGGCGTGACAACCGTGGTGATGGGGAACTGCGGGGTCGGCATCGCGCCGTGCCGGCCCGCGGCACGGGAGATCGCAATGCGGGATCTCGTCAACGTTGAAGCGATTCCGTTCGAGGTTCTGAACGCCGGCATCACATGGGACTGGGAAAGTTTCCCGGAGTACATGGATGCCGCGGCGCGGCGCAAGCCCGCGCTCAACCTTGCTTTCCTCGCGCCGCTCACGCCGTTTCGGCACTACGCGATGGGCGAAGCCTCGATGGAAAGGGCCGCAAATGGTTCTGAAATTCAAAAAATAGAATCCTTGCTGGTCGAAGCAATCGATGCCGGAGCGTTCGGTTGGTCGAGCACGCTGTTGAACCAGCACATGGGCTATGGGGCGCGACCGCTCGCGTGCCGCAACGCGAGCCGCGAGGAGATCAAGGCCTACTGCAACGTGCTGCGCGAGCGGCGCAAGGGCGCGATCGAGGTCGCGATGACGCGGCAGATCTCGGTGCTGGAGCAGGCGGAGCTCGAGCTGCTCGACTTCATGCTCAAAGAGAGCTGCCGGCCGGTGACGCTGATCGCGATGTTCGACCGCGACGACCTGCCGGAGGCGCTGCGCACCACGATGCGCAAGCTGCAGCCCATGATCGCGCGCGGCGCGCGGCCGCAGACCTCGCCGCTTCCGCTCACGCGGGAGCTGGTGATGCGCAGCCCGTTCGCGTTCGCCGCGTTTCCGTCGTGGAAGCGGCTCTTCGAGGACACCTCCAAGGAAGCGCAGGCCGCCGTCTACCGGGATCCTCTGTTCAGGAAGCAGTTCCGTGAAGATCTGAAACGTCCCGCGTCGTTCGCCGACTGGGCGCGCATCACGGTCCACGAGATGAAGAATCCGAAGCTGAAGCATCTGGAGAGCAAGACGGTGGCGGAGATCGCCAAAGAGCGGGGAGTGGATGGCGTCGACGCGTTGCTTGACGTAACCCTCGAGGATGCCCTTGAAAACGAGTTCACCGTGCAGTCCTGGAACACGCGCATTGACCGCATGACCGAGCTGCTCAACGACAGAAGCGTCCTCCTCGGGCTGGGGGACGGCGGCGCGCACCTCGACATGCTGTGCGACTCGGGTTATCCGACGTACGTGCTGGGAACCTGGGTGCGCGAAAGGAAAGTGCTGTCGCTGGAAGAAGCCGTACGGCGCATGACGTCCGATCCGGCCGACTTCTTCGGCATCAAGGATCGCGGGCGCATTGCGCCGGGCATGGCAGCCGACCTCGTACTCTTCGATCCCGCCTCCGTCGGCATGGCGACGCGCCCCGAGCGTATCCACGACCTGCCCGCGGGCGGCAAGCGTATGGTCAAGCGCTCGAGCGGAATCGAAATGACCATGGTAAACGGCGTGGTGACGTGGGAGAGAGGCGCGCTGACGGGATCCGCCGCCGGGACGGTCCTGCGCTCCTGAAGAAAAGGGGTCAGCACATCGTGCAGTAGTTTTTCCCTAGCGCCGCTTCACCATCCCGTCTACCAAGCTTTCGAGCTCCGCAAAACAGTCGGCGCGGCGGCGGGGAATCGGCGTGCTTGTTGCTTGTTCCGGCCCGAAAGGAGAGCCACACATGACAGGCACACTGACACGCACACTGACCCTCGCCCTTAGCCTCGCGCTCTCCGGCGCGCTTCTCGCCGGCTGCGATCGCCCTGCGGGTAGCGGAGGCACGGGCGCGACGGGCAGCTCAAGTGACTCGTCGGGCGCAGGCGGCACAAATGGCCAGACGAACCAGAAGCGCAGCACGTCGCCGAGCAGCCCGTCGTCGCCATCTTCGCCGACGAGCAAGTAAGCCACACATCAGTGTGAAGGCAGGGCGTCAGGCTGGCGCGCCCGGTCTGAGGCCTTGGCTTGTCCACAGGGGGCAAAATCTGTCCCTCTGGGTGTGAGGCTGCCGCTTCGTGTGGTAAGGCAAGAATGCTGCAGTGCGACCGGCAAAAGAACGACAAAAGCGGAACTGCTCGACCGGCGTTAGACAGGGGGGGTCTAAGATGCCCGACATGGAAGTGCTGCTGGTGGACGACCAGGCGGTCACCATCCAGGTCTACGCTGCGAGCGTGCGCAAGACGTTCAGCGGTGCCAAGGTGCACACCGCCGTTGATCTTCCCGAGGCGCTGCAGATCGCGGCCGGGCGCACGCTCGACCTCGTGCTGCTCGATCTTTCACTGCCGACCTGCACCGGCCTCGAAGCGCTCTATCGCTTCCGGAGCGCGTTTCCCGCCGTTCCGATTCTCGTCGTCTCGGCCAACGAGGACCGGCAGCGCGTCCTCGAGTGCCTCCAGGCCGGAGCACGCGGCTATATCACCAAGACCTCCGCGGTGCAGGGCCTGCCCGCGGCGATGAAGGTCGTGGTGGAGGGCGGGAAGTACGTCCCACCCCGGATTCACTAGGCGAGGTCGTTCCGTCTAGATTCGCGCTTCGTACTCGCGCTCGAGCCGCGCGTGCGTGCTCCAAAAGGGGCGGGGCTCGGTTCCGTTCAGCACGTCGGCGAGGATGCCGGTGTGCACGTCCCAGCCGCTCATGACGCTCACCCGGGTGGCACGCTCATCCAGCCCGCGGTGGGTGATGGTAAGCAGCACCTGCTTGCCGCGCGGCGCGAGCTCGAATGTCACCTCTGAGAGCCGATCGGCGAAGGTCCAGGTGAACGCCAACGCGCGGAGTGGCTCAAGGCGCGTAATCGTTCCTTCGAAGCGTACGTGCTCGGCGCCTTTATGCCTCTCGGGTGTCGCTTTCTCGCGCGAAAGCCTGGCATGGTCGAATTCGAGCCGTACTCTGCCGCCGACCCGCAGCTCGAATTCCCCGCCGCAGAGCCACGTCGCGCGCTTCTCCGATTCGGTGAGGTAAGCCCACACGCGTTCCACCGGGCCGGGGAGCAGGCGCTCCAGGCGCAGGGTTGCGGGTGCGATAAGCGTAGCAGACTCGTTCATTTGCGCATCCTTGTCTTGGCTTTGGGCGAGGAAGATCGTATTGCCGCCGCGATCGAATCGTCGGCGCGCAGCGCCGACTCGAGCGCGTCGACGCGTGCGATCCAGAAGTCTCGGCTCTTCACCAGCCACTCGGTGAGCTCGTTGAGCGGCCTGGGATCGAGCGAGAGGTAGTGGTCGCGCCCCGACACCTCGCGGCGCACGAGGCCGGCGCGCTCGAGGATCCGGATGTGCTTCGAAACCGAGTTGAGCGAGATTTCGAACGGCGCCGCGATGTCCGTGACACGCGCCCGGCCGCCTGAAAGACGCCGCAGGATGCTGCGCCGGGTGTTATCAGCCAGCGCGATCAGCGTGTCGTCCAGATCCAACATGCGACGCATATTAACCCAATAGGGTTAATAATGCAATCGGGCGATTCCCGAGACCCCTCGGTACGGCAATTGCTACCTTTTGTAGCGTCCAAAAGGAGGTCTTGATGAACAAGCTTACGATTGCTATCTCTGCACTTGCGCTAGGAACCCTCGCCGGCTGCGGGTCCGACCCCGTGGCGCCAGCGCCCGCGCCGGTCGTCATTACCCCGCCTCCGGCGGTCGTGACAACGCCCGCGCCGGCGGCTACGCCGGCCCCCGCTCCGGCGGTCGTGGTGCAGTCGACGAGCGCCGTGCGACCCGGCTTCGGGCGCATCGAGTCGATCAGCGCGGTGCCGCCTTCATCGGCCGCTACAGGCGGGACGACGATGCGGCGCCTCGGCATCAAGATGGAAGACGGCAGCATGCAGTACGTCGACACCGCCGCCGGCAACATCGCGATCGGCGAACGCGTCGAGCTGACGAGCGACGGGAAAATCCGGCACTAGCCGAATCGGGTCGGACCCAGCCGACAGATCGGGGTCTGACCCTACTTTCCGGTCCAGCGCGGCGCGCGCTTCTCGACGAATGCGCGCACGCCTTCCTTGAAGTCGTCGCTGCCGTAGACCTTGCGCACGATGTCGTCGCCGTCGGGAAGCGCTCGCGCGTCCTGAATGCGGCGCAGCGCCTCTTTCGTCGCCCACAGTGTGAGCGGCGCGTGCGCGGCCACTTTCGCGGCCAGCTCGCGGACATACTTCTCGATGTCGTGCGCGGGCACGATCTGGTGCACGTACCCGGCGGCCAGGGCTTCTTCCGCGCTGATGAGCCGCGCGGTGAACACGATTTCCTTGAGGCGCGAGGCGCCGAAGAGGTCCACGAACATCGCGTAGCTCTTCATCGAAAGGCAGTTACCGAGGGTGCGTGCGGTCGGCATGCCGAAGCGCGCCTCGGGCGTCGCAATGCGGATGTCCGCGCCGGCGCTGATGGCAAGGCCCCCGCCAACGGCGACGCCTTCGATCTGCGCGATCACCGGCTTCTTCACGCGGGCGACGCGCCCCGAGCGCCGGTCGACGCCTTCCTCGTACTTGATGCCGTCTTCAGCGCCCTTGAACTGGGTGAACTGGCTGATGTCCGTGCCCGCCACGAACGCCTTGCCGCCGGCTCCCTTCAGCACGAGCACGCGAATTGAGTCGTCGGCATCGACCTCCTCGCACACCTCGTAGAGCCTCTGGTACATGCCCCAGGTCATGGCGTTGCGCGCCTCGGGGCGGTTGAAGGTCAGGGTGACGATCGCGCCGTCGCGCGAAACAAGGACTTCTTCGGAGGCCTGGGTATTCATGCTCTGATGCTAACATCCGGGCATTCTCTAGGAGGAGGATACGATGCTGAGAGTCTTGCTGGCTGCCGCGCTGCTCGCGGCTTCTTCTTTCGCTTTCCCGCAAAAATACCCGTCGCGCACGGTCGAGGTCGTCGTTCCATACGCCCCGGGCGGCGGCACCGACAACCTGATGCGCATGATTACCGGCATCATCGATGAAAACAAATGGTCACCGGTGCCGCTCAACGTGGTGAACCGTGCGGGCGGGAGCGGCGCGGTCGGCTTCAACTACCTCATCAACAAGAAGGGCGACGCGCATACCATCGCCGGCGCGACGCCGATGATCGTCTCGGGCAAGATCGAAGGCCGGCTTCCGGGCAATCACCGCGACGCGATGACAATCCTCATGATCGTGGCGATCGACGAGCTCATGCTGTCGGTGCGCAGCGAGTCGCCGTACAAGACCATCGAGGACTTCGTGAAGGCCGCGCGCGCCAAGCCCGGCGGGCTCACCGTCGGCGGCACCGCCACGCTCACCGAGGACCACATCTTCACGTATCTCTTCGAGAAGGCGGCCAAGATCCAGGTGAAGTACGTGCCGTTCAACTCCGGGGGCGAGGTCACCACCGCGCTCATGGGCGGGCACATCGACGCCGCGGTCGAGAACCCGAACGAGATCGTGGCGCAAACCGAGGCCGGCAAGGCGCGCAACCTCGCCGTCGCCGCCCGTCAACGGTTGAAGGACGCGCCCGACGTGCCGACGTTCGCCGAGAAGGGCTACGAGTTTTACTGGGAGCAGATGCGGGGCGTGGTGGGCCCGGCCAACATGCCGCCCGAGGCGGCCAAGTGGTGGCAGGACACGCTGAAGAAAGTGGTCGCTACGGAGAAGTGGCAGAAGGACTACATCAAGCGCAATCTGCTCACGCCCACCGACTGGACCGGCGAGCAGGCGCTCAAGTACCTCGACGGCCTGCACTCGAAGTACGAGGAGGCGTTGAAAGGCCTCAAGGCAGCATCGAAGTAGAGTGCGTAGCGCCGACCGCGTCACCGCGGTCCTGTTGCTCATCTTCTCGGTCGGATTCGCGGCCGGGGCGCTCAAGTACTACTCGTGGTGGGGCCCGGGCGGTCCGGGCTCCGCCTTCCTGCCGTTCTGCCTCGGCGTGGTGATGGCGGCGCTGTCGCTTGTCTTCCTGGTGAGAAGCCTGCGCAGCCCCTGGCCCGGCCGTGCGTGGCTGCCGCGTGGCGAGGGCTTGCGCAGCATGCTGGTCGTGCTCGGCGTGACGGTTGTCTTCGTCGCGGTTCTCAAGGCGGTCGGCATGATCCTCGGCAGCGCGCTCTACCTCGCGGCGCTCATCTGGTATCTCGGCCGCCATCGCTGGTGGCTGACGCTCGGCGTGGCCAGCACGGCCGCGCTGGTCAACTGGCTCGTCTTCGTGCACTGGCTGCGCGTGCCGTTCCCCGAGCTCGGCCTTTGGATTTTCTAGCAAACCTGCAGCTCGGCTTTTCGGTCGCCTTCACGCCGTTCAACATCGTGATGGCCGTAGCGGGCGTGCTGATCGGCATCCTGATCGGCGCGCTGCCTGGCGTGGGTCCGCCGTCGGGCGTGGCGATGCTGCTGCCGCTCACCTTCGGCATGGACCCGACTTCGGGGATCATCATGCTGGCGGCGATGTACGCCGGCACGATGTACGGCGGCACGATCACCGCAGTGCTGATCAACACGCCGGGTGAGTCGGCCTCGGTGGTGACCTGCCTGGACGGCTACCAGATGGCGCTGCAGGGCCGCGCCGGCCCGGCGCTCGGCATCGCCGCGTTCGGCTCATTCATCGCGGGAACGATCGGCGTGGTGCTGCTCATGCTCGTGTCGCCGCTCCTGGCCAGGTGGGCGCTCTCGTTCGGGCCGCCGGAGACTTTCGCCCTCATGCTCCTCGGGCTCACCACCGTGACCATGCTCGCCGGCGACGACCCATTGAAGGCGTACATCAGCATGGTGTTCGGGCTGATGCTCGCCATGGTGGGTTTCGACATCATTTCGGGCGACGCGCGCTTCGGCTTCGGGATCCCGGAGATGATGGACGGCGTCGATTTCCTGCCGGTGGCGATCGGGCTCTTCGGCCTCGGGGAGGTGCTCGCGACCGCCGAGGAGAAGGCGCAGCCGATCAAGGGCAGGCTGCGGCTGCGCGATGTCTTTCCCAGCCTCGCCGACTGGTCCCGATCAAGGTGGGCCATCCTGCGCGGCACCGCGATGGGCTTCGCCGTCGGCATGCTGCCCGGCGCCGGGCCGACGGTGGCCTCTTTCCTCGCCTACACGGTGGAGAAGAGGCTTTCGACCCGGCCGCAGGAGTTCGGCAAGGGCGCGATCGAGGGCGTGGCCGCGCCGGAGTCGGCGAACAACGCCGGCGCCACCGCCGCGATGGTGCCGATGCTCACGCTCGGCATCCCCGGCTCGGCGACCACCGCGATCATGCTCGGAGGCCTGATGATGTGGGGCCTGCGCCCCGGGCCGATGCTGTTCGAGAAGAATCCGCAGTTCGTGTGGGGCCTGATCGCGTCGCAGTACATCGCGAATGTGCTGCTCCTCATCCTGAGCACGCTCGCGATCCCGTTATTCGTGCGCGTGGTGCGCATTCCGTATTCGATCCTGATGCCGCTCATCGTGGTCTTCTGCGTCACCGGCGCCTATTCGCTCAAGAACAACCTCTGGGACGTGGGCCAGATGCTGGTGTTCGGCGTGATCGGCTACTTCATGAAGAAGCTTGGCTACTCGCCGGCCGCGCTAGTGCTCGCGCTCGTGCTCGGCCCGCTCGCCGAGCGCGCGTTGCGCCAGTCGCTCATCATCTCGGACGCCGGGATCGGCATCTTCTTCATGCGGCCGATCTCCGGGGTGCTGACCGCGCTCGCGCTGCTGGCGATCGCGGTCCCGGTGGTGCGGGCTCTGCTTAGGCGAGAAAGTCGGGGTCTGACCCGGGTCTGACCCCGATTGTTAGGAGGCGAGCTCGAGCTGCTTGCCGTTCAAGCGGCCTTTGTACTGCTTGCCGCCGGCGCTGAAGCTGATCTCCTCGCCGTTCACCTTGCCCTTCAGCGCGAACGTCTTGCCGCCGGCACGCATCGTGCCCGAGAGCATCTGGTAGGTCTGCTTCAGGGTCACTTCGCCCTCCGGAACCTTGTAGGTGCCGCCGACCTGCGCCGGCACGATCCAGAGGAGCGCGGTGCACCACGAGTTTTCGCAACCCTTGGTTGCGCTCACCTCGGACGTCTCATCGGCCTGCCAGTCGCCCATGGTGAAGCTGTTCGAGACAACGCGGGTGCCCGGCTTGAGCTTGAGAATCTTCGGGCGCAGCTTGAGGTTGATGTCGGGAAGCAGGAACATCGTGATCACCGTGGCCTTCGAGAAGTCGGTCTCGAAGAGGTCGGCCTTCATGAACTGGGCGCGGTCGGCGACGCCCGCCTTCTCGGCGTTGCGCTTCGAAAGCTCGACCATGTCCGGGTTGTATTCGATGCCGAGGGCGCGCGCGCCGCGCTTCGCGGCCGTGATCACGGTGCGGCCGTCCCCGGAGCCGAGGTCCATCACGAAGTCGTTCGGCGTGACCTTCGCCATGTCGAGCATCTTGTCGACCACGGCCTGGGGCGTCGGCACCCAGACAACGTCCTTGCCTTCCTGGCCGACGGTGGGTTCGTAGGTCGAAGTGGCGGTCTGCGCCTGCACGAGGCCGGCGAAGAGCGCGGGAAGAAGCAAAAGCGAAAAGCGAAATTGCATTCAGGTCTCCGGCTGCGGGTTGGACCGTAATTATCTACCGGTCGAAAGCGACGATCTCGACCCAGTTCGACCCCTTTCCAGTCGGGGCCTTGCCGATAAGGCGCAGCGCCCCGCCCGGCCCGATCGCATAGCTCGAAATCGTGTCCGACTTTTCGCCCGACACCACCATGAAGCGCCCGGTTGGATCGATGCGGAAGCCGCGCGGCTGCTTCTCGGTCGGCGTCGAGCCGAGGTAGGCAAGCTTCCCGCTCGTCATGTCGACGCTGAAAGCACCGATCGAGCTCGAGGTGCGCTCGGCGGCATACAGGAACCTGCCGTCCGGCGTGACGTGGATGTCGGATGCCCAAATGTCATTCGACACATCCCGGCCGGGCTGCGGGCGAGGCATGCCCGGCCCGAGCTTGCTGTCGGGCGGCAGCGCCGAGGCCGAGCCGGTTTCTTTCAGGGTGCCGTTCTCGAGGGCAAGCGTGCTCACAGTGGCCGTGAGCTCGTTCAGCAAATAGACGAAGCGGTTGTCCGGGGAGGTCACCAGGTGCCGCGGGCCGGTACCGGCCTTGAGCTGCAGCGCCGGCGGCGTGTTTGCCGTCAGGCGGCCGCTCTTCTCGTCGAACAGAAACTGGAACACCTGGTCGGTGCCGAGATGCGGCACGAACACGAACCGGTTCGTCACGTCGGTGATGATCGCGTGCGCGTTACGCGCGGTGGGGATCACCTGCAGCGGCGCGCCGACCGTGCCGTCGGCATTCACCGGATTCACGCTAACGAGATGAGCGCCGTACGACGCCGACAGCAGGTATCGGCCTGTACGGTCGTGCGTGATGTAGGGAAAGCTCTCGGCGAGCGGTCCGCTGCCCACCTGCTTGAGCGGGCCGTTGGCGCGATCGATAGCGTATGTCTGCGCGGAGAATGGTTTTGAGCGTACCGCGGCGACGAGGAAGCGCTTGTCCGGGCTCACGCTCATCGGCATCACCATGGCGCCCGCCTTGAAGCGCTGGCCGGGCGCGAGCGCGCCGTCGGGCCGCAGCGTGTAGAGGCCGATATCGCCATCCTCGGCGTTGGACACATAGACAAAGGTCATGGCGTTCGCCTTGAAGGCAAAGAGCAATGCGAAGAAGGCAAGGTAGACATGGAGTTTTCTCATTGGACGTGGGCTGCTCCCGGAAGCACGGCGAGTGAGTTGTATGATGACTGGCGAACCTGTCGATCGCAAGGAGAGTCGCGAGATCTCGCATTCGAAGGACCTCGAAATGATCGAGGTCACCGCGCCGCAGCGCTTCAAGACCTACGACGCGAAAGCCCGCTAGCTAGAGCCTGCGCGCTTCGGAGAGGTGCTTGCTCCAGTAGGGGCTGTCCAGCCGGTCGGAGCGGACCGACTTGCCCGATGAGGGGGCGTGGACGAACTTGCCTCCGCCGACGTAGATGCCGACATGACCGTACTTCTTGCCTTCCTGATGGAAGAAGAGAAGATCGCCGCGGCGTAGCTCGGCGAGCTTGATGGGCCGCGCGGCGAGGCGCTGCTTGTCGGTGTTGTGCGGCAGCGAGAGGCCCGCCTGGCGGTAGCTGTGCATCACCAACCCGCTGCAGTCGAAGCCCGCGGGGCTCGAGCCGCCGTAGCGGTAGGGTTTGCCGACCATCTTGAGCGCATGCTCCGCCGCCTGGTCGCTCAGCTCGGCCGTGGGCTTGGTCGAGCCGGTTGAAGCGGGCGCGTGGTAGGGCGCCGTGGAGCACCCGGCCAGCATCGTGAGCAGCATGCTGGGAAGGAGCAGTCTTCTCATGTCACCAATGCTACCTAACGATTGTGAAGCTATTTTTTTGCCGCGGGTGCGTCCGGCTGTCCAGGGAATTGTTGGCTCGCCGGATCAATGTGGGTCCAGGGACGCGCACTCCTGGTCCAGATGTGGGCGGCGATCTTCATCGGCGGGGCGTTGTCGAGCGTGCCGATGCGAAGCGTCGTGTTCTCAGGCGTGAGCTCGCGGCGGCTGAAGAGCGGCGAGCCGCAGTCGCCGCAGAAGAAGCGGTGCAGCGTGCGGCCGCTGTCGGCGGTGACGGTGAAGCGCTTGGGGGTGCCTTGGGTGATGCGGAAGCCCGCGGTCGGGATCATGGCGTTCACGCTGCCTCCCGCGCCGGAAGACTTCTGGCAGTCCTTGCAGTGGCACGCACGCAGCTCGGTGATCGGCACGCTCACCTCGTAGCGGATTGCGCGGCACAAACAACTTCCGGTCAGCATAACGTCGTTCCCATAAAAGGTAATTCCGTCATTCTCATAAGGTAATTCCATTTTGTTTCTTCGCCGTGGCTACTTTAGCCCAGAAAATATCGCGCATGAGCTACCGAGGCGATCTTGCAGTGCTGTACGAGCATCCCGAGTGGCAGAAGCCGCTCTTCCGGGCGCTGGAGCGCCGTGGCATGCGCTACGCCGCGGTGGATTTGAAGCAGGCCGCGTTTTCCGACGCCGACGAGGCGATTGCGCCGCTTTACTTTAACCAGGCGAGCCCGTCGGCCTACGTGCGCGGCAACACGCGCGCCGTGCCCTATGCGCTTGCGTACATGCGCGGCTTGCAGATTCGCGGCATACGCGTGCTGAACGGCGCCGACGCGTTCGCGCTCGAGCTGAGCAAGACCGCGCAGGCTGCGCTGCTGCGCAAGCTAGGCGTACCCGCGCCGCGCACCTGGACCTTTAACGACCTCGAAGCGTTGCGGGTGCGGGCGCACGAGATCCCGTTCCCGGTGCTGCTCAAGCCGGAGCAGGGCGGAAGCGGCGCGCGCATCGTGCTGCTCGAGAGCTTCGCGCACCTGGAAGCGCTGCTCGCGCAGCGGCCCGACCACTGGCTGCCCGAAAACCTTCTCGTCCTGCAGGAATACCTCGACACTGATCCGGCGAGGGGCATCGTGCGCATGGAGTTCCTCGGCGGCGAGCTGCTCTACGCGATGCGCGTCATCTCGCACGGCCGCTTCAACCTCTGCCCGGCGCCGGTGTGCAATCCGGAAGAAGCACCGGCCATCTGCGAAGCGCCCGTGCGGGCCGTTGCAGCGCCCGCTGCGGAGTTTTATCCCTATCACGAAGTGCCGGCGCAGGCCGTGGCCTGGGGCAAGCGCATCGTCGCGGCCGGCAAGCTCGACGTCGCCGGCATCGAATATCTCGAGACACGCGACGGGCGGCTCCTGTTCTACGACATCAATGCCAACTCCAACCTGCGCCCCTCGGTGGCGCGAGCCTTCGGCTTTGATCCGTTCGAGCGCGTGGTCGACTTCCTTGCCGGCGAAGTGCGCGCCTACGAGGGCTTCCTGCGCTTCGCGGGACTGCGGGGGCGCGTGGAGGTTTGACGGAAGTCGGGGTCAGACCCCAGCCGCGAAAATCGGATCTGACCCCGATCAGATGCCGAGGTATTTCGACTTCACTGCGTCATCTGCCCACAGCTCTTTCGGCGTGCCGGAGTAGACCACTCGCCCCTTGCTGATCACGTGCACGTGGTCGACGAGCTGGAGCGCGAGCGCCGCGTTCTGCTCGACGAGCAGGATCGACAGGCCCTGTGCCTTCAGCTTCGACACCGCCTGCCACACGGTCTGGATAATGATAGGTGCGAGGCCCTCGGAGGGCTCGTCCATGATCAGGCAGTCGGGGTTGGTCATCAGCCCGCGTGCGATGGCGAGCATCTGCTGCTCGCCGCCGGAAAGC
>DATIGN010000008.1:0-16965 GCA_035454685.1 Burkholderiales bacterium | reverse complement strand
CCTCGCGCGCCGCGTCCCAGCAGGCGAGCGTTTCGGTCAGCGTGCCGACCTGGTTGGGCTTGAGCAGGACGGCGTTGCATGCACCCGCGGCAGCCTTGACCCTTTCTGCGCGCGTTACGAAGAAGTCGTCGCCGACGACTTGTATTCCCGCCGCACTAGTAAAGGCACGCATCGCTGCAGCATCGTTCTCGGCGAACGGGTCCTCGATCGAGATGATGGGGTAGCGTTCGATCCAACGCATCCACATCGCGTGCAGCTGCTCTGCGGAAAGCGTGCGGTCTTCCAGCGCAAGGTAATAGCTGCCGCCGCGGTAGAGCTGGGTGGCCGCGATGTCGAGCGCGATGGCGACATCGGCGCCGGGCTCGAGGCCGGCGTCCGAAATCGCGCCGAGGAGCTCGGCGAGCCCTTCCTCGTTGGTTTTGAACGCCGGCCAGTAGCCACCCTCGTCGGCGACCCCCTGCAGCGCGCCGCGCTTCGCGAGCCGCTTTCCCGCCGCGGCATAGACCTGCGCGGTCCACTCCAGCGCCTCCGCGAAGCTGCCCGCGCCGATGCAGACGATCATGTAATCCTGGACGTCGCATCGTCCGCGCGCGTGCGCGCCGCCGCCGAAAATCTGGATCTGCGGCACGGGAAGCGCCACGCGCTTCTCCCCCGCCAGCTTCTTCCACAAGGGAATTCTCTGGACGGCGGCGTCCGCATGCGCACACGCAAGCGACACCGCCACCATCGCGTTCGCCCCGAGGCGGCTTCTGTCGCTCGTGCCGTCGAGGTCGATCAGGCGCTGGTCGAGCTTTTCCTGGTCCGACACGCTGAGCGCGCGCAGGCCGTCGCGGATCCGCGACTGGATGTTGCGCACCGCCTCGCGCACTTCCACCGTTTTCGCTTCGCCGGAGCCCGTCGAGGCGCCCGCCGGGGCGATCGCGCGTCCCGAAGCGAGCGGCGTGGTGCCGCGTCCAACGATCACTTCCGCCTCGACCGTGGGACGGCCGCGCGAGTCCCATACCTGGCGGGCTCTTATGTCGAGGATCTTTGCCATGCTTCGCGAATTTGCTTCAAGTTGGACGCTGTGAGGAGCAGCTCGCGCGCCAGGCTCCTCACATGCTTCTTGTCCGGCTCTTCGAGGTATTCCACCGGCGACTTCCCGTCCACCCGTGCGAGGAGCAGGGCGGGGAGCAGCGAGGCAGCCCGCTCTTCGACGCCCTCGAAGGCGACCCCACTCAGATATGCAGTAGCAAGCGCTTCGAAGCACTCGAGGAAGGCAGTCTTTGCGCGCGGCACCCAGAGGCACTTGAGCAGCAGATGGTTCAGGCAGAAAGCGAGGTCGAAGGCGGGGTCGCCGTACCACGCGCACTCGGCGTCGAGGAACACCGGCCCGCCCGGGCCCACCAGGATGTTCTTGGGGCTCACGTCGCCGTGGACCAGGCAGACCTTCGATTGCGCCGTTCGATCGACGAGGAACTCCATTCTCCGGCGCAGCTCGGGATGCCTGGTCGCCGTAAAGAGCAGATAAGGCTCGAGCCGGATGGCGTGAAAGATCGCGTCGGTGGCGAACCGCTCGGCGATGTCCGCACGCCCTGCGGTCGCTTTGTGGATGGCGGCGAGGCTTGCGCCGACCTGGGCGGCGAACGCAGGCACGGCTTCTCCCTGGCGAAGCCTCTCTTTCCACGCCGGAGAAGGGACATATTCCATCGCGAAGAGCCCCGCCTCGTCGTCGAAGCCGAGCACGCGCGGCGCGGCGCCGGGCGCCGCGGCGCTTGCGGCTTCGAGCCACAGGCGCTCGTAGCGGTTGCGCTCGATGGGCGCTTCCCAGACTTGCGCCACGCGCAGCCGGGGCAGAGCGCGCTTCACACACAGGCCGCCCACCCTCCAGATCTCAGAGGACACGCCTCCCATCAGCGGCGCAAATGGCGGTATTTCGTCTGCCGAGACCAGACCCGCGCTGCGCAGCAGGCGCAAGACCGGTTCAGGGAGAGAGGCGCTCAATCTTCCAGGCGGCGCCGTGGCGCTCGTAGAGCAGCCGGTCGTGCAGGCGATCGCTGCGACCCTGCCAGAACTCGATCTCGTGCGGCTCGACGCTGTAGCCGCCCCAGTGCGATGGCCGCGGCGGCTGCTCGCCGTGGCGCTGCCGGGCAGCCTCCATGGCGAATTCAAGCACCTGGCGAGAAGCGACAAGCTGACTCTGCGCTGACGCCCAGGCCGAGAGCCGCGCACCGAGCGGGCGCGTCGCGTAGTAAGCATCGGACTGCGCCGCGCCCAGCTTCTGCACCGTGCCGTCGATTCGTACTTGGCGCTCGAGCTCCGACCAGAGGAAGACGAGGCACGCCGCCGCGCGGTGCTCGAGCTCGCGCCCCTTGCGGCTGAGGTAGTTGGTGTAAAAGAGGAATTGCCCGCGCTCGACGCCCTTGAGAAGCACGATGCGCGCCGATGGCGCGCCCGCGGAAGTCACCGTCGCGAGGGTCATCGCGTTCGGCAACGGCAACCCAGCACGCAGCGCCTCGTCGAACCAGCGCTCGAACTGGCGAATCGGATCGGGATCGGCCTGCGCTTCGGAGAGTCCGGCGCGCATGTATTCCTGGCGCAGATCGGCGATCTTCATGCGCGCGATTCTACGTCGCGGCATGGCCTAAACCCGACTGTCGAGGCGAAAGACTCGCAATCTCCCTCTGAAAAGCGTTGACACGCGATAGCTTCTTCGGCATCTTCACGTCACCGCTGCGCCTTGTGGCGGAACCCGGAGCGAGATCCAGCACCTCATCAGCATTCCAAATAGATCGTTCAGAGGAGAAATAGAGATGGCGAAGAAGAAAGCAAAGAAGGCGGGCAAGAAGCGCAAGCCAAATGCCGCCTTCATGAAGGCGATGACGCCGAGCGGCCCGCTCGCGTCCGTGGTCGGCTCGAGCGCGATGCCGCGCACCGAGGTGACCAAGAAGATCTGGGGCTACATCAAGCGCAACGGCCTTCAGGACAAGAAGAACCGGCGCATGATCAACGCCGACGACAAGCTCAAGGCCGTGTTCGGCGGCAAGAGCCAGGTGTCGATGTTCGAGATGACCAAGCTGGTCAGCCGCCACCTGAAATAAGGTTTCCCGAGGAGGAAGGAAAAGGAGGGGCCCCCGCGCGGGGCCCTTCCTATTTCCGGTGATACGCGGTCACCCGGTCGACTTCGTTTTTCGAGCCGAGGATGACCGCACAGCGCTGGTGCAGACCCTTCGGCTGCAGGTCCAGGATCGGAATGTGCCCGTCGGTGGCGGCGCCGCCCGCCTGCTCGATGATGAACGACATCGGGTTCGCTTCGTACATGAGGCGCAGGCGGCCTTCCTTGTTCTTCGAGTCGCGCGGGTACATGAAGATCCCGCCGCGCGAGAGCACGCGGAACACGTCGGCCACCATCGAGGCAACCCAGCGCATGTTGAAGTCCTTGCCGCGCGGGCCGTCCTTTCCGGCGAGGCACTCGTCGATGTAGCGCTTGACCGGCGGCTCCCAGCGCCTCGCATTCGAGGTGTTGATGGCGAACTCCTGCGTGTCCTCGGGGATGCGGATCTCGGGATGCGTCTGGACGAAGGTGTAGGTCTCGCGGTCGAGCGTGAAGCCAAATGCACCGTCCCCGAGCGTGATCACGAAGACCGTGGTCGGCCCGTACACAGCGAACCCGGCAGCCACCTGCTTGCGCCCCGGCTGCAGAAACGCCTGCTCGTTCGCGTCGCAGATGCTGCCGTCGGCATTCTTCGGGCAGCGCAGCACCGAGAAGATCGTGCCCACCGAGATGTTTACATCGATGTTCGACGAGCCGTCGAGCGGGTCGAACAGCAGCAGGTATTCCCCGCGCGGGTAGTGCGTCGGGATGGGGCGCGGCTCGTCCATCTCCTCGGAGGCGAGCGCCGCGAGGTTGCCGCCCCATTCGTTCGCCTCCAGAAGAATCTCGTTCGACAGGACGTCCAGCGTCTTCTGGGCTTCGCCCTGGATGTTCTTCGTTCCGGTCAGACCCAATCCATCGGCGAGCGCGCCCTTATTGACCCGCGTGCTGATCGCCTTGCAGGCGCGCGCGATGGTCTCGATGAGGAGCCTGAGGTCGGCGTTGATGAGATTCTTGTCGCGCTGGCGGGAAACGAGGAACTGACTAAGAGTGACGCGGCGCATCGTGGCGACGATTGTACCCTCGCGCGTGTCGCGAACATGGCGGTGAGCTCGGGCTGCGCCAGCGGCGGGCTGTAGTAGTAGCCCTGGTACTCGCGGCAGCCTTCGGCTCGCAAGAACTCGAGTTGCTCGGCGCGCTCGACGCCCTCCGCGGTGACCTCCATGCGCAGGCTACGCGCCATGGCGAGCACCGCCCGCGCGATCGCGACGTCGTCCTCGTGGTGCGGCAGGTCGCGCACGAAGCTGTAGTCGAGCTTGACGGTGTTCACGGGGAAGCGCTTGAGGTAGCCAAGCGAGGAGTAGCCGGTGCCGAAATCGTCCATCGCGAGGCGCACGCCGCGGCGGCGCAGCATCGCCATCAGCTCGGCGGCCGCGGCTGGCTCCTGCATCACCATGCTCTCGGTCACCTCGAGCTCGAGCAGCGCCGGATCGAGCCCGGACTCGCGCAGCGCCTCGTCCACGTGCTCGAGGAGCTGCCCATCGGCGAACTGTCGCGCAGATAGGTTGACGGCGATGCTGCACGCGCCGTAGCGCGCGTTCCAGGCCGCGGCTTGGCGACAGGCCTCGCCGAGCACCCAGCGGCCGATGCACACGATGGCGCCGGTCTCCTCGGCAAGGTCGATAAAGCGGTTCGGGGCGAGCAGTCCGTGGCGCGGATGCTGCCAGCGTAGCAGCGCCTCGACCCCGGTAATCGCACCCTCGGCGACGCTCACTTTAGGCTGGTAGAGCAGGCGCAGCTCCCCCCGCTCAACCGCACGGCCGAGCTCGCTCTCGAGCGTAAGGCGCTCCTCGGTATGCACGCTCATCTGGCGCGTGTAGAAGCTGAAGCGGTTGCGTCCTTCCTCCTTGGCGCGGTAGAGCGCGATGTCGGCGTTGCGCATGAGGGTTGGCACGTCGAGCCCGTCGGCCGGCGTGAGGGCGAGGCCGATGCTCACCGAGACGGAGAGCTCGCGCGCGTCGAGCTCGAGCGGGCGCGCGATCGAAGCGATGATCTTCTGCGCCACCTCTTGCGGCCCGGCCGTCGACTGCACATTCTCGATCAGCGCCACGAACTCGTCGCCGCCGAGGCGCGCCACGATGTCGCTCTCGCGCACGCAGGCGCCGATGCGGCTGCCGATCTCGCGCAGCGCCCGGTCGCCAGCCGGGTGCCCGAGGGTGTCGTTGATCAGTTTGAAGCGGTCGACGTCGATGAAGAGAAGGGCGATGCTGCGCTGGTTGCGTTCGGCCTGTGCCAGCGCGTGCTCCAGGCTCTCGGTGAAGAACGCCCGGTTGTAGAGGCCGGTGACCTCGTCGCGCGTCGCCATGGCATGGATCTGGCCGATCGCCTGCTGCAGCTCGTCGTTGCGCGCGCGCAGCCGGTCGCGCAGGCGGCAGATGCGCCCGCCGATGTAGCCGAACCAAGGCAGCGAGACCGCGACCAGCAGCCAGTTGAACCACTCCTGCGTGACGCTCTCCATGCCTTCGGGCCGTAGCCGCATCACCAGGTTGATCACCAGCGCGTAACCCGCGAGCGTGTATAGCGACAGCACGATCAGCTCGCGCATCGTCATACGGAAGATGCCGAACAGGAACACGAGGTAGCACAATCCGAGCGAGATGCCGCGGCCGACGTCGACATAGTAAAGCGCCACCATGAGCAGCGTAATGCCGGCGTACACCTGGAGCTTAGTCAAGCTCGGGTCGGCGAAGCGCAGGTTGAATCCGGTGCGGAAGGCGGTGAAAAATGCCGCGTTGAGCGCGATCGCCGCGGTGGCGATCACGGCCGCCGCGCCGCCGTCGATGAATTCGAGCCAGTACGCCGCGGCGAGCAGCGGCAGGGTCAGCGCATAGCTGAACGCGGCGAGGGAGTAGCGCCGCAGGCGGATAGCCTGCTCCTGAAGGATGCTGGTCGCCGGCGCCGGGAAGTGCATGACCGGCGGATTATCTGGCCGTTGCGCGCGCCTGTTGGCAAATCTTGATCAACGTGGAATACGTCACACCTTTGCGCCAAGATGACGCCGCGCGAACCAAGCTCCGCCGAGGAGCGCCGCGGCGAGCGCCCAGAACACCGGCGCCATGCCGAGCGCGGCGGACGCCGCGCCTGAAGCAAGCGGGATGAGCGTATGGCTGCCGTTCAGAAGTGACGTGCGCAGGCCGACGGCCTCGCCCTGGCGCCCGGGCGGGGAGGCGGCGTAGAGGAGCGACATGATGACCGGCTGCGCGCTGCCAAGCCCCAGGCCGAGCACGAACGAGAGCAGCATGAGCAGCGATACGCTCTGCGCGAATGGGAAGAGCAGGTAGCAGGACCCCGAGATGGCGAGCGCGGCGAAGATGATCACCCACTGCTTGAGCTTCTTCACGAGCACCGGCATGGCGATGCGCACGGTCAGCGTCGCGACCGCGAAGGTCGCGAGGATGACGCCGATGGCCGCGGCGGAGAGACCCAGGCGCGTGCCGTAGAGCGGGATCAGGAAGGTAAAGAGGTCCCAGCCCGTCGCGAGCAGCAAGCTTACCCAGAACGTGTGGCGTAGCCCCGGGATGCGCAGCAGATCGAGTACCCCGGCGCGCTTGCCGCGCGGCACGTGCTGCGGGCGGGGCAGGGGGCGTTTTCGCCGCCACAGAAGCAAAAGCGCGACTGCGGGAGAACAGGCGAGGAGCAGGAAGGCGCTCGCATGGCCGAAGCCGTCGATCGCATACCCGGCGACCAGCGGCCCGATCGAGTTCGAAATCGCGAATCCGAGCGCGAGCCAGCTGAAATTCACCGCACGCTGCTCCGGCGAGCCATGCGCTCCGAACACGCTATTCATGGCGATGTGCACGTACATGAACGACACGCCGACGAGCGTCGCCGACAGATAGAGGGTTTCGAGCCGCGGAAAGGCAAACGGCAGGGCGGCCGAAAGCGCGAGGACTGCAAGCGAAACCGCGAGTGGCCGCTGCGGTCCGACGCGGTCGATCAGACGCCCGGCGCCGATCGAGAGCAGCATCGGCAGCAGCGCAAAGAGAGACATCAGCACGCCGACCACCGCCTCCGAGGCTCCGAGCTCGAGCGCAAAGAGCGTAGTCGTCATCCGTGCGCCGACGAACGCGAGATGCCCGAGCGCGTTCAGGACGACGAAAGAGATGATTTCCAAGGCTCCCGGATTCTATTTCCGGAGAACCGCGGCTTCAGTGCAGATGGGTACTGAGGGTCTCGTAGAGTGCGGCGGGCTCGACCGGCTTCTGCAGCAACGCGCGCACGCCGGCGGCGCGGAGCTCCTCGCGGTCGACGCGGTCGCTGTTGCCGGTGTAGAGGACGACCGGCAGTCCAGGGCGGGCGGCGGCGATCTCGCGCGCGAGGCTCGCACCGGTCATGCCGGGCATCGTCTGGTCGAGGATTACGAAATCGTAGCGCTCGCGCGCCACGCGCTCGAGCACGCCGAGCGGGGTCGTCATTGCGGTGGCTTCGAGGCCCCAGCTCTCGAGCAGCTCGCGCATGAAGTCGGCGACCGCCTTCTCGTCGTCCACGATCAGCACGCGGCCGCTCAGCGCGGCCTTGCGCCGGCCGGCGGGGCGCCCGCGCCGAGCCGCCGGCGCATCGCCGCCGTGTATGGGAAGCAGGACGCGGAAGCGGCTTCCCGCGCCGAGCGTACTTTCCACGATGATGTGTCCGCCGTGCTCGTGGACAATGCCGTGCACGGTGGCAAGGCCCATGCCGCTGCCGCGCCCGACGTCCTTGGTGGTGAAAAAGGGCTCGAACATGCGCTCGAGCACTTTGGGGGCGATGCCGGGCCCGGTGTCGGCGACGGCGAGCTCGACGAACTCGCCGCGGAAGCGCTTGCGGCAGCTCCCGCACACCGCCTTCCCCGGCAGCTTGGTGGTGCGCACGTCGACCTCGATGCGCCCGATTCCCGCCATCGCGTCGCGCGCGTTGATCGTGAGGTTGAGCAGGATCTGGTCGAGCTGCACGGGATCGAGCATGACGACCGGGACCTGGGCAAGGTCGGTGACGAGCTCGAGGCTCGAAGGCAGCGAGCTCCGCAGCAGCTTGAGCGACTCCGCCACCGAGTCGGCGAGCGCGAGCGGGCGCGGCGAGCCGCGCTGGCCGCGGCTGAAGGTGAGCATCTGCTGGATCAGGTCGCGCGCCTGGCGGCACGAGGCGAGCGCCTGGTCGAGGTAGCGCGCGAGCTTGGGGTCCGCGGCGGCCTCGTCGCGCTCGGAAGCGAGCACGATGTAGCCCATGATGGCGGCAAGCAGGTTGTTGAAGTCGTGCGCCACGCCGCCGGTAAGGTGGCCGAGCGCCTCCATGCGCTGCGCCTGGCGCAGGCGCGATTCCAGCGCCTTGCGCTCGGTGACGTCGCGCGCCATCCCGAGCGCGTGCGGCTTGCCGCGGTAGAGGATCGGCACGGCGCGCATCTCGACCAGCAGCCGGGTGCCGTCCTTGCGCTGCCCCTCGACCTCGAACTGCACCGACTCGCCCCCGATTACGCGAAGGAACATTTCGCGCGCGAGCTCCGCGTGCTCGGGCAGCGCGAAGATCCAGCGCTCGGCGTTGACCACCTCGTCGCGCGTGTAGCCGCTCATCTCGAGGAACGCCGGGTTGACGTCGACGATGCGCGCCTCGTGGTCGCGCAGGATGAGCGCGTCGGCCGCGGCGTTGAAGATCGCGCGGTACTGCTCCTCGCTCGCGCGCAGGCGCTCTTCGACGCGCTTCCTCTCGCTGATGTCGCGCCCGATATAGAGCACGTGCGGCTTGCCGCGGTACATGATCGGCACGCCGCGCAGCTCGACGTCGCGGCGCTTGCCGTTCTTGCTGACGCGCACGGTCTCGTGGAGCACTGTGTCGCCGGCAAGCGCGCGCGCGTGCAGCGCGCGGATGTGCTGCTGCGTCTCCGGCGGGTTGGCGACCACCCGGGCGAGGCCGATCACCTCCTCGCGGCTGTAGCCGCTCATCGACTCGTAGGCCGGGTTCACGTCCACGATGCGGAAGTCGGCATCGCGCAGCACGAGCGCGTCGGCGGCGGCGTTGAAGATCGCGCGGTACTGCTCCTCGCTTGCGCGCAGCACCTCCTCGGCGCTCTTGCGCGCGGTAATGTCGCGGCCGATGTAGAGCACGTGCGGCCGGCCCTCGTGCTCGATCGGCACGCCGCGCGTCTCGATGTCGAAGCGCTCGCCGTTCTTGCGGCGCGCGCGCGCCTCGAACATCACCGGCTCGCCCGCGAGCGCGCGCGCGTGCAAACCGCGCACGTGCTCGGTCAGCTCGGGAGGGCTCATCGTGAGCTCGTTACGTCCAAGCGCCTCGGCGCGCGGCCTGCCGCTCATCTTCTCGTACGCGGGATTGACATCCACCACCCGGAAATTCTCGTCGCGCAGCACCATCGAGTCGGCGGCGGCATTGAAGATCGCGCGGTAGCGGCCCTCGCTCGCGCGCAGCGCCTCCTCGGCGCTCTTGCGCGCGGTAATATCGCGTCCGATGTAGAGCGCATGCGGTCGGCCGCCGTATGTCATTGGCACCACCGACACCTCGAGGAGGAAGCGGGTGCCGTCCTTGCGCATCGCTTCGGACTCCAGGCGCACCACCTCGCCGGCGAGCGCGCGCTGGTGCACCGCGAGGCGGTCGGCGTTCTTTTCCGGGATACGCATCGTCAGCCGGTCCACGCCGAGCACCTCGGCGCGCGAGTAGCCGCTCAGCGCCTCATAGGCCGGGTTCACGTCGACGATGCGGAAGTCCGCATCGCGCAACACGAGCGCGTCGGTCGAGGCGTTGAAGATCGCGCGGTACTGCTCTTCGCTCGTGCGCAGCGCCGCGTCGGCCTCTTCGCGCGCGCCGTGCTCGAGCTCGGCGGCGGCGCGCATGGCGAAGATCTTGAGGATCGCCTCGCACAGCGCCACGTCCTTGAGCGGCCGCCGGTCCATGGCGCCGATCAGCCCAAGCGGCGCGCCGGCAGCGTCGTTCAGCGGAAAGGCGGCGTAGCTCTCCAGGCCGAGCTTGGCGAAGAGATCGTCATTCGGAAATTCCTGGCGCGCACCGGAGGGGACACACCGGAATTGCCTGCCGACCACGGTCGCGCACGGCGAGCCTTCCAGGGCGTAGGTGAACGGCGCGCGCAGCTTGCCGTCAAGGCGGAACGCGAGCATGCGCATCCTCGAGCGCCCGGGGTCGGCGAACACCGCGATGAAGGCGATCGCAACGCCGAGGATGTCGGCGAGCTCGCCTGCGAGGCGCTCGTAGACCTCGCCGCCCTCGGCGGCCGACACGGCGAGCGCGGCGCGCCGGAGGGTATCGTCCATTGGGCGCGAGTGTAATTCGTCGCGCGCCCGGCGGGCGCGGTTGTTACAGGACAGAAACCTTTCGAAACCGGGCGGTTACTTTTCCTTCGGGATGAACATGTAGCCCGCGCCCCGCACCGTCTTGATTACCCGGGGGTGCGCCGGGTCGTCCTCGAGCTTGCGCCGCAGCCGGGTGATGCGGATGTCGATCGAGCGGTCGAACGGCTCCCATTCCCGGTTGCGCGTCATGGTGAGGAGCTGGTCGCGCGAGAGCACCTGGTTCGGATGCTGGACGAGCGCCCGCAACAGCTCGAACTCCATCGCCGTGATCGGTATTTCGTGCCCCTTTGCGTCGCTCAGAGTGCGCGACTTCATGTCGAGGAAGCAGCGCCCCACGTTCACTTTCGCTGCCGCGGCGGACTTCTTCTCGGGCTTCGCCGCCAGGCGCCGCAGCACGCTTTTCAGGCGAGCGCGCAGCTCACGCGGGTCGAAGGGCTTGGCAATGTAGTCATCCGCGCCCACTTCCAGGCCGGCGACGCGGTCGATCACGTCGCCCGCGCCGGTGACCATGATGATTCCGACGTCGTGACGCTCGCGCAGGTAGCGGGCAAGGGACAGGCCGTCCTCGCCCGGCAGCCCGATATCGAGCAGCACCACCGCTGGCGCAGCGCGCTCGAGCTCGGCGCGCATCGCCGCGCCGCTCGCCGCCTCCCGAACCTCGTAGCCGTGCGCGGACAGGTACTCGGTGAGCATCTGCCGCACCGCCGGATCGTCGTCCACCACCAGGATGCGCGTGGGTTCCATGCGCGCAGTATACAAAACGACAACAAAGTGTTTCGCGAACGAAATCCCGCGGATACCCCCGCGCCCTACGCTGCCTCCCCATCGCAACCCACACAAGGGAGCAGCACATGAAACGGATCTTCAGGCTTGCCGTTGAGGCTTTCGTAACAGCACGCGAGGAGCGCGCACGCGCCCGCCTGCTGTCGCAGCTTGACGAGCGCACTTTGCGGGACATCGGCCTCGAGCAGGAGGCGAACCGCGCGCGCGAGCGCAACCGGCTCGCGATGCGCTTCGGAGCGTACTGACATGAAGAGAGACATTGAACTGACCGACGAATACGTGGTGCACGGCTCGCTCGGCATGACGCGCGGCAGCGTGCTGCGGATCGAGGACGGGCGGGACATGACGATCTATGTCTGGGAAGGCGGGCTGTGGCTGACCCAGGAGGGCGATCGGCGCGACCGCTACCTCGGGCCCGGGGGCTGTTTCAGGATCCAGCGTGACGGCGTCACCCTCGCGCAGGCTACGGCGCGCAGCACGGTATCGCTGAGCGCGCCTCGGTCCGAGCTTTACGCGAAGCGCGTCGCCATGACCAAAGCCGGCACCGGCATCCAGGCCGAGCTCTACCCGTCTGCCGAGGAGAGGCAGAGCTTCTGGACGCGGCTCTTTGCGTCGTATTCGCGGCCGACTACGGCGGCGCTATGACGCCCCGCCAGATCGCCCCCGCCGTGCAGGTGCTCGGTCGGCGGCACGCCGGCTACGGCGTCCAGAAGCACCACTACGCCGTCGTCGAAGCGGCGCTCATCTGGACGCTCGCCGTGGGCCTTGGCGAGAAATTCACCCGCGAGACCGAGGAGGCATGGCGCACAGCCTATCGCGTGCTCGCCAACACCATGCAGTCCAACACGGAGGAGAGAATCCATGCAGGTCAGCCCGCAGCATCTTGACACCCGCCGCTACGCTCGCTGCATCGAAGGCTCCAAGCGAGTTCGCTGGGAGATCGAGCGCGACGTGATCCGCGGCCGCAACCTCGACTTTTCCAGCAAGTTCCTGCCCGACGGGCTGGCGAGGATGGGCCATGTCGATTTTCTCACCGAGGCCGAAAGGCGCTTCGCGAGCCAGATCCAGGGCCGTACTTACGCCAACATGTTTGGCCTGGTCGAGCGCTTCATCGCCCCGAAGATCCTCGAAGTGAGCCGCAACCACTGGCTCGGCGACCAGACCGCATTCGAGGCGCTGGTGCGCTTTACCGACGAGGAGCTCAAGCACCAGGAGCTCTTCCGTCGCATGGAGCGCATGGCGGCCGCCGGCATGCCGGAGGGGTACACCTTCCAGCCGCAGGCGAACGAGGTCGCCCGGGCAGTGCTCGGCAAGAGCACCTGGGCAGTGCTCGCGCTGATCTGCCACATCGAACTTTTCGTCCTTGCCCACTACCGAGAGGCGATCGAATCCGACCCGGCGCTGTCGCCGCTCTGGAAGGATGTCTTCACGTTCCACGCCCGCGAAGAGGCGCAGCACGCCATCCTCGACGAGCTCGAGTGGATGCGCGAGAACAACACCCTGACCGCGGAGCAGCGCGACCACGGCGTCGATGATTTGATCGCGCTGGTCGCGGCGGTCGACGGCCTCGTGCAGATGCAGGCGAAGGCCGACGCCGGCTACTTCGTGGACCACACGCGCGGCTTCACAAACGGCGGGCCTGCGAGGATCGAGGCCGCGTTTCTCGCCGCTTACCGGTGGCAGTACATCGTCTCCGGCGTGCGGGATCCGCGCTTTGCCGAGATCCTTGGCGGCATGATTACCCCCGCGCAGGGCAATCGCATCGGCGCCGCGCTGCAGCCGATCCTGGAGGGGTAAGTGCTGCTGCGTGCGCTCACACCCGGCGATGCGGGCGACATCCAGGCTTTCGTGCGCGGGCTGTCGTCCCGCTCGCGCTACGAACGCTTCTTCGCGCCGATCGCTGAGCTCTCTGCCAAGCAGCTCGAGCGCATCACCGCGAGCGCAGGCTTCAGCATCGGCGCCTTCGACGTCGCCGGCAGACTGGTCGGCCTCGCCGAATACGCCCGCTCGAGCGAGGGCGAGGCCGAGTTCGGCATCGTGATCGCCGACGACTGCCAGGGGCAGGGGCTTGGCGCGCGCCTCGTCAGCGCGCTGCTTGAGCATGCGAAGCGCTCGGGTATCTCACGCCTCGCCGGAGTTACCCATGCCCGCAACCGCGCGATGCGCTTGCTTGCGCGTAGGCTCGGCTTCGGCGTGCGACCCGACGAGGACCCCGACCTCGTGCGCGTGGAGCTTGCGCTCGCCGCATGACGATGGAGACAAACCTGTACGAACGGGCGATGGCGGCCCTGTGGCTGCAGCGCGGCGACGCGCGTGCCCTCGCGGCCGCCGCAGTGGCGGCGGACCCCGATGCGGTGGCGCCACGACTGCTCGAGGCGGCACTGCTCGTAACCAGCCGCGACGTGCGCGGCTTCGAAGCCGCGGGATGGGCCTATGCCCGACTGCGCGGCCTTGCGATGAGCGAGCGCGAACGCGCGCATACCTCGGCGCTCGAGGCTGCGGTGGACGGTGATTACGAGCGTGCATGCCTGGTCTACGACCGGATCCTCCTCGGCGCGCCGACTGATGCGCTCGCGCTCTGGACGGCGCAGCTCATGGATTATTACCTCGGCAATGCAACGGCCATGCGCGAGCGATCGGGGCGCGTCCTCGCTCGCTGGTCCGCCGATATGCCGGGCTACCACGCTGTCGCGTCGATGCATGCCTTCGCGCTTCAGGAATGCGGGCACTATGGCACCGCTGAGGAACTGGCGCTGCGTGCCCTCGAGATCGAGCCGCGCGACCTGCGCGCACAGCATACGTTGCTGCACGTCTATGAGATGGTCGGCAACGCCGAGGAGGGCATGCGCTGGGCTGGACGGCACGCCCCGCAATGGTGCGGCGATGCCGCGGTCGCGCACCATCTGTGGTGGCACACGGCGCTCTTCATGACGGCGCTCGAGCGCCCGCATGGAGCGCTGGCGATCTACGACCTGCGGCTGCAGCAGGACTCGCTCGCCGGGCTGATCGACGCTTCGGCGCTCCTCTGGCGGTTACGGTTACAGGGCTTTGACGTCGGCGGGCGCTTCGCCACGCTCGCCAGCCGCTGGGCCGGGCACGCCGAGGATGCCTACTGCGCGTTCAACGACCTGCACGCGATGATGGCTTTCGCCGGCGCCGAGCGCTGGGACCTCGCGCAGCGGCTCCTCGCGGCGCAGGAGCGCAGGCTTGCGCGCCCGGGCGCCAATCGCGACATGACGCGCCTCGTTGGCTATCCCGCGTGCCGCGCGCTTCTCGCCTTCGCACGCGGGGATTTCCGGGGCGCAGAGGCAGTGCTGCGCTCGCTGCCCCCGGTCGCGCACCGCATTGGTGGCAGCCACGCCCAGCGCGACGTACTACAGCTCACCCGCGCCGCCGCGCTCGTCCGGCGCTCGCCCACACGCACAGGAGAAACGAATGTCTTCGCTTTACCGCAACGCCTTGCCGCAGCTTAACGGCGGATTCTTCGTCACCGACGGCGGCATCGAGACCACTCTGATTTTTCATCAGGGGCTCGAGCTCCCGGACTTCGCCGCCTTCGACCTTTTGAAGCGGCCGGGAGGCGAAAGCGCGTTGCGAGAGTACTTCCGCGCTTACGCACGCATTGCCGCCCGCCACAACGCCGACGTCGTGCTCGAGAGCGCAACCTGGCGTGCGAGCGCCGACTGGGGAACGCGCCTCGGTTACAGCGGCGCTGAGCTCGCGCAGGCCAATCGGCGAGCGATCGAGCTGCTCGAGCGCATCCGCGACGAGCTAAGCGAAACCCGCACCATGGCGGTGATCAGCGGCTGCGTCGGCCCGCGCGGCGACGGTTACCAGCCGGCGAACATGATGACGATCGACCAGGCGCTCAGCTACCACCGCGTCCAGGTGGACACGTTCGCGGACACCGCGGCCGACATGGTGGGCGCCATCACCATGAACTATGTCGAGGAAGCCATCGGCATCGCGCTTGCCGCCCGGGACGCCGAAATGCCGGTGGCGATCTCGTTCACAGTGGAGACCGACGGCCGGCTGGCCACCGGGCAGACGCTCGCCGATGCCATCGGCCAGGTGGACGCCGCGACCGGCTCGTTCCCGGCCTACTACATGCTGAACTGCGCCCACCCGCAGCATTTCGACTCGGTGCTCGAGCCGGACGCTTCCTGGACCGGAAGGATTCGGGGACTTCGCGCCAACGCCTCGCGCAAGAGCCACGCCGAGCTAAACGAATCGTCCGAGCTGGACATCGGCGATCCGGCAGAGCTCGGAACGCAGTACGCCTGGCTCAAGCAGCATCGGCTGCCGCGCCTCAACGTCCTGGGCGGCTGCTGCGGCACCGATCAGCGTCATGTCGAGAGCATCGCGGCGGCGTGCGCGCCCCTCTTCCGCCATGCCCTGCGTTGAGGTCCGGGGCAGCCGCGTCGAATACCTCGACGCCGGAAGCGGCGATGCCGTCGTGCTGCTGCACAGCTCCGCCTCGTCCGCTGCGCAGTGGCGCGCGCTTGCCGGGCAGCTGAGCGAGCGTTATCGAGTGCTGGCGCCTGACCTTTACGGCTACGGTGCGAGCGCGCGCTGGCCGGGGCACGGCGCTTTCAAGCTGGCGCACGAAGCCGAGATCGTGCACGCCCTGCTCGACCAGGTCGGCGCGCAGGCGCACCTCGTCGGGCATTCCTACGGCGGCGCGGTCGCGCTGCACGCGGCGCGCACGCGAGGCGGCCGGTTCCTCAGCCTGGTGCTGATCGAGCCGGTGGCGTTCTACCTGCTCGCCGACCGGGCGGAGATCGCCGCGGTCGCAGAAGGCGTGCAGCGCGCGGTCGCGAGCGGCGATTACATGGGAGGCTGCCGCGAATTCTATGAATACTGGAGCGGCCGCGGAAGCTGGGACGCCGTTCCCGCAGCCAAGCAAGACGCCATGGCGCGGCTCATGGCGAAGGTCGCGATCGAGTTCCACGCGGCGTTCAGCGAGCCGGCGGGGCTCGCCGACCATCGCCGCATCTCGGTGCCGACGCTTCTCCTGCTCGGCGAGCGCTCTCCGAAGCCCACGCGCCGCATCTGCGAGCTGCTCGCCGCCACGCTGGGGGATGCGCGGCTGCAGATCGTTGAAGGTGCAGGTCACATGTCGCCGCTCACGCATCGCGACGCCGTGAACGCGCTAATTGCGGAACATCTTGCAGCCCAACTCGAGGAGGTCGGGGTCTGACCCCGATTTCTTACCCCCGCGCCTGCAGCGCGGCGATGCGCTCCTGGATCGGAGGATGGCTCGCGAAGAGCCCGAGGAAGCGCGACTGGCTCTGCTTGATGCCGTGCGCCTCGAACGCCTGCGGCAGCTCGCCCGCCGACACGCCGCCGAGTCGGGCAAGCGCATTGATCATGGGCCGCGGCGTGCCCATGAGCTGGGCCGAGCCGCGGTCGGCGCGGAACTCGCGCTGGCGCGAGAACCAGGCGACGATCATCGAGGCGAGGATGCCGAGCACGATCTGGGCGACGAGCGAGGCGATAAAGAAGCCCGGCCCGACGCCGCGCTCGGTGCGGAAGATCATCTTGTCGACGAGGAAGCCGACGATGCGCGACAGGAAGATGACGAAGGTGTTCACCACGCCCTGAATCAGCGTGAGCGTTACCATGTCGCCGTTGGCGACGTGCGCAACCTCGTGGCCGAGCACCGCCTCGATCTCTTCCTTGTTCATGGACTGGAGCAGCCCGGTCGACACCGCGACCAGCGCGGAATTCCTGAACGCGCCGGTGGCGAAGGCGTTGGGC
>DATIGN010000007.1:0-42108 GCA_035454685.1 Burkholderiales bacterium | reverse complement strand
GAGAGCGTCTCCGTCTCACGCAGCTTGAGGCGGAACACCTTGTCCTTCAGCTCCGCCTTGGTCCAGCTCCTGGGGTCCGCGAGATCGGTGGCATCGGATAGCCAGCGGTACTCCACCGCCGGCGCCTTGGCGCCGCCCTGGCCGGCGAGCGTAAGGCGCATCTCGAGGCTTTCGCTGTAGATCGTGCGCTCGGGGTACTGCGTGTCGAAGAGAAAGCCGTCCTTCACGCGGTGCTGCGAGACTCGGAACGCGAGCAGGAAATGCGAGAAGCGCGGCTCGGTCGGCGAGCGCAGACTCGCGTCCAGGAATCCGGTGTGCAGGTGGAGCACCCGCGTGTTCTCGAGCTCCGCGCGCTTGAGCCGCATCGCGTTCTCGCTCGGATCCTGGCGGCGCTGGTGCAGGAAGACCCCCGTGCCGCGCACGGATAGGGAGAACTCGAAATCGTAGAGCTCGGTCATCTTCTTTTCCGGGGGCGCGAGGTGGAGGGCAATGTTGTCCAGCCAGATCCGCACGCGGGTGTCGCCGAAGAGGAAGCGGCGCACGTTCTCGTAAGTCTCGAAGCTGTTGACGATGCCGCGCCGGCCGGAATGCGCGCGGTGCACGTTGGCCCAATAGGCACCTTTGATGTAGGCGTTGCTTTGCTTCACCAGCCCGTCGCTGTGGCTGCCGGTGAACTTCTTCGCCACGGTGTAGTTGTCGTGGTCGCTGCCGACGATGCACAGGCACCGGCCTTCGGGAAACTTGCCGTCGAGGCTCTTTATGTCGGCGCTCTTGGATAGCTTGAGGTATTCGCGCATGCGCGTTTCCTTGAAGATCGCAGCGCCGAACACGTTGCCCTGGCCGGCGACGAGCTCCTCGAGGATGTCCGGGACGGCGCTCAGCTCGATGCCGCCATGCGGCGTGCCGATCGTCACCAGCCGGTGGATCCAGCGCTTGGGATCGGGCAGCAGATTCTGGATCAGGCAGCGCGCGACGAGCCCGCCCATCGAATGCGCGATGAGGATCACGCGGTAGTCGCGGTTGCCGGGGCCGAGGTCGACGCCCCCGATCTTCCTGAGCTCTGCGGGAATCGTCTCGCACACGAGCTTGCGCAAGTCCTCGGCGTGGCTTTCGATCGGCCGCACCTTCTCCGACATGACGTCGACGTCGTAGAAGCGGCTGATCCACACGCTGCGCGTCGGGTTGAGCCTGATGCTGGCCGGATTGCTGATCGCGAGCGCGAGACCGCCGTTCGCGGCGTCGACGTACCCGTATTCCTTGAGGAAACGGATGAGCTGCCCCTCGAACACGATCGGCGAGAGGTAGTTCGGCGGCACGCCGTCGCGCTTCTCCACCGAGGTCGCGGCGTACCCATAGTAGGTGTCGTAGAATGTTTCCTCGCGCTCGCCCGCGGTGGCGGCGAAGCCGCGCACGTAGACGATCGGATAGAAGCCGCGGTCAGTATCGATGCGGATGCGCTTGGCCGCCATGCCAACCCTCCCGGAGAATTACTCGACGCCGCCCTTGGCGCCGATCATGTCCGCCGCCCGGCGCCAGTCCTCGATTGTCGCTTTCGAAAACTTGCACCACCTTCCTGCCGCGCCGCCGAGCGCGCAGCCGAGCGGCGTGAGTCCATGCTTGTTTCGCTGGCTCGGCGCAGATCCTGCGGCGAGCAGCATCTCGACGATGTCGGGTCGGCCGAAGAACGCCGCCCAGCCCAGGGCGTGCGCCTCGTTTTCCAGGTCCGTCGTCGAAATGTCCGCGCCATAACTCGAGCAGCAGCCGCGCTGCCTCGGTCTGTCCGGCCTCGGCTGCGACGTGCAGCGGGAACGGGCCGCGCGCGTCGGTCTCGCTGCGCGCACTTGCCAAACCCGGGTCCGACTCGAGCAGCCGCCGCATCGCCGGCAGATCTCCTCGCCTTACCGCCGCATGGAGCTCTGCGACCGTTGTCATCCTTACCGGATGACGTGATTGGCCTGCTGCAGGAGCGCGGGCGGAACGGTCACGCCGAGCGCCTTGGCCGTCTTCGAGTTCACGACGAGCTCGAAGGTGCTCGGCTGCTCGACGGGAAGCTCGCCCGGCTTGGCGCCTTTGAGGATTTTGTCCACGTAGTCGGCCGCGCGGCGCCATAGTGCGGCCGTGCTCGGTCCGTAGCTGATGAGGCCGCCCGCGTCGGCGAACTCCTTTTGGCCGTACATCGAGGGCAGGCGGCTCTTCTCCGCGAAGCTCACGAGCTGGCTGCGATGCGCAAACAGCACCGGGTTCGGCGTCTGCACAATGAACGCCTGCGCGCGCTGGTCGGTGATCGCCGAGAAGGCGCGCGCGATATCTTCACCGCGGCTCACTTCCACCGATTGCAGCTGCACGCGCAGCGCCCGCGCCGCGCTCTCGGTTTCCTTGTAGTCGAAAAGGGCGCCGCGCACGTCCGGATTCCAGAGGATCGCGACGCGGACGAGCCCGGGAACGAGGTCGCGCAGCAATGCGAGACGCTTGCCGGCAAGCTCGGGAGAAAGTGCGCTCAGGCCAGTTACGTTCCCGCCGGGGCGCGCCAGGCTGGCGACAAAGCCGGTCCCGACCGGATCGGTTGCATTCGCCATTACGATTGGGATGGTTCGGGTTTGTTGCCGGAGCGCCGCAGTCGCGGGATCCGTGGCCGCGACGAGGAGGTCCACTTTCATGGCGACCAGCTCACCGGCGATGTCCGACATGCGCACCGCCCCGGCCCGGCCGTAGCGCGGCTCAAGGACGATGTTCTGCCCTTCGACATATCCGCGCTCCTTCAGCCCGCGGCGCAGGCCCTCGAGCAGATGGGCGGTTGCGGCTGGAGTGCTGGCGAAGAGGATTCCCACCCGCGCTGCGTTCGCCGGCTGCTGCGCAGAGGCGACGCCCGCAGCAACGACCGCAATGACGGCGAGAGTCGCGCCATAGACGATTACTTTTCCGATCATGTCGCGCGATATCATGGCACACCGTCATGAAGTTCGCCCTCGGGCAATCGCTGCAGCGAATTGAAGACGACGTGCTCCTGCGCGGCGCGGGACGCTACGCGGACGACTTCCCGCTGGCGCGCGCGGCGCACGCCTGCTTCGTGCGCTCGCCGCATGCGCACGCAAGGATAAGAGGCATTTCCATCGCGGCGGCAATGAAAGAGCCAGGAGTTCTGGCCGTGCTTGCCGGCAAGGATGCAGCGGCGGACGGCCTAGGCAACATTCCATGCCTGATCGACGTGCCGGGGCTGAAGCAGACGCCACGGCCGGTCCTCGCGATCGGAACGGTGCGGCACGTAGGCGATCCGGTGGCGATGGTAATTGCCGAGACGCCCTCCCAGGCCAGGGACGCTGCGGAGAGAGTGCAGGTGGACTATGAGCCGCTGCCGGCGGCAAGCGATACGCGAAACGGCGCTGTGGCGTTCGAGATCGGCCTCGGCGACGCGAAGGAGAAGGTGGACGCGGCGTTCGCAAAAGCCGCGCACGTGACGCGGCTCGAGCTCTGGAACAACCGTTTGGTAGCGAACCCGATCGAGCCGCGGGCGGCGCTCGCGGAGCACGACGCGGCGAGCGGGCGAACGACGCTCTACACGCCGTGCCAGGGGCCGCACCATCTCCACGGCCAGATTGCCGACACCGTGGTGAAGACCGGCCGCGACAAGCTGCGCGTGATCTCCGGCAGCGTCGGCGGCGCGTTCGGCATGAAGATTTTCCTTTATCCGGAGCAGCCAGCCGTAGTGTGGGCGGCGCGGCGCCTACGGCGCGCGGTGCGCTGGACCGCGGAGCGCAGCGAAAGCTTTCTTTCCGACGCGCAAGGACGTGACAACTGGACCATCGCCGAACTGGCCACCGACCACGAGGCCCACTTCGTCGCGCTGCGCGTTACGACCTGGGCCAACATGGGGGCGTACCTGTCGAACTTCGGCCCCTTCATCCCGCAGCTCGCGGCGCCGATGCTCTCCGGGGTATACAGGATAGGGAGTATTTTCCTGGGCATCAAAGGCACGCTGACGAACACAGTGCCGGTAGACGCGTACCGGGGTGCCGGCCGGCCGGAAGCGATTTATCTGCTGGAGCGCACGATCGACGTCGCCGCGCGCGAGCTTGGCCTCGCGCCCGAGGAGCTTAGGCGACGCAACTTCATCAAGCCTTCCGACATGCCGTACCAGACTCCGGTCGAGAGCTGCTACGACTCGGGGGATTTCGCCGCGATCATGGATCAGGCCATGCAGCGGTCGGACTGGGCGGGTTTCTCAAAAAGAAAAGAGCTTTCTTCCCGCAACGGCAAGCTGCGTGGCATCGGCCTCGGGATGTACATCGAGCGCTGCGGCGGCGGGCCGGGCGATACGGTGCGGGTCGAATTGAACTCCGGGGAGATAAGACTTTATTCAGGAATGCAGGACAACGGGCAGGGTCATACGACGACCTTTGTACAGCTCCTGTCGAACAGGCTCGGCGTCGACGCGGAAAAGATAAAGGTGGTGCAGGGCGACACGGACACCGTGCCGGCGGAGGGCCTCACTGGCGGCTCGCGCTTCCTGGCGCTCGGCGGAGTCGCCGCGACGAAGGCGGCCGACGAGGTGATTGAGAAGGGCAGGCAGGAGGCCGCGCGTCGGCTGGAGGCGGCGGCGTCGGACATCGACTACCGCGATGGCGAATTCCGGATCGCGGGTACGGATCGCAGAATCGGAATTTTCGAGCTGGGAAATTTGCAGAGCACCCAGACGCACGCTCCTCCCGACTACACCTATCCCAACGGCTGCCATATCTGCGAGGTGGAGGTTGATCCGGACACCGGCGGCGCCACGGTCGAGCGCTACACCATCGTCGACGATTTCGGCCGCGCGATGAACCCCAAGCTGCTCGAGGGCCAGGTGCAAGGCGGCACGGTGCAGGGCATCGGCCAGGCCCTGTTCGAGCAGGCGGTGTACGACGCCGACGGCCAGCTCCTGACGGGGTCGTTCATGGACTATGCGATGCCGCGGGCGGGCGACCTGCCGGCGCTCGATTGCGGCTTCCACCACGTGCAGTGCACGACCAATCCGCTTGGCGTGAAGGGCGCCGGCGAGGCGGGCGCCGTGGGCGCACCCGCGGCGGTAGTGAATGCGGTCGTGAACGCGCTCGGGGCGCGGCACGTGGACATGCCGCTCACGCCGGAAAAGCTCTGGCGCTCGCTTGCGCGCTAGCAATCACAGCACGACTTCGACCTCGGCAGTGCCTTCGCGTGAGAGCAGCGTAACCGCGACGCTCGACTCCTGACGCCTGAGCAGCAGATCGAGCCGGCTTTCGCCGACGTGGAGTCGGCGCACGACCAGCGATTCTAGGAAACTCGGTAGCCGCGGCTGGCGCAGCCGGATGGTCTCCGACGCCGCGTCCACCTCGAGCCCGAGGCAGGCCTGAAGCAGCGCGAACGGCGCGCATGCCGCCCAGGCCTGTGGCGCGCACGCCACGGGGTAGGGCGTAGGCGCCTTGCCGCGGCGTCGCTCGAAGCCGCAAAAGAGCTCGGGTAGCCGGCGCAGGTGCATGTGCGCGGCGGCGTCGAACAGCGCCGCGGTCAGCGAGCGCGCCTCGGCGCTATTGCCATATCGCGCCAGGCCGAGGGCGATGAGACCATTGTCGTGCGGCCACACCGAGCCGTTGTGGTACGAAATCGGGTTGAAGCGTTTCTCGCGCGCGCCCAGCGTGCGGATCCCCCAGCCGGTGAAGAAGTCGGCGCCGAAGAGGTCCTGCACCACGCGCGCGGCTCGCTCGCGCTTCGCGATGCCGCTGAAGAGCACCTGCCCGGCGTTCGACGTGCGCACCCGGCAGGGCTCGCCCGCGCCGTCCAGCGCAAGCGCATAAGTACCGAGGTCGTCGCACCAGAATGCGGCCTCGAAGCGCTTTTGCAGGCGCTCGGCCTTGGTCTCCAGGTCTTTGGAGAGATCTCTTTCGCCCAGGTCAAAGGCGAGGAGCGCCGCTTCCCGGTACGCGAGGTAGGCATAGCCCTGCACCTCGCACAGAGCGATCGGCGCCTCGGCCAGGCGGCCGTCGGCGTGGAACACCGCGTCCTCGGAATCCTTCCAGCCCTGGTTGCGAAGGCCGCGCTCGCTCCGGCGCCCATAGTCGAGGAAGCCGTCGTGGTTGCGGTCGCCCGAGCGCGCCATCCAATTGAGTGCCGCGCGCACCGCAGGCCACAGGTCCTCGACGGTGGCGCGGTCGCGCGTGCGTTGCCAGTACTGCCCGGCGAGCGCAACGAAAAGCGGCGTCGCGTCCACCGAGCCGTAGTAGCGCCCGAACGGCACCTCGCCGAGGCGCGCGAGCTCGCACTCGCGCACTTCGTGCAGGATCTTGCCGGGCTCCATGTCGGCGGCGGGGTCTTCGGCGCGCGCTTGGTGGGCGGCAAGGAAGCGCAGCACGCCGCGCGCAATCGCCGGGTCGAACCATAGCATCTCGAGCGCGGTAATCAGCCCGTCGCGCCCGAACGCGGTCGAAAACCACGGCACGCCGGCGTACGGATACGGGCCGTGCGGCGTCTCGCTCATCAGCATCGCGAGGTCGGCGCTCGAGCGCGACAGGACGCTGCTGAACACCGTATTCGAGCTTTCGATCGCCGGCACCGCCGCGCGCGCCGCGGCGGCGCTGCGGCGTGCACGCCGCAGCGTGGAGAAGTAGGGGAGGACCGCCTGCTGCGCGCTGCCGCCGTGCTTGCTGCGCGCTGCCTCACCCTCCTCGCACAGCACAGTCATGCCGAGCGCGGTGCGCGCGCGTGCGCCCAGGTCGAGCACGAATTCAGCGCTTTCCGAGCCAAGGCGGGCAGGCTGCAATGAAAAGCAGATCCGCGTGCTGCGCGGTATGCCGTCGAGTGAGTCGTATACGAAGCGAACCTCGGCTGGGCCGCGCACCTCGGCGCGCACCGCGCCGCGCCGGCCGCGCTGGTAGCCGCGGATCTCGAACAGATCGGCGAAGTCAGCGTCGAACTCGAGCGCAAGCCGCAGCCGCGTGGGCTGCTCGGCGTAGCTCGTCACGATGAAGAGCTCGTAGCAGCCCGCTTGCCAAAGGAACTTGGCGCGCGCGACGTGGAACGTGTCCTTGGCGAGCCGCAGCTCGCCGTCGGCGAAGATGTCGGGGTTCGTGAGGTCGACGTCGAGCGTGACGTTGTCGGGCTGCACGGTCGACGAAAGCATCAGCGGCCGGCGCCCTTCGAGCATGAAGTGCAGACGAGACAGGAAGCGCGTGTCGTGATGGAACACCCCCTGGGGGCTGTGCTGCACCTCGAGCACGTCGCCGAACTCGTCAAACATGGCGAAGCTGTCGCCGTGCTTAAGCGTGCGCCGGCTCGACGCCGCAAGCGAAACGACGCCCGGGATGAATACCGTACCGACTGCCTCCTGCTTCACGGAACGAGCTCGGTCTTCTTCACTCCCACCTTGCGGTAGAGCGCCAGGTAGTCGAGCGCCATGCGCGTTGCGCTGAAGCGCTCCTCGAAGCGCTGGCGCACCCGGGCGCGGTCAAGACGCACGGCGGCGCCGACCGCGGCGACCGCCTCGTCGACGGAGCTGGTGATGAAGCCGGTTACGCCAGGCTCGACGATCTCGGGCACCGAGCCGCGCGGCCAGGCGATCACCGGCGTGCCGCAAGACATCGCCTCGATCATAACCAGGCCGAACGGCTCGGGCCAGTCGATGGGGAAGAGGAGCGCCGAGGCATTGCCGAGGAACGAGGGCTTGTCTTCCTCGCTCACCTCGCCGACGAACTCGATCAGCGGGCCGGACACGAGCGGCTTCACGCGGCTATGCCAGTAGGCTTCGTCCACGCGGTCGATCTTCGCCGCGATGCGCAGCCGCTGGCCAGCGCGGCGCGCGATCTCGATCGCGTGCTCAATTCCCTTCTCGGGCGAGATGCGGCCAAGGAAGGCGAGATACTGCCCGCGCGGCGCGGGGTTATAGGGACACACGGCATCGGGCAGGCCGTGGTAAACGGTCCCGACCCAGTTCGCTCCCGCGAGCGGCCGGCGCTGCGCGTCCGAGATCGACACCAGCGGCATCTCGTGGAACTCCCGGTACAGCGGCACGAGGTCGAGCAGGTCGAGCCTGCCGTGCAGCGTGGTGACGCACTTGTGCGCGTGGGGCCGGAACAGCGGCAGGTGCACGTGCTCGACGTGAAAGTGCAGCACGTCGAACTCATGCACGCGCCTACGCACGCGCTCGATCATGAGCAGATGGTGGGGCAGGGCGTCTGTAACCTCTGGATCGAGCCGCAGCGCCCGCTGGGCGCAGGCCACCAGGCGTGCGGCGGTCTGCGAATCCCCGCTTGCGAACAGCGTGACCTCGTGGCCGAGCCGCACCAGCTCCTCGGTCAGGTAGGACACGACCCGTTCGGTACCCCCATACAGCCTCGGCGGCACGCTCTCCGCCAGGGGTGCGACTTGTGCGATTCTCATATTCGGTCGAAACACGGGTGCAATCCGCGTGCCGGGAATGCCGATTGCTGGCAGAATCCGCCAACTCATGCACATTCAAGCCGTCAAGGCGGCCTACCGGCGCTATGCGAGGATCTACGACGTCATCTTCGGCGCCGTGCTTCAGCCGGGCCGCCGGGCGGTGCTGGAGGCGCTGAACCTCAAGCCGGGCGACCGGGTGCTCGAGGTCGGCGTGGGCACCGGCATCTCGCTTCCGCTCTACCCGCGGAACGTGCGCATCACCGGGATCGACGTGTCGCTCGAGATGCTGGAAAAGGCACGCGCGCGCGTTGAGCGCGCGAAGCTTTCCAACGTCGAGGCGCTGCTCGAGATGGACGCCGAAGCCATGGCCTTCCCGGATGCGAGCTTCGACAAGGTCGTGGCGATGTACGTCGTATCGGTCGTGCCGCGGCCGGGGAAGCTGCTCGAGGAACTGCACCGCGTGTGTCGGCCCGATGGCGACATCTTCATCGTCAACCACTTCCAGTCCGAGAACCCGATCGTCGGGAGCCTTGAGCGCGCACTGGCCGGGTTTTCATCGCAGATCGGCTTCAACCCCGACCTGGACCTGCGCCAGCTCGTGCCCACTGCGCAAAACGGCGACGTCTCGCGAGTGAACTTCTTCTGGAGGATGGTGCGGCTGCGGAACGGGGTTTCGCACAAGTTGTAATCACCTTCGGCGCGCTCGAGCGCGCTGAAGAAGACTGCCGCGCTGCGCCGCGGTCAGAACGTGTCTTCCTGAGGCGGGAGCGAGCGCATGAAGGAAGGCAATGCCGCATCGTGCGGCGGCGGCGCGCCGAGCCGCGCAAACGCAAACCGCGCCGCCGCCTGGAGCCGGTAGCACCGCGAACGAATTCCCGCCTCCGCTGCCGGTAGCGTCGGCCAGGCGCGTAGCCCGAGCGCGCGCACGTTGCAGCTTTCGCGCGCGGCGAGCTCAGCCGCGATCTCTTCGGCCTGCGCCGGGGGCGGCGGGCGCTTGCCAAGAGCGATCGCGATCCATCCCGCAAGCGCATCGTTTTCAAGCAGGGGCTTCAACTCCCGCCATATCGCTTCAAGGTCCGGCGCATCGCGCACGCGGCAGAGCAGCGACTCGCCGGGATCGGAAGACGGACAGCTTTCGGCGGCCGGCGCCTGCACCGCGATCGGCGGGTTGTCCGTGGGCGCGGCAACCGGCTCGCGCGCACGAATGAAGCGCGCACCGTCGGCGTGCAGCAGGAGAGCGACGCTCGGCAGCCCGCGCAGCCACTCGGCGCGGCCCCAGCCGTGCGCCTCCGCGGCGAGCTCAAAGCGGCCCGCTCCGCCTGCAAGCAGGCCGAATCCGTTCGCCGTCGCGGCGCCTTGCGACCCGCCGCGGGCACTATAGACATCGCTTCCGGCGTCGTCGTACAGGACCCCGACCGCGACGTCGAGTCCCATGCCTTGCGCGTACCAGTCCGCTGAGTAGCGATCATCGCCGGCTTCGTCGCGCAGCGCGCCGACCGCCTGGTGGGCGGCGTTGCCCTGTGCATAGCGGTGCGCGGCATAGCTGTCGTCGCCGTCCCGGTCCCAGAGCATGCCGACACCGTAGTAGTAGCCGCTGCCCTGCGCGAACATCTGCGCTTCGTAGGAATCCGCGCCCTGGTCGTCGCGCAGGATGCCGGCGCCGCCGCCCAGGCGGCCGCGCAGACCCACGCCCGCGCCTTGCGCACCGCTCACCCCCGCGCCGCGCCCAAAGGGATCCGGCACGCCGCCCGAGACGTAGCGATCGTCGCCGCCGCGGTCCCAGAGCAGCCCCGCGCCACTCGCGATGCCCAAACCCTGGCCCCAGGCTTCGATGCGGTAGCTGTCCTTTCCGGCGAAGTCGACGAGGGCGCCGACGCCGAGCGCCGCTGCGCCCTGCGCGAAAAACTTGGCTTCATAGCTGTCGTTTCCTTCGAAGTCGAGGAGGAGCGACGCCCCCGCGAGCGCCGCCCCGAGCCCGCTTCCCTGCATCGCATAGCGGTCGTCGCCGGCGAGGTCGACGATTGCAGAGAGCGCTCGCAGCGCGACGTCGCTGCCAAGGTACTGATCATTGCCTGCTAGATCGATAATCACCGATACCGAGGCGTCGCGCGCCGGCGCCCGTTCGTAGGTGTCGTTTCCGCCCGGGTCGATGATGAGCGCCGCTTGTGGGCCATGCCGGTCGTCACCCCGTGTTCCGATGACAAGCGTGCCGATCGGCGATTCGAACGTTCCCGGCTCCAGCGGCGTATCTCTCAGCCGGGAAGCGAAGCGAAGGGTTGCCTCGATGAAGAGCCGGTTGGCATGTTGCACCCGGGCAATATCTACGGAGTCGGCGAGCGGAAGAAGGTCTGCCGATAGAGGCAGGCCCGACTCCAGCGCGCGTAGCAGCGCCTGGTCGTCGAACCGCCGCAGCCCCGAGCGCAACATACCCTGCGCCTCGGCGAGATCCGCCAGGTAGGTCTTGAGCGCATCCCCGGAAAGCGCTGCGGCAGGAAGCCTTTTCCGGTCCGTCGAGGCGAGCGCGGTCGGCACGGCGGCGTCGAAAATCCGGGACGCATCAAGGGCATCGAGCGGCCGGGCGAGAAGCTCGAGCACGAGCGGCGGGGCGGCGGCCGGCGGCGGCTGCGGGCCGTAGCGCAGAAGGTTGTCGATGACGAGCAGCGCATCCGGCCCCAGGCCGCGGCGCTCAAGCACCGCGGCAACGCGGCTTTCCAGTGCGGCGCGCGGCGGCGTAAGCGACGCACAGGCGCTCGCCAGCACGAGCGTGAAGACACGCACCAGGTGCACCCGGGTGCGCCGGCCGACCCGGTGCGCACGCGCCCCGTAGCGCCGGTGAATAGTCACCCTTGTAGCTTAACCGCGGCCGCCTCTAGAATCGCCGCGCCACCGCCATGCAGGTCGACCTTAAAGGCATCCCTCTGCTCCAGGGCGTTTCCGAGGCCGACCTGCGCGCGCTCGCCGACCGCACAGTGGTGCGCAGCTATCCGAAGCAGGCGATGATCGTCAGCGAAGGCGACGAGAGCGACTCGCTGTACCTCATCGTGAGCGGTCGGGTGAAGATCTACCTTGCCGACGAGCACGGCAAGGAGCTCATCCTGGCGATCAAGGGCCCGGGGCAGTACTTCGGCGAGATGGTGCTCGACGGTGAGGCGCGCTCGGCATCGGTGATGACGCTCGAGCCGTCGCAGTTTGCGATCGTGTCGCGCGCGGATTTCAGGGATTTCCTGCTCGGGCACGCCGAGGTGGCGCTGCAGCTCATTCAAAACCTGATCCGGGTCGCGCGCGGCCTGAACCGCAGCGTGCGCAACCTCGCCATGCTCGACGTCTACGGGCGCGTCGCGCGCATCCTGCTTGAGCTCGCCGTCGAGCGCGACGGCAAGCTGGTGATTCCCGAACGGCTGACGCAGAAGGAAATCGCGGCTCGCGTCGGCGCCTCGCGCGAGATGATCAACCGCGTCCTGCGTGACCTTACGACCGGCGGCTACGTCAGCGTCCAGAAAGGCCGCATCACCATCAACAAGGCTCCGCCGGCGCGCTGGTAGGAGTTTGAACACCTCCGCAGGGAGGTGAAGATCGCACAACCGGGTTGTGCTTTCCCACGTAGCCGACGCTGGGGCGACCCGATACGCTGGTTCCCAGTCGAGCATCACAGCGGAGGGAACCATGCTGGAGCTTATCTTCACCCTCGGCCAGGCCGGTTGCGCGCTGCTCATTCTGTATGGGGCCTGCCTTGTGCTGATTCCCGCTCGCAAGGCAAGCGCGCCGCACCCGGCGCTCGAAGAGCAGATTGCCCCGCGCGCGCACATGCTCTACGACGTCTAATCACCGCATTCAAGCCTCCTCCTCCTGGGCCGCGCGAGCGGCCCTTTTTTTGTAGGCGTTCCTTCGTGGGTGAATTGCGCACCGCGCCGCTGTGCGCGCGTTACTTTCTGCGTGAGCGGCGTGCGCGTAGTCTCATTTCGTGTTCAACAAGGAGGGCCGTCATGCAAGAGCCACAGGTATTCCGTACCGCAGCTATCGTCTCGCTCGTCGCTGCAATCATCGGCTCTGGCTGGATGGGATTGCAGGGCGACGACATGCAAGTCGACCCCGCCGCAATACCCGTCGCCGGCGCGCAAAGCGAGCTTGGCTACTACTTTCCGGCCGGGTTCACGCTTCAGCCCAACGCGGCCGAGCCCGAGGGTTACGAGTTTTACTGATGGGTTTTACTTGCCCGTCGCGGCATCGAGCATGGCGCGCGCTTGCGCTGCGCCCATTGCGTCGCGGGCGGCCTCGCTGACCGCGAGCGCGCGAGCGTAGTAGGCACGCGCCGCGTCGCCCTCGCCGGCGAGCGCGGCGGCGCGGCCGAGGGCGAGAAGGTCGAGCGCGATCTTGCGCGGCGCGCCGAGCTCCCGGTCGAAGGCGAGCGCCTCCTCGAGCTGCGCACGCGCCTTCGCGGCATCGCCGGCCTGCAGCGCGGCGATGCCGAGGACGCGCAGCGCATTCGCCTGCTCGGCGAGGTCGCTGGCGGCGCGGCTCGCCTCGTGCGCGCGGCGGGCCGCGGCGGCGGCTTGGTCGAGCCGGCCAGCCTGCAGCGCAAGCTGTGCGCGCGTGTTGTGGATCGCCGCCGAGAGGGGGCAGCGCTCGACGCAGTATTGATCTGAACGAGATAGCCATTTCTCGGCTTGAGCGAAACGGCCTTCGTCAAAGTCGAGCAGGGAGTGGCGCAGGCACACTTCCGCGAGCTTGAGCTGCCCGAAGCGCAGGTGCGGCTGCTCGAGGACCGCGCCGAGGCTCAAACGCGCGTCGGCGAAGCGCCCCTGGCGCTGGCGCACGATCGAGAGATTGATGGCGTTGGCTGCGATGCCGTCGGGGTCCTCCAGCGACTGCGAAAGGCGCAGCGCCTCGCGGTAGCTGCGCGCGGCGTTCTCGAGCTCGCCGTGGCGCACGTAAGCCTCGCCCCGGCGGTTCGCCTCGATCGCCGCCTCTTGCGGCGCGACCGTGCTGTTCTTCACCGGCGCGGACCCGCAGCCCGCCAGCATCAGCAGCAATGCAACGGAAGAAACCGGAAGCCTCATCGCTTTCCGAACGATTCGAAGCTGTCGACCGGAAGTGTGTGCATTTGCGAGGGCTCGATGTAGTCGCGCAGCAGCCAGGTGCGCCGCGCCGCCGCGGTGAGCTCCTGCGTGTCGCGTACCAGCTCGCCGCCGCCGCGCATCACCTCGGGCGCCTGACTGAGCACCTCGCGCAGCGCCTCGCCGTTTGTGCGCGTCGTTTCGCGCACCTCGGCTGCCGTGGCGTCGAGCGCGTCGAGCGTGCCGGCGAGCTTCGCGGCGAGGGCCGGCACATGCTGCTCGGCCTGGGCGCCGACGCGCGCGACAACGTCCAGGGCGGCTTCTGTCCGGCCGCCTACGCTTTCGGCCTGCCGGCCGAGCGCCGCCACGGCGCGGTCGGCTTCGCGCACGAACTGCCGCAGCTCGCGCGTCGCCGGCGGCAGCTCCTCGATCGTTGCGCGCAAAGCGCTCACCGACCTGCGCAAATCGCTGCTCGGATCGGCCATCTCGGCTGCCGCCTTGCGCAGCTCGGCGAACGCCGGAGTGAGCTGCTGGCGCACCTCGTCGAGCATGTCGGCGATGCCCTTCTGGGCGATGAAGCGTATCTCGTCGCCCTCAGCGACCGAACTGCGGTCGGTCGCCGCGGTGCCGGGCAGGATCTGGATGGATGCCGCTCCTACGTAGCCCTCGCGCGTGAGGCGCGCGTGCGCACCGCGTGGCAGCCGCGAGATGTATTCGCTGTTGATGGCCATGCGCACGCGAACGCCACGCTCGGTGAATTCGATATCCTTCACCGAGCCGACCGGCACGCCGTGCAGTCGTACCGCCGTGCCTTTGTTGATGCCGGTCGCGTCAGGGGCGTAGAAGTAGATATTCGTGTGCTGCACGAATATGCCCTGCTTGTAGGCGACCAGGCCGAGCAGGCCGGCGAAACCGACGACCGCGGTAACCATGAACATGTTCACCTGGCTGCGAATGCCGCGGAAGCGCCGCGGGGGCGCGAAAGTGTCGCTGGGCTTTCCTTCCATCGCCCCTCCCTTATGCGTCGAGCTGCACGAACGTGCCGCCGGGCCGGCGCGCCTGGTACACCTCCGAGAAGCGCTCCGCGCGCCGGCGCTTAGTCGGCCCGAGGCCAGCGCCGACGCACTCCATCACCAAGAGCTCCGGGCGCTCGAGCAGCGCTCGGATATAGGCGGCGAGCCGGCGCTCGTAAAGCGTCATGTGCTCGGGCAGCTTGGCGAGCAGGCCTTCGCCGACGCCGCCGAGCTGTTTGAGCAGCGCCCGCACTTCTCGAGCCGCGCCGGGCAGCTCGTGCGGCGCATGGTACGCAATCGGCAGAGAGATGTTCTCCCAGGCATTCAGGCTGCTTATCAGCCCTCCGTTCGCCGGCACGAAGGCCACCCGGCGCATGAGCGCGCTGCGCTCGGCCGAGCCGAGGGTGACGACGTCGGCGCCGAAAAGCACCAGGCGTGCGCCCGTGCGCGGCGTGAGATCGTGGAGCGCGGCAAGGAGCTCATCCTTGCATACCAAGCTCAGCCGATGACTTCCCGGCGCGTCGAGCCATACGCGCTCGGGCGCGGCGCCGTCGCGTAGCGATTCGTAACCGAGGACGGCGCTCATTGCTGCGCGGTCACCAGGCCAAAGAACGCCACGCCGTAGACGAGGTAGGCGAACACCACGTTCAGCAGCATGACCAGGAGCAGCGCCTCGGTCACGGCGCGGATCGCCGCCTGCGGTACCGCGTTGATCGATCGACCGCGCGGATTCAGGCCATGGTAGCAGGCGAGCACCGCGATCGCGGCGCCGAACAGCATGCTCTTGATAAGCGAATAAACGAGGTCGAGCGGGCTGGCGAGGAAAAAGAAGTGGGTGAGCAGCTCCTGGAACGGGACGTTGATCACGATCGAGGCGAGCACCATGCCGCCGCCCACCGCGATCAGCTGCACGTACAGCGTGAGCGCGGCGTTGGAGACCGCCAGGCCGACCACGCGCGGCACCACGAGATAATCGCAGGGATCGATGCGCATGCGCCTCAGGCTCGCCATCTCGCCCGAGATCTCGCGCAGCGCGAGCTCGGTGGCCACGGCGGTGCCGCTCCTTTGGATGACGAGAACGGCCGCGATCAGCGGCCCCACCTCGCGCAGGACCACTAGCAGCAGCAGCCTGACTGCTAGCGACGCGTCGGCGTTCAGAACCTCGATTACGTAGGCGATGATCAGGGTGCCGATGAAGGCGCCGCGCAGCACGATCCCGCCGGTCGCGGAAGCGCCGGTGAAGTAGATCTGCCGCACCAGCTCCTCCGCCACCGGCGGCAGGCGCAGCACGCCGATGCGGCGGATGGCGTGCATCAGCAGGTACGCGCTGCCTTCGAGCTCGCGGTATACGGCGAACACCCGCGCTGACCTCCCTTTTTCTAGTTCCTACAGGATCTTACGCTGAAAAGCGAAAGCAATAGATGAAGAGCACCACGGAAGGGCGCCCGGAAGGAGCGGATTCGCCAAATTCTTAACGAATCGCGATCAGACTTCTCGCAAATACCCCCAGGCGTGGAGCCGGTCGCTGTCTTCGTACCAACGCTCGCCTATGTCGTCGCGGTAGTACATGTGCGGGATCATGATGTTGCGCACCCGGTTGTAGGCCTGACGCTGGGCCTGCTTCATGGTGGGCCCGGAGCCGCAGACGATGAGCACCACGCCGGAAGTGCCGGTCACCAGCCATTCGCCGTCGGCGGTCCTGACGTCCTCGATGTGGACACCCTCGCGGCTTGGCGTCTTGAACAGGATCACCGAGTCCTTGGAAGTATTTTCGAGCGTCTCGGGGTCGTTGTAGGGGAAGGGCGGCACGACGATGCGCACGCCGATCTGGAACCCGCTGCGCGCCCGCAGGCGCGTGATCGTGCCCGCCGCCAGCTCGCGCAACAGGTCGCCCACCGGCGTGAGCAGGCCCTCCTGCTGGATGCTGACGCAGGGATAGCCGAAACGCGAGGTGAACTCCAGGGGATAGATGCCGTTGTTGTTGACGATGCAGTTGATGTCGATGTAGCCGGTGTAGCGCGCCTCGGCGAGCTTGGCCTCCATCTTCTTCAGCGTGGCGTTGAAGAGACGGTTCGGCTCGCTCCAGAACATCGAGGTGCCCATCTCGCCGGTGGGCGGGCCGATGTCGCCCGGGAAAAGCTTCTTGTGCTCGAAGTTGACGCACACCGGCGTGACGAACTCCTTGCCGTTGAAGAAGGCGCCGACCGCGACCTCCACCCCCATGATGCGGCGCTGCAGCTGGAACTCCTTCACCTTGTCGGACCACGCGCGCTTGTAATCCTGCAGCACCTGGGTGACGTCGCGGCCGTCGTCCTCCTCGCCGACGAAGAGCAGCCGCTTGATGTTCTGTGCCTCGCCGCTCGGCTTGATGACGTAGCGGTTTGGATTCGCCTCCACGTACTTCACCGCCTCGTCGAACGAGGTGAAGTTCTCGTGGGGGATGATGGACACGCCGACCGACTTCAGCTCCTGCTGGCCAAAGGCGCGGTCATCCTCCAGCCGGTCCGTGTACGGCGAGCCGCCGACCACGGGCTTGCCGGCGTCACGCAGCTCCTCGGCGAACGCGCCCATGCCGAGGACATCGTCGAACACCACCACGTCGGCCCAGTCGACTTCGCGGCGCCAGTCGTCGGTCTTGACAACGAAGCCGTCGCCAATGCCGGTTTCTTCCGGGTTCTGGATCCAGAGCTTCGCCTCGTGGCCCTCCTTCACGGCCTGCCACGCAATGTCGGCGATCAATCCTTCCCAGGATACGAACAGGAACTTCGTACTCACGCGCTGCGATTAGATCACAGCTGCGAGTACACTGCAGGCGTGAGCGCCGCCATCGAGATTCCCAACGTGGACCACATCGGCATCCGCGTGCGCGATCTCGAGCGCGCGATGAGGTTCTACGCGGTGCTGGGGTTCTCTCTTCATGCCAAAGCGACCAACGACGCCGTGGCTATCATCCGCAATGCGCACGGCGTCGAGATCAACCTCATCTACAACGCGAATGCCGACGCCGGCGGCAACAACATCCTGATGGACGCGGCCGAGAAATACCCGGGCTACACCCACGTCGCGCTGCGCGTCGCCTCGATCAGGGCGGCGATCGAGGCGCTGCGCGCGAACGGCATCCGCATCACCCAGGGGCCGGTGTCCTTCGGCGCCGACGGCCACGTCTCGGTGTTCGTGCGCGACCCGGACCTCAACGTGGTGGAGCTGCGCGGCCGCGACGAGGATCTGTCCTCGATCGGCGGCGTGGTCGAGTACCGGCCGCAGAACTAGAGCGCGACGAACTCCTTGTCCTTCACCGAGGCGGCAAAGCCGTAGAACACCTCGTTGACGGCCGGCCAGCTTTTCAGCTTCTTCATGCTGGCGATCCAGCGCTGCACGTTCGGATACTTCGAGAAATCGCAGCGGATGATCTCGCCCAGGGTGACGAAGCCGATACCGAGGTAGTCGGCGATCGTGATCTGGTTGCCGCACAGGTACTGGTTGTTGCCGATCCAGTGGTCGTTCAGGATGCGCAGCCATTCCTGGCAATGCTTCTTTCCCCACTCGACGGTCGCTTTCTGCGACTCCTCGGTGGGGCGGCGATGGTTCGGGAAGATCTGCGGGTAGACGAAGTGGTAGCCGTACTCGCGGTAGAACTGGGTGTTCAGCCAGTCCATCATCTCGTTCACCCGCGCCCGCTGCTTGAGGTCCTTGGGGTAGGCGGGGGAATTCACCTTGTCGGCGAGGTACTTCAGGATCGCCGAGCTCTCGGTGAGCCGGAAATCGCCGTCCTCGAGCACCGGTACCTGGCGGCTCGGGTTTACGCGGACGAACGGCTCCTGGTAATGCTCGCCGGTCATCAGGTCGACCACCTGCTCCTCGCAGGGAATGGCGTTCTCCTTGATGAACAGGCGCACCGGACGGCTGGTCATGGAGACGGGATGCATGTAGAGCTTCATCGTTTGAATCTCCCTCGTTGCGCGTGGCTTCGAGGCCAGACTCTACACAAAGAGGCCGGGCCCGGGTGCCAAGCTGCCTTGACCTGGATCAAATCGGCCCGAGCGCCCGGACCTACACTGCGCAGCGATGCTTGCCCTGCCGGCAGCCACGCGCAACCGCCCTCCAAACCCGGGCATGAAGGGCATGCTGCAGAAGGCGGCCCTGTCCTGCGTGCTCTTGTTTGCTGGCATGGCCGGGGCGGCTGCACCAGCACCGGATGCTTCCGGCATTGAAACGACGGCGACACCCGAGCAGGCGCAGGTGACGCTGGATGGCATGACGCTCTTTCACGTCCGCGGAGTCGCCTCCTATCCGGCCGAGAAGCGGGCGCGGGCCATCGCCGAGCGCATTCGCGCCGTCGCCGCCGATCGTTCCGTCCCGCTCGATGCGCTACGCATTGTGGAAGCCGAGGATCGATCCAACATCCTCGCCGGTGAGCGCGGGATCATGAGCGTGGTCGCGCTCGACGCCGAGTCGGAAGGCGTTCCACGCGACGCGATGGCGCAATTTTTCAGCAAGCAGATCGCGTCGGCCATCACCGCCTACCGCAGCGATCGCCGCCCCGATGTGCTGCTGACCAATACCTTGTACGCCATCGGCGCCACGCTGGTGCTTGTGGTTCTGCTGTTCGCCTTGCGCCGCGCCCACCGGTGGCTGAATGCAGCGGCAACACGCTATCTGGGGTCGCGCATTGAGACGCTGGAACGGAAATCGGGCCAGATGGTCCACACCGACCAGTTGTGGCATGCGCTGCGCGGCTCGCTCATGGTCCTGCGTATTCTGCTGACGCTGGGGCTCCTCTATGCGTACCTTTACGCCGTTCTTGGCCTCTACCCGTGGACGAGGCCAGCGGCGCAAGGACTGTTCGACCTGGTGATGGAACCGCTCCGCATCATGGGATCGGGGGTGATAAAGGAAATACCCTCCCTGGCGTTCCTCGCCGTCCTGGCCGTGGTGACGTATTACGGGCTGCAGCTTGTCAGGCTGTTCTTTGCCGGCATCGAAAAGGGAAGAATCATCTTCCCCGGCCTCGACAGCGAGCTCGCCGAGCCCACGCACCGGATCGTTCGCCTGTTGATCGTCGTCTTTGCGCTGGTGGTGGCTTTCCCCTACATTCCCGGCTCGGGATCCGACGCATTCAAGGGTATCTCCCTTTTCCTCGGCCTGGTTTTCTCGCTGGGCTCCACCTCCTTCATCGGCAACCTGATCGCCGGTTACGCCATGATCTACCGGCGCGCCTTCAGGATTGGTGACCGTATAAAGGTCGGCGAGCACGTCGGTACCGTGATGGACCGTCGGCTCATGGTGACCCGGTTGCTCTCGCCCAAGAACGAGGAGATCGTGATCCCGAATTCCGAGATGTTGAACAGCAACATCGTCAACTTCAGCACGCTGGCCAAGACCCAGGGAACGATACTGCACACCACCGTCGGCATCGGCTATGAGACACCTTGGCGGCAGGTGGAAGCCATGCTATGCATGGCCGCCCAGCGTACGCCGGGCTTGCTGGCGACGCCTGAGCCGTTTGTCTTGCAGAAGGGCTTGGGGGACTTCAGCGTGAGCTACGAAATCAACGCCTATTGCGATCAGCCCCAGGCCATGCCGAAGATCTACACCGCCCTGCACCAAAACATCCTGGATGTCTTCAACGAATACGGCGTGCAGATCATGACGCCTGCCTACGAGGGCGACACTGAGCAGCCCAAGGTCGTGCCCGAGGCGCGCTGGTTCGAAGCGCCGGCGAAGCCGCCGCTGAAGTGAGGCGCGCGGAGACTTCGGCCGCGGATCGGTAGAATTGGGTCATGCCGATCTTCGAATACGAATGCCGCGCTTGCGGCCACCAGTTCGAGACGCTGGTGCGGGGCGCAGAGCAGCCCACCTGCTCGCGCTGCGCGAGCCTCGAGCTGGAAAAGAAGCTCTCGGTCTTCGCCGCGCCGGGCGGTGGCGAAGCCGAACTCGCCCCTTGCGGAACCTGCGGCAATCCCCGCGGACCAGGATCCTGCGCCCTGAACTAGGCTTTACTTCGCAAGAAGTTTCATCGCCCGCTCGAGCCCGTTGAGCGTGGTCGGGAACATCCGGCCGTTCATCAGCTCCTTGACGACGCCGATCGACTGGCGATAGGACCAGATCTCCTCGGGCTCGGGGTTGAGCCACACGCACTTGGAGTAGACGTCGGTGAAGCGCTTGATCCACACCGCGCCGGGCTCCTCGTTGAAGTACTCGATCGAGCCGCCAGGCTGCAGGATCTCGTACGGGCTCATGGTGGCGTCGCCGACGAAGATCACCTTGTAGTCGTGGCCGTACTTGTGCAGCAGGTCCCAGGTGCGGGTGCGCTCGGAATGGCGCCGGCGGTTGTCCTTCCACACGAAGTCGTAGAGGCAGTTGTGGAAGTAGTAGAACTCGAGGTGCTTGAACTCGGTCTTCGCCGCGGAGAACAGCTCCTCGGCGAGCTTGATGTGGTCGTCCATCGTGCCGCCGATGTCCATCAACATCAGCACCTTGATGGTGTTGCGGCGCTCCGGCCGCATGTGGATGTCGAGATAGGTTTTCTTCGCCGTGTTGTTGATGGTGTTTTCGAGATCGAACTCGTCGGGCGCGCCCTCCCGGGCAAACTTCCTTAGGCGGCGCAGCGCAACTTTGATGTTCCTCGTGCCCAATTCCACGGAGTCATCCAAATTGCGGTACTCGCGCTGGTCCCAGACCTTGACCGCGCTGCGGTTACGCGATTTCTCCTGGCCGATGCGAACGCCCTCGGGGTTGTAGCCGTAAGCGCCGAAGGGCGAGGTGCCGCCGGTGCCGATCCATTTGGCGCCGCCCTGGTGACGGCCTTTTTGCTCCTCGAGCCGCTTCCTCAGCGTCTCCATGAGCTTTTCCCAGCCGCCCAGGGCCTCGATCTGCTTCTTTTCCTCCTCGGTCAGGTGGAGCTCCACCTGCTTCAGCAGCCATTCGAGCGGGATCTCGGCCTCGATGCCCGGAATGGTTTCCACCCCCTGCCAGAACTCGGAGAACGCGCGGTCGAACTTGTCGAAGTTCGCCTCGTCCTTCACCAGCGCTGCGCGCGACAGGTAGTAGAACTCGTCGATCGAGGGGCGGATGACGCCCTTTCCCATCGCTTCGAGCAGCGTCAGGTACTCCTTGATGGAGACCGGCAGCTTGTGGCTCTTCAGCTTGAGGAAGAAGTCAATCAGCATGGCTACTTCTTGGCTTGCAGCTCGATGCCGACCTGATCGAGCAGCTGCCGGCTCACGAAGATCGGCGCGCGCGCGTGGATGGCGAGCGCGATGGCGTCGGAGGAGCGGCTGTCGAAGACCTTGGTCTTTCCGTCCATCAAGACCGTAAGCGCGCCGTAGTAGATGCCCTCGTGCAGCGTGATCACGACCTGCGACACGCGCCCGCCGAAGCCGGTCAGCACGCTGTGCATCAGGTCGTGCGACAGGGGCCGCACGGGTTTGTGGCCGCCGAGCGCGCCCTGGATCGATTGCGCGACCACCGGGTCGACGAAAACCGGAATCGCCCGGTTGCCGACTCGCAGCAGCACCGCCGGTCCCATCTCCGACATGCGCACCTCGGTGCTTTCGACCTTGATCTCTTCTGCGCAGGCGGTCGCCGACAGCGAGAGCGCGAGCCCGGCAAGTCCGCGCGCGATGACCGATGACATGGCTCGCATATTGTAGGCGTTGCCGCACTGCAGCAGTTCTTCCGGCGGTTGACGCTGCACGCCGCCGTAGGCTACGGTCCGGCGGGAGGAGGATGTCCATGAAACGATTCCAATTCGCTTTGCTCGCAGCAGCAGTCGCCGCAATCGCATCCGGTCCGGCCGCGCTCGCTCAGGAAGCGCCGAAGCGCGTCGTGCTGCGCTTCGCGGCCGACTTCCCGCCGCCGCCCCACCCCGCCGGACTGGCGATGAAGCACTTCGCCGACCGCCTGCCGCAGGTCATTCCCGGCAGCGAAGCGCGGCTCTATTACGCCGGTGCGCTCTACACGATCCCGGAAGCTTTCGAAGCGATGCGCCAGGGCAATCTCGAGATGACGTGGATGCAGATGGGCAAGGCGGCGCCGGTGGAGCCGTGGCTGATGGCGGTCGTCGGGCCCGGCATCCTGACCACCGTCGGCGCGGTCGACAACCTGGAGAAGACCAAGACCTACCAGATGCTGGTCGACCGGCTCCAGAACCGCCAGGCGATCAAGGTATTCGGCGCCGGCCACATGAGCTTCGGCATGGGCGTCGGCGGCAAGAAGCGCTACGTCAAGCCTGAGGACTTCACCGGTCGCAAGGTGCGCTCCATGGGTCCGGCGGAGAACCCTGTGCTCGAGTCGTGGAAGGCGAACCCGGTGGTCATGGGATTCGGCGAGGTGCCGAACGCGCTCGAGTCGGGCGTGATCGACGGCCTGATGACGAGCATCGGCGGCTGGCTCTCGGTGAAGCAGCAGGCGCCTTACTACACGACCGGCGGGGCGGGCGTGTTCACCGGCGACTACTACATGGTGAGCGCGAGCCGGCGCTGGTGGGACAAGCTCCCCAAGCCGACGCAGGCCGCGCTCGACAAGCTGATCGCCGAGACGATCCAGGTGCAGAAGGAACTCAACTGGTGCGTCGACAAGATGACGTACGAGAAGTACGGCACCAAGGACCCGTCCAAGCCGGGCGTGTACTGGATGACGCAGCAGGAGGTAAGCGAACTCACCGCTGCGCTCGGCGACGGCCCGGCGCGCTGGGTGAAGAGCAAGACTCCGCCCGAGGCCAACAAGTGGGTCGACACCTTCAAGCAGGAAGGCCAGCAGCTGTCGCAACAGAACCCGCCGGGCTCGTCCTGGATCGAGAAGGTCGACTGCTCGAAGCATGCCTCCAAGATCGTGATCCGCTGATAGGTGGAGAAGGCCTACGCCGCCTGGCGTGCGTTCCAGGACAGGTTCCTGGCGCACGTCGCGGCGCTGCTGCTCCTGGGCTGCACGCTGCTCGCGCTGGCCGAGGTGGTGCGGCGCTACGTCTTCGGCTTTTCCTACGAGTGGCAGCAGGACGCGGTCACGTTCTTTACCCTTAGCGGGGTCTTCCTCTACTTCAGCATCGCCCAGCGACACGACTCGCACCTCAGCGTGACGGTGGTGCCTGAAGTACTGGCGGTCCTCGGGCCGCGCGCGCGCCGCGCCGCCGACTTCGTGCGGCTGGTCGCCCTGGGGTTCTCCTTCCTCTTCCTGCTGGCGGTGGTGTGGTGGGGAATACCCGAGGTCGAGGACAGCATGCGCTACGAAACGCGTACCGAGAGCCTCGGCTTCCCGATGTGGCCGTTCCTCGGCGCGCTGATCCTCGGCTTCGCGTTCATGGCCGTGACGATGCTCTTCCAGATCTACCGCACCGTCCAGAAGCTGCGCGGACGCGCGGTTCTGCAGGAGCCGACCGAAAAAGAAGAAGGATTCCACTAAGTGGTGCTGGTCGGACTCGTTCTGCTCGCCCTGCTGTTGCTCAGCGTGGCGATCGGCATCGGCCTGTCGGCCGCGGCCGCGGCCTATATCCTGGTCGACCCGCTGCTCGAGCCGAACGTCATCTTCCGCCAGTTCTTCAGCTTCATCGGCCGCTACTCGCTGATGGCGATCCCGCTTTTCATCTTCGCCGGCTTCTTGATGGAGCGCACCGGGCTCGTGTCGCAGCTCTTCCGCTTCGCTGACTCGCTCGTCGGTTGGATGCCCGGTGGCTTCGGTGTGGCGACGGTCGTCGCGTGCGTGCTTTTCGGCGCCATTTCCGGCTCGAGCGTGGCGATGGCCGCGGCGATGAGCGTGATCGCGATCCCGGAGATGAAGAAGCGCGGCTACCCCGACTGGCTCTCGGGCGGGCTGGTGGCGACCGCGGGCGGCATCGCGATGCTCATCCCGCCGAGCATCATCCTGCTCATCTACGGCATCGTCACCGAGACCTCGATCGTCAGCCTGTTCTTCGCCGGCATCCTCCCCGGCCTGCTGCTCGCGCTCGGCAACATCTTCAGCGTGGTTCTGATCGCGCTATACCTCAAGCTGCCGCGCGGCGGGCGCTTCGACGGCCGGCGGCTGTGGCGCGAGTTCCTCGGCGCCGCGCCCGCGCTCGGCATGCCAGTCGTGATCCTCGGCGGCCTGTACGGCGGGCTTTTCACGCCTACCGAGGCCGCGGCCGCGGCTTGCGGGTACGCGCTGCTCTACGGATTGATCACCGGCAGGATAGCCTTTGTCCGGGAAATCCTGCCGACAGCGGCGCGCTCGCTCAACCTCACCGCGGTGATCCTGTTTCTGATCGGCAGCGTGGGGGTGTTCCAGTTCCTGCTCGCCAACCTGTACTGGCCGCAGAAGGTCACCGAGACCATCGTGAGCTGGGGCCTCACGCCGCTCGGCTTCATCTTCGCCTTCATGGGCGTGCTGCTTCTGCTCGGCATGATGGTCGACGGCGTAGCGATGGTGCTGCTCACGGTGCCGGTGGTGTTCCCGGTCGCCTACGCGCTCAAGATCGACCCGGTGCACCTCGGCATCATCCTCACGCTCAACGTCGAGATGGGCGTGGTCACGCCGCCGGTTGGCCTGAATCTCTTCGCCGTAAGCGGCGTCTCCAAAATTCCCCTGACGCAGGTGCTCAAGGGGACGATTCCGTTCTTCCTCGGTGACCTCGCGGTGCTGCTGCTCGTCATCTTCTTCCCGGGCCTCGCCACCTGGCTGCCCGATCAGCTCGTCAAGTCGGTGTTCTAGTAAACTGGAAAAGAGGAGGAATACACCATGAAAAGGTTCTTCGGGGTCGCGGTTCTCGCCGCCCTCGCCATCCCGGCCGCGGCGCAGGAAACGCTCAAGATGCACCACTTCGTGCCGCCCAAGGCGCCGCCCAGCTCGCGCTTCATGATGCCGTGGGCCGAGAAGGTGACCAAGGCTTCGGCGGGCAAGATCAAGATAGACCTCTATCCCACGATGCAGCTCGGCGGCACGCCGCCGCAGCTCGTCGACCAGGTGCGCGACGGCGTCGTCGATCTGACGTTCACGCTGCCGGGCTACACCGCCGACCGCTTCCCGCGCACCGAGGTGTTCGAGGTGCCGTTCCTGCACACGCACGCCGCCGCCACCGCGCAGGCGCTGCAGGACTACTTCGACAAGTACCTGAAGGAGGAGTACGCAGCCTACAAGGTGATCCTGCTCTACACGCACGACGGCGCGGTGGTCAGCGCGAACAAGCCGATCATGTCGCTTGCCGACTTCAAGGGCCTGAAGATCCGCACCGCCAACCGCGGCGGCGGAGTGTTCCTGCGCGGCGTCGGCGCCACCCCGGTCGGCTCGCCCGTGACGGAGATCCAGACCATGCTCACCAAGGGCGTGATCGACGGCGTGCTCCTGCCCTACGAGATCATGCCGGCGTTCAAGATCCACGAGCTCGTGCACAATCACATCACCCTAACCGGCCAGCAGCCGCGCATCGGCACCTCGGTGTTCTCCGTGCTCATGAATAAGAAGCGCTACGACGCGCTCGCTCCGGACCTGAAGAAGGCGATCGACGACAACTCGGGGCGCCACATCGCCAAGTGGGCGGGCGAGACTTGGGAAGAAGTCGAGAAGCCGGGAATGGGGATGGCGCAGAAGGCGGGCAACAAGTTCATGCAGATCCCGGCCGACGAGGTGGCGAAGATCCGCAACAGCGTGCAGCCGGAGATCGACAAGTTCCTCGCCGAGCTGTCGAAGCCCGGTTTCGACGCCAAGGCGGCATACGCCGACGCCCAGAAGATGGTGGCGAAGTACTCTAACAAGTAGGCTTTGAGCAGGACCCTCGAGCTGCTGGCGAAGGCGTCTGCCTTCGCCGGCGGCGCGGTATTCGTCGTCATGATCGGCATGTCGGCGACGAGCATCGCTTCGCGCACGCTCCTCGGCCGGCCGTTGCCCGGCGACTTCGAGCTCGTGCAGCTCGGCTGCGCGATCGGCGTGGCGGCGTTCCTGCCGTGGTGCCAGATGCGCCGCGGCAACATCATCGTCGACTTCTTTACCGCGCGCCTATCGCCGCGCGCGCAGAACCTGCTGGACGCGGTGGGCGCACTGCTCCTCGCACTCGTCATGGCGCTCGTCGCCTGGCGCGCGAGTGCGGGCGCGATCAGCGTCTACGAATCCGGCGAGCGCGCCATGATCAGCCGCTACCCGCAGTGGATCGGCTACGCCGCCATCGTGCCGCCGCTCGCGCTGACCGCGATCGCGGGGCTCCACATAGCGTGGGAATCCCTTAGGAAAGCCATGCGGTGAGCGGACTGGCGCTGGGCTTCGCGATGCTCGGCGGCATGCTCGCGCTGATGGCGCTACGCGTGCCCATCGCCATCGCGATGTTCGTCCCCGGTGCGCTCGGCTATCTCAGCGTGGCGGGCGAGGGGCCGTTTCTGAACCTCCTCAAGGGCATCGCGTACGCGCGGCTCTCGAACTACGACCTGTCAGTGATCCCACTGTTTCTTCTGATGGGTCAGTTCGCGACGCAGGGGGGCCTATCCCGCGCGCTGTTCGCTTTCGCCAACGCCCTCATCGGCCATCTGCGCGGGGGCATAGCGATGGCTTCGGTGCTCGCGTGCGCGGCATTCGGCACGGTGTGCGGCTCCTCGGTCGCGACCTGCGCCACGGTGACGCAGGTGGCGCTGCCCGAGATGCGCCGCCACGGCTATTCCGGGCGGCTGTCCACCGCCACCATGGCCGCGGGCGGCACGCTCGGGATCCTGGTGCCGCCGTCGGTGGTGCTCGTGGTGTATGCGATCCTCGTCGAGCAGAACATCGCCAAGCTCTTCGCCGCGGCCATGATCCCTGCAGCCATCGCCGCGGCACTGTACCTCGCCGCGATCGCGCTCTACGTGCGGTTCAAGCCCGAGCACGGTCCGGCGCAGCCGCGCCACGGCGCCGAGGAGCTCGTCGCGGCGGCGAAGGAAGTCTGGCCGATCGTCATGATCTTCGTCGTCGTGTTCGGCGGGATCTACGGGGGGTTTTTCACGCCGACTGAAGGCGCAGCGATCGGCGCAGCGAGCACCTTCCTCACCGCGCTCCTCAAAGGCGAGATGGGCATCGCGGCGCTCAGGCGCTCGTTCCTCGGCACCGCCGAAACCGCGGGCTTCGTGTTCATGATCCTGCTCGGTGCCGACATGCTCAACACGGCGCTCGCGCTGTCGCAGATGCCGGCGCGGCTCGCCGAGGCGGTGGGCGCGCTCGAGCTCGCGCCGGTGGCGGTGATCGCCGCGATCCTGCTGTTCTACGTGGCGCTGAGCGCGGTGATGGACGAGCTGTCGATGATCATCCTCACAGTGCCGATCCTCTTCCCGCTGGTGCTCGAGCTCGACCTGTACGGGCTGCGCGAGACCGAGAAGGCGCTCTGGTTCGGCATCCTGGTGCTCTCGGTGGTCGAGGTCGGCCTGATCGCGCCGCCGGTCGGGCTGAACGTGTACGTTGTGAACAGCCTAGCGCCCGACGTGCCCATGGGCGAGACCTACAAGGGCGTGTTCCTGTTCCTCGCTGCCGACGCGGTGCGCATCGTACTGCTCGTGTCGTTCCCGATCCTATCGCTCTGGCTGGTTCGGCTAATCTTCTAGGGTGATCCGCCTTTCGCAACTCAGCCTTACGCGCGGTGCAAAGCCGCTCCTCGAAGCCGCCGAGCTCACCGTTCACACGGGCGAGCGCATCGGCTTGGTCGGCGCCAACGGCTCGGGCAAATCGAGCCTGTTCGCGCTGCTGCGCGGCGAGCTGCACGCCGACAAGGGCGATGCCGACCTGCCGCGCCACTGGCGCATCGCGCACGTCGCCCAGGAGACCCCGGCGCTCGAGCGCCCGGCGGTCGAGTACGTCATCGACGGAGATGTGAATCTCCGCAATCTCGAACGGGAAGTTGCATCCACCCACGACGGCACGCGCATCGGCGAGCTTCATGCCGCCCTGGCAGATGCCGACGCGTACACCGCTCGGCCGCGCGCCGAAGCGCTGCTTTTGGGTTTGGGTTTTTCTCAACGAGATCTCTATCAACCGGTGTCGAGCTTTTCCGGCGGCTGGCGCATGCGGCTGAACCTCGCGCAGGCGCTGATGACACCCTCGGAGCTGTTGCTGCTGGATGAGCCGACCAACCACCTCGACCTCGACGCCATCATCTGGCTCGAGGACTGGCTGCGGCGCTACCGGGGAACGCTTTTGGTGGTCTCGCACGACCGCGACTTCCTGGACGGAGTCGTGAAGGCGATCGTGCACATCGACCAGCGCAAGCTCCGCCGCTACACCGGCGACTACTCGAGCTTCGAGGAGCAGCGCGCGCAGGCGCTGCTTGTTACTCAAAATCTCATTGAAAAACAGGCTCGCGAGCGGGCCCATCTGCGGTCCTTCATCGACCGCTTCCGCGCCAAGGCGACCAAGGCACGCCAGGCGCAGAGCCGCATGAAGATGCTCGCCAAGATGGAGCAGCTCGCGCCGCTGCACGTCTCGGCGCCGTTCTGCTTCGAGTTCCGCGACCCGGAGCGCTCGCCCGATCCTTTGTTGGTTTTGGAATCCGTTCAGGCGGGTTACTCGGAGAAAGTAGTGCTGAGAGACGTCAAGCTTTCACTCCGATCGGGAGAGCGTATCGGCCTCCTCGGCGTCAACGGCGCCGGCAAGTCCACGCTGGTGAAGACCATTGCGGGGGTGCTGCAAGTGCTATCTGGAACTGCCACCTTCAACAAAGGCCTCGAGATCGGCTACTTTGCCCAGCACCAGGTCGAGATGCTGCGCGACGACGAGTCGCCGCTCTGGCATTTGAAGAGAATTTCGGAAAGCAAAGTCCGGGAACAGGAGCTGCGCGATTACCTCGGCAGCTTCAACTTCCCCGGCGACATGGCGAGCGGCCCGGTGGAAAACTTCTCCGGGGGCGAGAAGGCGCGGCTCGCGCTCGCGCTGATCGTCTGGCAGCGGCCGAACCTGCTGTTGCTCGACGAGCCGACCAACCACCTCGATCTCGAAACACGCGAGGCGCTGAGCGTGGCGCTCGCGCAGTTCGAAGGCACGCTGGTGCTCGTGTCGCACGACCGCCACCTGCTCCGCGCCGCCACCGAGAAGCTGCTTATCGTCGCCGACGGCATGGTGCGCGAGTTCGACGGCGACCTCGACGACTACCGCGACTGGCTGCTGAAAAAGGACGTTGCTCCTAAGCCCCCCAGGAGCATTCCTGCCAAACCCAAACCCAAAGCCGTCAACCGCAAGCCGATCGAGACGCGCATCAAGCGCCTGGAGGAGCTGATGGCCCGACTAGGCGCCCGCAAGGTTGAGATAGAGAAAAAGCTCGGCGATCCGGCGCTCTACCAGGATGGCGCCGAGCTGAAGGCGCTGCTCGAGGACCAGGCCTACGTGGCGAGGGAGATCGAGCAGGTGGAGGCGGAGTGGCTGGAGAAGCAGGCAGAATTGGAGCCATGAAGCACCCGGACCTCAAGGCGCGCATCGATGCGACCGCTGCGCGCGTTTCGCCCGGGCTGGTGGAGCTGCGCAAGAAGCTGCATCAGCACCCCGAGCTCGCCTTCGAAGAGCACGAAACCGCGAAAGTGGTCAAGGGGTTTCTCGAGAAACTGGGTTTGTCGGTGAAGGCCGGTGTCGGCAAGACCGGGGTCGTTGCAGTGCTGCAAGGCGGCCGGCCCGGCCGCACGATCGGCGTCCGGGCCGACATGGACGCGCTGCCGATCCACGAGCAGACCGGCTTGCCGTTCGCATCCAGGCTGCCGGGCAGGATGCACGCCTGCGGTCACGACGTGCATACCGTGATCGCTCTGGGCGTGGCGGCCGCGCTCGCGGAAATGAAGGACCGGCTGCAGGGACGGATCAAGTTCATCTTCCAGCCGGCCGAGGAGACGCTTTCCGGCGCGCGCGCGATGATCGCCGACGGCGTGCTCCAGGAGCCGGATCTCGACCTCATCCTCGGCTATCACAACTGGCCGGCGGTGCAGGCCGGCAGGGTCGGCTACAACACCGGCGCCGTCACCTCCGCGGCCGACGCTTTCGATATCACGCTCAAGGGTCGCGACGGCCACGGCGCGCATCCGCACCTCGCGGTCGACGCGCTCGCCGCGGGCGCGCATTTCGTGTCGCAGCTCCAAACGGTGGTGAGCCGCGAGGTCAAGCCGGTTTCGCCGGCAGTTGTCACCGTAGGCGAGTTCCACGCCGGCCGGACGCGTAACGTCATTGCCGGCACGGCTGAGCTGAAAGGCATCGTGCGGACTTTGGAGCCGGGTCTGTCGGAGAGAATCGAGGCGGCGGTGCGGCGCATGCTGGAAGGGCTCAAGACCGGCATGCGAGTGGACTACACGCTCGCCTGGAACCGCATGGCCCCCGCGCTGCGCAACGATCCCGAGGTACTCGAGAAAGTACTTTCCAGCGCCCGTGAGGCGCTCGGTGCGGAAAACGTGCTGGAGCTGCCCGAGCCGTCGATGGGCAGCGAAGACTTCGCCTGGTTCGCCGAGCGTGTGCCGGCGGCTCACTTGCGCATCGGCGCGAAGATCGACGGCCTCGACACTGCGATCCACCGCTCCGACTACGACTGCAACGAGCTTGCGATCCCGGTCGGGATCCGGGTGCTGGCCCGGGCGGCGCTTGACTTGGGGACTTCGGGAACGAAGCGCTAAAGGTCGCCCCTGCGCTTTTCCCGCGGCGGCTCCTGCTTTTCGGAATTGCGCTTGCGGTCCACGCGCCGCTCACGCAATGATCATGCCGGATGAAATGGTTCGATCTCTCGAGGACGGTCGTGCTGCCGCTGCATTGCGACGGCTACGGCCACATGAACGTGCGCAACTACGCCGGGTTCTTCGACGATGCCGGCTGGCACATGCTTGCCATGGCGGGGATTTCGCTGAGCGAGGTGCGCAGCCGGGGCCTGGGCACGGTGGTCGTTACGCTTACGATCGAGTTTCACCAGGAGATCGTCGCCGGGCAGCTCGCCCTCGTACGGGGTGCCATAACCCGGGTCGGCACCAAGAGCTTTGGCTATGAGTTGAGGCTCTACGAGGCCGATTCCATGACCCACTGCGCCACCGAGAAGGCGGTGGAGGTTTGCTTCGACACGAAGGAACGCAAAGGCGTGCCGTTACCGGACGACCTCAAGGGCAAGCTCGAGGCCCTGGTTATTCCGTGAATTACTCCTTGAAGCCGATCGCCTGCACGATCTTCGACCATTTCGCCTGCTCGGCGGCGATGAAGCTGCGGTATTCCTCGGACGTTCCCGGCGACGCGATCCCGCCCACCTTGGCGAATTGCTCCTCCACCGCCGGTGACTTGAGCGCCGCGACCGCGGCGGCGTGAATGCGCCGCTGAACCTCGGCGGGGGTGCCGGCCGCCGCGACCAGGCCATACCAGTTGTCGGAGTTGACGTTGGGATAGCCGAGCTCGGCGGTGGTCGGCACCTCGGGAAGCGAGGCAGCGCGCTGCCTGCTCGTCAGTGCGAACGCCTTCAGCTTGCCGCTGCGAATGTGGCCGAGCAGGACCGGCACGTCGAAAATCCCCATCTGCACCTGGCCGCCGAGGAGGTCGTTTACCGCCGGGGCCGCGCCCTTATAGGGGACGTGGACCAGCTCGACCTTCGCTTCGGCCTTGAGCAGCTCGCCGGCGAGGTGGGTGATGCTCCCGCTGCCGGCCGAGCCGAAGTTCACCTTGCCGGGGTTTGCCCTGGCGTAGCCAATGAGCTCGGATAGCGAGTTGACCGGCAGCGACGGGTGTACCGCAACAACCTCGGGCACGCGCACCACCAGCGTGATGAACGCGAAGTCTTTCTTCACGTCGTACGGGATCTTGGAGAGCGAGTAGGGCGCGATCACGAGCGGCGAGGCGCTGTTGATGCAAAGCGTGTAACCGTCGGGCGGGGCTTTCGCGGCGCGGTCGACGCCCAGCACCCCGCCGACCCCGGAGACGTTCTCCACCACGACCGGCTGGCCAAGCTCGGGCGCCATGCCTTGCGCGAGCGTGCGGCCGAAGATGTCGGCCGGGCCGCCGGCCGGGAAGCCAACGATGAGCCGCACCGCCTTGCTCGGGTAGGGCTGCGCCCATGCGGCCAGCGCGAAAAGCGCGCCGAGGAAGAAAACAAGGCGTCTCATGCGCGGAACTTGTACAGCTGCTGCGGGTTGTCCACGAGCAACGCCTGGCGCTGCGCCTCGTTCGCGAACTCGGCGATGAGATCGACAAGGACCCCGTCGTCCGGCACCGAGCTCAGATTGGGGTGCGGCCAGTCGCTGCCCCAGACCACGCGGTCGCCGAACTCGGTGACCAGCTTGCGCGCGAAGGGTACGGCGTCGGCGTAGGGCGAGCCCTGACGAGAGGCGCGCTCCAGGCCGCTCACCTTGACCCAGAAGCGCTTGTCCTCCATCAGCTTGAGAAGATGCGTGAATCCCGGCTGGTCGAGCCCGTGCGAGGCGTCGATGTGCCCCATGTGGTCGATCACCACCGGCACTGGCGAAAGCTTGAGCTCAGGCGTCATCTTGAGGATCATCGACGGGTCGACGTAGAGCTGAAGGTGCCAGCCAAGCACCGCGAGCTTGCTTGCGAGCTTCATCACGTCGGAGAGCGCCGGCCCGCCGCCAAGGTGCTGCACGAAATTGAAGCGCACGCCACGGAACCCCTGACCGTGCAGCTTCTTGAGCTCTGCCATGTCCGTATTCACGCGCGCGAGCGCGACGCCGACATAGCTGCCCTGATACTCGGCGAGGAAGTCGGCCGCCGCCGAGTGGTCGAAGCCGTGCGCTGCCGACTGCACCACCACGCCGCGCTCGATGCCGAGAAACATGTGACGGTCGATGAGCACGTCTTTCGGTGCATCGAAGGGCGTGTACGGCGCCTTGGCGTCGAACGGGAATTTGTCCTTCGGCCCGAGGACGTGAAAATGGGCATCACACGAGAGCCCGGGAAGCCTCAGCCTGGGTTCGGTGGGGTTGTTGTGATAGCCCATGTTGCCGCGCGATTGTATGTCTAAAGATCAAGCGCTGACGTAAGGCTCAAGCGAGGCGACGGCCTCCCCGCGCCGGATCGGGACGCACTCTGGCGGAAAGTCCTGGCGAAAGACGCCGCCGTGCTGGAGCACGCTGGCGATGAAGGCGCCGAGGTGTCGCATCGCGCCCGTCGGCAGGTCGTGGAGCACGAGCAGCGTATGCCGGTGGGCGAGGCACTGCGCGAGCGCCACCTCGGCCCAGCCGTCGGGGTCGGCCCAGTCCCGCGGTACCGCGTTCCAGAGCACACAGGTCATCTTTCCTGCGGTCAGCACTTCGAGGGCTTCCTGGTTCAGCAAGTGCGGGCCGAGCTCGCCGCCTCCGCCGAAAGGACGAAACAGGCGGTCCGGATGCGCGAGGGCGCCGATCAGCGCCTCGGTATCGAGAATCTCCGTGCGCGCGACGCCCGGCTCGGCTACGGAGCCGAGCGGCGTTCGGTGCGTCATGGTGTGGTTGCCGATCCAGTGGCCTTCGGCGTGCGCCTGCCGCGCGAGGCGCCGGCGCCCGGGATCGGCGAGCTTCGAGCCGAGGACGAAAAAGGTGGCGCTGACGTTCGCTTGCTTCAGGACTGCCAAGACCTGCTCAGTGACGCCGGGCTCGGGTCCGTTGTCGAAAGTGAGCGTGACCTCAGGCCTTGGCACGAGTCATGAACACGAGCCGCTCGAAAAGGTGCACGTCCTGCTCGTTCTTGAGAAGCGCGCCGTGCAGCGGCGGAATGATCGTCTTGCGGTCCTTTGAGCGCAGCGCCTCGGGCGGGATGTCTTCGGCGAGCAGCAGCTTCAGCCAGTCGAGAAGCTCCGAGGTCGAAGGCTTCTTCTTCAGCCCGGGCACCTCGCGCACTTCGAAAAACACCTCCATCGCCTCGCGCAGCAGCGACTTCTTGAGGTTGGGGAAGTGCACCGAGACGATCTTCTCCATCGTCTGCTTATCGGGGAAGCGGATGTAATGGAAGAAGCAGCGGCGCAGGAACGCGTCGGGGAGCTCCTTCTCGTTGTTCGAGGTGATGAACACGATCGGCCGGTGCTTCGCCTTCACGAGCTCCCGCGTCTCGTAGACGTAAAACTCCATGCGGTCGAGCTCGCGCAGGAGGTCGTTCGGGAACTCGATGTCGGCCTTGTCGACCTCGTCGATGAGGAGCACCACCGGCGCATCGGAGGTGAACGCCTGCCACAGCATCCCCCTGACGATGTAGTTGTGGATGTCGTGCACGCGCGCGTCGCCGAGTTGCGAGTCGCGCAGCCGGCTTACCGCGTCGTACTCGTACAGTCCTTGCTGCGCCTTGGTGGTCGACTTGATGTGCCATTCGAGCAGCGGCACGCCAAGCGCGCGCGCCACCTCCACCGCGAGCATCGTCTTTCCGGTGCCGGGCTCTCCCTTGACGAGCAGCGGCCGCTGCAGCGTGATCGCCGCGTTGACGGCGAGCGTCAGGTCCTCGGTGGCGACGTAGGACGCCGATCCCTTGAAACGCATGCGGCCGATTCTAGCCTAGCGAGTTTTTTGGCTACAATTTGGGCTCTCAACAATCTCCAAGAAGAGAAGCATGCTCGGGTCCATTCTCAGGGTTATGCCTGCGACGATTCTTGGCGCCGCGCTCGCCTGCGGCGCGCTTGCGCAGGACAAGCAGGCGCCTGCCGTGGCGAAGGTCGGGCAGGGGCGAGACAACGCGCTCGCGATGTGCGTCGGCTGCCACGGCATTCCCGGCTACAAGACCGCGTTCCCGGAGGTCTACCACGTGCCGAAGATCGCAGGCCAGCAACCGGGCTACATCGTGAACGCGCTCAAGGCCTACAAGTCCGGAGAGCGCTCGCACCCGTCGATGCGCGGCATCGCGGCCGGGCTGAGCGAAGAAGACATGAAGCAGCTTGCCGATTACTACGGGGGCGGCAAATGAACGCGCTTCTTTCCATCGTGTTGGTTTTCGGCGTTTCCACTTCCCTCTATGCCAAAGGAAATGCCGAGGCCGGCAAGGCAAAAGCCGCGCAAGTGTGCGCCGCGTGCCACGGCCCGGACGGCAACAAGCCCTCGGACCCCACCCAGCCGATCCTGGCCGGGCAGTATTACGACTATCTGGTGCGTGCGCTGACCGACTACAAGATCGGCCGGCGCAACAATCCCATCATGAAGGGCTTCGCCGGCCAGCTTTCAAAGCAGGACATCGAGGACCTGGCGGCCTGGTTCTCGAGCCAGAAGTCCAACCTGCACGACCAGCGTTGAACTCCTAGACCGCGTTCGCTTGGCGCTCGCAGCGCCCGACAAGGTCTTCCCACATGGTGTCGGTCGGCTTGCGAAGGACGATCTCGGCCCTGGCGCTCTGCATGCACCAAAAGCCGCGCCGCAGTTCCTCGTTCAGCTCCCCCGGACGCCACAGCACCATGCCGGCGAGGAAGCGCGCCTGTGAGGGCTGCTTTTCGATCACGCGATCGACGATGGCGCTGTCGATGGCGAGATAGAGGTCGTCCAGGATCCGGATCGAGCGGCCGCCGGGACTCTCGCGGCTCTGCACCAGCGCAAAGATCACCTCCGGGCTCACCGGGCCGCCGAGGAACACCGGGTCCGCCACTTTGCGCGACGGCTCATGCTGCGGGAAAAGCTTGCCGAGCGTCATCTGGGTGGGCTTGTTGACGATGAAGCCGACGTGGCGCTCTCCGCCGATCGGGCGCGCGATGAGGATGGTCGAGCCGTAGAGCTTGTCCTGCAGGTGCCGCTTGGCGACGAGGATGATCGAATCCGATACGTCCTCCGCGCGCGCCGGCGACGCGCACGCCATGATGGCCGCGCATGCTGCCATGACAAATGCCAATAGGGAAGAGCGTGAGTTCATGGCGTGCGGTCTCTCCAGTGTTGTTCGGGTCATCATGCGCCAAGCAATATGCTTGCCGCACCGAGCGACGCGTAGTTCTTGCGGGCGTAGCGGGAGAACTACCGGCGTAACGCCCGGTTGGCAAGGCATTCCAGGTAAGACTGCGCGTCGGGGGGCGCGCTGTCGCGCTGCGCGCGCCACACGGTCTCGGCCAGGCACTCGAGCGCCTGGTGCAGCGCGTCATGCCGGTCGCCGTAGCGCTCGAGGAGCTGCCTCCATCGCGCCACGATGCCCGGCGGCTGGTCGATCGAAAGTTGCTCCTCCAGCGCGACGTGCAGGCTCATGTGCAGGAAAGGGTTCGACTCGTCGATGTAGTCCTTGTCCCGTGTGCGGTCGGGATCTTCGAGCGCCTCGTGGTACTCCGGGTGAAGCAGGATCACCTCGAGCGCAAGCCCTTCCATGCCGGCAAGCGGGAGGCCTTCCCGGTACCTGCGCCACGCCGAGAAGAACATCTCCCGGACCTGCTCGCGGGTGGGATTAAACATCCGCCTTACTTCTCCTTGGTTTTCTGCCTGAATTCGCACAAGTCGCGGATCAGGCATTGGGGGCAGCCGGGCTTGCGCGCGAGGCAGACATAGCGCCCGTGCAGGATAAGCCAGTGATGCGCGTTCTTCAGGTACTCCGGCGGAGTGAATTTGACGAGCTTGTCCTCGACCTCGAGCGGGTCCTTCCCTCGCGCGAGCGCGGTCCGGTTGGCGACCCGGAAAATGTGCGTGTCGACCGCCACGGTCGGCTGACCGAACGCCGTATTCAGCACAACGTTCGCGGTCTTGCGGCCGACCCCCGGCAGGCGCTCGAGCGCCTCACGATTCTGCGGCACCGCGCCGCAATGCTCGTCGAGCAGGATCTGCGACAGCGCGATCAGGTTTTTCGCCTTCGTGCGGTAAAGCCCGATCCGCTTGATGTATTGCTCCAGCCCGTCCGCCCCCAGCTTCACCATCTTGTCGGGAGTGTTTGCTTTTCGAAAGAGTTCCGCGGTTGCGAGGTTCACAGACTTGTCGGTGGCCTGTGCGGAGAGTACGACAGCGACCAACAGCTCGTACGGCGTACTGTAGCTCAGCTCGGTAGTGGGATTGGGGTTGGCTGCCTGCAGGCGCCGGAAGATCTCGCGCCGCTTCTCGGGGTTCATGCGCGCTTCTTGCGCGCGAGCGCAGCCGCCAGCACCTTCTTCCGATCGGCCTGCGGCAGGATTTGATGCGCCTGCTTCATCCTTCGTGTGCGGGCGCGCGCCCGGGTGCCGGCGGCGCGCTTGAGCTCCGCATTCCATGCGCCTTGCGCGGGTACCATGGCGATGCAGTCGATGGGGCACGGCGGCACGCACAACGTGCAGCCGATACACCAGGGCTCGACTACGGTGTGCATGAGCCGCGCCGCGCCTACGATCGCATCGACCGGGCAGGCGTCCATGCAGAGCGTGCAGCCGATGCAGCGGCTCTCGTCGATCAAGGCAACCGCGGCGCGTTTCATAGGCTCAAGTATCCGACTTTTGCCGCGCGCAATATGCCGATACGCACTCGCCTACCAGATTCGGGCCGCGGTAGATGAGACCGGTATAGAGCTGGACCAGCGTAGCGCCGGCCGCCCGCTTTTCCGCCGCATCCGCCCCGGAGAGAATCCCGCCCGCCCCGATCAGGGTGGTTTCCGGGAGCAAGACCGACAATTCCTTCAACACCCGGGTGGCGCGTTCACGGATCGGAGCGCCCGACAACCCGCCGGCCTCGTTGGCGTGCACAAGGTTCTCCACACCCTCCCGCGAGACGGACGTGTTCGTGGCGATGATGCCCTCGATGCCGTGGCTGCGCACCGCTTGCGCGATCGCACGGATCGCGTCCGCGTCGAGGTCGGGTGCGATCTTCAGGAGGAGCGGCACGCGCTTGCCGTGACGGGTGGAAAGCTCGTGGCGCAGGCGCGCCAGTCTTCCCAGAAGGGCTCCCAGGGAATCCCTCTCCTGCAGCGCGCGCAGCCCGGCCGTGTTCGGCGAGGACACGTTGATGGCGATGTACGACGCAGCGGCGTAGACCTTCTCTAGGCAGAACTCATAGTCGTCGATCGCGCGCTCAGGGGGTGTGGCGGCGTTTCTGCCGATGTTGATGCCCAGGATGCCGCGAAAGCGCGCCCGCGCCACATTCTGGAGGAAGGCGTGCACGCCGACGTTGTTGAAGCCCAAGCGATTGATCAGAGCTTCTTTCTCGGGGAGTCTGAACAACCGTGGGCGCGGATTGCCCGGCTGAGGGCGCGGGGTAACCGTGCCCACTTCAAGGAAGCCAAAACCCATGCGGGCGAGCGCGTCGATATGCGCCGCATCCTTGTCCAGGCCTGCGGCGAGACCCACCGGGTTGGGGAACTCCAGGCCCATGGCGCGGACCGGACACTGAAATTGCCTTGGGACGACGAGCCCCGCGAGCCGGAGCGCGACCCGGTGGGCGTCTTCGGGATCTAGCGAGAAAAGGAAGGGTCGGGCGAGCCCATACAAGGTCACATCCGCTTCCCGCTCACGCCCGCTTCTCGTCCCGGGCTTCTTCCGTCAGCCTGCCGCCGAGGCGGCGCCAGGCACCGCCCACGAAACCCTCGATCGGCTCGAACTTGGACTTGTATGCCATCTTCGGGCTTTCCCGGATCCAGTAGCCGAGGTAGAGATAGGGCTGCGCGAGCGCCCGGCACTGCTCGATCTGCCACAGCACGTTGTAGGTACCGAAGCTCGCGTTGCGCCGGTCGGGCTCGTAGAACGTGTAGACCGAGGACAGGCCGTCGGGCAGGTAGTCGACGATCGAGACCATGACGAGCTGGCCGGCATCGCGGAACTCGATGAGCCGCGTATCGACGCGGCTCTGCAGCAAGAAGTGCGAGTATTGGTCGCGGCTGTCGTTGTCCATGCCGCCGCCCGAATGGCGCTTCGACTGATAGCGCAGGTAGAGCGCGTAATGCTCGAGCCGGAACTTGAGGGGCTGCGGGTGGGCGGTAAGCGTGCAATGCTGCTTCCATGCGCGGCGCTGCGAGCGGTTCGCGGTGAACTGAGAGACCGGAATGCGCACCGGAACGCAGGCGCGGCAGGCGTCGCAATGCGGGCGGTACGTGAAGATGCCGCTGCGGCGGAAGCCGGCCTTCACCAGGTCGCCGTAGAGCTCGGTGTTGATGAGATGGCTTGGAGTAGCGACCTGCGAGCGCGCCATCCGGTCCGGCAGGTAGCTGCACGGATACGGCGCAGTCACATAGAACTGCAGCACGGCATGCGGTAGGTCGTTAAGCCTTGACACTGATGCTTACGCGGTCTCTTGCGTCCTTGGTTTCGAGGCTCCACTCTCCGGGAGGCGCGGGATAGTTTACCAACGTGGTCAAAGCCCGCAAAAAAGACTTCCGGGAGATCTCCCGCGCACCGAGCGCAGCAAGCAGCGGAGTGTGCATTTGGCAGTCAATGAGAGGAAATCCACGCCCGCAGAGTTCCTGGACCAGCGCCACCAGGGCGACCTTGGAGGCATCGGTGGCCCGCGCGAACATCGATTCACCGTAGAACATCCGCCCAATGGCCACGCCGTAGAGCCCGCCGACCAGCTCGCGGTCGAGCCAGGTTTCGAACGAGTGCGCGTAGCCGGCCCGGTGCAGCCGCAGGTAAGCTCTTTTCATGTCGGCGCCGAGCCAGGTCTGCGGGCGGTCGGAGCAGCCCTCTAGCACCGCGGCAAAGGCCGTGTCGATGCGCACCTCGTAGCCTTTGTTGCGCGTGCTCTTGCCGAGCGAGCGCGGCACCTTGAGCTCGTCGCAGTAGAGCACCATGCGCGGGTCGGGAGACCACCACAGCACCGGCTCCTCGCCCGAGTACCAGGGGAATACGCCGCGGCGGTAGGCGTCGAGCAGCCGCTCGACCGAGAGCTCACCGCCCGCCGCAAGCAGCCCGTTAGGATTTTTCAGCGCCCGTTCGACCGGCGGGAAGGGATCCGTGCTGCTTTCAAGCCAAGCTAACACTTCACTTGTTGCTTGCAGTAGTTATCGAGCTCCTGCACGACGCAACTTTCGGCGACCGGCGCGCGCGGCGTGCCGTGCTCCATCTCGAGCCTGAAGCCGAATTTGTCGAAGAACTCCTTGAACATCTCGCCGCCGAGCGTGCCGACGGCATGAATTTCATCGCTGGCGGGATCCCATTCCAGCAGGATGGCCGCGAGCGGCTGCGGCGCGGGGCCGGCGACCACGCGCGCGCCCTGCGCCGGGTCGTACTGGCTGTGCTCGGAGCAGCAGTGGATCACGTTTCCGATGCGGTTGCGCGCGCTCTTCTCGGTTCGGTAGCTGATGAAGCTGATCTCTTTGGTCGGGTATGAGAGCTTGTGCGCGCAGATCGCGGAATAGGCCACCACCGAACGCGCCGTGCCGACGCCGCCTTTCCACTCATACTGCTCGCCGGCGACCGTCTTGAGCTGCGCCGGCTTGACGGCCTTGCCGAGGTTGAGTAGAAAGCAGGGCGTCGCAGCGAAGGGATAGTGGAAGATCAGGTTGCGCTCGACCGGGATTGCCGACGCACGCAATGTCGCGCCTTTCTCGTCCACGAGCCGCGCCTTCGAGTAGAACTGGGCGCGCGCATCGGCGCGGAGCTCGGGGGCAGCGAGCGCCGCGACCGACGCGGTGCAGAACTTGATGAAGCCGCGCCGCTCCATTCGTTACAGGTTGTAGCCTTTCTCATTGTGCAGCACGGTATCGAGACCCTCGGTTTCCTCCTCGCCAGCAACGCGCATGCCGGCCCCGGCGTCGACCAGCTTGAGGATTATCCAGGTGAGCACGCCGGACCAGATACCGACCGCCAGCACGCCGACGAGCTGGGTGACGAACTGCTCGCCCATGGTGACCTTGTCCGCGTACCCGATGCCGCCGAACGTGCTGGAAACGAGGATCCCGGTGAGTAGCGTGCCGAGGAGGCCACCGACCCCGTGCACCGGGAACACGTCCAGCGAGTCGTCGACGTTGAGCGCGCGCTTCATGTAGTTCGTGGCGAAAAAGCAGGCAACGCCCGCCGCCCCGCCGATGATGAGCGCGCCGATCGGGCCGACGAAGCCCGAGGCGGGCGTGATGGTGCCCAGGCCGGCCACCATGCCGGTCACGATGCCGAGCACCGAGGGCTTGTCGTAGCGCAGCCATTCGCAAACCATCCAGGCGAACGCGCCGGTTGCGGCGCCGATGTGCGTCACGAGCATCGCCATGCCGGCGGCGCCGTCGGCGGCGAGCGCGCTGCCGGCGTTGAACCCGAACCAGCCGACCCAAAGCATCGCCGCGCCGGTCACTGCCATGGTCATGTTGTGGGGCGCCATCGCCGTCTCGGGAAAGCCGCGACGCCGGCCCAGGACGAGCGCGCAGACGAGCGCCGCCACACCGGCGTTCAGGTGGACCACGGTGCCGCCCGCGAAGTCGAGAAGGCCGCGCTTCTGCAGCCAGCCCTCGCCCCAGACCCAGTGCGCGACCGGGCAGTAGACGATAAGCAGCCACAGCAGGCTGAAGAGCAGCATGCCGCCGAAACGCACGCGCTCGGCATAGGCGCCCACCACGAGTGCGGGGGTGATGATCGCGAAGGTGAGCTGGTACATCGCGAACACGCTCTCCGGGATGCTTCCCTTGACGCTCGCCACCTGGATGCCCGAGAGGAAGCTCTTGCCGAGGCCGCCCCAGAAGGCGTTGCCTTCGCCGAACGCGATGCTGTAGCCGACGACGAGCCAGGCCAGCGTGACCACGCACGTGATCGCGAAGCACTGCATCAGGACTGAAAGGACGTTCTTGGTGCGCACCAGCCCGGCATAGAAGAGCGCGAGGCCAGGCAGCGTCATGAACAGCACCAGCACCGCCGCCGTGAGCATCCAGGCGGTGTTCGCGGCGTCGATCTTCGGCGCGGCCGCAGGCGCCTGGGCGAGCGCCGC
>DATIGN010000006.1:0-25653 GCA_035454685.1 Burkholderiales bacterium | reverse complement strand
CTTGATGCCACGCTCGCGCGCCTCCAGCACTGGGACGAGCGAGTCTGCGTAAGGATCAACCGCGGCGCGCGCCAGCGCCCGGTCGTGCTTTGTCTGCAGGCGGTCAGCTGGCTCGGCGACGGCATCTTCTGGTACGCGCTTATGCTCGCGCTTCTCGTCGCCGATCCAATCGGCGCCGCGATGCCGGTGCTGCACATGGTCTTTGTCGGCGCCGTGTGCACCTGCTGCTACAAGATGGTCAAGCGCAGCACGGCACGCGCGCGGCCCTACGAAGCGAATCTTCCGGTCCTTGCGGGCGCGGGCGTGCTGGATCGGTTCAGCTTTCCATCCGGGCACACCCTGCACGCGGTTGCGTTTAGCCTGGTCGCCTGTGCCCACTACCCGGCGCTTGGCATGCTGCTTTGGCCGTTCACGCTGCTGACCGCTCTCTCCCGCGTGGCGCTCGGCTTGCACTATCCGAGCGACGTGATCGCTGGCGGTGCGCTCGGCGCCACCATCGCGGGCGCTTCCTTCTTCATCGCCTGATCAGGCTTGGGCTCTCAGCGCGGCTCGGCGCCGCGCGGGACGTCCAAGATGCGGCGCTCGTGCTCTGAAAAAGAAGCGGGCCCTCACGGGGCCCACATCTTGGCCGAGCGTGATGACTAGCTCGTGACCGAACGCTCGTCGAGGCTCAACCGCCCCGCACCGAAGACGATCACGTACAGCAGCCCGCCAATGATTGCCACGTTCTTGAGGAAGTGGTTCAGCTGGTTTCCATACTGCGCCGCCTCGAACTCCCAGAAGCGGTGCGCCATCGCGGTGGCGATGATCACGAAGAGCACCAGCAGCCAGGAAATGCGGCGCGTCTGCCAGCCCAGGATGAGGAGCACGCCTCCGCCGATTTCGATCAGGATAGCGAGCACCGTCATTACTTCGGGCGCCGGGAAGCCGAGCTTGGTGAAGTATCCGATGTTCCCGGAATAGGACAGGATGATGCGTATGCCGGCGACAAGAAAAACCAAAGCGAGCAGCACGCGTCCGATGAGCAACGTCTGCGATTGCGCAGCTGAGTTCATGTAGTCCTCCCTCCTTGTGAGGTTATTGTAGCCACGACGGCCAGCCGCGGCTTGCGACGTACGTCGCCGCCACCGCTGCACCGCCGCATGCGAGCGTATAGAGCGAGGTGAGAAGGGTCTGTCCCCATACCGGCCAGCGCGTCGGCAGTGGGATGCGTGCCGCAATCGGCACGGCTGCGAGGATTGCGAGCGCGATCCAGTCAAGGCGGCCGAGCGTGAGCGCAGCCACGGCGACGAGTGCGCCTTGCACGCCCGCCGCGAGGCAGAACACGAGCCCGGCGTCGATGCGCTGCCCGAGCAGCACCTGCAGCACCAGAAATCCGCCCGCAGCCGCGCCGAGCGCGATCCCGAGATACGCGAAAGGACCGCCGCTCAAGAGCGCGGCGAATCCGGCGCCGAGGCCGAGCCCCAGGGCGGCGGCGCCTCCGCGAACCGAGTTGGCGTGCAGCGAAGCGGTGAGGGCAACCGTCCACGCGACGAACAAGACGATGCCGCCGCCAAGGATGAACGCCGGCACCGGCGGTTTCTGCATGATTGCTGCCCCGAACGCCCATAGCGCGGCACCGCCGAACGCCGCACCGAGGACGTACGCCGTCATGCGGCCGGCGCGGAAGGCGAAATCTGCAACGAGACCGAGCGCCGGCGCGGCGAGGGCGAGCAGCACGAACCTTTGCCTCTCGGTGCGGGTCGAGGGCTCGAGCACCCCCATCAGCCACGCGGTGGCGCAAAAGCCCGCGCCCACGGCGAGGCCGCCGAGGCGCAGCTTGAACAGGACGAGCGCGACTATGAATCCTGCCAGGAAGGGTGCAAGCCCCGCCTGAAAGAAAGGATCGTTAATGATCGACAGCTTCGTTCGTCACGCGCGCGCCACACGGATCACGCCCTTGACGCTGCGCACGAGCGCCAGCGCGCGCTTCAGCTGCGCCGCGTCCGCGACGTTGAAGCTGAAGCGCATGAAAGCGAGCTCGTCGCGCGATTGCGTGCGAACCGCGGTGACGTTGATACTTTCGCGCGCCAGCGCATCGCCGAGATCGCGCAACAACCCCCGGCGATCGGCGGCAGTCACCACCATGTCGACCGCGTAAGCCGCCTCGCTTCTGCCCCAGGCCGTCTCGATCACGCGCTCCGGGTGCTGCTCGGCGAGCCGCTTCAGGCTCTCGCAGCCGTCGCGATGGATCGAAACGCCCTTGCCGCGCGTGACGAAGCCGCGGATCGGGTCGGGCGGCACGGGTTTGCAGCAGCGCGCGAGCTGCGTCGCAAGCCCGCCCATGCCGACAACGAGCATGGCCGCTTTCGCGCTCGGCGCCTTTCTCGGTTTCTTGACTTCCGGAGCCGCCGGAGCAGCGCCTTTCAATGCGATCTGCAGCTGCCTCAGGTTGACCTCATCGCGCGCCACCGCGGCGAAAAGCTCGTCGGGCTTGCCGAAACCGAGCTTTGCCGCGAGCCCCTCCAGGCTCGCCTGCGTAGCGCCCACCCGGCGCAGCTCCTTGTCGACCACGGCACGGCCCGCAGCCACCGTCTCGGCAAACGCCTTGGCATTGAACCACTGCCGGATCTTGTGACGCGCGCGCGCACTCTTCACGAAGCCGCGCTCGAGGTTGAGCCAATCGCGCGAGGGGCCGCCGCTCTTCGCGGCCACGATCTCGACACGCTGGCCGCTCGCTAGCGGCGTGTCGAGCTTGACGATGTGGCCATCAACGCGCGCGCCGCGGCAGCGGTGACCGAGGTCGCTGTGCAGCGCATAGGCAAAATCGATCGGGGTCGAGCCCGCCGGCAGGTCGATGACCTTGCCCTGCGGGGTGAGGACGTAGATGGTGTCGTCGAGCTGCGGTTTCTGGACAGGCACCTCATCCCGCCAGGCGAGCAGCTGCCGCAGCCAGGCGACCTTCTGGTCGAACTGCTGGGAAGGTTTGGTTTTCTCTTTGTACTGCCAGTGCGCCGCGACGCCGTACTCGGCCTGGCGATGCATCTCCTCGGTACGGATCTGCACTTCCACCGTCCTGCCGCCCGGACCCACTACCGCGGTGTGCAGCGACTGGTAGAGGTTGCCCTTCGGGCGCGAGATGTAGTCGTCGAACTCTTTCGGGATCGGCTGCCAGAGATTGTGCACCACGCCCAGCGCCGCGTAGCAGTCCTTCACTTCGGGAACGATCACGCGAAGCGCGCGCACGTCGTAGAGCTCGGAGAAATCCAGCTGCTTAGTGCGCATCTTGTTCCAGATCGAGTAGATGTGCTTCGGCCTGCCGGTAATCTGGGCCTTGACGTCAACCGTCCCCAGCTCGCGCGCGAGCGCCTCGATGGTGTCCGCGATGTAGCGCTCGCGCTCGAGGCGCTTTTCATCCAGCATCTGCGCGATGCGTTTATAGAGCTCGGGCTCGAGAAACCGGAACGACAGGTCTTCGAGCTCCCACTTGAGCTGCCACGCCCCGAGCCGGTTGGCAAGCGGCGCGTAGATGTCCAGGGTCTCGCGTGCATATGACAACCTTTCGGCAGACGAGCTCTTGGCGAAGTACCTGAGCGTCTGGGTGCGGCTCGCCAGCCGGATCAGCACGACGCGCACGTCTTCCACCATGCCGAGGACCATCTTGCGCAGTACCTCGTTCTGCTCGCGCGGCGTGCCACGGGTAGCAACGCGCAGCTGATGAAGCTTTTCGACCCCGCTGGCGAGCGCGGCGATCTCTTCGCCGAACGCCTCGCGCAGCGGGTCCGTGCCGTCGAGGTACTTCGGCGAGGCAAAAAGGATTCCGGCGGCGCGGCCGGGCGCGTCGAGCGCGATGGCGGCGAGGCTCGCTCCCAGGCCAAGCGCGTGGCTCCATGCTGGCTCCCCGGTCGAGAGCCGCTGCCCGGCATAGAGCGGCTCGGCAAACTCGAGCGCCCGGGAGACGAGGCTGCGCTCCGCGCCGGCCAGGCCCTCCGCGAGCGGATCGAGCGCGCTTGCGCCCGACTGCGGGTGCAACTGGACGACGGAAACCATGAGGTATTTTACGGGCCATGGGCTGGCTAACGAACTGGCGCCGCCGGCGGGTGCTGCGCGGGCACCATATCGGCGACGCGCTCTGGCACGAGGCCACTCATCGCCTGGCGTTCATTCCGCAGACGCCAAAGCTGCGCGAGCTTGCGCTGCTCTTTCTTTCAGAGAAGGAGTTCAGCGGCGCGCACGGGCTGGAGGTCACCGACGCGATGCGCGTCTCGATCGCGGCGCAGGCGTGCCTGCCGATCCTCGAGCTGGGCCTGGACTGGTACGCGGGCTTCAGCGGCATCGTCGTCTATCCCGGAGACTTCCGCGTGCGCCGCAGCCACACCGACGAGGACGGCGTAGTGCACGAGTGGGACGACGAGCTCGCGGGCGAGACGATGCCAGGCGGACCGGTGGTGCTGTCTTGGGACGCCGCGGCCAACGATCCGGGGATCAACGTGGTGATCCACGAGTTCGCGCACAAGCTCGACATGGCGAACGGCGAAGCCGACGGCCTGCCGCCGCTGCACGCCGGAATGGCGCGCACGGCGTGGGTGGCGGCATTCGAGGAGGCGTACGAAGGCCTCTGCGACGCGGTCGAGCGCGGAAAGGACACGTGGCTCGATCCGTACGCGGCCGAGCATCCTTCAGAGTTCTTCGCCGTGATCAGCGAAGCTTTCTTCGAAGACCCCGCCGAGACCCGCCGGCGCTATCCCGACGTCTACGACCAGCTCAAGCTGTTTTACCGGCAGGACCCGCTTTCGCGGTAATCGGCGCCCTCGGGCGGCGCGCCTCGCCCCGCTCGAGCACAAATGTGAACTCGAGCGCGTAGGAGCCGTCCGCCCGCCTGACGTACTCGCCGATCAACGCCCGCGTGACGCCGAACTGGCTGTCGGTTTCCAGGTACGGATCCTCAGGGTCGTAAACCTGCGAGGCGATGGTCTTGAAGCCCGTCTTATAGATGAGGAAATGCAGGTGCGCGGGGCGCATGTTGTGCCTGCGCTGCGCCGCGAGCAGCGCGCCTGTCGGTCCGTCGGTCGGCACAGGGTAGCCCGCGGGCTTGACGCTGAGGAACGAGAACGAGCCGTCGGCGGCGGTCGTGAACCTGCCGCGCAGGTTCATGTCCGCCTGGGTCGGATCCTGGTTCTCGTAGAGCCCCACGGTCGATGAGTGCCAGACGTCGACCTCGGCGCCCGCAACCGGATTGCCCCCGGCGTCGCGCACCCAGCCCTCGAACTCGAGCGGTGCGCCCGGCGTCGGCGAGCGCAGCAGCGAGGCGCCGTTCTCGCATTGCGGCGCACCGTCGCGGAAGAACGGCCCGAGGTTGTTCGCCTGCGTCGGATGCCGGTTATTGAGCAGGCAGACGAGGTTGGAGACCCCGAGGGCTCCCGCGAGCAGCATCGCCTCGTTGTGGCTCGGCGTGGTTTTCTGCCCAATCTGGTTGATGAGGCCGATCGCGGCCTGGAACTCGGCCTCGTTGAGGCGCACCTCGCGCACGAACGCGTGCAAATGCGTGACCAGCGCTGCGAGGATCTGCCTGGTGCGCGCATCGGGCGTGCGGTGCATCTCTTCCAGCACCTTGCGCGTCACGTCTTCCTGCTTTTCGATGATCATGAAACGAGCGTCCGGAAATGAGACTCCATTCTCGCCGCATCAGCATCGCGTCCCGTGAACAGCCTGAACCCGCGGACCGCTTGACCGACGTTCATATGGCCGCCATCGGCGGTCAGGCAGCCGATGCGTCGAGCGGCCTTGAGGAGCGGCGTCTCCAGCGGCACGTAGACGATCTCGGAGACCCATAGAGACGGCCGCAGCAATTCTTCAGGGAACGGCATGCCGGGCCTTCCCGCCATGCCCACGGGCGTCGCCTGGATGAGGCCGGTCGCGCCGTTGATTGCAGCGTTAATTTCCTCGACCGCCGTCGCGCGGTTGCCCGGGAAATGCAGGTTTAACCGCGCCGCCAGCTCCGCGGCGCGCGACCAGTCCTGATCCACGATCGCGAGCTGTCCGGCGCCGAGGCGAAGGACCGCGTCGGCGCAAGCCGAGCCGGCACCGCCGGCACCGAGCAGCACGACGCGCGACAGATCCGCCCCGGGAAGCGCGCGCTTGAAGCCCCAGCTCCAACCCGATCCATCGGTGTTATGGCCGACAAGCCGGTCGCCTTCGCGCACGACGGTGTTGACCGCGCCGATGGCGCGCGCCTCCTCGGAGAGCGCGTCGAGCAGCGGAATCACGGACTGCTTGCACGGATAGGTGATGTTCAATCCCGCAAAACGGATGATGCGAATGGCGCGCACGAGTTCCGGCAGCGCTTCGACCCCGACAGCCGCGGCCTCGAGGTCAATCAGCTGGTAGTGCAACCGCAAGCCATGATGCCGGCCCTCCTCCTCGTGCAGCGCTGGAGACAGCGAGCGCTGGATGCCGGCGCCGATGAGGCCGAGAAGCAGCTTGGTCACGCCAGATCCGTCGAAGTGAGGCAATAAGACAGGCGATAAAGTCCCGCGATCGCACGCTGGGCGAGCTGCCGCGCCGCCGTACCGACCGCGTCAACATCGTAGCCGCCGATGAGCACGATCCACTTCGCCTCCGCGTCCGCGCCGCGGATCTGCTGCTCCACGGTTTGCGCCATGCCGGCCATCGGCCGGGATTCGAGGAGGTGCGCCGCGGTAAGACCCTTGCGCTCTGGCAGAGCCGACAAGGAATGAGCCGGAACCTCGAGCTCCAGCTTTGCGAGAGCCCGGCTAACACCGCGCCCGAAGCTCGCGCGCACCTCGCACAGGTTTCTCACCATGTTGCGATGGTGCGGCATCATCTTGCGCGACCACGGCGTCGGATCGTTCAGGCGTTCCATGTATGGCCCGGCGATCAGCGTGGCGACCGCGTCAACTTCGTAGAGCACGAAATAGGACGGCTCGCCGGAAGCTGCGATCCAGCGCGTGCCGCGCAGGAAGCCGGGGATCGCAAGGCGCTCGGGCATATGCTCGTGAGAGTGCCAGTCCTCGAACTCCGCCTTCATCACGGGCTCAACATCCCACCACATGGCGACAGCGGCTTGTCCGAGCATGTCAGCCCTTGTAGCCCAGCAGCCTTGGCAGCGCGAGGACGAGATCGGGCACCAAAGTAATGAGCGCCAGCGCGCCAAACATGACGCCGAGGAACGGCATCACCTCGCGCACCAGGCTCCCGAGGGGGATGTCGGCGACCTTGGACATCATGAAGAGCAGCAGACCGTAGGGCGGCGTGACGAGGCCCAGCATGATGTTTACCACCGCGACAATGCCGAAATGCACCAGGTCGACGCCGAGCGCCTGCGCCGTGGGCAGCAGCACCGGCACGATCACGAGCAGGATCGTCGTTCCCTCCAGGAAACAGCCCAGAACCAGGAGCAGGACGTTGGTCAGCACGAGAAACGCGAGCGGCGAGAGCTCGTGGCCTTTCATCAACCCGGCGAGCGCTTTCGGGATGTTCTCGATGGTGATCACGTAGTTGAAGACCAGCGCACCGGCGATCAGCATGCCGATCGAGATCGTGGTGCGCGCGCTGGTCAGCAGCGAGCCGTGGAAGTCCCGCCACCTCACCGAGCGATAAAAGAGTGCCGAGACGCCGAGCGCGTAGGCCGCCGCCGCTGCGGCGGCCTCGGTCGGGGTCGTGATGCCGCTGTAGAGGCAGCCAAAGAGGATCACCGGCATCATCAGCGCGGGAAACGCCTCCGAGGTCACGCGCGGCAGCTCGCGTAGCGGCAGGGCCGGCTCCACGGGAAAATTGCGCCGCCTCGCGGCTACGGCGATCAGCGCCATCTGCACCAGCCCAAGCAGCAGCCCCGGTACGACGCCCGCGAGGAACAGGTAGCCGATCGAGGTATCGGAGACGAGCGAGTACAGCACAAGCGGGATCGAGGGCGGAATTATCGGCCCGATGACCGAGGAAGCCGCAGTGAGCGCCGCCGCGAAGCTTGCGGGATAGCGGCCGTCCTTGGTCATCATCGTCTGCATCAGGCGGCCGCTCGCGGCGGCGTCAGCGAGCGCGGAACCCGACATGCTGGCGAAGATGATGCTTTGCACGACGTTGACCTGCGCGAGCCCGCCGCGCCAGCGCCCGACGAGCGCGTTGCAGAAGCGCAGCAGCCGGTCCATGATCGGGCCGGCGTTCATGAACTCCGCCGCCAGGATGAAGAGCGGGATGGCAAGCAACAGGTAGCTCGTGTACATGCCGTTCAGGAGCTGCTCTGCGGCGGTCCCCAAGTCGAGCCCCTTCAGGTAGAGGTAGAGCACCGAGCCCGCGATCATCGCGTGCCCCACTGGCAGCCCGAGCAGGCTGAGCGCCAGTATCGCGCCAACCGCAGCCGCGAAGGGACTGGCGAGGTTCACTTCGGTTCCCTGCCGCGCACCAGCCGCGACAGAAGCCACAGGTAACGCGCGATCACCGCGACGAGAAACACCACGTAGATCGAGAACAGCCCGTCCATTCGGATCTTGAGGTAGGAGGACTTCTCGACCTTCATGAAAGCGACGTAGTCGAAGGAGGGCTTGAGCGACGCGCCGTAGAGCGCGACCAGCGCAAGCGCCGCAACGATGCCCATGACGATGCGCGCGCGCCGGCCGGCGAGCCCGGACAGGAGATCAAAGCGGATCTCTTCGCTCTCCTTCACCACAAAGGCCGCTCCCCAGAGCACGAGCCACAGCCACATCACTACGGAGAGCTCCGAGGTCCAGCCGACCGGGAAGTTGAAGAAATAGCGGAAAACGATCTGGACGACGAACGCGGCGAACATCACCGCGACCATGGCCGCGGCGATGTCCTCCGCGCGCCGCCGCAGCCAGGCCGCGGCTTGGCGCATCATGTGCGCAAGGTTACTTCAGGGCGTTGATCTTCTCGAGCATGCCCTGGGGCCACGTCTTCGCCTCGTCGGAGGCGAGGTAGATCTTCTGGGCATGCGCCCGGAACGCGGCGACGTCCGGTGCATAGACGTCCAGGCCCTGCTTCTTGAAGCCGTCGGCGAGCTCGGCCTCGCGCTTCAAGTGCTCAGCCGCGCTCCAGTTGATCGCCTTCTCGACCGCGGCCTGGAAGGCCTTCTGCTTCGCCGCCCCCATCGCGTTCCAGGTCTTGAGGTTGATGGTCAGCAGGTCGTAGCCGACGAGGTGCGAAGTGAGCACGATCTGCGACATCACCTCGTAGAACTTCATGTTTTGGACGTTCGGCAGCGGGTTATCCTGCCCATCGATCGCCCCGGTCTGCAGGCCGGTGTAGGTCTCCGCATAGGCCATGGGCGTCGGGTTGGCGCCGAGCGACCGACCGAGGAGCTGCCAGGCGTCGCCCGGCGGCATGCGCAGCTTGATGCCGGCGAGGTCGGCCGGCGTGTTGATCTTCTTCTTCGGCTTGAGACCCACCTGCCGCGTGCCGAAGAAGGTTGGCCCGAGAATCTTCACCTTGGCCTCGCTTTCCGCCTGCTTCTTGAACTGTTCGCCGAGCTCGCTTGCCCAGAAGCGGTTTAGATGGTTCGCGTCGCGGAAAAGATAGGCGGAGGTCAGGATCGACCACGCCGGAATCTGCTTGGAGATGTCCTGCGGGGCGATGTTGCCGAGCTCGAGGTTGTCGCGCTGAAGCGCCACGAGCTCGGTCCCCTGCTTGAAAAGCGTGCCGCCGAAGAAGGGCTCGAGCGTGAAGTCGCCTCCGATCTCCTTCGCCAGCATGCGGATCATGTCCGCGCGAATGTCCTTGTCGGAAAACACTGCCGCGAAGCGCAAAGTGGGCTTCGCCTGGGCCCAGGCTGGAAACGCCGACGCGGCGGCAAGCGCGGCGCCCGCTTTGAGCGCCGTACGACGGGTGTGGGACTTCATTACCTTCCTCCTCCTGTCAGGTAGCTGAGTATCAAATCCGCGACCATGGCGCGGCGCCGGCCGACATCGCCTTTCGCCCCCATGTCGCGCTGAAAGATGGCTCCGAACGTGTACTGGTTGGTGACGTTGAACATGCCGAGCGCGGCGATCGCCTTGTGCATCTCCACCGAATCGGCGTCGCCGCGAAACAGGCCTTCGGCCTGGCCGCGTGTGATGACACGGGCGAGGCGATCGATGATCGGGCGGTTGAGCGTGCGCATCGCCCTAGACTTCTTCAGGTGGCGGCCGCGCGCCTGGTTCTCGGCCACCACCAGGCGCACGAAGCCCTCATGCGTCAGGTAGTAGTTGTAGGTAAATTCCACGATGCGGCGCACCGCGTCGGCCGGCGGCAAGTGGTCGAGATCGAGCTTCGCCTCGGCCTCGCGGATTTCGGCGTACACGTGCTCGAGCACCGCGATGTAGAGCTTCTCCTTGCTGCCGAAGTAGTAGTTGATCAGCGCCCGGGTGGTATGGGTGCGGGCGGCGATCGCATCCATGCTCGCCCCCTTGAAGCCGCGCGCCGCAAACTCGTCGATCGCCGCCGCCACGATGCCGGCGCGGTTCGCCTGCGGCGCCTTCGGCTTGCGCATCGCCGCATGGCGCCCCTTTTCGCGCCCGCGGCCTTCGGCCCTTGGAATTAACGACATTGCAAGTTAAATTTAGCAGGCTCGCCAATTCGCGGCAACACGGCCATGACGGTCCAGGAACGGCTCCCGGAACCCTCGAACCCGGTCGGCATCGACGGCCTGGAGTTCATCGAGTTCGCCACCTCGCAGCCGCAAGCGCTCGGCGCGCTGCTGCAGAAGCTGGGCTTCGAGCCCGTGGCGCGGCATCGCTCGCGTGAGGTCATGCTGTACCGCCAGGGGCCGATGAATCTGATCGTCAACGCGCATGACGCCAAGGAGGCGACGCCGGAGATCAAGGCGATCGCGCTCAGGGTGCGCGACGCCGGGCAGGCGTGGGCGCACGCGCTCGCGCTCGGGGCCTGGGAGATGCCGACGCGGGCCTCGGCGATGGAGCTCAACATCCCGGGAATCCACGGGGTCGGCGACAGCCTCCTCTACTTCGTCGACCGCTATCGGGATTTCTCGATCTACGACGTCGACTTCGTCTACGAGAAGAACGCGGAGCGCAATCCGCCGGCGCTGGCCGGGCTGCACTACTTCGGCGTAGTGCAGAGCATCTACGGTGACCGCACGCGCGACTGGGTCGATTTCTACCGCAACCTCTTCGGCTTCTCGGTGCTGCCGGAGGGCAAGTATTTCGGCGTGCTGCCGAAGGGCACGCTGCTCGAAAGCCCGTGCCACAAGTTCTATCTGCAGCTGATCGAGCCCCCGCCGGGATCGGAGGACATCCACTGGGAGGAAGCGCTGGTGCGCGTCGGCCTCGGCGCGCCCGACGTGCCGGCCGCGACCCGAGCCCTCCAGAGCCGCGGCGTGGTGTTCGTCGACCGCGGCCCGGTGCAGCCGAGCCAAAAAGGCGCGCTCACGCAGGTCTATCTTGGCGCCGTGACCTTCGAGCTCGTGGTTAGTCACCTGAAGCCATGAATCTCGATCATTTTGGGATGGACACGATCACTCTCGCCGGTCCGCTCGAGGCGAAGCTCAAGGCGATGCGCGCCGCCGGTTTCACCCAGGTCATGCTCAGCGCGAACGACCTCGCCAGCCATCCCGGCGGCCCCGACGCGGCGATCGAGGCCGTACGTGCGAGCGGCCTGCGCGTCACCGGCTTCCAGGTACTGCGCGACTTCGAAGGCCTGTCGGGCCATCTGCACGCTTACAAGGTGGACATCGCCAAGGCGATGCTCTCGATGTGCCGCGCGCTCGGCGCGCGGGTACTGCTCACATGCTCGTCGACCTCCTCGCATGCGACCGGTGAACTTGGTTCTCTGACCAGGGATCTTCAAAAGCTGTCGATGCTCGCCGTGCCGTACGGCATTCGCATCGCCTACGAGGCGCTCTCCTGGGGGCGGCATGTCAACGAGTACCCGCAGGCCTGGCAAATCGTGGCCGAGGCCGACCGCGCGAATCTGGGGCTCGCGCTCGATTCTTTCCACATGCTCGCCATGGGCACCAGTCGCGAAGCGCTGGACGAAATCGACCCCGCCAAGATCTTTCTCGTCCAGCTCGCCGACTTCATGTGGCGCGAGATCCGCTCGCGCGAGGAGCGCATCGACACCGCGCGGCACATGCGCGTGTTCCCGGGCGAAGGCGTGCACAGCAGCGATGTCGGCGAGCTCGTGCGCGCGCTCGACCGCCTCGGCTACCGCGGCGATTACAGCTTCGAAGTGTTCAACGACGACTACACCCAGCTGCCGGCGGCGCTGGTCACCGAGCGCGCCCGGCGCTCGGTAAAATGGCTGACGGACCAGGTATCGCGGCGGAGCCTGCCGCTGCGCGGGGCCGCAGCCTGAATGCAAGCGCTTCGCCTCTACGACGAGCTCACTGCCGCGCGCACGCGCTACTTGCGCGTCGACGAGCTTTGCCGCCTCGCTGCCGAAAGAGGCCATCTTCCGTCAGAGGCCGAGCTTGCGATTGAGGCGCGGCTGCCGCTGAAGGAGAAGAAGGGGCTCGAGCGCGAGCAAGGCCGCTTCCTCGCCGAAATCCTCGGCAACCCGGTCGCGGGCACGCACCTGTGTCACGCGATGCTCCTGCCGCGTGCAGATTCGCGCACACGATTAATGGAATACGAGCAGCGCGGCGAGCTTCGGCTCCAAGGCGCGACGTTGAAGCGCGAGGGCAAGGCCTCGGTCGTGACGCTCAGCAACCCGCACTACCTGAACGCAGAGGACGAATCGACGCTGCCCGGGGCCGAGATCGCGGTCGACGTCGCCCTGCTCGACCCGAAGACCGAAGTGTGCGTGCTGCGCGGCGATGTCGTTACGCACGCGAAGTACGCCGGGCGCCGGCTCTTCGGCGCCGGTATCAACCTCACGCACCTCTACGAAGGCAAGATCCGCTACCTCTGGTACCTGATTCGCGACCTGGGCTTCGTGAACAAGCTTTACCGAGGTTTGGCGCAGGAAAACCAGTCGCCTGAGCTCGCGTCCACTGAAAAGCTCTGGATTGCGGCGGTGGAGGGCTTCGCTATCGGCGGCCACTGCCAGATCCTGCTCACGATGGACTACACCCTCGCCGCGCAGGACGCGTACCTGACCTTGCCGGCGCGCAAGGAAGGCATCATCCCGGGCGCCGCCAACCTGCGCCTGCCGCGCTTCGTCGGCGACCGCATCGCGCGCCAGGCGATCCTGGCCGAGCGGCGCATCGAGTGCTCGAGCCCCGAGGGCCGGATGATCTGCGACGACATCGTGCCTTCGAGCAGGATGGACGGCGCGATAGCTTCGATGGTGGAAAAGCTGACCTCCTCGGGCGTGGTCAGCGCCGCAGGAAACCGGCGTGCGTTCCGCGCCGGCGAAGAGCCGCTCGATACGTTCCGCCGGTATATGGCAATCTACGCGCGCGAGCAGGCCGGCTGCCATTTCAGCCCGGCCCTAATTGCGAATCTTGAAAGAAATTGGAAGGCCGCCAAAAGCAGCGGCTAAACTCAGGAAAAACCGATGAAGATCCTCGTGCTGCACGGGCCCAACCTCAACCTGCTCGGCCGGCGCGAGCCGCACATCTACGGCAGTACGACGCTCGCCGACATCAACCGGAAACTGGAGCAACTGGGGAAGGAGTTGGGTGTCGAGCTGGAAATAGTGCAGTCGAACCATGAAGGCGCTCTGGTCGATTTTCTGCACAAGCACATCGATACCGCCGCGGGCGCGATTCTCAATCCCGCCGGCCTCACGCAATTCGGCGTTTCCCTGCACGACGCGATCAAGACCATGCCGTTCCCGGTCATCGAGGTGCACATCTCCAACCGGCACGCGCGCGAGGAATGGCGCCACCATTCGATCATCTCATCGGCGGCCAAGGCGACGGTCGAGGGTCTGGGCTGGCGCTCGTATATCGAGGCGCTGCGCGCCGTGGTCGAAATGGCGCGGGAGTCACGTAAGTAGCTCGTGGCGAAGCTGCTGGTCGCGCTTGCCGCCCTGCTCGCAGCATCCCCGGCGCCGGCCGACGAAAAGCTATGGCAGCTGCTGAAAGGCGGCGGCCAGGTCGTCCTGATTCGGCACACCATTACCACCCCCGGCGCAGGCGACCCGCCCGGCATGCGGCTCGACGATTGCAGCACGCAGCGCAACCTCACCGACGCCGGCCGGGCGCACGCCCGGCGTATCGGCGAAGCGTTCCGAGCGCGCGGCATTCCGGTCGAGCGGGTCGTGTCGAGCCCGTGGTGCCGTTGCGTGGAGACGGCGAAGCTTGCATTCGGCCAGGCGGAGATTTCGGACGCGCTCAGCAACCTCTTTGGACGGCCGGAGAACCGTGAGCGTCAGGTGAAAGAGATGCGGGCCCTCATCGCGGCCAGGCAGGGTCAGGGAAACCTCGTGCTCGTTACGCACGGATCGACGATCGTCGCGCTCACCGGGGTGTCGCCCGATACCGGAGAAATGGTCCTTTTCTCGCAGGGCGCGGCCGCTGGCAGGCTGTCCGTTCCGCCAGGCTGAGCGCGGCCAGGCGCTTAGTGCCCGAGCACCTGGCTCAAGAAAAGCTTCGCCCGGTCGGTCTTCGGCGCGCCGAAGAACTCGGCCGGCGCCGCGGCCTCCACGATGCGACCGCCGTCCATGAACACCACGCGGTCGGCCACGGTCCGGGCGAAGCCCATCTCGTGCGTCACCACCATCATGGTCATGCCTTCGCGCGCGAGCTCGACCATCACGTCAAGCACTTCCTTGATCATCTCCGGATCGAGCGCGGAAGTAGGTTCGTCAAACAGCATCAGCTTCGGCCGCATGCACAGCGCGCGCGCTATTGCGACGCGCTGCTGCTGGCCACCGGAAAGCTGCGACGGGTACTTGCCCGCCTGCTCGGGAATGCGCACACGCTCGAGGAAGTGCATCGCGGTGTCCTCGGCTTCCTTGCGCGGCACATGCTTCACCCACACCGGGGCGAGCGTGAGGTTCTCGAGCGCCGTAAGGTGCGGAAACAGGTTGAAGCTCTGAAAGACCATGCCGACCTCGCGCCGCACCAAGTCGGTCTTCTTCGGGTCGTCGTCGAGCTCGACGCCGTCGACGACGACGCGACCCGCCTGGTGCACTTCCAGCCGGTTGACGAGGCGGATGAGGGTCGACTTGCCCGAGCCGGACGGGCCGCACACCACGACCTTCTCGCCGCGCGCCACCGCAAGGTCGATATCCGTCAGTACCTGGAACAAGCCGAACCACTTGCTCACCTTGATCATCTCGATCATCGCTGCTGCTCCAGGCGCCGGCTGTAGCGCGACATCGAATAGCAGAACACGAAATACACCACCGAAGCGAACAGATACGCCTCGACGCCGAACCCGGTCCACGCCGGCTCGTTGAGCGAGATCTTGACCGTCGAGAGCAGGTCGAACAGACCGATGATCAGCACGAGCGAGGTGTCCTTGAAGAACGCGATGAACGTGTTCATGAGCGGCGGCACCGAGATGCGCAGCGCCTGCGGCAGGATGATGAGGTAGGTGCGCCGCCAGTACGGCAGCGCGAGCGCGTGCGCCGCGTCGTATTGGCCTTTCGGGATCGCCTGCAGGCCGCCGCGCACCACCTCGGCGAGATACGCGGCGGCGAACATGATCATCGCGATCTGCGCGCGCAGCAGCTTGTCGATCGTCACCCCGTGCGGCAGGAACAGCGGCAGCATCACCGAGGCCATGAAGAGCAGCGAAATGAGCGGCACGCCGCGGATCAGCTCGATGTAGCCGACGCACAGCCCGCGGATCACCGGCATGTCGGAGCGGCGTCCGAGCGCGAGCAGGATCGAGAGCGGGAACGCAAACGCCACCCCGAACGTGGTGAGGAGCAGCGTCAGGATGAGCCCGCCCCAGCGCTCGTTCTCGACGTAGGGCATGCCGAACACCCCGCCCCACATCAGGATACCGATGAGCGTCAGGCCAGCGAGCCAGACCAGCACGAGCCAGCCTCTCCAGAAGCGCCGTATCGCCGAGAAGATCCACAGGCCGATCAGAAGCACGGTGGCGATCGCCGGCCGCCAGTGCAGGTCGAAGGGGTAGGTGCCGAACAGGATGAAGCGATGCTTCTCGGCGATGAAGCCCCAGCACGCGCCCTCGCCCGCGCGGCACGCCTTGGAGTCGGGCTGCCAAACCGCATCGAGGAAGGCCCAGTCGATGAACGGCGGAAGCGCTTTGAACAAGAGCAGCAGAACGAGCACGGTAAAGAGCGTACTGACCCACCCGGAGAACAGGTTTTCACGGATCCAATTCATCGGGAAGCGACGTGCGCGTTGTACCAGTTCATGAACGCCGAAATCGACAGGCTGATCGTGAGATACACCGCCATGATGGTGGCGATGCCCTCGATCGCCTGGCCGGTCTGGTTCATGGTGGTGTTCGCGATCGAGACCAGATCGGGATAGCCGATCGCCACGGCGAGCGAGCTGTTCTTGGTCAGGTTAAGGTACTGGCTCGTCATGGGAGGCACGATGACGCGCAGCGCCTGCGGCAGAATCACCAGGCGCATTGCCTGCGCACGCGAAAGCCCCAGCGCGTGCGCCGCTTCGGCCTGGCCGCGATCCACTGCCAGGATGCCCGCACGCACGATTTCGGCGATAAACGCCGCGGTATAGGTTGCGAGCCCGACCAGGAGCGCGACGAACTCCGGGGTGAGCGCCGCGCCGCCGACAAAATTGAAACCCTGCAGCTCAGGCGCGCCGGCCAACGTGGGAAAGAAGATCCCGCGATTGGAGAGGAACACTCCGGGCAGCGGAGACAGCGCCTCGCGCGGACCCGGCATTCCCTCGGTGATCACCGCGTACCAGAAAAAGAGCTGCACCAGCAGCGGCACGTTGCGCATGAACTCGACGTACGCCGCGGCCACGTTTCTCAGCAGAAAGTTCCTCGACAGCCGCGAGAGCCCGATCGCCGTGCCGAGCACGGTGGCGGTGACGATGCCAATCAGCGCGACCGCCAGCGTGTTGGTAAGCCCGACGACGAGCGCGCGCAGATAGCTGTCCGAGGCGCTGTAGCGCAGGAACGCCGACTCGCCGATCTCGAAGCCCGCCGCGCGCGCGAGGAAGCCGAAGCCGCTCGCGATGCGGCGCTCTTCGAGGTTCGCCATGGTGTTGGAGACGAGAAACCAGGCGACGAGCACGGCGGCGCCGATCGCCGCCGCCTGATACGCTATCCGCCTCCCCCTCGAAGAGCGCCAGACCATGACCGAGCGCAAGCTTACCCGAGACGATCTGCGAAAAGCCGCGGAGAAGTACAAGAACTGGGGCCGCTGGGGGCCCGACGACGAGCTCGGCACCCTGAATCACACGCGGCCCGAGGACATCGTCGCCGCAGCGCGCCTGGTGAGAAAAGGCAAGGTGATCTCGCTCGCGCTCAACTTCGACAATCACGGTCCGCAGGGCGCGAAAAGCAAGTATCCAGCCCTTGGGCGCATCAACCCGCTGCACACGATGCTACGCACCGGCACCGACGCCTACGCAGGCGTGCTCGACAAGCGCGGCATCCGTGCCGCGGACGACATGGTGGTGATGCCGCTGCAGTGCGGCACGCAGTGGGATGGCCTGGGTCACGTGTTCTATGAGAACCACATGTGGAACGGCTACGACTGCCGCGAGGTCACCTCCGCCGGTGCGCAGAAATGCGGCATCGAGAAGACGAAGAACAGGATGGTCGGCCGCGGCGTATTCCTCGACGTACCGCGCGCCCTTGGCATGGGCGTCCTGCCGGATGGGTATGCAATTACAAGCAGGGACCTGGATAAGACAGCTCTCGTTGAAGAAGTCGAACTGCGCCGCGGCGACTTCGTGATCGTGCGAACCGGGCAGATGGAGGCCAAGCTCGACGCCGCGAGCTGGGACGGCTACCCCGGCGGCGACGCGCCGGGCTTTTCGTTCGAGACGCTCGACTGGATCCAGCGCACCGAGCTCGCGGCGCTGGCGAGCGATACCTGGGGCTGCGAGGTGCGGCCGAACGAATCCGAGCCGGGAATCAATCAGCCGTGGCACTGGATCACCATCCCCATCATGGGCATGACGATGGGCGAGATCTTCTACGTAAAGGACCTGGCCGAGGACTGCGCCGCCGACGGGGTTTACGAGTTTCTGTTCGTCGCCCCTGCCCTTCCGATCACCGGTGCGGTAGGCTCGCCGACGAATCCGCTCGCCATCAAGTAGGGGGGACGATGAGAAAGATTCTTCTGGCCTGGGTGCTCTTCACGGCGGCAAATGCGCTGGCACAGCCCTATCCGTCGAAGCCGATCCGCGTCGCAGTGGCATTCCCGCCGGGCGGGCCGGTAGACATCATCGCGCGGCTCATGGGGCCGAAGCTGGGCGAGCTTCTGGGACAGAGCATCGTCGTCGAGAACGTGGTGGGCGCCGGCGGCAACGTGGCCGCTGTGCGCGTCGCGAAAGCGGCGCCCGACGGCTACACCGTGCTCGCGCATTCGTCTGCTTACGCGGTGAATCCGACGCTCATCCCGAATGCCGGATACGACGGCGAGAAGGATTTCATCCCGCTCGCCATCGTCGCCTCGCAGCCCAACCTGATCGTCGTGCACGCGGACTTTCCGGCGAAGACGCTCGCCGAGCTGCTCGAGCGTGCGCGCACCGGGAAGCTCGCGTTCGCCTCGGCGGGCAACGGCACCACGCCGCATCTCACCGGCGAAAACCTGTTCAAGATACGCGCCAAGGTCGATATCACCCACATTCCCTTCAAGGGCGGCGGACCGGCCGCAGCGGCTGTCCTGAGCGGACAGCCGCCGATCGGCTCGATCGCGGGCTCGGCGCCGCTCCCGCACATCAAGGCCGGAAAGCTGCGGGCGCTCGCCGTGTCTTCCGCACAGCGCCTCGCCGCGTTGCCCGACGTGCCGACGCTCGGCGAGCTTGGATTCTCCGGGATGGAGGACTACACGTGGGTCGGATTCTTCGTCCCTGCCGGCACCCCGGCGGAAGTCGCACAAAAGCTGAACGACGCGCTGCTGAAGGTGGCGCGCGATCCGCAGATCAAGGAACGGCTGGAAGCGCTAGCCTTCGACGTAACTGCGGCGCCGCTCGGCGAGACCGCCGCCTACGTCAAGAGCGAGCTCGCCAAGTGGGGCAAAGTGGTGCGCGACGTCGGCGCGAAGGTGGACTAGGACGCGGCTACCGCGCGAGGCGCAGCCCGGAGAACTGCCAGCGCGCCTCGGGCGGAAAGAAGTTGCGGTAGCTGACGCGGATGTGGCTCGCCGACGTGGCGCACGAGCCTCCCCGCAGTACGTACTGGCTCGCCATGAACTTGCCGTTGTACTCACCCACCGCACCGGGCTCGGGCCGGTAGCCCGGGTACGGGCCGTACTCGCTTCGCGTCCACTCCCAGACGTCGCCGAACGCCTGTGCGAGCGTGCCTTCGGCCGGGTCTTCGCGCAGCGCAAGCGGATGCAAGGCTCCGCTCTCCAGGAAATTGCCGGCCGCGGGCACGCCGCGCGCGGCCACCTCCCATTCCGCCTCGCCGGGAAGGCGCGCCTTCGCCCAGCGCGCAAACGCCTCGGCCTCGTAGAAACTCACGTGGCAGATCGGTGTGTTCGGGTCGACCGGCACTTCGCCATGCAGCGTGAAGGTGTGCCAGACGCCGTCGCGCCGCGCCCAGTACTCGGGCGCTGCCCAGCCGCGCGCACGCACGATGTCCCAGCCGGCCGACAGCCACAGCTCGGGCCGCCGGTAGCCGCCGTCCTCGATGAAGTTCAGGAAGTCCCCGTGCGTCACAGGATGCGAGGAGACCTCGAAGTCCTCGAGCCAGACACGGTGGCGCGGCGTCTCGTTGTCGAACGCGAAGCCGGGCCCGGCATGGCCGATCTCGTAAAGCCCGCCGGGAAATTCGATCCAGCGCGGCGCGCGCGCGCGGATCGGCGTGAGCGGCCAGCTCTTCTGGTATGCCGGCTTGAGCGGATTGCGCGACAGCAGGTGCTTCACATCGGTGAGGATCAACTCCTGGTGCTGCTGCTCATGGTGCACGCCCATTTCGAGTAGCCGGAGGGCGTCGGCGCGCGGTTCGTCCATGTCGAGAATCGCTTCATCCACATGGCGTCGATAAGCAAGAACCTCGTCCAGCGGCGGACGCGACAGCATGCCGCGCTCGGGCCGCGGGTGCCGCTCGCCGATCGCGTTGTAGTAGGAATTGAAGAGATAGCCGTAGGCCGGATCGAACGCGCGGTAGCCCGGGACGTGCGGCTGCAGCACGAAGGTCTCGAAGAACCACGTCGTGTGGGCGAGATGCCATTTCGCCGGGCTTGCGTCCGGCATGGATTGGATGGCGCAGTCTTCGGCCGACAATGGCCCGGCCAACGCGACCGTGGTGTCGCGAACCTGCTTGTAGCGATCAAGCGGCGCGGATATCGGCTTGAGATGCGTGGATAGTTGCATGCTTTGCCTCCAGTACGACTGGACCGCGATCCGGGGCGATCGTTCGCCGTCACTTCTCCGTCAGTTTCACTATTTCAGCCGTGGCGAGCGAACGCTCAACGTAGCCGAAGGTGCCCCTCTCCTTCACTTCGCGCGCCGCGTCGATCAGGCCGGTCATCGCCACGCGCCAGAGCGAGGTGGCGAGGCTGATGCGGCGCACGCCCGCCGACTGGAGCTCAGCGACGCTGAAGGACTTGCCCTTGATGCCCGCCATGAAGTTGAAGGGCTTGGAAAGCGTCGCACACACCCTGCGCACCGACTCGAGATCGGGAAGCCCGGGCGCCATGAGGACGTCGGCGCCGGCTTTCTCGAACGCCTGCAGCCGCTTGATCGTGTCGTCGAGGTCGGGCCTGCCGCGCACGAAGTTCTCGGCACGCGCCGTAAGGACCAATCGGCTGTTTCGGGCGGCGGCGACACGCTCCACCGCATGGTCGAAGTCATACACCCGGTCGCGCGTCGCGTCCTCGATCGAGCAGCCGGCGAGGCCGATCTCGACCGCGAGGCGAACCGTTTCCGCCGCCTGCGCCGGATCGTCGGCGAAGCAGTTCTCGAGATCGGCGGATACCGGGAGATCGGTTGCCTCGACGATGGCGCGCGCATGTGCGAGCGCCTCCTCGCGCGTCACCTGTCCGTCGCGGCGGCCGAGGGTGCCCGCGTGCGCACCGCTCGAGGTCGCGAGCGCCTGGAAGCCGAGCCCGGCGAGAATGCGCGCCGAGCCCGCGTCCCAGGCGTTTGCGATGACGAAGCAGCGTTGGTGGAGGCTGCGAAAGCCCTCCGCTTTATCGCGCATCTCTACCTGATTGGCGGGGCATACATCAAGCCGCCCTGGGTCCACTGGCGGTTCAGGCCGCGCTCGAAGCCCAGGGGCTTCAGGTTGGTGTCGAAGCTTTCGCCATAGTTGCCGACCTGCTTGATGATGTTGTAGGCCCACTTGTTGTCTACGCCGAGCATCTTGCCGACGTCACCGCTCGAGCCGACGATGCGTTGGATCGCGGGGTTGGTGCTCGAGGCCTGCTGGTCGATGTTCTTCGAGGTGAGGCCCATCTCCTCGGCCTCGATCATGGCAAACAACGTCCACTTGACGATGTCGAACCAACGGTCGTCGCCGTGGCGCACCGCCGGCCCGAGCGGCTCCTTGGAGATGATCTCGGGCAGGATGATGTGGTCCGCCGGGTTGGGCGCGCGCGAGCCCCGCACGGAGACGAGGCCCGAGTGGTCGGTGGTGAAGACGTCGCAGCGTCCGGCGAAGTAGGCGTTCAGCACTTCCTCGAGCTTCTCGATCACCACCGGCTTGAAGGTCATCTTGTTGGCGCGGAAGTAATCGGCGAGGTTAAGCTCGGTGGTCGTGCCGGGCTGCACGCACACGGTGGCGCCGTTCAGCTGCTTGGCGCTCTTCACGTTGAGCTTGCGGTGCACCATGAAGCCCTGGCCGTCGTAGTAGTTGACGCCGACGAAGTTGAGGCCGAGGCTCGTGTCGCGCGTGATGGTCCAGGTAGTGTTGCGCGACAGGATGTCGACCTCGCCCGACTGCAGCGCGGTGAAACGCTGCTGCGCGGTGAGGGGCGTGTAACGCACCTTGTTCGGGTCGCCGAACACCGCCGCCGCGACCGCGCGGCACAGGTCGACGTCGATGCCTCTCCACACCCCCTTCGAATCGGGAGCAGAAAATCCGGCGAGCGCACCGGCGTTCACCCCGCACTGGACGAAGCCCTTCGAGCGCACCGCGTCGAACGTCGACTGCTGCGCGAACGCCGGGGTGGCGAGTATTGTCAGTAGCAATAATGTCTTCTTCACGACGTTTCTCCTTCGAGTAGGAAATCGCGGACGACCGCGATCTGATCGGGTTGCAATAGGGTCGGGGCGTGGCCTACGCCGCGGATCTCGACCACCTTAACCTTCGGGCCGCGGCGCGCCATCTCCGCGGCGGTCTGCGGCGAGACGAGATCGGATCGTTCGCCGCGCACGAGCAAGGTCGGGCAGCGCAGCGCGTCGTACAGATGCCAGAGCTCCAGGTCCTTTTCCGGCATGGTGGCGCGGTAGGCCTCGGCGATGCGCGTATCGTAATGCGGCCGCAAGCTGCCGTCCTCGCCGCGGCGCACCCAGGTCTCGGTGAGGAAGCGCCATTGCGCGTCGCTGTGCGGGCCGAAGGGCGCGGATATCGTGCGCACGTATTTCTCGGCCTCCTCGAGCGTGGCGAAGCTGAGCTCCTGCCCGACATAGGTGGCGATACGCTCAAGCGCCGCCTTGGCGATCACGGGCGCCGCGTCGTTGAGGATCAGCCTGCGGATCGGGCTCCCCGGCTGCGCAGCGAGCGCCATGCCGACCAGGCCGCCCATCGAGGTGCCAAGCCAGCTCACCGCCTCGACGTCGAGCCGCGCAATCAGAGTCACCATGTCGGCGACGTATTGCGCCCACGTGTAATGCTTCGGGTCGGCGAGCCGATCGGAATCCCCGCGTCCCGCGACGTCCGGGCACACGATGCGGAATTGCGTGCACAGAGCGCGCGCGAGCTCGTCGAAATCGCGGCCTGAGCGCGTAAGGCCATGCACGCAGACGAGCACGTCGCGGTTCCGCGGATCGCCCCACTCCCGGTAGGCCATGCGGTGCAGGCCGGCGGGCGAGGCGCACAACACCGAGCGCCGGCGCGGCTCTACCGCTTCAGCCATTGGTCGACGATCGCCCCTCGGGCGGCTTGCGCGTCCTCGCCGAACGAGGAATACCGGCCGCCATGGGTGCGCACGAGCGCGAGCTTCTCCGACTTCACGTTGGCGCCGCGCACCGGGAAGCCGTAGTTTGCATAGCGTGCGCGCTCCAACGCCGCTTCCTCCTCGTCGTACCAGATCCATTCGTCGACGAAGCGAAAAGCGACGTCCTCGAGCGCGGCGTCCGGCTCCTCGGCATCGAGCAGCGAGAGATCTCCGTCCCGGTAGCGCCAGTAGGTATGGCGCTCACCGGTCACCGCGTAGCCAATCAAGCCGCCGTCCTCGCTTGTCCGGCATGTCAGACCGAGTGCGAGCCGCCCTTCCTCGCCGACTTCTACGTCCACCTGGGCTTCTTCAAAGCGGGAAGCCGTTTGCTCGACGAGACGCCCGTTCTCGATCACGGCGCGGCCGCGCTCGCCGTCGCGTTCCCATTCCGCCTCGACGCGCAACTCGGGGAAATCCGCCGAGGCTGCGGTGAACGCCGGGAACGGGATGCCGCGGCGCGGACGGAAGCGGTATTCCAGCGTCCCGCCGCCGTGGTGCTCGGTGTAGTCCTCCGCGTCCTCGTCGCGAACCATCAGCCAGCGCAGGCGCTCGCGGAAGTCGTCGAGCCGCCCGGCGCCGGTGATGCGTACGACGGCGGTAAACAAGCTGCCCTAGCCCTCGTACTTGAAGGACAGCGCAAGGCGTGCGCGGAACTGCGTGACTTTGCCGTTTTCGATCTTGACGTCAAGCTTCTCGATCTCGGCGATGCGCAAGTCGCGCAGGCTGCCAGAGGCAGTCTTGACTGCGTTGCGCACCGCGTCCTCCCACGAGTTGCTGCTCGTGCCGATCACTTCGGTAACGCGATAAACGGTGCCGCTAGCCTTTTTTGCCATGATTCGATCCTCTCCTCTGGTCGCGGGAGACCCCCGCGCGGCCATTCTATACGGGCGGAGTACGCCGCCAATAGCGGGGGGCCCGCGAACGCTCCGTGCTCACTCGAGGGGCAGGCCCATTCAGAACGGCCGACACCGCGCCGTCCCGATCGGTGCGCAGCACTGTGACGCCGGCTCTCGCATAGCGCTCGAGCACCTCGCGCGCCGGGTGGCCAAAGCGGTTGCGATAGCCCGCGGGCACGATGGCCCAGCGCGGCGCCACCGCGGCGATGAATTCCTCGCTCGAAGAGGTACGGCTACCATGGTGCGGCACGAGAAGTATGTCGCTGCGAGCAATCTTGCTCTCGAGAAGAAACAGCTCGGCGGCGCGTTCGATATCGCCAGTGAGCAGCATCGAGGAGGTGCCCGCCGTGACGCGCAGCACGCAGCTCTGGTTGTTGCGGCGCGCTGTTTCCCAGCCCGCAGGCGGGTGAAGAAACTCGAAGCGCACGTCGTCCCAGCTCCAGGCGATCCCAGCAGCGCAACGCCTCGGCATGGGCGCAAGCGAGTGCAGCGAATGGCTTTGCGGCAAGGAGGACGCGAGCGCGCGTACTTCGAGCGCCTCGAGGACCGTCAGGGCGCCGCCGAGATGGTCGATGTCCTCGTGGCTGAGGACCAGGAGGTCGACGCTGCGCACGCCGGTAGCGCGCAGCAGCGGCACTACGATGCGCCCGCCGCTGTCGGCCTCCGGGCCGTATGCCGGCCCCGCATCGTAGAGCAGCGCGCGGTTCGCCGTGCGCACGAGGACTGCGAGCCCCTGGCCTACATCGAGCGCCGTGATCCACGCCTCCCCGCGGGCCGGGGTGGGAGGCGCGAGCGAGAACGCGGGCGCCATGAGCGCGAGCCCGGTCGCGCGCCAAGGCACGCCGCGCGGCGCGAGCATCCAGGCTACGCCCGCCATGGCGAGCGCGGCCGCCCATGCCGGCGGAGTGTGCTGCTCCCACAGCGCGCCCGGCAGCGCGGCGCACCACTCCAGGAACGCGAGCAGCAATTCGACAAGCCAGGCCGCAACCTCGAGCAGGAAATTGAGGGGGAGAGGAATCGCAAGCAAAACGAGCGGAGTAATCACGGCCGAAACCAGCGGGATGGCAAGCGCGTTGGCGAGCGGCCCGGCCACCGAGACCTGGCCGAAGAGAAGCAGCACGGCGGGCGCCAAGCCGACAGTGATCGCCCATTGCATGCGTCCCCATTGCGCGATGCGCCATTCGTTCGTCACCACGTAGAAGATCAGCGCGACCGCGCCGAACGAAAGCCACAGCCCCGGTGCAAGCGGCGCCCATGGGTCCGTGGCGACCACTACGGCGAGCGCAAGGGCGAGCGTGCGCGCCGGCGCGGCGATCCGGCCGCACCACAGCGCCGCGGCGACCACGCTCACCATCCAGAAAGTGCGCTGCGCGGGCACGGCAAACCCGGCGAGCAGCGTATAGCCGAGCGCGGCGGCGATCGCCGCCGCGGCCGCCGCCTTGCGCGCCGGTAGTCGCAACACCGCCGCCGGAACGCGGCGCCACCCGAAGGACACGAGCCATGCGAAAAGCCCGGAGACCAGCGTGACATGCAGCCCGGAAATGGACATCAGGTGTGTTACGCCGGTGCGGTTGAAAAGCCGCCATTCCTCGGCCGAGATTGCGCGCTGGTCGCCGACCGCCAGCGCCGTGAGGATTCC
>DATIGN010000005.1:0-10839 GCA_035454685.1 Burkholderiales bacterium | reverse complement strand
AATCCCGCCCTCTCCGCCAGAAGCGTTCCTGATATAGTCTGACGGCAAGCCTTTCGGGGAAGGAAATTCGATGGCGGGGATTTCTCGAGCGGAGGCGCGCCGCATCGTCGAGCAAGTGCGCCGATCGCCTGCGACGCGCGTCAAGGTGGCGGTCTCCGACACTGATGGCGTGCTGCGCGGCAAGTACCTCCACAAGGAAAAGTTCCTCTCGGCCGTCGAGTCGGGCTTCGGCTTCTGCAACGTGGTCTTCGGCTGGGACGCGAACGACCAGTGCTACGACAACACCACCTGGACCGGCTGGCACACGGGCTTTCCCGACGCGCTCGTGCAGCTCGACCTTTCCACCTTCCGGCGCGTGCCCTGGGACGACAACGTGGCGTTCTTCCTCGGCGAATTCGTCGAGGCCGACGGCAGGCCGCTCCCCGTCTGCCCGCGCCAGCTCTACAAGCGCGTGCTCGCGCGCGCGGAAAAGATGGGCTTCCAGGTGCTCGCGGGCGTGGAATACGAGTGGTTCAATTTTCGCGAAACGCCGCAAAGTTTCGCCGCCAAGGGCTATGTCCGCCCCGAGCCGATCACCCCGGGCATGTTCGGCTATTCGCTCATCCGCGCGGGACAGAACCAGCCGTTCTTCCGCGCTCTCATGGAGGAGATGCCGGCGTTCGGGGTACCGGTCGAAGGCCTGCACACGGAGACCGGTCCGGGCGTCTACGAGGCAGCGATGCTCTATGCGCCCGGGATCGAAGCGGGCGACCGCGGCATCCTCTTCAAGCAGGCCGCGAAAGAGATCGGCAGCCGCTTCGGCATCATGCCGAGCTTCATGGCGAAGTGGAACACGCAGTATCCGGGGTGCTCCGGCCACCTTCACCAGAGCCTGTCGGATGGCAAGCGCAACCTGTTCTACGACGCGCGCCATCCGCACCGTATGTCGAAGCTCTTCGAGAGCTACCTCGCGGGGCAGCTCGCGCTGCTGGAGGACATCCAGGCGATGTATGCGCCGACGGTGAACAGCTACAAGCGGCTGGTCGACGGCATGTGGGCACCGGTGAAGCGCAGCTGGGGCGTGGACAACCGCACCGCGACGCTGCGTGTCATTCCCGGCTCGCCCAAGTCCACGCGGCTCGAGTCGCGCTGCCCCGGCGCGGATATCAATCCCTACATCGCGCTCGCGGCTTGTGTCGGCGCGGGATTGTGGGGCATCGAGAAGAAACTCAGGCTCAAGGACGCGCCGCTCACGGGCGACGCGGCGAAGGCGGCGAAGATCCCGCGCCTGCCGCGCAACCTGATGGAGGCGACTGCAAACCTCAAACGCTCGGCGGCCGCGCGCGAGCTTTTCGGCGAGTCCTTCGTGGACCACTTCGTGCGCACGCGCGAGTGGGAGTGGCGCCAGTTCCAAGACGCGGTGACCGACTGGGAGCTGAAGCGCTATTTCGAGATCATCTGATGGCGGTCCACACGTTCGCATTTCCGACCGCGATCCACTTCGGGCCGGGTACAAGGAAGCTCGTCGCAGCCCATCTCAAGAAAGCGGGTTGCAAGCGACCCGTTGTCGTCACCGACAGGGGCATCGCCGCGCTCCCGATGCTGGCCGACTTCGTCGCCACGCTCGAGGGGCTCGACGCGAGCGTGTACTCGGGCGTGGAAGGCAACCCGGTCGCCGCGCAGGTGCGCGCGGGCGTGGATGCATATCGGGCACACCGCGCCGACGCGGTGGTGGGCTTCGGCGGCGGGGCCGCGCTCGACGTGGCGAAGATGGTCGCGCTCATGGCGGTGCACCCGGGCGACGTGCTCGAGTACGCGTGGGACCACCCCGGGGTGCGGCCGATCGAGAAGCCGCTGCCGCACTTCGTCGCGTTGCCCACGACTGCAGGCACCGGCAGCGAGGTCGGACGCTCCTCGGTCATTTCGGAGGACGCGACGCACGTAAAGCGCATCGTATTCTCACCCGCACTCCTTGCGAAGGCCGTGTTCGCTGACCCGGAGCTGACGCTCGGCCTCCCCGCACCCGTCACCGCGGCGACCGGGATGGATGCCCTCACCCACAATATCGAGTCGTATCTCTCCTCGGCGTACCATCCGGTGTGCGACGGCATCGCGCTCGAAGGCACGCGCATTGCCGCACACGCGCTGCCGCTGGCCGTAAAGCAACCGCGGAACCTGCAGGCGCGCAGCGACATGCTCATGGCCTCGATGATGGGCGCGATCGCATTCCAGAAAGATCTCGGCGCGGTTCACTCCTGCGCCCACGCGCTCTCCACCGTCGCCGGCCTGCACCACGGGCTCGCGAATGGCGTGATGATCGACCACGTCATGCGCTTCAATCGTGAAGCCGCCGCGTCGAAGATGGACGAACTCGCGCGGGTCGCCGGCGTGGCGGACCTCGTCGCGTGGCTCACCGAGCTCAAGGCGGACCTCGGCATCCCGGCAAGGCTCGGGGCCCTCGGCGTCAAGAAGGAGCATCTGCCGCGGCTGGTCGAGATCGCGCTCGCCGATATCTGCCACCAGACCAACCCGCGCTCCTGCACGAAGCAGGACTTCCAGACCCTCTTCGCCGACGCGTTATGAAGCGGCGGCTTCGGATCGGCGTCTCGGCGCGCATCCAGTACGGCGATGCGTCGAAGCTCGGATACCTCAAGAAGAACCTCTATTTCCTCGAGCAGGCCTTCGCGCGCTGGCTGCAATCGGCGGGCGTGCTGGTCTACCTCGTCCCCGACGTCGTGGACCGCGCTTCGAGCGCGCTCACGCTGGCCGACTACGCGCAGGAGCTGGACGGGTTCGTGTTGCAGGGCGGATCCGACATCTCGCCGCAGACATATGGCGAGGCGCCGCTCAGGCGCGAGTGGGGCGGCGACCCCGAGCGCGACCGTTACGAGCTCGAACTCCTCAATCGGTTTCTCGACGCGAAAAAGCCCGTGCTGGGCATCTGCCGCGGCCTGCAGCTCATCAGCGTCGCGCTCGGCGGCACGCTCTACCAGGACACCGAGACGCAGAAGCCCGGTGCCCAGGCGCACCGCGACGCCGCGGTGTACGACGACAAGTACCATTACGTCGAGATCCTTCCCGGAACGAGGCTCGCCGCGCTCTACCCGGGCGTGTCGCGGGTGAAAGTAAACTCGATCCACCACCAGGCAGTGAAAGGACTCGGCGCGGGCCTCGCGATCGAGGCGCGCTCACTCGAGGACGACGTGATCGAGGCGGCGCGGCTCGCGGGTCCGCAATACGTCGCGGGCGTACAGTGGCACCCCGAGTTCCTGCACGGCCGCGGCGACGGCGTGCTCGATTCCGCGCCACTGCTGGGCGATTTTCTCCAGGCTGCGCGTGAAAATTCTCAATCCGGCTGACGGCTCCCCGCTCGCCGAGATCGCCGAGGACTCGGCAGCAGCGATTGCGGAAAAATACTCCCGGACGCGCGCGGCGCAGCCTGCCTGGGCGGCGACGTCACTTGACGCGCGCCTCCACGCGATCCGGCGCTTCAAAGACGAGGTCACGCGCCGCAAGCCCGATCTCGCGCGCACGCTTACGCGCGAGACGGGCAAGCCGATCCGCCAGTCGCGCAACGAGCTCGACGCGCTCGCCGGCCGACTCGATTTCTTCCTCGAGCACGCGGCGCGCGCACTCGCGTCCGAAACGGTGCTCGAGGAGCCGACACTGCGCGAGCGCATCACGCACGAGCCGCTCGGCGTCGTGGCGAATGTTTCGGCCTGGAACTACCCCTACTTCGTCGGCTCGAACGTTTTCGTGCCCGCACTCCTTGCGGGAAACGCCGTGCTCTACAAGCCTTCGGAATTCGCTTCGCTCACGGGCCTTGCGATCGGCGAGATGATGCGGACGGCGGGCATCCCCGGGGACATCTTCACGGTGGTGAGCGGCGCGGGCGCGTCGGGCGCGGCGCTCGTCGCACAGGCAGTGGACGGCGTGTTCTTCACCGGCTCCTACGCGACGGGCACGCGGATTGCCGCGGCCTGTGCGCCGCGCATGGTGAAGCTGCAACTCGAATTGGGCGGCAAGGACCCCGTCTACGTCTGCGAGGACGCCAGCGTCCAGACCGCCGCCGAATCCCTCGCCGACGGCGCGATGTACAACGCGGGGCAGAGCTGCTGCTCGGTGGAACGCATCTACGTGCACGAGCGCCTTCACGACCGGTTCGTGGATGCTTTCGTCGCCACCGTGAAGGGCTACCGGTGCGGCGATCCGATGGACGAGGCGACCTACCTCGGGCCGCTCGCGCGTGCGCCGCAGTTGGCCGTGCTCGAGCGCCAGATTGCGGACGCCGTCGCCAAGGGTGCGAAGCTGCTGCTGGGCGGCAAGCGCATTGCGCGGCCCGGCAACTGGTTCGAGGCGACTGTGCTCTCCCGCGCGGACCACACGATGGAGCTGATGCGGGAGGAAACCTTCGGCCCGGTGATCGGCATTCAGAAGGTCGCGGACGACGCGGAGGCCGTGCGGCTCATGAACGACACCGAGTACGGGCTGACTGCGGGCGTCTACACGCCGGATGAAGCGCGCGCCCGGCGCATTCTCGCGCAGATCCGCGCGGGCTCGGTCTACTGGAATTGCTGCGACCGCGTCAGTCCGCGCCTGCCCTGGTCGGGTATCGGGCACTCCGGGATCGGGCTAACCCTGTCCACCTACGGCATCCAGGCAATGACGCGACCCAAAGCCTGGCACCTGCGTCAGGCGTGAGCGTCCTCGCGCAACGGCTTGCGCGTGAGGGCCGGTTCGACCGGTCGCGTTTCCTGCGCTTTTTCGTCGCTGGCGAACCGGTAGGCTGGCTGCGGCCGGCGCTGGGCGCGCGTCTGGCGCGCTGGCCCGACCTGTTCGAATCGCGCGTTGGCGAGGTGCACCTCGCCCGCCGGCTGGCGACGATCGATACACGCAGCGAAACGCTGGCGGGCATCGTGCGGGAGCTCACCGACGAAGGGTTTGTCGCCGGATGGCGCGGCGAGACCTACGCGATCTCGACCGTGCCGACCGGGCCGACGCTGTTTTGCATCGAGCGTGCGGCGGTACGCCCGTTCGGCCTGCCTTCGCTCGCCGTGCACGTCAACGGCATCACCGGCGGCGACCGGAAGAGCCTCTGGATCGCGCGCCGCAACCGCACCAAGCCCACCGACCCGGGGATGCTCGACAATCTGGTCGGTGGCGGCGTGGGCGCGGGGTTCAGCGCGCAGGAGGTCCTGGTCAAGGAAGCCTGGGAGGAAGCTGGCGTAGAAGCCTCGCTCGCGCGCAGGGCGGTGCCCGGCGGAACGGTTCGCATCCTGCGCGAGGTAACCGAGGGCGTGCAGTCGGAGACGATCCTCGTCCACGACCTGGTGCTGCCGCCGGACTTCGAGCCGCGAAACCAGGATGACGAGGTGGAGGAATTCCGCCTCGCGCCGGCAGCGGAGGTTCTCGCGCTCGTTCGCGACACCGAGGAATTCACGCTCGATGCGGCCCTGGCGACGCTCGATCACTTCCTGCGCAATCGCGAGATTTCGCCGACCGATCCGCGCTACGCGGGCCTCGCGCGCTGGCTCACCTGACGCTCAGTCAACAAAGCGAACGCCGCCCGTCTGGGCGCGCAGGCGCGGGTCACGGGATTTTACCGTCACCGGCCGCCCCTCCAGCATCTCGCTGCAGCGCTCGAGCGTCTCCGCCTCGAGGCGCGCCATCGCCTCATGGGTGTAGAAGGTCAGGTGCGGCGAAAGAATGACGTTGTCCATGGCGTAGAGCGCGCCCAAGGGGTGCGCCACTTTGGCCAGCGGCTCCTGCGAATAGACGTCAAGCGCCGCCCCGGCGATGCGCCGTTCCTGCAATGCCCGCAGGAGCGCCGCCTCGTCCACGATCGCGCCGCGCGAGACGTTGACGAGGAACGCCGAGGGCTTCATCGCAGCGAACTCGCGTTCGCCGATGAGGCCGCGCGTCGCGGCGCTCAGCACACAGTGCACCGACACGAAATCGCTCTCCGAGAGGAGTGCGCGCAACTCGTTACGCCGTGCCGCCCCGGCCTCGGCGAAGCGCGCTGCGTCGGCATGCGGATCGAACGCGAGGATACGCATGCGAAAGCCCGGGCCTGCCATGCGCGCCACCATCGTGCCGATGCGGCCAATCCCCACAAGGCCGAGCGTCTTCCCGGCGAGATCGAGGCCCAGCCACTGCGCCGACGGCCAGATCCAGCCCTTGTCGCCCATCGCACGTTGGAGGGGTTTCAGCTTCTTCGCGAGCGCGAGCATTAACGCCATCGTGCCCTCGGCCACCGTCTCCTCGGCGTATTCGGGAACGTTGACCACGGGAATGCCGTGCGCTCGTGCGGCCTCGATGTCGATCGCGTCGATCCCCACACCGTACTTGACGATGCCCTTGAGCAGCGGCGCCGACGCGATGACGCGCGCCGTGATCGGCGTGTAGCACATGAGGAGAAGCTCCGCCCTCCCCGCCGCGCGCACGAGCTCGTCCTCAGACACCCCGTCCGGCAGGAGCGTGAGCTCGTGTCCTGCCGCGCGCAGCGCCGCGTCCACCCGCGGGACTTCGAGCTCGCGGTCGGTGCGGACTATCCTGGCCACGGCGCCTTCAGCATCGCTCGCGCGGAAACACGCTCTCCCGAAACCTCGATCTCGTAGCGTCCGCGAAGGACCTCATCGCGTGTCTCTGGCTTCGGGCTATGCACGTAGCCCATTCCAACCATGGCCGCGAGCGCCGCGCTGTAGCCCACCGAGTTGATCTCGCCCACCGGCGCGCCGTTCCTGAGGATCGGCTCGCCGCCCCACGCGAAGAGCTTCGTCTCCGGAAAGACGAAAGTCACGAGACGCTTCTCGAGCGCGTCGCGCGGGGCGCGAGCGAGCACCTCGCAACCGGTGAAAGCGCCCTTATCGAGCCTCACGGCGAAACCCAGGCCCGCTTCCCAGGGCGTGAAATCGGGCGAAAGCTCGACCGGAAACGCGCGCCGTCCCGCCTCCAGGCGCAACGCATCGAGCGCGTAGTAGCCGCAATCGCGCAGGCCCAGATCGCGCCCGGCGGAGTGCAACGCTTCGTAGAGCGCGTCCGCCCGCTCCACGGGCACGTAGAGCTCGCAGCCAGGCCCGCCGACATAGGACACCTCCACTTTCCGGAAGCCGAGCCGCGCCGCATCGAGCCGACCAAGCAGCGCCGGCGCGCGCGGTCCCATGACCGAGAGCACCGACCAGGCATCGGTCACGTCCTCGACCTTCACATCTTCCCCTTCGCGCAGATGCCGCCTGATCCAGGCCGCGTCGCGCACCGGCTGTGCCGTGCCGGTGACGATGAAGAAATCCTCCGCCCCGAGCCGGTGCACGGTGAAGTCGGATTCGAAGCCGCCTTTCGCGTTGAGCATTGCCGTATAGACAACGCGACCCACGGGCACGTCGACGCGGTTCGCGCACAAGCGCTCCAACACTGTGTGCGCGTCGCGCCCGCGCACGAGGAGCTTCCCGAAGGACGTCTGGTCGAAAACGCCTACAGCACTGCGCACGGCACGCTGCTCCTCGATCACCGCATCGAGCCAGCCGGGCCTGCCGAGCGTATACTGCATTTCGGGCTTTTCGCCGGCCCGCGCGAACCAGTTGGCACGTTCCCAGCCCATCTTGGATCCAAAGCACGCCCCCTTCGATTTCAGACGCGCGTAGAGAGGCGAGGTGCGCAGTGGGCGCCCCGATTCCAGCTCGTGCCGCGGCCAGCGCATGGCGTAATGAAGCCCCAGCGTCTCGACGGTGCGCGCCCTCAGCCAGTCCGCGCCGGCGGCGTAGGCACCGAAACGCCGGATGTCCACCTCGAAGAGATCCATCGGCGCCTCGCCCCCGATGATCCATTCGGCGAGAAGCTTGCCGGCGCCGCCGCCATTCGCGATGCCGGCGGAGTTGAAGCCCGCGGCAACAAAATAGTTCCGCACCTCGGGCGCCTCGCCGAGAATGAAGTTGCCGTCCGGCGTGAAGCTCTCGGGGCCGTTAAGCAGCATCTTGACGCCTGCCGCCTCGAGCGCGGGGACGCGGTGGATGGCCGCGTCCATCAGCGGCTGGAACTGCTCCCAGTCCTCGGGCAGACGCTGGAACTCGAACTTCTCCGGGATGCCGTCCATGCCCCAGGGCTTCGCCTGCAACTCGAAGCCGCCCATGAGGAGGCCGCCGACCTCCTCCTTGAAGTAGATGTAACCGTCGGGGTCGCGCATCACCGGCAGCATCGGGCGCACGCCCGCGATGCGATCGGTGACGATGTAGAAGTGCTCGGCCGAATGCAGCGGCACGTTCACTCCGGCGAGCGCGCCGAAAGCACGCGCCCACTGGCCGGTGCAGTTCACCAGCACTTCGCAGGCCACCTCCCCCGCCGAGGTCGTGACGCCCCTCACGGCGCCATTGGCGAGCTTCACGCCCGTCACCTTCACGCCCTGCACGATCTTCACGCCCAGGTTGCGTGCGCCCCTGGCAAGCGACTGGGTAAGATCGGCAGGGTTCGCCTTGCCATCCTGCGGAAACCAGAGCGCGCCCTGCAGGTCGTCCACGCGCAACAGCGGCCACTTGTCGGCCGCCTCGCGCGGCGTAATCAGGTGCACTTCGATGCCGAAGCTGCGCGCCATCGCCGCCTGGCGCTGGTAGACGATCCAGCGCTCGGGCGTCTTCGCCACGTTCACGCTGCCGCACTGCAACCATCCGGTGGCGAGCCCGGTTTCGGTTTCGAGGGAGGCGTAGAGCCCGATGCCGTACTGGCTCATGCGGGTCATCGAGCGGTTGGGGCGCATCTGGCCGATGAGCCCTGCCGCGTGCCAGGTAGTGCCGCAAGTAAGGCTGCCCTGCTCGAGCAGCAGCACGTCGCGCTTGCCAAGCTTCGCGAGGTGATAGGCGACGCTCGCCCCGGCAATGCCGCCGCCGACGACGACGATCTCCGCGTGCGGTGAAATAACGCTCATAGCTTGAGCGCGATCACGCCGGCGAGCACGGCGACCGCGCCGCCCAGCCGGACCCGCGCTTGACCTTCCTTCAGGATGTAGGCGCCGATCAGCGCCGCAAAGACGACCGACGTTTCGCGCAAGGCGGCAACTGCCGCGACCGGGGCGCGCGTCATCGCCCAGAGCGCGATTCCGTAGGCCGCCGCGGAAAGCACGCCGCCGGTCAAGCCGCGCGCCCAGTAGCGACGTCCGTATTCGACGAACTGCCTGCCACGGAGCGCAAATACGACCAGGGGAAACGGCAGGCAGTCGAGCACGAAAATCCATAGCACGTAGCCCGCGGGGCTGCCCGAGAGCCGCACGCCCGCCGCGTCCACGAGCGTGTAGGTGGCAATGATCACCGCGTTGGTAAGCGCCCAGCCGGTCGAGACGCGCGATGTGCGCCAATGAAACCTCGTGAGTCCGAGCGAGAGTACGCCGCCGCCGATGAGGAGCACGCCCGCCCAGATCGCCGGCTTCGGCGCTTCGCCGAGCCACGCCAGCGCACAGACCGCGACGATGAGCGGCGCGACTCCGCGCATGATGGGGTAGCCGTGCGAGAGGTCACCCGCCCGGTACGCGCCCACCAACGCGATGTAGTAGGCGATGTGAATCGCGACCGACGCGGCGAGATACGGCCACGCCGCGCGGGCTGGGGGCGCCACCCAGAAAATTAAAGGCGCCGCGGCGGCGCCGGCACCCACGATGAAGATCGTCGTGTCGAGCAGCACGTCGTCGCTCGACTTGATCATGGCGTTCCAGGTCGCGTGCAAGAGCGCCGCACCGAGCACCGCGAGCGTCACGCCCAGGCTCAGCTCGGGCATTTGTCCGGCTCTACAAAGGCGTGGCCGGGTACCCCGATTAGCACGCCGCTGCCTCCGGCAGATATTCGGGATATCGAGTCCATCGTGTCGGCAGCCCAGCGTCCTTCGCGGGTCGCATCCCCGTAAACGGGGGCCCTGCTCCGCCGCTCATGCCGCTGCCTCTCCTATGGCCTGATCCAGGATCGCGAGCGCCTGGTCGAGGTCGCTTTCCTCGATCACGAGCGGCGGCGCAAGCACGATCACGTTGCCTTGCCCGACCTTGAACGACAGGCCGCGCGCAAGGCACCGATACATCACGTCCTCGGCCAGCGCCGCCTGTGCCAGTTCGACGCCAAGCAGCAACCCGACGCCGCGAACGTCCACTACTGCCGGCCGGCGCTGGCGCATCTGGCGAAGCCGCGTGAGCGCGTGCGCGCCGAGCCGGTTCGCACGCTCGAGCAGGCGCTCGGATTCGATCACCTCGAGCGTAGCGAGCGCCGCGGCGCAGCCGAGGGGGGTCTTCTCGTGCGTGTAATGCCCGAGGGCGCGGTCGGCCGCCACGTCCAGCCCCTCGCGCGTGAGGAGCGCCCCCATCGGGAAGACGCCGCCGCCCAGGCCCTTGCCCAGCACCACCATGTCCGGAACGATGCCGTAGCGCTCGAAGGCAAACATCGTTCCGGTTCGGCCGAGGCAGATCGGGATCTCGTCGAGCACGAGCAGCGCGCCATGCCGGTCGCACGCCGCGCGCAGCCGCTCGTAGTAGGCGCGCGGCGGCACCTGCACGTCGGTCGAGCGTACGGTCTCGACCAGGACCGCGGCGACGTCCTCCTCCTTTGCCAGCACGTACTCGACGTAATCGGCGCAGCGCGCATTGCACTCGCCGCCACAACCGAAGTGGCAGCCGCGCGGAGCGCAGGGCTGGACATGCTCGGTGCCGGACAGGAGCGGTCCCACGGCGCGGCGAAAGACCGCCTCGCCGCCGATCGAGATCGCATCGAGCGAAGCGCCGTGGAACGCGTCCCACATCGACACCGTCTTGTGCCGGCCGGTGGCGATGCGCGCGAGCTTGAGCGCCATGCCGATCGCCTCGGCGCCGCCCGGTGCGAAGAGCGTCTTGCCAAGATC
>DATIGN010000004.1:0-44850 GCA_035454685.1 Burkholderiales bacterium | reverse complement strand
GCCGATGGAGAATAGGCGCAGGCCGTCGTCATCGCGCAGCACGCACGAGATCACCACCACGCGGTGCAGGTACGCCGGCAGGAAATCGCTCCCGGTCTGCACGCGGCGCTTCTGTGCCGCGATCTCAGCGACCTCGGGGTCCGGCAGATCCTCCGGCAGCTCGTGCAGCTTCCGGATCCCCGCGACGTCCGGGATGGTCTCGATGTCGAAAGCGAGCGTCGGCGTCAATCCGGAAAAACCCCCGTCGTCAAGTAGCGGTCGCCGCGGTCGCAGATGATCGTGACGATGACGGCGTTCTTCAGTTCCTTCGCGATGCGCAGCGTGACGTGCATCGCGCCGCCGGAGGAGATGCCGGCGAAGATGCCCTCCTCGCGCGCGAGGCGCCGTGTCATTTCCTCGGCCTCGGCCTGTCCGACCGATTCCAGGCGGTCGACGCGCTTTGCGTCGTAGATCTTCGGCAGGTACGCCTGCGGCCACTTGCGGATGCCGGGGATCTGCGAGCCTTCCGCGGGCTGGCAGCCGATCACCTCGATCTTCGGGTTCTTCTCCTTGAAGTACCGCGAGCAGCCCATGATGGTGCCGGTCGTGCCCATGCTCGAGACGAAGTGCGTGATGCGCCCTTCGGTGTCGCGCCAGATCTCCGGCCCGGTGGTTTCGTAATGCACGCGCGGGTTGTCGGGGTTCGCGAACTGGTCGAGCATCGTGCCCTTCTTCTCGCGCACCATGCGCTCGGCGAGATCGCGCGCCGCCTCCATGCCGCCTGCGCGCGGCGTGAGGATGATCTCGGCGCCGAACGCTCGCATCGTCTGGCGACGTTCGGCCGACAGGTGCTCCGGCATGATGAGCACCATGCGGTAACCGCGGATCGCCGCCGCCATGGCGAGCGCGATGCCGGTGTTTCCGGAGGTCGGCTCGATCAGCGTGTCGCCGGGCTTGATGTCGCGGCGCCGCTCGGCGTGGCGGATCATCGAGATCGCCGGCCGGTCCTTGACCGAACCTGCCGGGTTGTTGCCCTCCAGCTTTGCCAGCAGGACATTCCTGTTTTTCAGATTTTCCGTACCTGGAAGGCGTTGCAACCGTACCAGCGGGGTGTTGCCGATGAACTCTTCGACGGTCTTGTTCATTGCTTCCGCAGCTCGGCGACGTAGGCGGCGACGCCCTGCTCGACCGACAGGAATTCACCCGGGTAGCCCGCGGCTCGCAGGCGCGCGAGATCGGCCTGGGTGTAGCTCTGGTACTTGTCGGCGAGCCCGGCCGGGAACGGGATGTATTCGATCAGGCCCTTCTGCACCATCTCCTGGACCGTGAGCCGCGTCCCCTGCACCGCGTTGATCACCGCCGCGGCGAGCTGGTTGAAGGTCTGCGCGCGCCCGGTGCCGCAGTTGAACACGCCCGAGACATCGCGGCGCTCGAGCAGCCACAGGTTCACGTCCACCACGTCTTCCACGTAGACAAAGTCGCGCCGCTGCTCGCCGTCGTCGTAGCCGCCCGAGCCGACGAAGAGCTTCACCTTGCCGGCGACCAGGAGCTGCTGGTACGCGTGGTAGGCGACCGAGGCCATGCGCCCTTTGTGCTGCTCGTTCGGGCCGTACACATTGAAGTAGCGCAACCCGGCCACCTGGGCGTTCTTCCTTTCCAGCATCCTTCTTACGTACTGATCGAACAGAAACTTCGAGTAGCCGTACACATTGAGCGGCTTCTCGCAGCGGCGCTCCTCGCGGAACTCGGGGCCGGCGCCATACACCGAGGCCGACGAGGCGTAGATGAGCGGCACGTCCTCGTCCTGGCACCAGTCGAGCAGCCGCCTGGAGTATGCGTAGTTGTTGTCGAGCATGTAGCGCCCGTCGGTCTCCATCGTGTCGGAGCACGCGCCCTGGTGAAACACGGCGTCGACGGCGCCATCGAAGCGCTCGAGGTTGCCGATGAACTCCGCCTGGTCGAGGTAGTCGGCGATCTCGGCGTCTGCGAGGTTGCGGAACTTGTCGGCGCGCGCGAGGTTGTCCACCGCGATGACGTCGGTGATGCCGCAACGGTTGAGCCCCTCGACGAGCTTGGAGCCGATGAAGCCGGCCGCGCCGGTCACGATGCAATACATGGTTCAGCGAGCCCCGAAAAGTTCCTCATGTCTTACCGCCGCGGTGCCGAGCTTGCCGACTACGATCCCGGCAGCGCGGTTGGCGAGGCGCACCGCGGCATCGAGCTTGGCGCCCGCCGCGAGCATCACCGCGAGCGTTGCGATCACGGTATCGCCCGCTCCCGTCACGTCGAAGACTTCGCGCGCCTCGGCCTTGATTGTCGTCGCCCGGTTCTTTGCGAACAAGGTCATGCCGTGTTCGCCGCGCGTAAGGAGCAGCGCTTCGAGCCCGAGCTTGTCGAGCAGCGCCTGGGCGCGGTTTTTCAGGTCCTTCTCGTCCCTCCAGGTCCCGACCACCGCGCGCAGCTCGGCGAGATTGGGCGTAATGATGCTCGCGCCCTTGTAGCGCGAATAATCGTCGCCCTTCGGGTCGACGAGTACCCGCTTTCCCGCGCGGCGCGCGGCTCTGATCATCTCCACGATGCGGGCCAGGCCGCCCTTGCCGTAGTCCGACAGGATGACCACGTCGCAATCGGGCAGCGCGCGCTTGAATTCCTCGAGCTTCGAGGCGAGCACCTCGCGCGAGGGCGGGCGCTCGAAGTCGATGCGCAGGAGCTGCTGGCGCCTTCCGATCACCCGCAGCTTCTGCGTCGTGCTCACCCCGCGGTCGCGGTGCAGGCTCGCGTCGATGCGCCGCGCCTTCAGCAGCTTCTCAAGCGCCCGTCCGGGTTCGTCGCGGCCGACGACCGACAGGAGCCGCGTGCGCGCGCCGAGCTCCCTGCAGTTCCAGGCCACGTTCGCCGCGCCGCCGAGCCTCTGGTCCTCGCCGTTGATCAGGACCACCGGCACCGGTGCCTCGGGCGAGATGCGCGACACATCGCCGAACCAGTAGCGGTCGAGCATGACGTCGCCGACCACCAGGACGCGCGCCTTCGACGTCTCTATGTTTTCCTCCCGATCGGGTAGTACTCGAGGCCCATTGCTGTCAGCGCTGCCGGATCGTAGAGGTTGCGCCCATCGAAGATCGCCGGAGTCTTGAGCCGCTCCCGAATCGCGGCGAAATCCGGGCTGCGGAACTCCTGCCATTCGGTGACGATCGCAAGCACGTCGGCGCCTTCGAGCGCGGCCATCGCCGAATCGACGATCGCGACGCTCTTCTCGTCCTGGAAGATCTTCCTTGCCTGCTCCCCCGCGGCAGGGTCGTAACCGCGGACCGCGGCGCCGGCGGCGAGCAAATCGGCGATGACGATGCGGCTCGGCGCCTCGCGCATGTCGTCGGTATTCGCCTTGAACGCGAGCCCCCACACGGCGATCGTCCGGCCGCGCAGATCATTTCCGAGCCGGGCCTTCACTTTTTCGCCGAGCACGCGCTTCTGCGCCTCGTTCACTTCGTCGACAGCGGCGAGCACGCGCAGCGGCTTGCCCGCCTCGGCGGCGCTCCTCTGCAGCGCTTTCACGTCCTTCGGGAAGCACGAGCCGCCGAAGCCGGCGCCGGCGTAGAGGAACTGGTAGCCGATGCGCGGATCGGAGCCGATGCCGCGGCGCACTTCCTCGATGTCGGCGCCGATCGCCTCGGCGAGGTTGGCGAGCTCGTTCATGAACGAGATGCGTGTGGCAAGCATCGAGTTGGCCGCGTATTTGGTGAGCTCGGCCGAGCGTACGCTCATCACCATGACGCGTTCGTGGTTGCGCTGGAAAGGCGCGTACAGCTGCCGCAGCAGCGCCACCGCGCGCTCGTCCTCGGCGCCGATGATCACGCGGTCCGGGCGCATGAAGTCGTCGACCGCAGCGCCCTCCTTCAGGAACTCGGGGTTGGAGACCACGGCGAACGGGATCTTGGTTTCGGCTTCCAGGAGCTCGCGAATCTTGTCCGCGGTGCCGACGGGCACGGTGGACTTGGTAATCACGAGCTTCCAGGACTTCATGTGCCGCGCGATCGCGCGCGCAGCGGCGAGTACGTGCTGCAAGTCGGCCGAGCCGTCCTCGCCGGGTGGGGTGTTGACCGCGATCAGCTGCAGCTCGCCGTGCGCCACGCTGGCCGACACGTCGGTGGAGAAGGTGAGCCGGCCCGCATCGCGGTTGCGCTTCACGATCGGCTCGAGCCCCGGCTCGAAGATCGGGACGCGGCCCGCGTTCAGCGAGCGGATCCTTTCTTCGTTGACATCCAGGCAGAACACCGTGTTGCCCGCGTCGGCCAAGCAGGCGCCGGTGACGAGACCTACGTATCCGGTGCCGATGACGGTCACGTTCATGCGCGTTTGCTCATGGGGTCAGATCAAACTCCTCGGTTCGACGCGGCGGATAGGTTTCCCAGCCGCCGCAGGCGGGACACTGCCAGTGGAACTGGCGCGCCTTGAAGCCGCAGCTCTCGCAGCGGTAGCGCGCAAGGCGTCGCGTGTGGCCGTGCACGAGGCTCCTCACGAGCTCGAGGTCGCGGCGCTTGTCGGGCGAGCCGGCGGCGACGATCTGGGCTTCGAGCAGGCGGTCGAGGCCGAGGAGCGTCGGGTTGCGGCGCAGCTCGTCGCGCACCAGCGCGTACGCCTGCTGCGGCCCCTTCGCCTCCAGTGTCTGCTGAAACACGGTGTCGAGCAGATCGAGCGAAGGGTAGCGCTCGAGGTAGCCGGCGAGGAGCGTCAGGGCCTCCTCCGCGCGCCCGGCGTCGCGGTACGCCTCGATCAGGCGCTGCGCGACGAGCGCGAGGTACGCCGGGTCCTGCGATTCGATGCGCTTCCAGTGCTCGATGGCCCCGTCGAGGTTACCCGAGTTCTTTTCCAGGTCGCCCCACAGCAGGCTCGCGCGCACGCATTTGCGGTTCGCCTCGAGCGCGGCGTCGAGATGCCGCCGCGCCGCGTCCGGGCGCGACTGCGCGGCTTCCGAAGCGGCGAGCTCGCACAGGAACTGCGCCAGCGCGCGCGGGTCGGTCTCGACCTGCTTGGTCATCTCGATGGCGCGCGGCCAGTTCTTCTCCTGCTGATAGATCTCGAGCAGGAAGCGGCGCGCGGCCATTGCCTGGCTCGTGCTCTCGAGCCGCGAAAACAGCTCCTCGGCGCGGTCGAGAATGCCCGCCTTCAGGTAATCCTGGCCAAGCTCCATCTGCGCCTGCAGCTTCTGCTCCGGCCCGAGGTCGGCGCGGTCGAGCAGGTTCTGATGCATGCGGATCGCGCGGTCGTACTCCCCGCGGCGGCGGAACAGACTCCCGAGCGCGAAATGCAGCTCCACGGTTTCGGGGTCGACCTTGACCACCTCGATGAAGGCTTCGATCGCCTTGTCGGGCTGCTCGTTCAGCAGGAAGTTCAGGCCCTTGAAATACGAGCGCGGCAGCGCGCGCGATTCGCGCACGATCTGCTTGATGTCGATGCGCGCCGCCATCCAGCCCAGCCCGAAGAACAGCGGAAAGCCGAGCAGCCACCAGTACTCGAACTCCATCGCTAGAGCGGCGTCACGGGCGGGGGCGCCGGCGCGGCCGGTTTCCTGAGAAGCGAGATCTCCCTGCGCTGGCGCACGATCGTGCCGAGCAGGGCCGCCACGCCGAAGAGCGCGCCGAGCGCGAAGGCGGCGAGCAGCGCGAGCACGAGCGGCGCCTTCAGCTCAACGCCGAAGTAAAAGCGCAGCGCCACCGGCTCGACGTTCTTCGCCGCGAACGCGACAAGCAGCACGAACACCACCAAGCGGATCGTCCAGGTGACGATGCGCATCGCGCGCGAGCGACTCTTGCCTTGGTCCTAGCGGACAGGTTGGGAAGCGCGCTCCCGCGGAGCGGCCGCGGCCTGCGCCGTCGCCGAGTCGACGCGCTCGCGCAGCTCCTTGCCGGCCTTGAAGTGCGGCACGTACTTCTCGGGTACCTGCACCTTTTCGCCCGACTTCGGGTTGCGTCCGGTGCGTGGCGGCCGGTAGTTGAGGCCGAAGCTGCCGAAGCCGCGGATCTCGATGCGGTGGCCGCTGAGCAGGCTCTGCGTCATCGCGTCGAGGATCATCTTGACCGCGTACTCCGCGTCTTTCGCCACCAGCTGCGGGTAGCGCTGGGCAAGCCGCGCAATCAGTTCCGATTTGGTCATGGCAACCACTCTCCCCCTTGCATTTAGCGCGGCTTCTTGCGCTCCTCTATCGCCTTATTGCTGCGGGTTGCCGTCTTTCTTGTCGAGCTTCGCGCGCAGCAAGGCGCCGAGGTTGGTGGCGCCGGCGCTGGCCGCCGCCTGCTCGGTGCGCAGCTGCTTCATCGTCTCGGTCTCCTCGGCGAGGTCCTTCGCCTTCACCGACAGGTTGATCGAGCGGTTCTTGCGGTCGACGTTGATGATCATCGCCTGCACGTGGTCGCCCTCCTTCAGGTGCTTGGTGAGATCGTCGACGCGGTCGCGCGAGAACTCGGAGGCGCGCAGGTAGCCTTCCACGCCGCCGATGTCGACGATCGCGCCCTTGGCGTCGACCGACTTCACCGTGCCGGTGACCACGCTGTTCTTCTCATGTCCGGCGATGAAGTTGGTGAAGGGATCGCCCTCGAGCTGCTTGATGCCGAGCGAGATGCGCTCGCGCTCGATGTCGATCGAGAGCACCACCGCCTCGACCTCCTCGCCTTTCTTGAAGTTCTTGACCGCCTCTTCGCCCGGCGCGGACCAGGACAGGTCGGAGAGATGCACCAGGCCGTCGATGCCGCCGGGCAGCCCGACGAACACGCCGAAATCGGTGATCGACTTGATCTGGCCTTTGACCTTGTCGCCCTTCTTGTACTCGCGGGCGAAATCTTCCCAGGGGTTCGGCATGCACTGCTTCATGCCGAGCGAGATGCGGCGGCGCTCCTCGTCGATCTCCAGAATCATCACTTCCACTTCGTCGCCGACCTGCACCACCTTCGACGGATGCACGTTCTTGTTGGTCCAGTCCATCTCCGAGACGTGCACCAACCCCTCGATGCCCGACTCCACCTCGACGAACGCCCCGTAGTCGGTGAGATTGGTGACCTTGCCGAAGAGTCGGGTCCCTTGCGGATAGCGGCGGGCAATGCCCACCCACGGGTCCTCGCCGAGCTGCTTGAGCCCGAGCGAGACGCGGTTCTTCTCGGAGTCGAACTTGAGGACCCGCGCCGTGACTTCGTCGCCGACGTTGAGCACTTCGGAGGGATGCTTCACTCGGCGCCACGCGAGGTCGGTGATGTGGAGCAGCCCGTCGATTCCGCCAAGATCCACGAACGCGCCGTAATCGGTGATGTTCTTGACGATGCCCTTTACCGTCGCGCCTTCCTGCAGCGAAGCGAGGAGCGCTTCGCGTTCCGCGCCCGCGGTCTCCTCGAGCACCGCACGGCGCGACACGACCACGTTGTTTCGCTTGCGGTCGAGCTTGATGACCTTGAACTCCATCGTCTTGCCTTCGTACGGCGTGGTGTCCTTCACCGGGCGCAGGTCGACGAGCGAGCCGGGCAGGAACGCCCGGATGCCCTTCGCCATGACGGTCAGGCCGCCTTTCACCTTGCCGGTAATCACGCCCTGGACCTTCTCGCCCGACTCGAGCGCCTTTTCCAGCTCTAGCCACGCCGCCATGCGCTTCGCCTTGTCACGCGACAGGCGCGTCGCGCCGTAGCCGTCCTCGAGCGCCTCGATCGACACGCTCACGAAGTCGCCGGGCTTCACCTCGACCTGCCCTGCGTCGTTCCTGAACTCGTCGAGCGCGATGACGCTCTCGGACTTCAGCCCCGCATTCACCACCACGAAGTTCTCGTCGACGCTCACCACTTCAGCGGTGATCACTTCGCCGACCCGCATCTCCTTGCGGTTGAGGCTCTCCTCGAAAAGCGCCGCGAAGGACTCTCCGGCGGCGGCTGCAGGCGACTGCGGGGAAACACTGGCCATGTGATGAAAAAACCTTTTCAAACCGGAGGCTTGCCCCCGGGCGAAGTTGAAAACCGAGCACCGCTCCTAGCGGCGCTCACCCGTTATCTTGCCCTTCCACAACTGCAATACCCTGTCGGCGACCGCCTCGACCGAAAGACTCGAAGAATCGAGTACTTGCGAATCGGGCGCCGGTGCGAGCGGCGCCACGGCGCGGTTTGCGTCGCGCGCATCGCGCTGCGCGAGGTCCCGCGAAAGGGCGCTCAGATTAGCAGCGATTCCTTTTTCTATCAACTGCTTATATCTGCGTTGAGCCCTTACTTCGGGGCTCGCTGTCAAGAAGATCTTGAGCGCCGCGTCGGGGAAGACGACGGTCCCCATGTCCCGGCCGTCGGCCACCAGCCCGGGCGGCTGGCGGAAAGCCCGTTGCCGCTCCAGGAGCGCGCGGCGTACCGCCGGCATAGGTGCTATGTCGGACGCTCGCTTGCCGACCTCCTCATGCCGGATGTGAAGGTTAACGTCTTGGTCTTCAAGGAAAATCTCTTCCCCCTGGAAATACACATCCATCCCCGCCGCCGCTGCCGCGATCGCCGCCTCATCGTTAAGCCCCTGTCGCAGTGCAATAAGCGCCACCAGCCGGTACAGCGCTCCGCTCTCCAAGTAGTGGAAGCCTAGCGCCGCCGCCACCCGCTTCGCGATCGTTCCTTTCCCGGACGCCGAGGGGCCGTCGATCGCGATCACCGGGACGCTCATGAACTGAGGATGCTCACCCAGGAATCAAAAAAACCGGGGAACGTCTTCGCGACGCACTGCGGATCGTTGATCCGAACCGGCACTCCGCCGAGCGCGACAAGCGAGAAGCTCATCGCCATGCGGTGATCGTCATAGGTGTCCACAAGGACATTTCCCTTGAGGGTCGATGGCGGCGCGATCTGCAGGAAATCCGGACCTTCCTCCACTTGGGCGCCAAGCTTGCGCAATTCGGTCGCCATCGCGGCGAGACGGTCGGTCTCCTTCACCCGCCAGCTGGCGACGTTGCGGATCGTGCTCGGCCCGTCGGCGAAGAGCGCCAGCACCGCAGCGGTCATCGCGGCGTCGGGAATGTGGTTCATGTCCATGTCGATCGGCTTTAGCTTGCGACTGTCGTTCTTCACTTCAATGGCATCGTCTACGAGGGATACCGAGGCGCCCATGCGCTCCAGCACCTCGGTAAAGCGGACATCGCCCTGAACGCTGCCTCTCCCGAGGCCTTCTACGCGCACCGGCCCGCCGCCGAGCGCGCCGGCGGCGAGGAAGTAGGAAGCGGAGGAAGCGTCGCCTTCCACGAAGATCTTTCCCGGGCTCGTGTACGGCCGCGCCGGCACATGAAATGCGCGCCACGCGTCTCTCTTCACCGAAATGCCGAAACGCTGCATCACGTTGAGAGTGATCTCGACATAGGGCTTGGAGATCAGGTCGCCTTGCACCTCGATACCGGAATCGCGGCCCGCCAGCGGCAACGCCATAAGGAGCGCGCTGAGGAACTGCGACGAAACGTTTCCCCGCACTTTCACGTTTTCAGTGTTCAGTCTTGCAGCATGGACGACCAGGGGCGGGAAACCCTCCTTGCCCGCGTAATCGATGCGCGCGCCGATACCGCGCAGCGCGTCGACGAGATCGCCGATCGGCCGCTCGTGCATGCGCGCCACGCCGGAAAGCCGGTACTCGCCGTTGGACAGCGCGAGCGCGGCGGTGAGCGGTCGGAACGCCGTGCCCGCATTGCCCAGAAAGAGCTCGGCTTTCTTCACAGGGAACGGCCCCCCCACGCCTTTCACGGTGTTGGTCTTGAATGAAACACCGAGAAGAGAGAGCGCTTCGCGCATCACGCGCGTATCGTCGGCGTCGAGCAGGCCGAGGACCTCGGTCTCGCCGCGTGCGAGCGCGGCAAGCAGGAGGACACGGTTGGAGATGCTCTTGGACCCGGGGAGCCGCACCGTGCCGGCGGCGCGGCGCGCCGGCTTCAGCTCGAGCGAATCCATTTGTCGCGCGCAGCGCGCGCTTCGGCGAACAGCTTCTCGAGCTCGGTCGGGTTGTCGAGCAGGTTACGGATTTCCTGCAATTTGACGGAGAACTTTGCAAGCTCCTCAAGCAGCCGGTCCCGGTTGGCGATGCAGATGTCGCGCCACATCTCGGGGTGGCTGGAAGCGATGCGGGTGAAGTCGCGGAACCCACCCGCGGCAAACGAGAAGAGCTGCGCCGAGTTCTCGCGCCCGGCGACCTCGTGCACCAGCGCGTAGGCGAGAAGATGCGGCAGGTGACTCACGGTGGCGAGTACCGCATCGTGCTCCTGGGCGCTCATGCGGCTGACGTTGGCACCGCACGCTTTCCACGCTTGTTCGATTCTCGAAATCGAGTCCTTCGAGTTCTCTTCGAGAGGCGTCAAGACCACCCGCTTGTCGCGAAAGAGCTCGGCGCTAGCAGCCGCCGCGCCGCTTTTTTCGGCGCCGGCGATCGGGTGCGCGGGCACGAATCGCGACACGCCCTTGCCGAGCGCCTTGCGAGCCGCGGCGATGACATCGCGCTTGGTGCTGCCGCCGTCGGTGATGAGAGCCTTCGTGTCGCGCAGCGAGCCGAACACCGCCGGGTACTGCCCGACCGGCGTCGCCACCAGGACAAGATCGGCGTCGCGCGCTGCGGCGGCGACATCCGACGCGATGGAATCGATGATGCCGCGCTCGAGCGCGGCCTTGAGATTGGCAGGGTTGCGGCCGACGCCGACGACGTGCGAAACCTGCTTCGCCTGCCTCAGGGCAAGCGCAAACGACCCGCCGATAAGCCCGACCCCGATAACCGCAAGTCTCATTCCTTCAAGGAAACAGAGAGTGCGCTGAGAAAGCGCTCGTTCTCCCGAGCGGTGCCTATAGTGACGCGCAAGTGCTCGGGCAGCCCGTAGCCTCCGCCGACCGGGCGCACGATGACCCCACGGCGCAGCAGCCGCTTGTAGATCTCCGCGGCCTTGCCGACGCGGATGGTGATGAAGTTGCCGTACGAGGGAATGTAGTCGAGCCCGAGGCGCTTCGCGCCGTCCTCGAGCTGGCGCATGCCTTGCAGATTCTCGGCATAACTGCGCGCGACGAATTCCATGTCGTCGAGCGCGGCGACCGCCGCCGCGAGCGCCACACTGTTCACATTGAACGGCTGGCGCACGCGGTTCATCACGTCGGCCACCGACGCGTGCGCGAGCGCGTAGCCGACGCGCAGTCCAGCGAGCCCGTACGCTTTCGAGAACGTGCGCGTGACGATGAGATTCGGGTGGCGCTTGATGAGCTTGACGGTGTCGCCGCGCAGCTCGGGCGCCAGGTACTCGTTGTACGCCTCGTCGAGCACTACCAGCACGCGCTCTGGCACACGCCTGAGGAACGCCTCGATTTCCTCGTAGCGGGCGAAGGTGCCCGTCGGGTTGTTGGGATTCGCGATCCAGGCGACATAAGTCTCGCCGTCGATCGCTTTGGCGATCGCCTCCAGATCGTGGCCGTAGTCCTTCGCCGGCACGACGATCGAGCGCGCGCCGCGCGCCTGGGAGGCGAGCGGATACACCGTGAAGCAGTGCTGCGAGAACACCGCGGCCCGGCCCGGGCCGAGGAAGGCGAGCGCGACCAGCTCCAGGACGTCGTTCGAGCCGTTGCCGAGCACGATCGAGCCCATGTCGACGCCGTAGCGCTGCGCAAGCGCCTGCTTCAGCTCGAAGCCGTTGCCGTCGGGGTAGCGCGCGATCTCGCTGATCGAGGCCTCGATCGCGGCTCGCGTGCGCGGGCCGATGCCGCGCGGGTTCTCGTTGGACGCAAGCTTCACGATCGAGCGCTCGTCGAGGCCCATCTCCCGCGCCAGCTCGGAGATCGGCTTGCCGGGCTGGTACGGCGCAATCGAGCGCACGTAGGAGGGCGAAAGTTCGCAGAGATCCAGCAGCATGAAAACGCCACCCTTTGTCAGTTTGAGGCTACCGGGTACGAGCCCAGGACCTTGAGGTACGGCGCGAGCCGCTTCAGTTCGCCGAGCGCCCGAGCCACCGGCTGGTCCTTCTGGTGGCCTCCGACGTCGATGAAGAATACGTATTCCCACAGCGCGGATCGCGCACGCGCCGGACGCGATTCGATGCGCGTCATGCTGACGCCGTGCTGCGCGAGCGGAGTGAGCAGGGCGTGCACCGCGCCCGGCTTGTTCTCGGCCGACATGACGAGCGACGTGCGGTCCCTGCCGGTCGGGCCCGGCTCGAGGTGGCCGAGCACGAGGAAGCGCGTAGTGTTGTTCGGATCGTCCTCGATCGAGCGCGCGAGCACTCCGAGCTGGTAACGCTCGGCCGCGGCCTCGCCCGCGATCGCCGCCGCGCCCGCCTCGTCGGCGGCCCGCCGCGCCGCTTCGGCGTTCGAGGTCACCGGCACGCGTTCTACCCCGGGAAGGTTCTGGTTCAGCCAGCCGTGGCACTGGGCGAGCGACTGCGCGTGGGAATAGATTCTTTTCACGGAGGAAATCTTCTCGGCACGCGACATCAGGTTCTGGTGAACTCGCAGCTCGATCTCGCCGCAGATGCGAAGCGGCGTCGCGAGCAGCAGGTCGAGCGTTCGGCCGACCGCGCCTTCGCTGGAGTTCTCCACCGGCACCACGGTGAACTGCGCGGCTCCCGACTCGCAGCGCCGGAACGCCTCGTCGACCGATGCGGCGGGAAGCGCGTCGAGCGCGCGCCCGAAATGCTTGTGCACCGCCTGCTCGCTGAACGTGCCCTCGGGACCGAGGTAGGACACGCGGATCGACTCCTCGAGGCCGCGGCACGCCGAGATGATCTCGCGGAACACCGCGGCAATGCGCTCGCCGGCGAGCGGGCCGCGGACTTTGCTCACTCTGTGCAAAATCTCGCTCTCGCGCTCCGGCCGGTAAGCGGGCGCGCCGCCCTTAAGTGCGCCGATTTTCTGCGCCAGGCCCGCGCGCCGCTGAACCAGCGCGGCGAGCTCATCGTCCAGCGCATCGATGTCCCTGCGCAGCTTTTCGATCTCGTCAGCCATTCACTGGAAGATAACGCACGGCGAGCACGCCCGTCAGGCCGGAAAGCTCCTTGAGCGCCTCGGCCGGCACCGGGCTGTCGGCGTCGACCAGGGTGTAGGCCATCTCGCCCCTCGACTTGTTCAGCATGTTGTGGATGTTGATCTTGCGCCGGCCGAGGGCGTGGGAGATGCGCCCGAGCATGTCGGGCACGTTGGCGTTGGCGATGGCGAGACGGTAGGGCGCTTCGCGCGCCATCTGTGCATCCGGGAAATTGACCGCGTTCTGCAGGCTGCCTTGCTCCAGGTACTCGCGCACCTGGTCGGCGACCATGATGGCGCAGTTGTCTTCCGCTTCCCGGGTGGAAGCGCCGAGGTGCGGCAGCGCGATCACACCGGCATGCCGGATCAGCCCGGCGCTCGGAAAGTCGGTCACGTACCACTTGAGCCGCCCGGTCGAAAGGGCTTTGGCAACCGCCTGGTCCTCCGCCACGCCTTCGCGCGAGAAGTTCAGCAGCACCGCGCCGGGACGGAAGTTGTCGAGCATGCGCGCATTGATCAGGTGGCGCGTCTTTTCGGCGAGCGGGACGTGCAGCGTGACGAAATGGCTGGCGCGCACGAGCTCCTCGATCGACGGCGCACGCCGGACTTGCGCAGGCAGGCTCCACGCCGCTTCGACGGTGATGTGCGGGTCGTAGCCGTGCACGTTCATGCCGAGGCGAATCGCGGCGTCGGCGACCAGGCTGCCTACCTTGCCCAGGCCGATGACGCCGAGCGTATGCCCTGGCAGCTCCACGCCGGCAAACTGCGTTTTCCCGCCTTCGACGCGCTTTTCCAGATCGTCCTCGGGAAGACTTCTTGCGAATTCAAGCGCCGGAGCGAGGTTCCGCGCGGCAATCAGCATGCCGGCGAGCACCAGCTCCTTCACCGCGTTGGCGTTGGCGCCCGGCGCATTAAACACCGGTACGCCGCGCTTGGAGAGCGCGGCGACCGGGATGTTGTTGGTGCCCGCCCCGGCGCGGCCCACCGCGCGCAGCGACGGGCCGAACTCGAACTTGTGCAGGTCCTGCGAGCGCACGAGAATGGCTTCCGGGTCCTTTGCCTCCTTCACCACCGCGTACCTGTCCGCCGGGAAGCGCTTGAGCCCCACCTGCGCGATCTGGTTGATCACCAGGATCTCGCATTTCTTCGCACGGACCTTAGCCATGCTTCTGTTCGAAGTCCCGCATGTATTCGAGCAGGCGCTGAACGCCCTCCAGAGGCATCGCGTTATAGATTGAGGCGCGCATGCCGCCAACCGAGCGGTGGCCCTTGAGCTGAATGAGGCTGCGCTCGGCCGCACCCTTCAGGAACGGCTCGTCCAGCGATTTGTCCTTCAAAGTGAACGGCACGTTCATGCGCGAGCGGTCTTCCTGCGCCACCGGGTTATGGAAGAACTCGCTCGCATCGAGGTAGTCGTACAGCAGCTTCGCCTTCTCAACGTTCTTTCTCTCGATGGACGCCAAACCGCCCTGCTGCTTCAGCCACTTGAAAACCAGCCCGGCGATATAGAGCGAATAAGTTGCCGGGGTGTTAAGCATGGACTCGGCGTCGGCTTGCAGCTTGTAGTCCATGACGCTCGGCGTGCCCTTCGCCGCCTGTCCGATCAAATCGTCGCGCACGATCACGATCGTGAGCCCGGCGGGGCCGGCATTCTTCTGCGCCCCGGCGTAGATCAGGCCGTAGTTCGAAACGTCCATCGGGCGCGACAGGAAGTGCGAGGATGCATCGGCGACTAGCGCGATTTCTCCCTGGTAAGGAACCGAGTGATATTCGACTCCCCCGATGGTCTCGTTCGAGCAGTAGTGGACGTAGGCGGCTTCTTTTCTTACCGAAAATTGTTTCGGGGCATACGTGAAATTGCGGTCCTCGGAGCTCGCAGCGATCGCCACGTCGCAGTAGTTCTTCGCTTCCTTTACCGCCTTTTTCGACCATTCGCCGGTCAGCACGTAGTCGGCCTTGCCCTTGCCTCGCAGCAGATTCATGGGCACCTGCGCGAACTGGAGCGTCGCGCCGCCCTGCAGGAAGAGCACCTTGTAGTTCGCCGGGATGGCGAGCAGCGCGCGCAGGTCGGCTTCGGCCTCGGCGGCGATCGACATGAATTGCGGGCCGCGGTGGCTCATTTCCATCACCGACATGCCGCTCGCGCGCCAGTCGAGCATCTCGTCGCCGGCGCGAGCGAGGACTTCTGCGGGAAGCATCGCGGGTCCCGCGCTGAAATTAAAGATGCGGGACATCAGTGAACGGTGGGGGGAGGCGTCTCGGGCGGCGGAACTTCCTCGTGATTTTCGCCATTACCGCCGTTGCCGTTGCCGAGGTCGCGCTCCTCGATGCGCTCCATGCCGGCGAGCTTCTCGCCCGCGTCGAGCGAGATCAGGGTGACGCCCTGGGTCGAGCGGCCCATTTCGCGAATCTGGGACACCGCGGTGCGGATGAGCACGCCGCCGGTCGAGATGAGCATGACCTCGTCGTGCTCGTCCACCAGCACCGCGCCGATGAGCGCGCCGTTGCGCTCGGACACCTGGATCGCGATCACGCCCTGGCCGCCGCGCCCGTGGCGCGGGTAGTCGGCAATTGCGGTGCGCTTGCCGTAGCCGTTCGCGGTGGCGGTGAGCACCGAGCGGGAATCGTCCTTGGCGGCGAGCATGCATACCACGCGCTGGCCTTCGTCGAGGCGCATGCCGCGCACGCCGGTCGCCTGGCGGCCCATCGGCCGCACGTCGCTTTCCGGGAAGCGGACTGACTTGCCCTCGGAGGAGAACAGCATCACGTCGTAGCCGCCGTCGGTGAGGACGCAGCCGACCAGGTAGTCACCTTGGTCCAGACCGACCGCGATGATGCCGCTCGGCCGCGGGCGCGAAAACTCCGCGAGCGGAGTCTTCTTCACCGTGCCGTGCGCGGTCGCCATGAACACGTAGTGGTTCTCGTCGAACTCCTTCACCGGCACGACCGCGGTGATCTTCTCGCCCTCCTCCAGCGGGAACATGTTGACGATCGGCTTGCCGCGGCTTGCGCGGCTGCCCACCGGGACTTCGTAGACCTTGAGCCAGTAGAGTCGCCCGCGATCGGAGAAGCACAGCAGGTAATCGTGCGAGTGCGCGACGAACAGGCGCTCGATGAAGTCGTCTTCCTTCATCGAAGTCGCCATGCGGCCCCGTCCGCCGCGGCGCTGCGCCCGGTAGTCGGCGAGCGGCTGCGACTTCACGTAGCCGCCGTGCGAGAAAGTGACCACCATGTCCTGCGGCGCGATCAGGTCCTCGATCGAGATGTCCTCGGCAACGGTGACGATCTCGCTCTTGCGCTTGTCGGCGAACTCGGCCTTCAGCTTGCGCAGCTCTTCGTCGATGATCTTCGTGATGCGCGCGGGCTTCGCCAGGATGTCGAGCAGATCGGTGATCGCGACGATCACCTCGCGGTACTCGGCGCGAATCTTGTCCTGCTCGAGCGCGGTCAGGCGCTGCAGCCGTAGCTCGAGGATCGCTTGCGCCTGCTCCTCCGAGAGTCGATAGCCTTCTTCCTGCAAGCCAAACTCCTGTGCAAGCCCTTCTGGCCGAAACCGCGCCGCGGTGGCGTTGCCGACCAGGCTTCTCACCAGCTCCGAACCCCAGGCGCGCTCCATCAGCCCGCGCTTGGCCTCGGCCGGGCTCGGCGCTTTCTTGATCAGCTCGATCACCGGGTCGACGTTGGACAGCGCGACCGCGAGCCCCTCCAGCACGTGGCCCCGCGCGCGCGCCTGGCGCAGCTCGTACACCGTGCGTCGCGTAACGACCTCGCGGCGGTGCGCGATGAAGGCCGCGAGCAGATCCTTGAGATTGAGCAGGCGGGGCTGGCCGTCGACCAGCGCCACCATGTTCATGTGAAAGCTGTCCTGCAGCTGGGTCGTCTTGTAGAGGTTGTTGAGCACCACCTCGGGCCGCTCGCCGCGCTTGAGCTCCAGGACCGCGCGCATGCCCGATTTATCGGACTCGTCGCGGATGTCCGAGATTCCCTCGAGGCGCTTTTCGTTCACCATCTCGGCAATCTTCTCGAGCAGCACGCGCTTGTTCACCTGGTAGGGCAGCTCGTCGACGATGATCGCCTGGCGCTCGCCCTTGCCGATGTCCTCGAAGTGGGTGCGCGCGCGCATCACCGCGCGCCCGCGGCCGGTGCGGTAGCCTTCGTGCACGCCGGCGAGGCCGTAGATGATCCCCGAGGTCGGGAAATCGGGCGCCGGCATGAGCTTGATCAGTTCCTCGATCGCGCAGTGCGGCTGCACGAGCAGGTGCAGGCAGGCGTCGACCACTTCGCCCAGGTTGTGCGGCGGGATGTTGGTCGCCATGCCGACCGCGATACCCGACGACCCGTTCACCAGAAGGTTGGGCGCGCGCGTCGGCAGCACCGCGGGCTCGAGCTCCTTGCCGTCGTAGTTCGGTGTGAAGTCGACGGTTTCGGCCCCGATGTCGGCGAGCAGCTCGGCCGAAATTTTTTCGAGCCGGCACTCGGTATAGCGGTAGGCCGCGGCCGCATCGCCGTCGACCGAGCCGAAATTGCCCTGCCCGTCGATCAGCGTGTAGCGCATCGAGAAGTCCTGCGCCATGCGCACCAGCGCTTCGTAGGTGGCCGAATCGCCGTGCGGGTGGTACTTGCCGAGCACGTCGCCGACGATCCGCGCGCACTTCACGTAGGGCCGGTTCCAGACGTTGTTCGCCTCGTGCATCGCATACAGCACGCGCCGGTGGACGGGCTTCAGGCCATCGCGCACGTCCGGTAGCGCCCGCCCGACGATCACGCTCATGGCGTAATCGAGGTAGGAGCGCCGCATCTCCTCCTCGAGCGAGATCGGCAGCGTTTCTTTGGCGAATTGCTCCATCGGGAAGGGCTCAAATTTTATCATGCAAGCATCGGTTTTCTCTCTAAAAACAGCTTGTCCGGAGCGCTTTCCCTGTGCTTAAATTCGTCCACGTTTCGAGGACAAGAACGGGGAGGAAAAATGAAAGCTCAAAAGCCGCTCCAGCTCCTTTTCATCGCCGCCGCGCTCGCTTTCATCGGCGCGTGCGCAACAGAACCGGAGAAGCCCGCACCCAAGCCTGCGGCCGCGCCGCCGCCACCGCCACCGGCGCCCGTAGTGCAGCCCGCGCCGCCTCCTCCGCCGCCGCCCGCGCCGGCCCCGGTGGCGAAACCGGAACCGAAACCCGAACCGCCGAAGAAGCCCGCGGTGGTGAATCTCGCCTCGACGGAGCTCTTCGAGTTCAACAAGGCGGTGCTCACGCCTGAAGCGCGAACCAAGCTCGACAGCGAGGTGGTGGCAAAGCTGCGCGACATGAAGGAAGTGCGCTTCATCATCGTGAACGGCCACGCGGATCGGCTCGGCTCGGCTCAGTACAACCAGAAGCTTTCCGAGAAGCGCGCGGAGGCGGTGCGCGCGTATCTGGTGTCGAAGGGCGTCGACGCGTCGAAAGTGGAAACGCTCGGCTTCGGCAAGACGCTCCCGGTGAAATCGTGCCCGGACCAGAAAGAGCGCAAGCAGCTGATCGAGTGCCTTAGCGCCAACCGGCGGGTTGTCGTCGAGATCCAGGGCACGCCAAGATAGAAGTAGAAGGAAAGCTTCTCAGCGCCCGCTGGGTCGTCCCGGTCGAGCCGGCGGGCGCAGTTCTCGAGCACCATACCGTCGCGGTGCGCGACGGCGTCATCGAGCAGGTTCTCCCCGCGAGCGAAGCCTCAGCCCGGTTCGGACACTACGAGCAGGTATCGCTTCCCGAGCACGTCCTCATCCCGGGGCTCGTTAACGCGCATACGCACGCCGCCATGGCGTTGATGCGCGGGCTCGCAGACGACCTGCCGCTCATGCGCTGGCTCGAGGAGCGGATGTGGCCTGCCGAGCGGCACCACGTTTCGGCTGAGATGGTGCGCGACGGCACGTCGCTCGCCTGCGCCGAGATGCTTCGCGGCGGCGTCACGTGCTTCAACGACATGTACTTCTTTCCCGAGGCGGCACTCCAGGCCGCGCTAGAAGCGCCGATGCGGGTCGCCGTCGGCTTGATCGTGGTCGACTTTGCCACGCCTTACGCCTCCGATCCTGACGACTATCTCCGCAAAGGGCTTGCGCTGCGCGACGCGAGTCGCGAGCAGCCGCTTGCGTCGTTTTGCTTCGCGCCGCACGCGCCCTACACCGTGGCTGACGACACCTTGCGGCATCTGGCAACGCTCGCCGCGGAGCTCGATCTGCCGGTGCACGTGCACCTTCACGAGACCGAAGCCGAAATCGAGCGCTCGCTTGCCGAGCACGGCGTGCGGCCGCTGGAACGGCTGCACCGCCTTGGCCTCCTAGGGCCGGGATTGATTGCGGTCCACGCCATACATCTCGAGCCGCACGAGATCGAACTGCTCGCCCGCCATGGCTGTTCGGTCGTGCATTGCCCCTCGTCGAATCTGAAGCTCGCCAGCGGTTTCGCGCCGGTGCATTCGATGCTGAGGAATGGGATCAATGTCGCCCTCGGGACCGACGGGGCCGCAAGCAATAACCGGCTCGATGTACTCACGGAGATGCGCACCGCGGCGTTGCTCGCCAAGGCGGTGGCACGGGATGCTGAGGCCCTGCCGGCGCACACGGCGCTGCGCGCCGCCACGCTCGGCGGCGCGCGCGCTCTCGGCCTGGGCACGCGGATTGGATCGATCGAGCCGGGCAAGCGCGCCGACCTCGCGGCGCTCGCGCTGCGCGGCCCAGCGCTCTCGCCCTGCTACGACCCCGTTTCGCACCTCGTGTACGCGGCGGGGCGCGAGCATGTAACGCACGTCTGGGTGGACGGAAAGCTCGTGGTGCGCGGCGGCGCGCTCGAGAATCCCGCCCCCGGCTTGGACACCCGGTGGCGGATCTGGCAGAATGCTTTCAAGAGTCCCCTAGGCTCTTGATGGCGAACATATTCGCCCAGTGGAGGAAAAAATGACAAAGAAAGTCTGGCTGCTTTTCATCGCGCTCGCGTTCGCCGCTGGATGCGCAACCGAACCGGAGAAGCCTGCGCCCCAGCCCGCTCCACCGCCGCCGAAGCCAGCCCCCCCACCCGAGCCCAAGCCAGCGCCGCCTCCGCCACCGGCGCCGGAGAAGCCGAAGCCTCCGCCCGAGAAGCCCAAGCCGGTCGCCGAGAAGATTACGTTCGCCGCGGACGTGCTTTTCGACTTCGACAAGGCGGTGATCAAGCCTGAAGGCAAGTCGAAGCTCGACGACATCTCGAACAAGGTGCGCGGCATCAACCTCGAAGTGGTGATCGCTATTGGGCACGCCGACTGGATCGGCACCGACCAGTACAACCAGCGCCTGTCGGTGCGGCGCGCCGAATCGGTGAAGGCCTACCTCGTGTCCAAAGGTATTGAGGGCAACCGCGTCTACACCGAGGGCAAAGGCGAGAAGCAGCCGGTCGCCGACAATAAGACGCGCGAGGGCCGCGCGAAGAACCGCCGCGTCGAGATCGAGGTCATTGGCACGCGCCGGAACTGAGAGCTTCGCTTCGACATTCAAAACCCCGCTTTGGCGGGGTTTTTGTTTTAATAGCTCCGTGAACGTCGATCCCGCCGAACTGGAGAAGTTCAGCTCGCTTGCCCACCGCTGGTGGGATCCCGCAGGCGAGTTCCGGCCGCTCCACGACATCAATCCGCTGCGCCTGGAATGGATCGCGCGCCACGCCGAGCTCGCCGGCGCCGCGGTGCTCGACGTGGGCTGCGGCGGCGGCATCCTCGCCGAGGCGATGGCGCGGCGCGGCGCGCGAGTGACGGGCATCGACCTCTCCGAGAAGGCCTTGCGCGTCGCTCAGCTCCACCTGCATGAAAGCAAGCTCGACATCCGCTACCAGGAGTCTTCGGTGGAAGACTACGCGGGCGAGTTTGATCTCGTGACCTGCATGGAGCTGCTCGAGCATGTGCCGCAGCCGGCGAGCATGGTGGCCGCGTGCGCCCGCCTCGTGCGCCCGGGGGGACGCGTTTTCTTCTCCACCATCAACCGCAACCCGAAGTCGTACCTCTTCGCGGTGGTGGGCGCCGAGTACGTCCTCGGGCTGCTGCCGAAGGGAACGCACGACTACATGCGCTTCATCAAGCCCTCCGAGCTGCTGCGCTGGAGCCGCGCGGCCGGGCTGCGCGTCGAGGAGATGACCGGCATGAGCTACAACCCGATCACGCGCCGCTACCGGCTGGGAAGCGATTGCGACGTGAACTATCTCGTCTGCTGCGCGCGCGATGCCTAGCCGCGCGGTCCTGTTCGATTTCGACGGCACGCTTGCCGACACGGCGCCCGATCTCGCCGCCGCGGTCAACCGCATGCGGCTCGAGCAGGGACACGAGCCCTTGCCGCTCGAGCGCCTGCGGCCGTTCGCATCCGCGGGGGCGCGCGGCCTGCTGCAGGCCGCCTTCGGCATCAAGCCCGACGATGCGGAGTACAAGGCGATGCGCCAGGAATTCCTCGATCTCTACGCCGAGACGTGCTGCGGCCAGACCGATCTCTTCCCCGGCATCGGCGAGCTTCTGCGTGAGCTCGCGGCGCGCGACATCCGCTGGGGCGTGGTGACGAACAAAGCAACACGCTTCACCGAGCGCATCCTTACCCATCTGCAACTCAAGCCCGACTGCGTCGCGTGCGGTGACACCACTCCGCATCTCAAGCCGCATCCCGCTCCGCTGCTGCACGCGGCGGCGCAGCTCAACCTGCCGCCGGCGAGCTGCTGGTTCCTGGGCGACGACCTGCGCGACATGAAGGCCGCGCGCGCGGCCGGCATGCGTCCGATCGCGGTCGACTGGGGCTACCACCATCCCGGGAGCGGCGGACCGGGCACCTGGGAAGCCGAGCTCGTCATCGGCCGTCCCATGGATCTCGTCGAGCACCTGTGAAAGCCGTCGACCACACCTTCGCCGACCTGGAGCTGCCCAAGCCCTCGCCCTCCGGCCGCGACCTGCTGGTGAAAGTGGAAGCGGTGTCGGTGAATCCGGTCGACTACAAGCAGCGCAAGCAAGCTACGGCGTCGCGCATTCTGGGCTGGGACGCCTCCGGTACGGTCACCGCAGTCGGTTCTCAAACAGAATTATTCAAGCCAGGGGATGCCGTCTATTACGCCGGCGACGTCACTCGCTCCGGCTGCAACAGCGAATTCCACCTCGTGGACGAGCGCATTGTGGGGCGCAAGCCGAAAACGCTCGACTTCGCGCAGTCCGCGGCGATGCCGCTCACGTCCATCACGGCGTGGGAGGCGCTCTTCGACCGCATGAAGGTGCAGGCGGGCAAGCGCATCCTCATCATCAGCGGCGCCGGCGGTGTGGGCTCGATCGGCATCCAGCTCGCCAAGACGGCCGGCCTCCATGTGATCGCGACCGCTTCGCGCCCTGAGTCCGTCGCCTGGGTGAAAGCACTCGGAGCCGACGAGGTCGTCAACCACCGGGGAAGCCTGCAGGCACAAGTCAAGGATCCCGTCGATTACGTCGCGAACTTCAGCGGCGAGCTAGACGCCTACTGGGAAGCCATGGCCGAGCTGGTTGCTCCGCAGGGCGCCCTCGTCGCCATCGTCGCCAACACGAAGCCGCTGCCGATGGATGCGGTGCGCATGAAAAGCGCAACCGTCTGCTGGGAGCTGATGTTCACCCGCCCGCGCTTCAAGACGCCGGACATGATCGAGCAGCACCGACTGCTCAACCAGGTCGCCGACTGGCTCGACGCCGGCAAGCTTCGCTGCACGCTCAAGGAAACGCTCTCGCCGATCAACGGAGGGAACCTCAGGAAGGCGCACGAGAAGCTCGAGTCGGGAACCATGATCGGCAAACTGGTTCTAAAGAGCTGGAGTTAGACGTAAAATCCACACTGAATCCGGGGGCGACCTGGTTTCGACGTGGGCATCGAAGCAGCGCAGGGCATGCCGAGGACCAGATCACCTCGTAAATCCATTCTGGAAACACTACAAACGCCAACGACGAGCGTTTCGCTCTAGCCGCCTAACACCGGCTGGACGCTGCACTAGATTGCTGATGGTCTAGGCCCCGCAAGGGGTGCAGCGTCATTTACATCAGCCTCTCTGCCGGGTGTGGTCGCTTCGCCCGGCGGATCCGTCGAAGCGGCTAGCCGAGCGCCAGCCTGCCGGTTGGCGTGCGCAAGGCGAAGGCATTAAAGAACCAGGCTAAGCATGTAGTCCTGACTGTGTAGGGCTTACGGACGCGGGTTCGATTCCCGCCGCCTCCACCACCGGCCCCTATGAAAGGGGTAAACCGGGGGCCAGAAAAGGGCTCTGGCTCGGCGTGCGATTGGCGACAGGGCCGCAGGAGTGGCGGGGGTTGCACGAGGTGCTCGGGAATGTGCCGCTCGCGATCGCACTGCCGGTAATCGGTGTGCTGGCTGCTCTCTTCGCAAGGCCTAGGTAAAGCCGCTCTTCCTCGGCTCGTACTCGTGGTCGGCTTGTTAACCGGCTTCTAGCCGGGGCTGTGTACGTCGTGTAAGTGTTCGCGAATGTTTCTCAGGAAGTTCGCCACGGCCTTCTTCAGATGATATGTGTAAGCGCCCGATTTCTTGGACCAATAAGTTTCTTCTTGCCGGCCCTGCCCGCTTCTGCGCGTATCGTGCCGCTTGCCTGCCTTGCTGAAATTCTCGTCCATAGGGATCTCTGTCGCGACAGTACGAACGCTACGCCTTCCCCGAGGTAGCGACATTGATCCATGTCAGACGGCAGCCGCTTACCGGGCGCGCGAAGCACGCTCGCCGTGTTCGTCGATCCCGGCGGGCCAGCGCAGGCCGCAAGGGCTGGTCCGATCGATGACTTAGCCTCCGGTTCCGCCTCTTCGGATGATAGATTTACGCTAGAGGAGGACGCCATGGCCAAGCAGCGTATCAGTTACTTTCCGGTCGAGAAGATGGACGCCGAGATGCAGAAGGAGATGGATCGGTGCCGCCGCGAAGGCACGCCGCGCCCCGAGAGCTCGGCGGTGCGCGCGCACGTGCCGGCGGCGTTCTGGGCGTTTGCCAATTCGTGGCGCGACCTCTTCAGGAACGGGGGGTGCGAGCACACCATCAAGGAGCTTTGCCGGCTGTACGTGTCGCGCTCGGTGCAGTGCGACTACTGCGGCAACCAGCGCTCGATGAAGGCCGCGGCCGCCGGGATGATGGAGGACGACGTCAGGGATCTGCTCAACTTCGAAAAATCGGCGCGCTACTCGGATAAGCAAAAAGCCGCGCTCGCCTACGCCGAAGCGATCACCTGGCATCTCGACACCGACGACGCGTTCTGGCAGCGGCTCTACCGGCACTTCAGCGAGCCCGAGCTGGTCGAGCTCGGCTGCTTCATCGCGCTCACCATGGGCCAGCAGAGCTGGTTGCGCCTGCTCAACATCGAGCATCACCAGGTTCTCGCCGGCACCGCGGCGTCGCTGGCGCCGGGATACGAGGACCCGGAGTCGCTGCACAGGAACAAATCTTCACCGGACTACTGGGCGAAAACGCGTGCGCATAACGGCGGCGCTCGTTCCTGAGAAGGGCGCGCCGTTCCAGCTTGAAGCGCTCGAGCTAGCCGATCCCGGACCCGACGAGCTCGTGGTGCGCGTCGCCGCCTGCGGCGTGTGCCAGACCGACGTCCACGGCCGCGACGACTATTTCGGCATCCCGTTCCCCTGCGTCTTCGGCCACGAGGGCGCCGGCACGGTAGAGCGCGCCGGCGCCGCGGTAACCAAGGTGCGGCCAGGGGAGCGCGTCGTCATGACGTCGCCAGCGTGCGGAAACTGCGCCGCGTGCCGCAGGGGGCTACCCGGCTATTGCGCCGAGGCGCGGCGCATCAAGTTCGGCGGGCGGCTGCGTGACGGAAGAATTCCTCTCAAGAAGAACGGTTCACCGGTTTCAGGCGGCTTCTTCCAACAGTCCGCTTTCGCCACGCACGCGCTCGCCACGGAAGGCAACGTGGTGAGGCTGCCAGACGACCTGCCGCTCGAAGTGGCGGCCGCATTCGCATGCGGCGTCAATACCGGCGCGGGTGCAGTGCTCAATGTGCTTAAACCGCAGCCCGGCAGCTCGGTCGCGGTGTTTGGCGCGGGTTCGGTCGGCCTTGCCGCGGTGATGGCCGCGCGCATCTCAAGGTGCGCCGCGATCTGCGCGGTGGATTTGCACGACAACCGGCTCGAGCTCGCACGCGAGCTCGGCGCCACGCATGTCTCCAGGGAAAAGCCGCCGCGGTCGTTCGACTTCACGCTCGAGGCGGCGGGTAGCCCGCAGGCGTTGCGCGACGCGGTGGATTGCCTCGCGCCTCTCGGGACCTGCTGCCTGGTGGGAAGCGCTCGCAAGGGCGCCGAGGCGCGGCTCGAGATGACCCAGCTTCAGCACGGAAGAACCGTGCGCGGCTGCATCCAGGGAGACGCTCCGCCGGGCGAATTCTTCCCGAGACTCTTCGAGCTTTGGCGCGCCGGCAGGCTGCCGGTCGAAAGGCTGATCGCCTACTACGGTCTTGCCGAGGTCAACCGCGCGGTCGCCGATTCGTTGAGCGGAAAGACAGTGAAGCCCGTGCTTCGGATATCATGATTTTTCAAACCTCATGGAGGAGGGGATGAAAATCGCTTGCAAGCTCTTCGCGCTGCTTCTCGCCGCGTTCGCCGTGCCGACGCACGCGCAAAACTACCCGACCAAGCCGGTACGCCTCATCATCGCTTTCACGCCCGGCAGCTCCACCGACATCGTTGGCCGCGCGGTGGCCGCGAAGCTCCAGGAGCTGTGGGGGCAGCCGGTGGTTGCCGAGAACCGCACCGGCGCGGGCGGCTCGATCGGGTCCGCGGCGGTGCTGCGCGAGGCGCCCGACGGCTACACGCTCCTCGCCAATTCGTCCGCGCACGTCGCCAACCCGTCCATCTACAAGACCCTTCCCTACGACACGCTCAAGGACTTCGCCAACATCGCGCCGCTCGCCGGCGGCCCGAACGTCCTTATCGTCTCGCCGCAGACCGGATGGAAGTCGTTCGCGGATTTCGTCGCCGCCGCGAAGGCGAAGCCCGGCCAGCTCAACTTCTCCTCCGCCGGCGTGGGCAGCGGCACGCACTTCAACCTCGAGAAGCTCAAGCTCATGGCGGGCATCGATGTGGCGCACGTGCCGTACAAAGGCACGCCGGAAGCGATCGGCGACACCATCGCCGGCCGGGTGTGCTGCTACTGGGCGCCGATCAACGCCGCGCTGCCCCACGTGCGCGGCGGCAAGGCGCTCGCGCTCGGCGTGTCGAGCGCGCAGCGCTCGAGCCTCTTGCCCGACGTGCCGACGCTCGCCGAGCAGGGCGTGCCCGGATTCGACTACACGCTGTGGGTCGGGCTATGGGGGCAAGCGGCGATGCCGGCGGAGCTCGTCAACAAGATCAACGCCGACGTGAACAAGGCGCTGGCGAGCCCCGACCTCGCCGATCGGCTGACCAAGCTCGGCACCATCCCGATGAAGATGTCGAGCGCCGAATTCGCGCAGTTCGTGCGCAAGGAAGTCGAGGACACCGCCAAGGTCCTCAAGGCCGCCGGGATCCAGCCGCAATGAACAGGATCCTTGTCGCCTTCATTGCGGCGTGCGCGTTGTCGGCGAACGCTCAGACCTATCCGACGAAGCCCGTCCAGGTGATCATCTCTTTCACGCCGGCGAGCGCGACCGACATCGTCGGCCGCATCGTTACCGCGAAGCTCTCGGAATACTGGGGACAGCCGGTGGTCAACGAGAACCGCTCCGGGGCCGGCGGCTCGATCGGCTCCGCGGCGGTGGCGAAAGCGGCGCCCGACGGCTACACGCTGCTCATCAACTCCAATGCGCACTCGGTGAACCCGGCGATCTACGCCAAGCTGCCGTACGAGACCACGAAGGACTTCACCGACATTGCGCCGCTCTCCGAGCTGCCGAACGTGCTGGTGGTCAGCGCTGAGTCCCGCTACAAGACCCTCGCCGAGCTCGTCGGTTTCGGAAAAGCGAACCCGGGCAGGATCAACTTCGGCCACGCCGGGGTCGGCAGCGGCACGCACCTCAACACCGTTAAGCTGGTCACGGCTGCCGGCATCGACGTGACCCAGGTCCCGTTCAAGGGCACGCCGGAAGTGGTCGCGGCGATCCTGAGCGGCAACGTCGACTGCTACTGGGTGCCGATCTCCGCCGGCATCGCGAACATCAAGGCCGGCAAGCTGCGTGCGCTGGCAGTGAGCACCGCCAAGCGCAGCGCCCTGCTTCCCGATCTGGCGACGACCGCCGAGGGGGGAGTGAAAGGCGCCGATTTCGGGCTATGGTTCGGCATGTGGGGGCCCGCCGGGATGAGCGCGGAGCTCACCGCGAAGATCAACGCCGATGTGCGCAAAGCGCTCGCCGATTCCGGGGTGCGCGAGAAGCTCGCCAACACCGGCAACTCGCCGCTCGATATGTCGCCGCAGGAGTTCGCGCGCTTCGTGCGCAGCGAAATCGACGACTACCAGCGCGTGGTGCGCGCTGCCGGAATCAAGCCGCAGTAGCGATTCTTTTCAGCGGTACCCCGGTGAGCCGCTGGAGTTCTTCAAAACTCAAACCCTCGACGGTCTCCACGACACGGAGGCCTTCGGCCTTTACGTCGATTACGGCGAGATCGGTGTAGATGCGGTCGACGCAGCGCGCGCCGGTGAGCGGGTACGTGCAGCGCTCGACGATCTTGCTTTCGCCACTCTTCGTAAGGTGCTCCATCATCACGAGCACCTTTTTCGCGCCGACCGCGAGGTCCATCGCACCGCCGACCGCGGGGATCGCATCCGGCGCTCCGGTATGCCAGTTGGCGAGGTCGCCCGCGACCGAGACCTGAAACGCACCGAGGATGGCGAAGTCGAGGTGGCGGCCGCGGATCATGCCGAACGAATCGCCGTGGTGGAAGTATGAGCCTCCGGTGAGGAGCGTCACCGGCTCCTTGCCCGCATTGATCAGGTCCTCGTCCTCCTCGCCGGGCGTGGGCTTGGGCCCGACGCCAAGGATGCCGTTTTCGCTGTGCAGGATGATCTCGCGCCCTTTGGGCAGAAAGTCGGCGACCAGCGTCGGCAGGCCGATGCCGAGGTTGACGTAGGAGCCTTCCGGGATGTCGCGCGCCACGCGCGCCGCCATCTGCTTGCGATCGAGCTTCTTCATCAGTGCTTGACGATTCTCTTGACGAAAATTCCCGGCGTCACCACGTGCTCAGGATCGATTGCTCCGAGCTCGACCGTCTCGCGCACCTGTACCACGGTGCATTTCGCGGCCGCCGCCATGATCGGACCGAAGTTGCGCGCGCTCTTGCGGTAGGTGAGATTGCCCCAGCGGTCGGCGCGGTCCGCCTTGATAAGCGCGTAGTCGGCGTGGATCGGAAACTCGAGCACGTAATCGCGCTCGCCGATCCGGCGCGTCTCCTTGCCCTCCGCAAGCCTGGTGCCGTACGCGGTCGGCGTGAAGAAAGCGCCGATTCCCGCGCCCGCCGCACGGATGCGCTCGGCGAGCGTTCCCTGCGGCACGAGCTCGAGCTCGATCTCGCCTGCGCGGTAGAGCCGGTCGAAGTGCCACGAGTCCGCCTGCCGCGGGAACGAGCAGAGAATCTTTCGCACGCGGCGCGCGCCGATCAGCGCGGCGAGCCCCGTGTCCGCGTTCCCGGCGTTGTTATTGACGATGGTGAGATCCTTCGCGCCCTGAGCAATCAGCGCATCGATCAGCGCCGCCGGCATGCCCGCGTTGCCGAAGCCGTGGATCATGATCGTGGCGCCGTCCGGGACGTCGGCCAGGGCAGCTTCGGTGGAGGCGACGAATTTATTGATCATGGCGAGCCGTGAATTATGGCACTGCGGTTCTTACAGCCATCTCCTAACACGTGACTTCCAATCATGTAGATAACTATTTGAACTTAAACATAGTTCTTCGTTGAATTTTGAGGCGAAAGAAACCTACGTAAGTCATTGTCCGCGCTGGAAATTCCTGCTTGACCGCGGCGCCCTTTGTCCGTAGAGTGGCAAAAGGTAGGGAAAAGTGGCGAAAGAAGCCATATGGGGAGCGCATTCCACGGTGCCGCGGTCATCACGCTCGACGCGAAGGGTCGCGTCGCTGTGCCCACGCGCCATCGCGGCGCGCTCCTCGACGGCGCCAAGTCCATCGTCCTCACCGCTCACCCCGAAGGCTGCGTCCTCATCTATCCGGAGTCGGCGTGGGACCCGGTGCGTGCGCGCGTGGAGAGGTTTCCGAGCTTCGACCCGAAGGCAAGCTGGTGGAAGCGGCTGCTCCTTGGCTTCGAGGAACACGTCGTGCCCGACGGCTCTGGCCGCGTCCTGCTCGCACCCGCGCTGCGCCAGCACGCCAAGCTCGAGCGCGAGGCGATGATGGTCGGACAGGGCCATTACTTCGAGCTTTGGGACGCCGGCGTTTGGTCCGCGAAGCTCAACCAGGCGCTCGCCGGGGCGGCGACCCCGCCGCCCGGCATCGAGGACTTTTCGCTATGAGCGCCTGCGATGCACGAGCCGGTGCTTGCGCGCGAAGTTATCGAGGCGCTTGCGGTGCGACCCGACGGGATCTACGTCGACGGTACCTTCGGCCGGGGCGGCCACAGCCGGCTGATTCTCGAGCGCCTCGGCCCGGCGGGACGGCTGATCGCGCTCGACCGCGATCCGCAGGCGGCCGAAGCGGCGCGCGCGCTCGGCGATGCGCGCTTCAGGTTTTTCAGGGCGAAGTTTTCCGAGCTCGAGATGGTGCCCTCGGGCGTGCAGGGGATGCTGTTCGATTTGGGGGTGTCGTCGCCGCAACTCGACGACCCGGTGCGCGGGTTCTCGTTTCGCCACGACGGCCCGCTCGACATGCGCATGGATCCGGAGGCGGGGATGAGCGCCGCTGAGTGGCTCGCGAAGGCGCAGGTACAGGACATCAGGAGAGTGATCCGCGACTATGGCGAAGAACGGTTTGCTAAACAGATTGCAGCGGCGATTGTTGCTGCGCGCCGCAGCGAGCCCATCGTCCGCACCCGGCAACTGGCCGATCTCGTGGCGCGCGCGGTCCGCACCCGGGAGCCGGGCCAGGATCCGGCGACGCGCACCTTTCAGGCTGTACGGATTCACGTCAATCGGGAGCTTGAGGAAGTATCGATGATGCTGCCGCAAGCGGTCTCCCGGCTCGCACCGCAGGGCCGCCTGGCGGTCATCAGCTTCCATTCGCTCGAAGACCGCATCGTGAAGCGCTTCATGCAGGCGCTGGCGCGCCCGGAAATGCCACGCGGGCTACCGCTGCGTGCCAGCGAAATGCCAGAACCTGTCCTCAGAATCGTGGGACGTGCGCAGCGCGCGTCCCGCCAAGAAATAACAAGAAACCCGCGGGCGCGAAGTGCCACCCTCCGGGTGGCCGAGCGCACCGCGGCCCCTTATTCCATGCCGTCTCCACGGATCGAGCCCGACGCGCGGTGGCGAAACTGAACCTCCTCCTCCTCGCGGTTCTCGTCGCCTGCGCGCTCGGGCTCGTCACTTCGCAGCACAAGGGGAGGCGCGCATTTTCTCAGCTCGAGCGCGAGCATGCGGCCGCGCGCGAACTCGAGGCCGAGTTCGGGCGCCTGCAGCTCGAGGCGAGCACGTGGAGCTTGCATTCGCGAGTCGAAAGACTCGCCACGCGATCGCTCGGCCTGCGTCCGGCCGACCCGCGACGCGTGCGCCTCATCGGGCGAGACGCCGGGCGGTGAGCAGGCCGGCGCAGGGCCTGGTGCGCCTGCCGGTCTGGCGCGCCCGCTTGGTGCTGATGGCGCTGGCGGGTGGCTTCGCGGTGCTCATGGGGCGCGCGGTCTACCTCCAGGCCGTGCGCACCGATTTCCTGCAGGAAAAGGGCGATGCTCGCTATTCGCGGGTGCTCGCGATTCCGGCCACGCGCGGCCGCATCCTCGACCGCAACGGCGAGGCTCTCGCGGTTTCCACCCCGGTAAAGTCGGTCTGGGCCATTCCGGCCGACGTCGAAGCTTCAGGCTCGCAGCGCCGCAAGCTCGCCGCTCTGCTGTCGATCTCCCTTCGCGAACTGGAAAAAAAAATTTCCGATGCGTCCAAAGACTTCGTGTACCTGAAGCGCCAAGTTCCGCCGGAAACCGCGACCGCAGTGCAGGCGCTTGGCCTGAAGGGCATATATGAGCATCCTGAGTACCGGCGCTACTATCCCGGCGGGGAAGTCACTGCTCACGTAATCGGGTTCACGGGCGTAGATGACACGGGTCAGGAAGGCATCGAGCTTGCGCAACAGGCAACGCTCGGCGGCAAGCCGGGTAGTCGACGCGTCATCCGCGACCGGCTTGGGCGCATCGTCGAAGACGTCGAGTCAATCCGCTCCGGACAGGACGGCTCCGATCTCGCGCTTTCGATCGACAGCAAGATCCAGAGCCTCGCCTACGGTGCCCTGAAGTCAGCGGTCGAGCGCCATCGCGCAAAGGCCGGTGCGGTGATCGTCGTCGACTCGCGCAGCGGCGAGGTGCTCGCGCTTGCGAACGTGCCGTCCTACAACCCGAACAACCGGGCGCGCCTGACTGGCGCGCAGCTGCGCAACCGTGTGATCACCGATCTCTTCGAGCCGGGCTCGACGCTCAAGCCTTTCACCGTCGCAGCAGCGATCGAAACGGGCAAAGTGAGCCGCTCGACGCTGGTGAATACGGCGCCGGGAAGTCTCTCGTTCGCCAGGTACACCATCCGCGACGTGCACCCGGCGCCCGTCCTCACGGTCGCGGACGTGCTCGCGCGCTCGTCCAACGTCGGCGCTGCAAGGATCGCACTCGACCTGCCGCGCGAAGCGATGTGGGACTTGTACCGTCGCGTCGGCTTCGGGGCCGCGCCCGAGCTCGGCTTTCCCGGCGCCGCCGCCGGGCGGCTGCGCCACTACAAAACCTGGCGGCCGGTCGAGCAGGCGACGCTCGGCTATGGAATGGGCATTTCGCTCAGCCTCGCGCAGCTCGCCCGCGCCTATACCGTCTTTGCGCGCGACGGGGAATTGGTTGCGCTCACGCTGGTCAAAACAGGCGCCGCGCTGAGCGGGGAGAAGGTGCTGTCGGCCGAGGCGGCGCGCGCAGTACGTGTCATGCTCGAGCAGGCAGTGCAGCCGAGCGCAACCGGCCCACGCGCCCGCATCGCGGGATGGCGTGTTGCTGGCAAGACGGGTACGGCCCACAAGCAGGAGAACGGCGCTTACGCTCCCGACAAATACCTCGCGTCCTTCGTCGGCCTTGCGCCGGTGAGCGCGCCGCGCCTCGTCGTGGCGGTGATGATCGACGAACCTTCGGCCGGGCAGCACTACGGCGGCACGGTGGCCGCGCCGGTGTTCGCGCAGGTGATGCAGGGCGCGCTGCGCCTGCTAGCCGTGCCGCACGACGCACCCCTGGAGGCACCAGGCGAAGGCGACGAAGCGAAGGAGAGCACGTGACGTGGATGTGTTTCGGGAACTCGCCGCCCAGGGCGCGATGATCGATCGCCTCTCCTCGGACAGCCGCCGTTGCGCGCCCGGAGTCGCGTTCGTCGCCTACCCTGGGGAAGCCGGCGATGGCCGCGCCTACATCGAGGACGCCATCGCCCGCGGCGCTGCCGCGGTCCTCTGGGAGAAGAAGGGCTTCGACTGGCGCACCGAATGGCGCGTGCCCAACTTTGCCGTCGAGGGTTTGAAGCAACAGGCGAGCGCGCTCGCGCACGAGCTCTACGGTCGTCCCTCGGAGCGGCTTTGGGTCTGCGGTGTCACTGGCACCAATGGCAAGACGTCGTGCAGCCAGTGGGTCGCCGCGCTCCTACCCCAAGCCGCGATCATTGGAACCCTCGGCGCAGGCTTTCCAGGCGCGCTCTCGGCGGCAACCAATACGACGCCCGATGCCGTGGAGACGCAGTTCCTGCTCAAGAGCTTTCTCGACCAGGGAGCGAAGGCCGTGGCTATGGAGGTTTCCTCCCATGGCCTGGTGCAAGGCCGGGTGAGCGGCGTGCGGTTCTCGTGTGCGCTCTTTACCAACCTTTCACACGACCACCTCGATTACCACGGCTCGATGGCGAACTACGCCGCGGCGAAAGGCCGGCTGTTCGAGATGCCGGGGCTCGAAACCGCCGTGCTGAACCTCGACGATCCGCTCGGCGTAGAGCTGGCACGGCGGTTGGCCGGGCGCGTGCGCACCATCGGCTACAGCCTTTCGGCGCGCGAAGTGCCGGTGGACGACGCGCTCGTTGCCGGGCGGGACGTCGATCCGGCGTCGCTCCCGGTTCTCGGGCGCTTCAATGTGGCGAATGCCCTTGGCGTGCTGGGCTGCCTGGTGGCAAAGGGGATTCCCGTGGAGGAAGGCGCGAGGCTGCTCGCGACGCTGCCGCCCGTGCCCGGGCGAATGCAAGCGGTCGGTGAAGAGCCGCTCGTAGTGATCGACTACGCCCACACGCCCGACGCCCTGCTGAACGTGCTCCAGGCGTTGCGTCCGGTGGCGGCAGCGCGCGGCGGGCGCCTCGCGGTGGTATTCGGCGCCGGCGGCGACCGCGACCCGAGCAAGCGCCCATTGATGGGCGGTATTGCGGCGCGCTATGCCGACCGCGTGCTCATCACTTCCGACAACCCGCGCAGCGAAGACCCGGTCATGATCATCGAGCAGATCCGGAAGGCAATCCGGGGGGCGCACGAGGTGGAGGCCGACCGGGCGCGCGCCATAGAAAAGGCCATTGTGGAATCGAGTCCGTCCGACGTAGTCCTGATCGCTGGGAAAGGCCACGAGACGTACCAGGAAATTGCCGGTCGGCGTATTCATTTCTCCGACCAGGAGCAGGCGCGCGCCGCGCTAGCGCGGAGGCCGGGATGATGCAGCTCGCCGAAGCCGCCGCCGCGCTCGGCGCCCGCACGAGCGGCGGCGACATGCTCTTTACAGGCCTATCGACCGATAGCCGCAGCATCCGTGTCGGCGACCTCTTCGTCGCCCTGCGCGGCGAGCGCTTCGATGGTCACGACTTCCTGAAGGCGGCGGCCGCCGCGGGGGCGGCGGCGGCGATGGTGGACGCAGCCTACCGGGGCGAATACCCGCTGCCGGCGCTGGTGGTGGGCGATACGCGCCGCTCGCTCGGCGATCTCGCGCGCTACTGGCGCGCGCGTTTCGCGCCCACCCTGATCGCAATTACGGGATCGAATGGAAAAACTACGGTGAAGGAGATGCTGGCCGCGATTCTTCGGCGCCACGCCGGCGAAGAAGCCGTGCTCGCCACGCGCGGCAACCTGAACAACGACATCGGGCTCCCGCTCACGCTGCTCGGGCTGCGCCACGCGCACCGCTGGTGCGCGATCGAACTCGGTATGAACCACAAGGGCGAGATCGCCTACCTTGCCGGCATCGCGCGGCCGACGGTGGCGCTGGTCAACAACGCGCAGCGTGAGCACCTCGAGTTCATGCGCTCGGTGGACGAGGTGGCCGCGGAGAACGCGAGCGTGTACGACGCCCTGCCGGCCGACGGCGTCGCCGTGATCAACGCCGATGACCCGCACGCCGCATTCTTTCGCAGCCGTGCGGGCGAGCGCCGCAGCGTGGACTTCGGCCTCGCCGGCGCCGCCGTCGGCGGGCGCTATCGGCTCCAGCATCTATCGAGCGAGATCCGTCTGCACACCCCCGCTGGCGAAGCCGACGCGACGCTTGCCATTCCGGGCATTCACAATGTGCGCAACGCGCTCGCCGCCGCAGCGTGCGCTTATGCCGTAGGAATAAAGCCGAACACCATCGGAGAAGGACTCACTGCCTTCCGGCCTTATGCGGGCAGGCTCCAAGTAAAGAAAGCCGCGGGCGGCGCGACGGTCATCGACGACAGCTACAACGCCAATCCGGACTCGGTGCGCGCCGCGATCGACGTGCTTGCTTCGTGCCCGCCGCCGACGGCGCTCGTGCTCGGCGACATGGGCGAAGTTGGTGAGCGCGGCGCGGAATTCCACCGCGAGGTGGGCGCTTATGCGCGCTCGAAGGGCGTGTCGCAGCTGCTGGCGCTCGGCGAGGCGACGAAGCACGCGGTGGACGCGTTCGGCGCCGGCGCGCGGCATTTGGCCACGGTTGACGAGATCATTTCGAGCCTCGAAGCGAACACCGTGCTGGTCAAGGGCTCGCGCTTCATGAAGATGGAGCGCGTCGTGGCTGCGCTTACCCGGACCGCAGAGGCGGGGCACTGATGCTGCTCGAGCTCGCGCAATGGCTGGCGAAGGAGGTTCGGCTCTTCAATGTTTTCAACTACCTCACCCTGCGCGCAGTGCTCGCCTGCCTGACCGCGCTCGCGGTATCGCTGATCCTCGGCCCGTATGTGATCCGCAAGCTGACCGCATACAAGATCGGGCAGGCGGTGCGCGAAGAAGGCCCCCGCTCGCACCTGACGAAGGCCGGCACGCCGACCATGGGCGGCGCCCTGATTCTGGTCTCCATGTGCCTCACCACGCTGCTGTGGGGCGATCTCTCGAACCGGTTTGTGTGGGTGGTCCTGCTCGTGACCCTGGCGTTCGGAACGATCGGATGGATCGACGACTACCGCAAAGTCGTGCACCGCAATCCGCGCGGCCTGCCGGCGCGGTGGAAATTTTTCTGGCAGGCGGCGATCGGCCTGTCGGCCGCGCTCTACCTCGGAACGCTGACTCAGGCGATCCCGGCGCTGAACCACCTCATCGTGCCGTTCTTCAAGCACATCGCTTACCCGCTCGGCGCAGCCGGGTTTGTGGTGCTGACTTTCTTCGTCATTGTCGGGACCTCGAACGCCGTCAATCTCACCGATGGGCTCGACGGCCTCGCGATCATGCCGACGGTGATGGTGGGAAGCGCGCTTGGCATCTTTGCCTACGTCGCCGGGCACGCGGTGTTCTCCAAGTACCTCGGCCTGCCGTACATCGCCGGCGCAGGCGAGCTCGCAGTGATCTGCGGTGCCCTCGCCGGCGCGGGGCTCGGCTTTCTCTGGTTCAACGCCTACCCGGCGGAAGTCTTCATGGGCGACGTGGGCGCGCTCGCGCTCGGCGCGGCGCTCGGCACGATCGCGGTCATCGTGCGCCAGGAAATCGTCCTCTTCATCATGGGCGGCGTGTTCGTCGTGGAGACGCTTTCGGTGATGCTGCAGGTCCTTTACTTCAAATGGACCGGCGGCAAGCGCATCTTCCGTATGGCGCCGCTGCACCACCACTACGAGCTCGAAGGCTGGAAGGAGAGCCAGGTCGTGGTGCGCTTCTGGATCATCACCATGATGCTCGTGCTGTTCGGGCTGTCGACCCTCAAGCTCAGATGATGCGCGAGCCGCCCTTCCGGCAGCTGCCGACCCCGCGCCCGATGCCCCTGGTCGGCCGGCGGGTGCTGGTGCTCGGGCTCGGCGATACCGGCCTGTCCCTGGCCCGATGGATCGAGCGCGAGGGCGGCAAGGTGCGCATGGCCGACTCCCGGCGAGACCCCCCACGGCGGGCGGATTTCGCCGGTGAGCTGCACACCGGGCCCTTTTCCATGGGCCTGCTCGACGGCGCCGACGCCGTCTGCGTGAGCCCCGGCCTTTCGCAGGACGAAGAAATCATCCGGCAAGCGGTCATGCAGGGCCTGCCCGTGTTCGGCGACATCGAGCTCTTCGCCTGGCACGCGCGCCAGCCCGTGCTCGCGATCACCGGCACGAATGGCAAGAGCACGGTCACTGCGCTCGCCGGGCACCTGCTGCGCAGCGCCGGCGTCGATTGCGAGGTCGCCGGTAACATCGGGCCGCCTGTGCTGGAAGCGTTCTGCAAGCGGCTCGCGTCGGGAAAGCTGCCGCGCGCGTGGGTACTGGAGCTCTCCAGCTATCAGCTGGAGACGACCTGGTCGCTCGCGCCGGCGGCGGCGGCGATGCTCAATCTGACCGAGGACCACTTCGACCGCTACGCGAGCCTCGAACATTACGGCGCCGCGAAAGCGCGCATTTTCATGAGCGCCGCCGTTCAGGTGCTGAACCGCGACGATGCGCGCTCGCTCGGCATGGCGCAGGCTGGAAAGAAAGTCCTCACGTTCGGTCTCGACAAGCCATCCGGTTCAAGGGAATTCGGCATTGCCGGCAACAACCTTGTCAAGGGGGAAGCTGAGATCCTGCCGGCCGACGAGCTGCCGGTTCGCGGCGCGCACAATGCCGCCAACGCGCTGGCGGCATGCGCACTGGTTTCAATTTTCGACATCCCCACCGAGGCCTTGCGTGCCGGATTGAAAACCTTCAAGGGCCTGCCGCACCGGCTCGAGCTCGTGGCGACGCGCCGCGGCGTGGAGTGGTACGACGACTCCAAGGGCACGAATGTCGGCGCGACGGTGGCGGCGCTGCGCGGCCTCGGGTGCAAGAGCGTGCTGATTCTTGGCGGCGACGGCAAGGGGCAGGATTTCTCGCCGCTGCGCGATCCGGTCGCACGCCATGCCGCGAACGTGCTGCTGATCGGGCGCGACGCGCCGCTCATCGAAAAAGTGGTGGCGGGCGAGAAGTGCGCATCGCTCGAGGAAGCGGTGCGCAGGGCCGCCGAGCTCGCATCACCGGGACAAGCGGTCCTGCTTTCGCCGGCGTGCGCGAGCTTCGACATGTTCCGCGACTACCGCCATCGCGGGGAGGTGTTCGCGCAGGCGGTCAGAAGCCTCGGCCCGTGAGCCAGACGTACGTCTTCGCGCGCAATGCGCCCAGCGCCGAGTACGACCGCTCGGCCACGTGGGCCGCGCTCATCCTCGCCGCGGTCGGCCTTGTCATGGTGTATTCGGCGTCGATCGCCATCGCCGAGGCGAGCCGCTACACCGGCAACAACCCGGCATGGTTCCTCGCGCGGCACGCGGCGTACCTGGCGCTCGCGCTTGGCGCGGCGATCACGGTGTTCCTGGTCCCGGCGCGGATGTGGCAGAAACTCGCGCCGTGGTTGTTCCTCGCCGCACTTGCGGGCCTCGCGCTTGTCCTCGTGCCCGGCTTCGGGCGCGAAGTGAACGGAGCGCGCCGCTGGCTCGACCTGCCGGGTTTCGGCTTCCAGCCTTCCGAGGCGATGAAGCTCGCGGTGGTCCTCTACGCCGCCGACTACACCGCGCGCAAGCACGCAGTGCTCAAGAGCTTCCGCCGCGGGCTGCTACCGATGCTCGCCGTGATGCTGCTCGTGTCGTGGCTGCTGTTGCGCGAGCCGGACTTCGGCGCGCTGGTGGTGATCGCGATGATCGCTTTCTCGATTCTTTTTCTCGGCGGCATGAACGGCCAGCACTTCGCCGCGCTGCTTGGCATGCTCGCCGTGGGCTTCGCGCTGCTCGTGCTGTTCTCGCCTTACCGCATGCAGCGCATCTTCGGCTTCATGGATCCGTGGTCCGACCCCTACGGCAAAGGCTATCAGCTCTCGCATGCGCTGATCGCCTTCGGCCGCGGTGAATGGCTCGGCGTTGGGCTCGGCGGGAGCGTCGAGAAGCTCCACTACCTGCCCGAGGCGCACACCGACTTTCTGCTCGCCGTGGTGGCCGAGGAGCTTGGTCTCGCCGGCGTTGCGCTGGTAATCGGGCTTTTCGCCTGGCTCATAGTGCGCGCATTCGCCGTCGGACGCCAGGCTTGCCTGCACGAGCGCCATTTCGCAGCGCTCGCCGCGCAGGGCGTCGGCATCTGGTTTGGTTTCCAAGCCCTCATCAACATGGGCGTGAACATGGGCCTGCTGCCGACCAAGGGCCTGACGCTTCCACTGATGAGCTACGGCGGCTCGGGTCTGCTCGCCAACTTCGTGGCGCTTGCCATCCTCTTGAGGATCGACTGGGAGAACCGCCAACTCTCGAGAGGTTTGAACGCTTGAAAAGCATCCTCATCATGGCGGGCGGTACAGGCGGGCACATCTTTCCGGGGCTCGCGGTGGCCGAAGAGATGCGCGCCGCCGGCTGGGATGTGGTGTGGATGGGGGCGCGCGGCGGAATGGAAGAGCGCCTCGTCCCCAACCATGGCTACCGCACCGCATGGATCCGGGCCCGCGCGGCGCGCGGCAAGGGTCTGCTGCAGAAGGTTTTCCTGCCGGCGAACGTGCTGTTCTCGTTTTGGGAGAGCGCGCGCCACATCCGCAGCCTGAAGCCCTCGGTTGTGCTCGGCCTCGGCGGCTACGTCGCGTTTCCCGGCGGAATGATGGCCTCGCTTTTCAACCGCCCGCTCGCGCTGCACGAGCAGAACGCGATCGCGGGGCTCGCCAACCGGGTGCTCGCGCAGGTGAGCGACAGGGTAATGGTCGCTTTCCCGGGCGCGCTCAAGGGCGCGGAGTGGACCGGCAACCCGGTGCGCAGCGAGATCGCGGCCATCACACCGCCGGAAATTCGTTTTCAGGGAAGGAACGGGCCGTTGCGCATCCTTGTCGTCGGCGGAAGCCTGGGAGCGCAGGCGTTGAACGCGGCGCTGCCGAAAGCGATCGCCCTTCTTCCGCTCAAGCCGGCCGTCGTCCACCAGGCCGGGGAAAAGCATCTCGACGCGCTCAAGGCCAACTATGCCGCCGCCGGCGTGGAAGGCGAGCTCGTCGCCTTCATCGACGACATGGCGCGCCGCTATGCGGAGGCGGATCTCGTCATCTGCCGCGCCGGCGCGGTAACCATCGCCGAGCTCTCGGCCGGCGGCATGGCAAGCATCCTCGTCCCGTTTCCGTACGCGGTCGACGATCACCAGAGCGCGAACGCAAAGTTCCTGTCGGAGCGCGGCGCCGCGATCCTCATCCAGCAACGCGATCTCTCCCCCGGAAAGCTCGCCGGGCTTATCGGCTCGCTCGACCGGTCGAAGCTCCTCGACATGGCGAAAAGGGCGCGCGCGCTCGGCAAGCCCGAGGCGGCGCGTCTCGTCGCGCAGCGCTGCATGGAGATCGCCCGGTGAAGCACAAGGTGCGCCATATCCATTTCGTGGGCATCGGCGGCGCCGGGATGTCGGGCATCGCCGAGGTCCTTGCCAACCTGGGTTATCAGGTGAGCGGTTCGGACCTCGCCGAGAATCCCGCGATTCGTCGCTTGAAGGGGCTCGGCGCCAGAATTTCGGTCAAGCACAACGCACAGAACATCAACGGCGCCGACGCCGTGGTCGTGTCGTCCGCGGTGCAGCCGGATAACCCGGAGGTGCTGGCCGCGCGCGAGCACCGCATTCCTGTAGTGCCGCGCGCGCTGATGCTCGCGGAGCTCATGCGCCTCAAGCAGGGCGTGGCGATCGCGGGCACCCACGGCAAGACCACGACGACGAGCCTGGTCGCGAGCGTGCTCGCCGAGGCGGGGCTCGACCCGACCTTCGTCATCGGCGGCCGCTTGAACGCCGCCGGCTCGAATGCGCGCCTGGGCGCCGGCGACTTCATCGTGGTCGAGGCCGACGAGTCCGACGCCTCGTTCCTGCATCTGCAGCCGGTGATCGCGGTGGTGACGAACATCGACGCCGACCACATGGACACCTACCAGCAGGATTTCGCGAGGCTCGAGCAGGCGTTCCTGCAGTTTTTGCAGAATCTGCCGTTTTACGGCACGGCGGTTCTGTGCACCGACGACCCGAACCTGCGCAAGCTCCTGGCGCAGGTCACCAAGCCGGTGCTGACCTATGGCACCAGCGACGACGCGTCCGTGTGCGCGGAGGCGATAGCGCACGACGGCGGCCGCATGAAGTTCCGCGCGCGCCGCCAGGGTGCGAAGCCCCTCGATGTTGTGCTTAACCTTCCGGGAAGGCACAACGTGCTGAACGCGCTTGCCGCGATCGCGGTGGGCACCGAGCTTCAAGTCAGGGACGAATCCATCCAGAAGGCGCTGGAGGAGTTTCACGGCGTCGGGCGCCGATTTCAGAACTACGGAAAGATCGATGGCAGGTTCACGCTCATCGACGACTACGGCCACCACCCGGCCGAGATGGCGGCGACGCTCGAGGCCGCTCGCGGCGCCTTCCCCGGCCAGCGCGTCGTGCTCGCGTTCCAGCCGCACCGCTTCACGCGCACGCGCGATCTTTTCGAGGATTTCGTGCGCGTGCTATCGAGCGTCGACGTGCTCCTTCTCGCCGAAGTGTACCCGGCCGGCGAGGCGCCGATCGTCGCCGCCGACGGCCGCTCGCTCGCCCGCGCGCTGCGCCTGGCCGGCAAGGTCGAGCCGATCTTCGTCGAGGACATCGGCGAGATGCCGGCGGCCATCCGGCGCATCGCGGAGGACGGCGACGTGGTCATCACCATGGGCGCTGGTTCTATCGGTGGCGTGCCGACGCAACTCACTCAAGCAGCATGAACATGTCCGAGACCGTCGATTTCCGGGAACTGCGCGGCGAGTTGCGGCGCAACGAGCCTATGAGCCGCCACGTCACCTGGCGCACCGGCGGCTCGGCCGACCGTTCTTACGTGCCCGCGGACCTCGACGACCTGGCGGCTTTCCTGCGGCAGCTGCCGCCGCAGGAGCCGCTTCTTTTCGTCGGCCTAGGATCGAACCTGCTGGTGCGCGATGGCGGCTGGCGCGGCACCGCAGTGCTGATGCACGCAGCCTCGCGCCGGCCGCAGATGCGCGAGGGTCTGATCTACGCCGAAGCCGGCGTCGCCAGCCCGAAAGTGGCGCGCTTCGCGGCGCTGCACGACCTGGAGGGCGCCGAGTTCCTCGCCGGCGTTCCCGGTACCGTGGGGGGCGCGCTTGCCATGAATGCCGGCTGCTATGGCGGCGAAACCTGGGACATCGTAGAGCGGGTGGCCACGATCGACCGGCAGGGCCGGATCGTTCAGCGCGGGCGCGATGACTACGACATCGGCTACCGGCGTTGCGCGCTCAAGATTCCGGGCGACGAGTGGTTCGCCGCAGCGTGGTTTTCCCTTGAGTCCGGCGACGGCAACGCCTCGCGCGCGGCGATCAAGGAGCTGCTCGCGAGGCGCATCGCCACCCAGCCGCTTTCGCTCCCGAACGCCGGCAGCGTGTTCCGCAACCCGCCCCAGCACTACGCGGCGCGCCTCATCGAGGCGTGCGGCCTCAAGGGTTTCGAGCGCGGCGGCGCTCGTGTTTCCGAGAAGCATGCGAACTTCATCGTCAACCCGAAGGGCGCAGCCCGGGCATCCGATATCGAGGCGCTGATCGGCCACGTTCAGCGCGTGGTGTACGAGTTGAAAGGCGTACAGCTGTCGACGGAAGTTCGCATCGTAGGAGAGGAAGCTTGAACGTAGGGACTCATCTCGGCAAGGTGGCGGTGCTCATGGGCGGGAAATCCGCCGAGCGCGAGATCTCGCTCATGAGCGGCAGCGGCGTGCTGAAGGCGCTGCGCGCGAAAGGCATCGACGCGCATGCCTTCGACCCGGCCGAGCGCGACGTGTTCGATCTCAGGCGCGAAGGCTACGCGCGCTGCTTCATCGCGCTGCACGGGCGCGGCGGCGAAGACGGCACCATCCAGGGCGCGCTCGAGATCCTCGGCATTCCCTACACCGGGAGCGGCGTCCTTGGCTCGGCCGTCGGCATGGACAAGTGGCGCACCAAGATGATCTGGATCGCGAACGGGCTGCCGACGCCCCGTTTCCGGGTTCTTACTGAAGAAGAGAACTGGCAGTCCGTGGCGCGCGAGCTCAAGCTGCCGCTCATCGTGAAGCCCGCGAACGAGGGCTCGACGCTCGGGCTGACAAAGGTATTCTCGGTGAAGGAACTGCCGGCCGCATATGAGCTTGCGGCGAAGAAGTACCGCGACACCGCGCTCGCCGAGGAGTTCATCGATGGACCGGAATATACCGCCAGCATCCTGGGCGAGAGCGCCCTGCCGCTGATCCGCATCGAAGCTCCGCAGGGCAACTACGACTACCAGCACAAGTACTTCACCGACGACACGAAGTACCACTGCCCGTGTGGCCTGCCGGCGAAGAAGGAGAAAGAGCTGCAAGCGCTTGCGCTGCAGGCATTCCGCGTTGCCGGGTGCAGCGGCTGGGGGCGCATCGACATCATGCTCGACGCACGCAAGCGGCCCTGGCTGCTGGAAGTGAACACGTCGCCGGGCATGACCGGGCACAGCCTGGTACCGATGGCGGCGCGCGCCGTCGGCATCTCGTACGAGGACTTGTGCGCAAAGATCCTGAAGCTCGCGCATGTCGGCTAGATTGACTCTGCTCGCGGGCATTGTTTCCGGGTTTTTCGTGCTCGCCGGCTGCCTCGGCGCTCTTTATTGGCTGCTCCTTCCGCAGCGCTTTCCTGTGACCGAGGTCGAGCTGAAGGGAGAGCTCAAGAACACGAGCCGCGCCCAGGTTGAGGCCGCGTTGCCGCGCGCGGCAGGGAACTTCTTTGCCGCCGACCTCGCCGAGGTGCGCGAGCGCGTCGAGCGCCTGCCTTGGGTGCGCCGTGTCGCCGTACGCCGCATCTGGCCGGGGCGGCTCGAAGTCTCGGTGGAAGAGCACGTCGCGCTGGCGCGCTGGGGCACGGGGGAGGAAATGAGCCGGTTGGTTAACACCTTCGGCGAGACTTTCTCCGCCAACACCAGGCAGGCGCTGCCGGTGTTTGTCGCCCCCGCCGGCTCGGCGGCCGAAGTCGTCCGGCGCTACCACCGCTTCAGCGAGCTCGTGGCACCGCTCGGCACGGGCGTCGAGCGGGTGGTGCTGACGCAGCGCCTTGCCTGGCAGTTGCGCCTGGGCAACGGGCTTCACGTCATGCTCGGGCGCGACGCCGACCTCGCCGAGCAGCGGCTGAAGAAATTCGTGGACGCTCACTCGGCGACGCTTGCGCGAACAGGGAAGAAGCACGAGTACGTGGATCTGCGTTATCCCAACGGCTTCGCGCTGCGCGTGCCCGACTGGAACGGCTGACGACGGATGCCCAAAGAGAACAAGAACCTGATCGTGGCTCTGGACATCGGCACCTCCAAGGTCGCCTGCCTGGTGGCCGAACTCGGCGCCGACGGCGCGCTCGCGCTGCTCGGCATGGGTAGCCACGAGTCCAGGGGCCTGAAGAAAGGCGTGGTGGTCAACATCGAGGCGACGGTCGCCGCGATTCAGCGCGCGCTCGAGGAAGCGGAGCTGATGGCCGACTGCAAGATCGCCGCGGCCTACGTCGGCATCGCGGGCAGCCACATCCGCAGCTTCAACTCGACGGGCATGGTGGCCGTCAAGGACCGCGAGGTGAGCGCGCTCGATGTGAACCGCGCCATCGACACCGCGCGCGCGGTGAATATCCCGACCGACCAGCAGATCCTGCACGTGCTGCGCCAGGAATTCATCATCGATGGCCAGGAGGACGTGCGCGAGCCGATCGGCATGTCGGGGGTACGCCTGGAAGTGAAAGTGCATATCGTCACCGGCGCGGTGTCCGCGGCGCAGAATATCCTGAAGTGCGTGCGGCGCTGCGGGCTCGAGGTGAGCGACCTTATCCTGCAGCCGCTCGCTTCGTCGCGCGCGGTGCTGTCCGAGGACGAGAAGGACCTCGGCGTGTGCCTGCTCGACATCGGCGGCGGCACCACCGACATCGCGGTGTTCACCCACGGCGCTATCCGGCATACCGCCGTGGTCCCGATCGCCGGCGACCAGATCACCAACGATATTGCAATGGCGCTGCGCACGCCGACCGCCGACGCCGAGGCGATCAAGATCCGCCACGGCGTTGCGCTGCGGGCGCTGGCCGATCCGAACGCCATGATCGAGGTCCCGGGCATCGGCGAGCGCGGCTCGCGCTCGATGTCACGCCAGACGCTCGCCGAGGTGATCGAGCCGCGCGTCGAGGAGCTCTATTCGCTAGTGCAGCAGGTGCTGCGCGAGTCGGGATTCGAGGAGCTGCTCTCGAGCGGCGTGGTCCTCACCGGCGGCTCGGCGGTGATGCAGGGCATGGTGGAGCTCGGCGAGGAGATCTTCCACATGCCGGTGCGCGTCGGCATTCCGCGCTACGCCGGAGCGCTGGCGGAGGTGCTGCGCACGCCGCGTTACGCCACTGCGATGGGCCTTCTTTACGAGGGGGTGGCGCAGAGGGAGCAAGGCAAGCTTTCGCGTCAGAGCGGCTCGGTCAAGGCCGTTCTGGGGCGCATGCGGGAGTGGTTCCAACGTAACTTCTAAGAAAGGCAAGGAGAACAACAAATGTTCGAGATCGT
>DATIGN010000003.1:0-3176 GCA_035454685.1 Burkholderiales bacterium | reverse complement strand
CGTAGCCACGAGCGGCGCCAGTAGTAATGCGGACGAGACCGCCCGCCTCGTCGGCCGCTTTGTCAGCACTTTCATGTCGGCTCTCAGAAGGAAGGGACCCCTGGTTTCTCAGAACCATTCCCCCCCGTCCCGCGGCGAACGGCGGCAGTGTGATCGAGACGCGCCGCCGTTGTCCATACGCTGTACTTAAGGCGCCGAGTTTTCCGTAGAGCGTTTGCGTTTGCTCGTGCGCGGCTGCTGCCCGTTGGGCTTGAGCCGTTGTCGATACGACTCGCCTTCGACGAGGAGATCGTAAGCGTTGCCGGTGAGTCGATCGATGGCGCTCTGCGCACGCATCGGATCGGCGAACATCGCGAGCCACTCGTCGGGGCCGCGATTCGACGTCAGGATCATTGAGCCGGAGCGGTGACGCTCGGTGATGATCTCGTGAGCGTCGCGGCTTTCGACGCCGTCCATGCTGTCGAGCGCGAAGTCATCGATGATCAGGATGTCCGGCGCCAGCAGTTTGCGCAGCTCCGCTTCGTAGGAGTTGTCGAGGCGCGCGTGTTTGAGCGTTTTGAGCATCTTGTCGGCGCGCAGCGCGAGCACCGAGCGGCCGTGGCGACACGCGATGTGGCCGAGCGCATGCGCGAGATGCGTTTTGCCGACGCCGACCGGCCCGACGATGATCACGTGGGCGGGGCGCTCGAGGAAGCGCAGCGAGACGAGCTCGTTCCAGAGCGTGTGATCGTACGTGACCCGCGCGGTCGAGTCCCAGAGCTCGAGCTGCATTACGGGATCGAGGCGGGCACGTTGCACGCGCAGCGAAGTGGCGAGGCTGTCGCGGCGCGAGGCTTCATCCGCCAAGACGATCAGCAAGAAGTCCTGGTGCGCCATCTTCTGCTGCCGAGCGAGTGCGAGGCGCTCAGGCAGCGTCTCGAGGATCGGCGAGAGTTTCAGGCGCCGCATAACGGTTTTCAGGTCGGGCGAGATGACATCAGTCGTAGGCATGGTGATCCTCCATCAGTTGGGTGGTGTGTTGAACGGCAATGGGAGAGCGAACTCGCTCGCGGGGCGCAGATGGCGCGCAGGCGAAGCTTTTTTCGGCGCCGTAGCGGTGCTGCTCGCCGTGGACGGCGGTGCCGCGGCGGCGAGTACCATACGCTCGAGGCGATGGACGTCGAACATTTCGACCTCGAGCGCGACGCGGCAGGTTTGCTCGACTCGCTCGGCGCCGTAACGGCGTACGAAGCCGAGCAACGCATAGACGCGCCGCATGCGCGTCCAAGGCAGCGGCACATCGAGCAGGGCGTGCGCGAAGCGGCCGATCGCCTCGCCGTGCGCGGCGGCCTGGCGCTTGAGGAACGCGACGTCGCGCAGGGCGTAGGCCGTCTTGTGAGCGGGGAAGTCGCTCGGGTCGATCGAGCGGCCGCCGGGCGGCTGGCGGGAGTGGGTTTTCACCAGCGTGCCGCGATCATAGAAGCGCACCAGCGTTCGATCCGCACGCGCGTGCAGCCGCTTGCCGATGAAGCGCGTCGGCAGCGAGTAGAGCGCTTTGGCGACTTGGGCCAAGTGATCGCGCCCGACCTTTGGCTCGGACCAGAGTGGAACCTCGTAGCGCTCCACCGGCGGTGGCAGGAGCCGCGGCTTCTCCTCGGCTTCGAAGCACTCGAGCGGCAAGCGTTGCGTGCGCGTGTGACGGCGCGCTCCGTAGTCGTGCCGACACCACCGCTCGGCGAGCGCGCGCGCATCGACGATCGTGTGCAGAGTCTCGCCGGCGAAGCAGTCGTCGCGCACCGTTTGCACGGCGCGCTCGACGCGGCCTTTGTCGCGCGGCTTGCGCACCCGCGCCGGATCGACGACGAAGCCGCGCGCCTGCGCGTACTCAAGGAAGGCCGCGTTGAGCAGCGGATTGAGCGGATCGGCCTGATGGACGATCGCTTTGGTGTTATCGGGCAGCAGCACACGGAAGATGCCGCCGAAGAACTGCCACGCGTGCTCGCACGCCTCGATCGCCTCCGCCGTCGTCTCCTTGAAGCACGGCCATACGAAGCGGTGGCGCGAGAACGCGGCCGTGAAGATCCAAGCCCGGAAGCGCCGCCGCTTGCCGAGCGCGTTCGGCTCGAGATGGCCGACCCAGCCGGTGTCGACCTGCAGCTCCGAGCCGGGCTCACCGTCGGCGATCGGCACCGTCGCCGCGGTGCGGCCGAAGCCAAGCTCCGCGACGGCATACCGGTGCAGCGTCGCATACGGCACTTGCACGCCGTGACGTAGCAGGAGCTTGCGCAGCTTCGAGAGCTTGAGCCCCTGTGCAAGGCGCTGCGCGATGAACTCCCGCTGTGCTTCGCACTGCTCCCATGCCTCCCCGCGCTGGCGGCCCGGCCGCCCGTGCAACGACGCCAGCAGCGCCGTCAGCAACTCCTCCGTGAGCGCCGCTTCGCCGTGCCCGCGCTCAAGCCCGAGCGCCCTCGCGGCACTCACGTAGCGGCGCACCGTCTTCACGTCCACGCCGACGCGCGCCGCAATCCGTTTGTTGCCCGCTCCGGCCAACCACTGCCGCAGCACTTCCTTCGTTTCCACCCTCGTTACCTCCCGATAAGCCATCGCGTCCTCGTCGCTGCCACGACCCAAAACGGTCGCGCGCGGAGGATCGCAGGACTGCGCCTCGTCGCACGTCGGGAGGGGGGAATGATTTTGAGAAACCGCCCCCTTACAGGGGGGAAAGGTTCTGAGAAATCCTCGCCCTAAAGGGGGGAATCATTCTGAGAAAAACAGCCTCGGAGGGGTCCCTAGAAACTGAGAACCGACAACGACGCAGGTGCCGCATAAATCAAAGTTGTGCGGCTGCTGTTGCGACGGAGCATTGAATTGCGTCGGCGGCTACTTCGCAGTTTGCTATACCTCGAGGTGGCGTTGTGCTTCGGGCCTTTGCTTCTCATGTGGTTGTTAGGAGCCTTATTGTTTCCCATGTGGACTGCCTGGATGATTGGATATGTCACCGGGTGGGTTCCTGCGGCCGACGTAGACGCCGCTCATCCCGAGCGCATCCTGTGGCCTATGATCATGGTGCTCGGAGGAGCTATCGGCGTCCTTGCTCTATTTCGCGTCGTTTGGCTTGCAGAGCAGCTTTCGCCCCACAGAGCACATCGGCGCACCACACTGTCCGGCATCGTCGTTGGAATGGGATCCGTTGCCTT
>DATIGN010000002.1:0-42598 GCA_035454685.1 Burkholderiales bacterium | reverse complement strand
TGGTGGTCGGCGACAAGGAGATGCAGGCTGGGACGGTGGCCGTGCGCACGCGCAGCGGCGAGGACCTTGGGGCGATGGCCCTCGAGGCCTTTACCGCACGCCTTCAAGCCGAGGCGAAAGCGCAGTAAGCACGGCCGATTTTTTTAACGTACCGCAGGAGCTTTTCAGACATCGCACTCGACAGATCGCAGCGCATCAACCGGGAAATCACCGCCCCGGAGGTGCGCCTGGTGGCGGAAAACGGTGACCAGCTGGGAATCAAATCCGTGGCGGAGGCGCTGAGGCTTGCCGAGGAGCAGAACGTAGACCTCGTCGAGATCGCGCCGCTTGCGAACCCGCCGGTGTGCAAGCTGATGGACTACGGCAAGTTCCGCTACCGCGAGCAGAAGAAGGCGCACGAGGCGAAGCTCAAGCAGAAGCAGATCCAGGTCAAGGAGATTAAATTCCGCCCCGGCACGGACGAGGGCGACTACAAGATCAAGCTCGGCAAGCTCATCCAGTTCCTCGAGGAGGGCGACAAGGCGAAGGTCACGCTGCGCTTCCGGGGCCGCGAGATGGCGCACAAGGAGTTCGGCGAGCGGCTGCTTGAGCGCGTGCGCAAGGATCTGGACACCATCGGCGTGGTGGAGCAGTTTCCCAGGCTCGAAGGCCGGCAGATGGTGATGGTGCTCGCCCCCAAGAAGAAGGGACCGGCGCCGAAGGCGAAGGCGAAAGACGAGAAGGAAGCAAAGCCGGCAAAACCCGCAGCGCCTCCGAAGCGCCAAGCGGCTTGACAAGTGATGGCCGTGGCATTTGAAGCGTCGCCGCATAGGCGGGGACCGCCCGGCGTCATACTAGAAGAGGAGGGCAGATCGTGCCCAAAATGAAATCCAAGCGGGGCGCCGCGAAGCGCTTCAAGGTGCGCCCGGGCGGCGGCATCAAGCGCTCGCAGGCCTACATGCGCCATATCCTCACGAAGAAGAGCACCAAGCGAAAGCGCCACCTGCGCGGCGGCGTCGAGGTCGACGCATCGAACAAGGCGCAGATCCTGTCGGTTCTGCCTTACTCGCGATAGGAGCGCGCCATGCCGAGAGTCAAGCGTGGAGTCACGGCGCGCGCGCGCCACAAAAAGGTGCTGCAGCAAGCCAAGGGCTTCCGCGGCCGCAGGAAGAATGTCTATCGGGTTGCCAAGCAGGCGGTGATGAAGGCGGGGCAGTACGCCTACCGCGACCGGCGCCGCAGGAAGCGCGAGTTCCGCGCGTTGTGGATCGCGCGCATCAATGCCGCGGTGCGCGAGCTCGGGATGAGCTACAGCGTGTTCATGGCAGGGCTGAAGCGCGCGAACATCGAAATCGACCGCAAGGTACTCGCCGACCTCGCCGTCACCGACAAGCCCGCGTTCGACAAGATCGCGGCGCAGGTGAAAGCCACGATCGCTCACTGAGTTGCGGGCCGTAGATGGAGCAACTCAGCGTCATCGTGTCGCGGGCGCTCGCCGATTTCGCCGCCGCCCCGGATCCGGCCGCGCTTGAGAATGCGAAGGCGCGCTATCTCGGCAAGGCCGGGGAGCTGACGGCGTTCCAGTCTTCGCTCAAGTCGACCGCTCCCGAGCAACGCAGGGAGCTCGGCGCCCGGTTCAACGCCGCAAAGCAAGAAATCGAGACCGCGCTCGAAGCGCGCCGCCGCGCCCTTGCCGACGCGCGGCTTGCCGCGAAGCTGACCGAGCAGGCGCTGGACGTCACGCTGCCCGGACGCGGCCGCGGCCGCGGCGGCTTGCACCCCGTGACAAGGACCTGGCAGCGCATCGAGGAGATCTGGCGCTCGATCGGCTTCGATGTGGCCGACGGCCCCGAGATCGAGACCGACTGGTTCAATTTCACGGCGCTCAACAGCCCCGAGAATCACCCGTCGCGCTCTATGCAGGACACGTTCTACGTGGACCTGAAGGACGCGAACAGCCTGCCGCTCGTACTGCGCACTCACACCAGCCCGATGCAGGTGCGCTACGCGCGCATGCACAAGCCCCCGATCAAGGTCATCGCGCCCGGGCGCACCTACCGGGTCGACTCCGACGCCACGCACTCGCCGATGTTTCATCAGGTCGAAGGACTGTGGATCGATACCGACATCAGCCTCGCCGACTTGAAAGGCGTCTATGCCGAGTTCCTGCGCCGCTTCTTCGAGAATGACAAGCTCGAGGTGCGTTTCCGGCCGTCGTTCTTCCCCTTTACAGAGCCCTCGGCCGAGATCGACATGAAACTGAAGGGCAAATGGCTCGAGATCTCGGGCTCGGGGCAGGTGCATCCTGCGGTGGTGCGCAACTTCGGGCTCGATCCGGAGCGCTATATCGGCTTCGCCTTTGGCTCGGGCCTGGAGCGCCTTACCATGCTGCGTTACGGCATCGAGGACCTGCGCCTGTTCTACGAGGGCGACCTCCGCTTCCTGGAACAGTTCGCGTGAAGGTCCCCGAGAGCTGGCTGCGCAGCTTCTGCAACCCTCCGCTGTCGGGACGCGAGCTTGCCGAAAAGCTCACGATGTCCGGGCTCGAGGTCGAGACCTACGAGCCTGTCGGAGCGGAGTTGAGCGGGGTTGTGGTGGGCGAGGTGCTTGCCGTAGAGAAGCATCCGAATGCCGAGAAGCTGACCGTCTGCAAGGTGAAGGCGGGCAAGGAGACCGTGCAGGTGGTCTGCGGCGCGCCCAATGTGCGCGCCGGTATGAAGGCACCGCTCGCCAGAATCGGCACCAAAGAAATCCGCGGCGTGCAAAGCCAGGGGATGCTGTGCTCGGCGCGCGAGCTGAAGCTCTCGGACGATCACGCCGGTCTGCTGGAATTGCCTTCGAACCTCAAGAGTGGAAGCGACGTTCGCGCGGCGCTCGGGCTCGACGATCACGTCATGACGCTTAAGCTCACGCCGAACCGCGCCGACTGCCTTTCGGTTCTCGGCGTCGCGCGCGAGGTGTCGGCCATCACCGGTAGCAAGCTGAAACGGGTCGAGATTAAGCCGGCGCCCGCGAAAATCAAGGCGAGGCATGCAGTGAATCTCCCGACCCCCGACGCTTGCGGCCGCTTTGCCGGCCGTGTTATCCGCGCAGTGAATGCTCGAGCTGAAACCCCGTCGTGGATGCGCCAGCGCCTGGAGCGCTCGGGACAGCGCTCGATCTCGGCGCTGGTCGACGTCACCAACTACGTGATGCTGGAGCTGGGGCGGCCGCTCCACGTCTACGACCTCGACAAGCTGCGCGGGCCGATCGTCGTGCGCTGGGGTCGCAAGGGAGAGAGGGTCCTGCTTCTCAACGAGCAGGAGGTCGAGGTCGACGAATCCGTGCTGTGCATCACAGACGACTCCGGCGTGATCGGGCTGGGCGGCATCATGGGCGGCGAAAGCACCAAGGCCGACGCCGTCACCCGCAATGTGTTCCTCGAGTCGGCGTTCTTCTATCCCGACGCGATCGCCGGGCGCGCGCGCCGCTACGGCTTTACGAGCGATGCCTCACACCGCTTCGAGCGCGGCGTGGACTTCCGGAACAATGTCGAGGGCATCGAGCGCGCGACCCGGCTGATCCTCGAGACTTGCGGAGGCGAGCCCGGCCCGACCGTGGACACGGTGGCGCGGCTGCCCAGGCGCAAGCCCGTCAACATGCGGGTGTCGCGCGCGCAGAAGGTGATTGGGGCCCCGGTTCCGGCGAAGGACATGGCGAAGGTGTTCCAACGGCTTGGCTTTGCGTTCAAGGCGAGCTCCGGCGCTTTCACCGTGGCCCCTCCGTCCTACCGCTTCGACATTGGCATCGAGGAGGACCTGATCGAAGAGGTGGCGCGTCTTTACGGCTTCGAGCGCATTGCCGCGCAGCCGCCGCTGGCGGCCGCGAAGATGCTGCCCGTTCCCGAGGCACGGAGATCCTTGCACACGCTGCGCGAGCGCCTTGCCGCGGCTGATTACCGCGAAGTCATAAACTTCAGCTTTGTGGAGCCAGGCTGGGAGGCCGATTTCGCCGCAGAATCGAATCCTATCCGGCTCCTCAACCCCATCGTCAGCCAGCAGTCCGTGATGCGCACAACGCTGATCGGCTCGCTCGTTGCGAACATCAGGCACAACCAGGCCCGCAAGGTGCCGCGAATCCGGGTGTTCGAAGTCGGCCGCGTGTTCATGCGCGATGCCGGGGCGACGGACGGCCCGCTCAGCGTCGGCGGGCTGCGTCAGCCGGTGCGGATTGCTGCGGCGGCGTATGGCCCGATGTTGCCGGAGCAGTGGGATGAGCCGCCGCGGCCGGTGGACTTCTACGACGTCAAAGCGGACCTGGAAAGCATGCTCGCCCCGCTCGCAGCCTGGTTTGAGCCTGCAGCGCATCCGGCATTTCACCCTGGCCGCTCAGCGCGCGTGGTTCTGGACGGGGCTAAGGTCGGCTGGATCGGAGAGCTGCATCCGAAGTGGCAGCAAAAGTACGCGCTGCCTCAGCCACCCGTGCTGTTCGAGGTAGATGCAGAGCCGTTGCAGGCCGTACCCCTACCCAGCCCCAGGATCCCTTCTGACCAACCTGTTGTGCTTCGCGACATAGCGTTGCTTTTCGACGCCGGCACCCCTGTCCAGGCCGTCATTGAGGCCCTGCAGGCGGAAAAACCGGTCATTGTGCGCGCCGTGCGTCTGTTCAGCCTCTATCGCGGCGCCGAGCTTCCGGCAGGCAAAAAAAGCCTTGCTTTCCGGGTAGTTATGCAACATACTGAACGAACCCTTACGGATGCGGAGGCAGACGCTGCCCGCGATGCACTGGTCGCCCTGCTGAGCCGCAAATTCTCTGCAACTCTCCGTACATAAAAGGGAAATCAGGGGAGCTAAGTGATGACGTTGACTAAGGCCGAGCTGGCCGACCTGCTGTTCGAGAAGGTCGGCCTGAACAAGCGCGAGGCCAAGGATATGGTCGAGGCGTTTTTCGAGGAGATCCGGGGAGCGCTCGAGCGCGGCGAGAGCGTCAAGCTCTCCGGCTTCGGCAACTTCCAGCTCCGCGACAAGCCGCAGCGCCCCGGCCGCAATCCGAAGACCGGCGAGGAGATCCCGATCAGCGCCCGCCGCGTCGTCACCTTCCATGCCAGCCAGAAACTGAAGGCGATGGTCGAGAAGGCGCGTCATGGAGCCAAGTCGCAGGAAAGCTGAGCTCCCGCCGATTCCGGCGAAGCGCTACTTCACCATCGGCGAGGTGAGCGAGCTGTGCGGCGTCAAGCCGCACGTGCTGCGCTACTGGGAGCAGGAGTTCACCCAACTGAAGCCCGTGAAGCGGCGCGGCAACCGCCGCTACTACCAGCACCACGAGGTCTTGCTCATCCGCCGCATTCGGCAGCTCCTGTACGAGGAGGGCTTCACGATCAGCGGTGCGCGCAATCGGCTGGACAACGCTCGCGTGGACGACGAAAAACCGGAGCCGTCAGCGCCGCGGGAGCTGCGCGTCGTTCCGGGCAGCGGCGTCGATGTCGCCGCGATCAAGCGCGAGCTGCGCGCGGTCCTCGACCAGCTGCAGGGGTAAAATGCGCCTCTTCGGGGCGTAGCGCAGTCTGGTAGCGTACCGGCATGGGGTGCCGGTGGTCGTGAGTTCAAATCTCACCGCCCCGACCAGCTTTCATAGATTCCGCCAACCCGGCGGATCGGCAAATACCATTGGCGCGGCCGCCCTGCGGCGTCTATCTTGGCTCCTCTAAGCTGAAAGGAGCAGCATGGATACCGGAATTTCCGCGCAACACCGCGCGGCGATCGCGAAGGGTTTATCGCGATTGCTCGCCGACACCTACGTCGTCTATCTCAAGACGCACAACTTCCACTGGAACGTCGAAGGCCCGATGTTCCAGACGCTGCACCAGATGTTCATGGAGCAGTACACCGAGGCATGGAACGCGATCGATCTGGTCGCCGAGCGCATCCGCTCGCTCGGGCATTACGCTCCCGGTACGTACCGCGAATACCTGGAGCTTTCGCGCGTGAAGGAGACGCCCGGGGTGCCGAAAGCCGAGCAGATGGTGAAGCTCCTGATCGAGGGGCAGGAGGCGGTGGTCAAGACTGCGCGCGACGTGCTGCCGCTCGCCGAGAAGGCGGACGACCAGCCGACGCTCGACCTGCTCACGCAGAGAATGCAGATACACGAGAAGAACGCCTGGATGCTGCGCTCGCTACTCAAGAAATAGCATCGCTAGAATCCTCCGTGTGAGGATTCTGGTCTCCAACGACGACGGCTACTTCGCGCCGGGCATTACGCTACTCGCCGAGGCGCTGCGCCAGCTCGGCGAGGTGACCGTGGTGGCGCCGGAGCGCGACCGCTCGGGCGCGTCGAACTCGCTCACGCTCGATCGGCCGCTCACCGTGAGGCGCGCGCCCAACGGCTATTTTTCCGTAAACGGGACTCCGACGGACTGCGTGCACATAGCGGTCACCGGGCTGCTTGATTTCCTTCCCGACGTGATCGTTTCGGGCGTCAACCTCGGCGCCAACATGGGCGACGATACGATCTATTCCGGTACCGTCGCCGCCGCCGCCGAGGGCTACCTCCTCGGCATTCCGTCCCTGGCCGTCTCACTCACCAGCAAGACCGGCGAGCATTTCGAGAGCGCGATCGGCATCGCGCTGCAGATCGTGGAGCGCCTGCGACGCAAGCCGTTCTCCGAGCCGGTCCTGCTCAACATCAACGTCCCCGACGTCGCGCCCGCGACGCTCGGTGGCGTGGAAATCACGCGGCTCGGGCGCCGGCACAAGGCCGAGCCGGTGGTGAAGCTGCAAACCCCGCGCGGCGAAACCGCGTACTGGATCGGGCCCGCCGGCGGTGCCGCCGACGCCGGTCCGGGCACCGATTTCAACGCGGTTGAGGCGGGCCGCGTCTCGGTGACTCCGCTGCGTATGGACCTCACGCACAACACGCAGCTGCCCCACCTAGCGGAGTGGATTGGGACGTGAAAAGCGCCGCGGGCCTGGGGATGACCTCGCAACGCACGCGTGCGCGCATGGTCCAGCGCCTGCGCGACCAAGGCATCCGCGACGAGCGTGTGCTCGCTGCCATGGCTTCGGTGCCACGCCATCTTTTCGTCGAGGAAGCGCTTGCGAGCCGCGCCTACGAGGACACCGCACTGCCGATCGGCTTCGGCCAGACCATCTCGCAGCCCTACGTGGTCGCCCGGATGACGGAGCTTCTAATCAAGAAGCAAACGCCCCAGAAAGTGCTGGAGGTCGGCACCGGCTGCGGTTATCAGGCGGCGGTGCTGGCGCACGTGTTCCTCGAGGTGTACTCGATAGAGCGGATCAAAGGCCTGCTTGAACGCGCGCGGCGCAACCTCCTCGCGCTGCGGCTCAAAAACCTGCGCCTCGCCCATGGCGACGGCTATGCCGGGCTGGAAGGCGCGGCCCCGTTCCAGGCCATCATCGTCGCCGCAGCGGCGCCGCGTCTGCCCCAGACGCTGCTACGGCAGCTCGCTACCGGTGGCAGAATGGTGCTGCCGCTCGCATCGGGCGGCGGCCAGCGGCTGCTTTTGGTCGAGCGCAGCGGTCGCGGCTTCGTCGAGTCGCAGCTCGACGCGGTGCGGTTCGTGCCCATGGAGGCGGGTAAGGCGTGAGAGCGATTGCGGTGTTGGTGATGCTGGCGTTCGCCGCCGGCTGCGCTCCACAGCGACGGGCCGCGCCGGTGGAAGACCGCCGTCCACCGCCGCGAGCTCAGGCGCCCAAAGTACAGGCTGCCGTGCAGCCGGCGACCCCCTCACCGGCACCAGCACCACCACCGGCGCCAGCGGCGCCCGAGGGTTTCTATGCCGTGAAGCGAGGCGACACGCTGTACAGCATTGCCCTGGATCACGGCCACGATTACCGCGACATCGCGCAATGGAACTCGCTCGACGATCCGACCAAGCTCAGCGTCGGACAGTTGTTGCGCGTCAAGCCCCCGGTGCAACCGGCCGTGATCGTAGGTAGCGGCCGGCCAGACAGCCGAATCGAGTCGCGGCCGCTGGCATCGGTTCCCGGCGAGCAGAAACCGCTCGCTGCAGAGCAGCGACCTGCCGCGCCAGAGCCGAAGGCCGTCGCGAGTGAGGAACCCAAGCTCGAACTCCATCCACTTACATTCGCCTGGCCGGTGAAAGGCAAGGTCGTCGCCGGCTTCGCCGAGCCGCGGCAAAAGGGCATCGACATCGAGGGCAGGAGCGGCGACCCGGTGATCGCTGCGGCCGCTGGACGCGTCACCTACGTCGGCAGCGGCATCCCTGGGCTAGGCAAGCTGATCGTGATCAAACACGACCAGGGCTATATCACGGTTTATGCGCATAACCGCGACATTCTGGTGAAGGAGCAGCAGAACGTGACGCGGGGCCAGAAAATCGCAGAGCTGGGCGATAAGCTTCACTTCCAGATCCGCAAGGGCGCCGCCGCGGTCGACCCGCTGCTCTACCTGCCCAAGTCGTAGTTCTTCTTCAGCTCGAGCGCGAGGTCGGCGACGGCGGCGGCATATAGCGCGCTGCGGTTGTAGCGCGTGATGACGTAGAAGTTGCGCAGGGTCACGCGGAACTCGCTCGGGCGCTCGGCGTTCGGCAGCTCCACCACGGTCCCCGCGGCGCCAGCAGGCTGCGGAGAATCGAAGCCGATGCCGGCTTGGCGCAGCTCGGTGAGCGAGTGCTTGGGCTCGAAGCGGCCGTTGGCAAAGGCGCGCCAGCCTTCGTCCGGGACGCGCGCCTGGACCGCCACGTCGGCGTCGCGCTCCCAGCCGTGCGCCTTGAGGAAGTTGGCCACGCTGCCGATGGCGTCGGCGCGGCTCTTCTGCAAGTCGATGGTGCCGTTGCCGTCGAAGTCGACGGCATAGCGCCGCGCGCTGCTCGGCATGAATTGCGGGATGCCAATGGCGCCGGCGTAGGAGCCGCGCACCGAGAAGACGTCGATTCCGGCTTCGCGCGCCATCAGGAGGTAGTTCTCCAGCTCGCTGCGGAAGAATCCGGCGCGCGGCGGATAGTCGAACGCGAGCGTGGTGAGCGCGTCCACCACGCGCCAGCTTCCCGTATTGCGCCCGTAGAAGGTTTCGACGCCGATGATGGCAACCACGTATTCCGGCGCCACGCCATACTTGCGTTCGGCGCGCCCGAGCGTGCCGCGGTGCTTTTTCCAGAACTCCACGCCCTCGGCGATACGCCGCTCGGTAATGAGAAGCGCGCGGTACTCCTCCCACGTGCGCACGCGCTCAGCCGGGCGGGCGATCGCCTCGAGCACGGGGTTGAGACGCTGTGCCCGCTCGAACACGCGCTTCAGCTCGTTCTCCTCCAGGCCGTGGCGCCGGGCGAGCTCGCGCACGAAGGCTTCCACCTCGGGCCGCTCGGCGTAGGACGCCTGGGCGAGCGCCGGTACGCACACCGCGAGAGCTATGAGCACCCGGATCAAAATTCGCGTACCAGTTTACGCAGCCGGGTCACCGCCGACTGCGTGGCCTGCGCGCCGTAGCGCAGCCCGACGTAGAGCGCGCCGATGCGCAGGATGCTGCGCCGCGCGCCGGGCAGAGCACGCGCAGCGCGCGCGGCGTAGTCGCGCGGCCCTTCAGAGGGTGCGCGCTCGACGCCGCGCACCGCGAGCTTGTCGCAGAAGGCGCGCCACGCCTGCTGCACCGGGTCTGGACGCGCGAGGCGCTTGAGCGACCAGGCGAGGAGGCACAGCGTCATGGTGCCGAGGAAGGCGAACAGCATCGCCGTGAGCGAGCGCCAGTCCGCGTCGCCCATGCCGAAGCTCGCCATCAGGTCGCGCTGCCGCTCGGGGTTGTAGCCGAGCACCCAGACATTCCATTTGTGCGCCACGGCCTCCCAGCGGTCGCGCAGGCCGCGCAGCCACTCAAGCTGCGGTCGCATGAGGAGCGGCAAGGCTTCGGCCTGCGGCACCGCGCGCGCCATGCCCGACTCCAGGCGGCCCGGCACGGCGGCCGCGGTCGGGTCGACGCGCACCCAGCCGCGGCCTGGGAGCAGCACCTCCGCCCATGCGTGCGCGTCCGACTGGCGCACACTGATGATGCTATCCATGGGATTGAGCTCGCCGCCCTGATAGCCGGTGACGACGCGGGCCGGCACGCCAGCGGCGCGCATCATGAACACGAAGGCGGAGGCGAAGTGCTCGCAGAACCCGGCTTTGGTGGAGAACAGGAACTCGTCGACTGAGTGCTCGCCGAGGAGCGGCGGCTCGAGCGTGTATGCGTAGCCGCCCCCGCGCAGGAATCCCACCGCGCGCGCGACTACTTCCGCGTCGTCGGCCGAGGCTGCACGCCACTGCGCAGCGAGCGCTCTAGCGCGCGGATTGAAACCGTCGGGCAGGCGCAGCGCGCGGCGCACGGCCCCGGTGGCTTCGTTCGGCTGCAACTCCGGCGCGATCACCGAGACAAGCTCGTAGCGCATGCGCGCACGCACCGGCGCGCTCGCCATGATCTGGCCGTCGTGGTTCATGCGCGCGCCGCGCTCGGGCAGGCTGGCCGCCGTCTCGAGGGCGAACAGCCAATGCCGGTTGTGCGGCTCGAGCACGATCTCGTAGCGGTACGAGGCGCTGCCGCCGCGCGGCGGCACGAAGTCAACGAGGATGGTCGGCCCGATGCTCCAGGTGCGGCCGTCGAAGTCCCACAGCACCGGGCCGCGCCAATAGCGGACTGGTTGCGGCGGTGACGCGCCCTGGAACTCGGCGCGGAATGCGATCGAATCGGACAGCGCCAGGCTGGACAGCGCTCCGGGGGTCATGGTGTCCGACAGCCCGCTCATCCCGGCGTAGGCGTCCTGCGGCAGTCCCCACATCGGCCCTTGCACGCGCGGGAACAGGAGAAAGAGCGCGAGCGCGGCGGGCGCGGCGTGGGCAAGCAGCAAAGCCGTCGTGCGCAAGTTGGCGCGCGCGGCGCGCTGCGGCGCGGCGAACCGGACGAGCGTCGCCGTAAGCACGAAAAGCGCGGCGCACATCGCCGCCGCGGTGAGGATGGTCTGGGTATACAGAAAGTTCGTAATGACCAGGAAGTAGCCCAGAAACGCGGCCATCGCGCCGTCGCGGTGGGTGCGAGTCTCGAGCAGCTTCAGCCCCGAGAACAGCATGAGCAGCAGGATCCCGGGCTGTCGGCCGAACAGCGTGCGGAACTCGACCCATACGCCGAGCATCGCGACCGCGGCGACGCCGAGCACGAGCCAACGCGAGGGCAGGGGTTCTCGATTCAGCGCGAAGTACATGCGCCAGCCATAGAGGCACAGCGTGAGCAGCGTGAGCCACCAGGGCGCGCGCATCGCGTGCGGCGCCATCACCAGGGTGAGCGAAGCGATCAGCCAGGCGAGATCACTGCCGCTGACCTGTCGTGCTTCCGGGGCGAGCGGATGCTTCATGGCAATGCGTAGAGCGCGAGCGTCTGCAGGCACGCGGCGCGGTGCGCATCGCCCCGGCCCGGCGCGATTTCCACGCCGGCCAGGCGCAGCCCGTAGTGCGCGCCGGCCTGCTCGGCGGCGAGCACCCACCCGGCGAGCCGGGACAGGCGCTGCTCCAGCCCCAGACCGGCGGGCAGCAACCGCTCATCAAGCCAAAGCTCCGCCGCCGCCTCGCCGGTGAACTGCTTGGTCAGCATGTTCTCGCTTCGCGCCACTGCCTTCCACGCTATGTGGCGCGGCGAATCGGAGCGCTGGTAGCCGCGCAGGCCGGCGAAATCGTCGTTTCCCGACGTCTGCGTGCGCAGCGCGCCCGCGGCCGCCTCGCCGCTGGCGGGCGGGAGCGGCGAGCGCTCGGGGCGCGGGTACACCGCGCAACGCACATCGGGCTCGATGTAGCTCCAGGCGCGAAACAGACCGAGAGGAAAGCGCGTCTCGAGCATCACGCGGCCAAGGGCGAGCTGCCCTCGCCTCGGAGCGGGCACCGCGAGCACCACCTCGGCGGTGCTGCGCGGCGGGATGTCCACCACGAGTTGGGAGCCGGAGGCGACGTGGCGCGCAAGGATCGCCGGCCGGTCGAAGGCCGCGCGCCCGTCCAGATAGAGACGGAACTGCGCCGATTCACCGGCGAACACCGGCTCGGCCCGCCCGGCGCTGACTGCGATGTGGGCGAGGTTGCGCGCCGTATGCACCATACCGGCAAGGCCCAGGCCGGCGAGCAGGAAAGTGAGCGCGAAGCCGAGCGAAAGCGCGTAATTGATCGAGCCCACGAGCAGCACCACAAGCGTGCCGCCGAAATACCATCCGAGCCGCGCCGGCACGATATACACCCGCCGGTGCACGAGCTCGACCGTGCCGCGCTCGGGCGGCGCAAAACCGTAGAGCCAATGGGAGAGGCGCGGGTTGCGCTCGAGCAGACGAGCGATCACGTCGGGCGCGCGTCAAGCCGTCGGTCGTTCATGGCCGTCGGTCCTTCGTATTTCCAGCGTCCGCGCCAGGCGCCGAGCACTAGATGCGGATACTCCGATTTGCCGAGGCTGCCGTTGTAGCGGCCGAGCGCCCGGTAATAGTCGCCCTTTTCGAGGTCCAGGTAGTGGCGCAGGATGGCGCAGCCGTAGGCTATGTTGGTCCTCAGGTGGAACAGATTATGGGTCGGCTGTCCGATCAGCTTGACCCAGAACGGCATCACTTGCATGTAGCCGCGCGCGCCGGCGCGCGATACGGCGTACTTGCGAAATGCGCTCTCGACCTCGATGACGCCGAGCACGAGCTGGGGGTCGAGACCGGCCCGCGTCGCCTCGTACTGCACGGTGCGCAGTAGCTCCAGACGCTGCTGGCGGTCGGGGATACGCCGCTCGAGGCGCCGCCCCATCTCGGCGAGCCAGCGCTGCCCATCGGCGGCCTCGCGGAAATGCATCGACGCCGGCGCGCGGTCCGCGACCAGGGACGAGAGCCGCTGGCGCACGTTGTCGGCGAGCGGCTCATAGATCTGCGCGCCGCCGAGCGCGGCGAACGGCCAGAAGAGAAGAAGAGCGATGAGCGATCTCACACCAGCCGTTGCCTGAGGAAATCCACTGTTGCATCGAGCTTCAGGTCCTGCGGCTTGTCGTCACGCCGGCCCTTGTATTCGGCGTTGCCGGCGGCGAGGCCGCGCTCGGAGAGCACCACGCGATGCGGAATGCCGACGAGTTCCATGTCGGCGAACAGCACCCCGGGACGCTCTTCCCGATCCTCCATGAGGACATCGATCCCGGCCTGCAGCATCTCGCCGTAAAGCCGCTCGGCGGCCTCGCGCACCTGCGGGCTCTTGTGGTAGCCGATCGGCACCAGGCACGCCTGGAACGGCGCGATCGGCGCGGGAAATACTATCCCGCGCGCATCGTGATTTTGCTCGATCGCCGCGGCCACGATGCGCGTCACGCCTATGCCGTAGCAGCCCATCTCGAACGCTTTCGCGGTTCCGTCCTGCGCCAGGAAGGTCGCCTTCATGCTCTCGGAATACTTGGTGCGCAGCTGAAAAATATGCCCGACCTCGATGCCGCGCGCGATCTCGAGCCTCCCCCTGCCGTCCGGGCTGGGATCGCCCGCGACCACGTTGCGGATGTCGGCCACCCGGGGCTCGGGCAGGTCGCGACCCCAGTTGACACCGCTCAAGTGGAACCCTTCCTCGTTGGCCCCGCATACGAAATCGCTCATCGCCGAGACCGCACGGTCGGCGATCACCTTTGCGCTGGCTCCGACCGGGCCGATGTAGCCCGCTTTGCAGCCAAGGAATTGCTGAATCTCCCCATCGGTGGCGAAGCGGAAGGCGCCGACGAGCTTTTGCGTCTTGATCTCGTTCAGCGCGTGATCGCCGCGGATAAGGAGCAGATAGAAATCGTCCTCGTGCATGACGGCGACTGCTTTTACCGTCTGTTGCAGTCCGAGCTTCAGCAGCCGCGCAACCTGCTCGCAGGTCGTCTTGCCCGGCGTGGAAACCTTTTGCATTGCCTGAGTCGGCGCTTTGCGCTTTTCGGCGGTGATTGCTTCGGCCAATTCCACGTTTGCCGCATAGTCGGAATCGGGCGAGAAGGCGATCGCGTCCTCGCCCGAGTCGGCGAGGACATGGAACTCGTGCGAACCGGTGCCGCCGATCGCGCCGGTATCGGCTGCTACGGCGCGGAAACGCAGGCCGAGTCGGGTGAAGATCCGGGTATAGGTCTCGTGCATGTTGCGGTACTCGCGCTCGAGATCCGCGTGGTCGGCATGGAATGAGTATCCGTCCTTCATGATGAATTCCCGCGCGCGCATGATGCCAAAGCGCGGCCGGCGCTCGTCGCGAAACTTGGTCTGGATCTGGTAAAAATGCACAGGCAGGCGCCGGTAGCTCTTCAGCTCGGCGCGGGCGAGCTCGGTGACCACTTCCTCCGAGGTCGGCTGGATCACGAACTCACGCTCGTGGCGGTCGCGAAAGCGCAAAAGTTCCGGCCCATAGGCCTGCCAGCGCCCCGACTCTTGCCACAGCTCCCCGGGCTGCACCACCGGCATGGCGAGCTCGAGGGCGCCGGCGCGATTCATTTCCTCGCGGATGATCCCCGCCACCTTTTGGGCCACGCGCATGCCGAGCGGGAGCCAGGTGTAGATTCCGGCGGCCACGCGCCGGATGATCCCCGCGCGCAGCATGAGGCGGTGGCTTACGAGCTCGGCCTCAGCCGGGCTTTCCTTCTGCGTCGAGAGAAAGAACTTCGAGGTTTTCACTTCGAGGTTTTCATCGCGCCCGCACCGGCGTTGTCTGCCGTGCACCGGCGCTTCCTGCCGGCGTTGTCTTTGGCGGTGGGCTGTGGAAAAATCGTCCGAGGATTCTAACTGAAGGCGGTCCGGCCCATGCTCGACAAGGAAGGCTACCGTCCGAACGTCGGCATTATCCTTGCCAACCAGAGGAATGAGGTGTTCTGGGGCAAGCGCGTGAATCAGCACGCCTGGCAGTTTCCGCAAGGCGGCATCAAGCCGGGCGAGACGCCCCTGCAGGCCATGTACCGCGAGCTCGAGGAAGAGATCGGCCTGCTGCGCAGCCACGTGCGCATCCTCGGCCGCACGCGCGAATGGCTGCGCTACGAAGTGCCCGAGCGTTGGGCACGCCGAAATCGTGAGGCGAGAGGCGCGGGGTACCGCGGGCAAAAGCAGATCTGGTTTCTGCTGCGCATGGTGGGGCGCGACTGCGATGTGAAGCTCCGGGCGAGCGGCCACCCGGAGTTCGACGCCTGGCGCTGGCACGACTACTGGGTCCCGCTCGAGGCGGTAATCGACTTCAAGCGCGACGTGTACCGCCAGGCGCTGATTGAGCTGCACCGCTACCTCGTGGCCGGTCGTCGCGGCCGGGCGCAGAGGGCGCAGCCGGTAGCGGGGTAGGTCTTCGTTCCATGGACCGGGAGTACGACGCGCTGCCTATTCGCGAGCTCGGTGCAGGAGCGCGTATACGGCGGCCGTCGCAGGCGCAGGCGGCGAAAGTCTCGGTCGAATCGCCGGCCCTGGAAGTGATGACGGACCTCAGGCGCACGACGCCGGCCACCATCCGCCCGCAGGCCCCGCTCGCCGGCGCGAACGAGTTCATGATCGCGCGCGGCGTGCGGCTACTACTCGTGGTCGACGACCAGGAGCACGTGCTTGGCGTGATCAGCGCGACCGACATCCTGGGCGAGCGCGCCATGCGGGTGGCGACTGGGCGCGCCATGCGCCGCGACGAGCTCACCGTGGCCGACGTAATGATCCCCGCCGAGCAAGTCGAAGTCCTCGCGCTCGAGGACGCAGCTACGGCTAGGGTCGGCCATGTGCTGGAGACGCTGCGCCGCGCCGGACGGCAGCACGCGCTGGTCGCCGATGGCGAGCACATGGTGTGCGGCATCTTCTCGCTTTCTCAGGTCGCACGGCAGCTTGGGGTCTCGGTCGCCATCGGCGGCGAGGTGGCGCGCACGTTTTCCGAGATCGAGGCGGCGATCAAATAAAGCCCGTCAATCGGCCGAATCGGTTTTTCCGATTTGATCCCGAGTCGCGCCACCGCTATCGTGAGCCCATGATCCGTCGCGAGTCCCTGCTATCGCTCGAGGCCTACGCCAAGCAGCGCACTCAGTTCCGCGCCAAGGTGATGGAGCACAAGAGGCGCCGCACCGTGCGCCTCGGCGGCAACCTCACGCTGCAGTTCGAGGACGAGCTCACCGTCCGCTACCAGGTACAGGAGATGCTGCGCATCGAACGCATCTTCGAGGAGCAGGGCATACAACACGAGCTCGACGCGTATAACCCGCTGGTCCCCGACGGCGGCAACTGGAAAGCGACCATGATGATCGAGTACCCCGAGCCCGACGAGCGCCGCCGGATGCTCGCCGCGTTGAAGGGGATCGAGCGCCGCGTCTGGGTTCGGGTGGGGGACCTCGAGCCCGTGTACGCCATCGCCGACGAGGATCTCGAGCGCGAGAACGAGGAAAAGACTTCCTCGGTGCATTTCCTGCGCTTCGAGCTGGACACGGCGGTGCGCGAGCGGGTGCGCGACGGGGTCCCGGTCCGGGTCGGCGTGGACCACCCGCAGTACCGCGCGGCCGTGGAGCTCGAGCCCGAGGTGTGCGCCGCGCTCGCGAGCGACCTCGCTTGAAACGGCTGGCCGCCGTGGCTTGCCTCGTTGCGGCCGCCTGCGGTAGCACCGAAGAGAAGAGCGACTGGGAACGCGAGCATGAAAAGAACCTGCCGCCGTCGGAAAACGAGCTTTCGCTTCCCGCCTATCCCAGGGACCGCGATCTGATCGAGTTTTCGGCGGCGCCGACCAGCGATTTCCGCTATTTTGTCGACAGCAATTCGATCAACGTGGGATCCGACGGCATCGTGCGCTACACGCTGGTGGCGCGCAGCCCGGCGGGGGTGGAGAACGTAAGCCATGAGGGCATGCGTTGCACAACGGGCGAGCTGCGCGTCTACGCGCTCGGCCGGGAGCGCGGCTGGCGCATGACCCAGAGCGGATGGCGGCCGATGCAGCCGGGCAGCATGCAGGCATGGCACCGGGTGCTCTATCGCGAGTACTTCTGCCGCTATCGCGAGCCGGTCGCCAGCCGGGAACAGGCGATCTACGCCCTGCGCGGCGCTCGTCGCTAGAGCAGCACCAGATTGTCTCTGTGGATGAGCTCAGGCTCATCCACGTAGCCGAGAACCGCCTCGATCTCGCCCGAGGGCCTGCGGATGATCTGGCGCGCTTCGGCGGACGAATAGTTCGCGAGCCCGCGCGCGATCTCGCGCCCCGCGGGATCGAGACACGCCACCACCTCGCCGCGCCTGAACTCGCCGGCGACCTCGGTGACGCCGATCGGCAACAGGCTCTTGCCGTCGCGCGTCAAAGCCTTTACGGCGCCGGCATCGAGCCGCACCCGGCCGCTCACGGCGAGGCGATCCGCGAGCCACTGCTTGCGCGCCGCGATGGGCACGGTCTGCGCAGTGAGCAGCGTGCCGATGCGCTCGCCGCGCGCAAGCCGAACTAGCACGTCCGGCTCGGCGCCGGAAGCGATCACGGTGTGGGCGCCGCTGCGCGCCGCGCGCCGCGCCGCCAGCACCTTGGTCAGCATGCCGCCCTTGCCGAGCGCGCTGCCCGCCCCGCCGGCCAGGCTTTCCAGCCGCGGATCGGCGGCGTCGGCCTGCGCGACGATCCTCGCATGCTGGTGCTTGCGCGGATCGGCATCGAACAGCCCCGCTTGATCGGTCAGGATGACGAGCGCGTCGGCCTCGATGAGGTTGGTGACGAGCGCCGCCAGCGTGTCGTTGTCGCCGAGCTTGATCTCGTCGGTGGCCACGGTGTCGTTCTCGTTGATCACCGGGATGACGTTCAGGCCGAGTAGCGTGCGCAGCGTGGAGCGCGCGTTGAGATACCTCTGGCGGTCCGCCATGTCGGCGTTGGTGAGCAGCACCTGGGCGCTGTGCAGGCCATGGCCACGGAAGCAGCTCTCATAACACTGCGCGAGTCCCATCTGGCCGACTGCGGCAGCGGCCTGCAGCTCGTGCATGGCGTGGGGGCGCCTGGACCAGCCAAGCCTCTGCATGCCCTCCGCGATGGCCCCGCTCGAGACGAGGACCGTTCTTCTCCCCAGCTTGTGGAGCTCGGCGACCTGCGCTGCCCAGCGGCCTATGGCGGCCGCATCGAGCCCGCGTCCCTCGTTCGTCACGAGCGACGAGCCGACTTTCACCACCAGCGTTTTCGCATCCCGGATCATTTCGAAAGCTCTCGGGCAACCGCCTTCACGGCCGCGGCGCAGCCTTCGCCGCTCAGGGCGGAGACTTTGAACCAGGGGCGCTTCCACCGCAACTTCGAGAGCACCCGCCGGATGGCGGCATCCGGATCCTCGAGCGCGTCGATCTTGTTGAAGACGAGCCAGCGCGTCTTGCGCTCGAGGCCCTCGCCGTATTTCTTGAGCTCGCCGGCGATCGCCCGGACGTCGCGCGCCGGGTCGGATTCGGTCACGTCGACGACATGCAGCAGCAGCCGCGTGCGCGCGAGGTGCCTGAGGAACTGGTGACCCAGGCCGGCGCCTTCGGCGGCGCCTTCGATCAGCCCCGGGATGTCGGCGAGCACGAAGCTCGTTTCGCCGGCGCGCGCCACCCCTAGCGAGGGATTAAGCGTGGTGAACGGATAGTCGGCGACTTTCGGGCGCGCGCTCGACACTGCGCGGATGAAGCTCGACTTGCCCGCGTTCGGCAAGCCGAGCAGGCCGACGTCGGCCAGCACGCGCAGCTCTAGCGCCAGGTTGCGGCTCTCGCCGGGTGCGCCGCGCGTGAACTGACGCGGGGCGCGGTTCACGCTCGACTTGAAGTGCACGTTGCCCAGTCCGCCTTGCCCGCCGCGCGCGAGCAGCGCCCGTGCGCCGTCTTGCGCCAGGTCGGCGACCAGCGCACCGTCGTCGGCGTCGTGGATTACGGTGCCCACCGGGACGCGCAGCTCCAGGTCGCGGCCGGCGCGGCCGTCGCAGTCCGAACCCATTCCGCGCACCCCGTTCTCCGCCCGGTGGATGCGCGCGAAGCGGTAGTCGACCAGCGTGTTGATGTTGCGGTCGGCGCGCGCCCACACGCTGCCGCCGCGTCCGCCGTCGCCGCCGTTCGGACCGCCGTAGCGGATGTACTTCTCGCGCCGGAACGTGGCCGCGCCGTCGCCGCCCTTGCCCGCGTGCACCTCGATCTTCGCTTCGTCTATGAACTTCATGTGCCGGAAACAAAAAAGCCCGTGCCGGAAACAAAAAAGCCCTATCTCGCTGCGATAGGGCTTTCTGTAGAAGGGGCCCGGCTAGGCCGGCGAGCTTTCCGCTATTACGCTCACGGTGTTCTTTTGGTCTTCGCCGCGCACGGCGTACTCAACCTGGCCGGTCACGCGCGCAAACAGCGTGTGGTCCCGCCCGATGCCGACGTTCGCGCCGGCGTGCACGCGCGTGCCGCGCTGGCGCACCAGAATCTGCCCGGCGTTGACGCGTTCGCCGCCGTAAACTTTGACGCCCAGCCGCTTCGCCTTTGAGTCACGCCCGTTTCTGGAGCTTCCGCCCGCCTTCTTGTGTGCCATGACTAGCCTTGGATATCGTCGATGCGGACCTCGGTGTAGTTCTGCCGATGTCCCTGGGTTTTCTGGGAGTGCTTGCGGCGGCGCAACTTGAAGATCTTCACCTTGTCGGCGCGTCCATGCGCCACGACGGTTCCCTTCACCTTGGCGCCCGAGACGAGCGGCGCGCCCACCTTCACCTCGTCACCGCTGCCGACGAGCAGCACCTCATCGAATGCCACCGCGGAACCGACGTCCGCGACCAAAGATTCGACGCGCACCTGCTTGCCGGCTTCGACGCGGTATTGCTTGCCGCCAGACTTGATCACCGCATACATGGAATTCTCTTGCGTCCAAAAAGACCTGGAATTATAAGGTAATCATGAGCTTGGTGTCCATGCTGGCGCCGGTCGCTGGGGATATGGCGGCGGTTGATGCGTTGATTCAACGCCGCCTGCACTCCGATGTCGCGTTGGTGCGCCAGGTGGCGCAGTATCTTGTCGCCTCTGGCGGCAAGCGGCTGCGGCCCGCGCTGCTGCTCCTTGCCTGCGGCGCCGTCGACAACCGCTCCGAGGCGCGCCTGCCGCTCGCGGCGGTGGTCGAGTTTATCCACACCGCCACCCTGCTGCACGACGACGTCGTCGATGCTTCCGATTTGCGTCGCGGCCGCACCACCGCCAACGCCGCGTTCGGCAACGCCGCCGCGGTGCTGGTGGGTGACTTCCTCTATTCGCGTGCGTTCCAGATGATGGTGGAGCTCGACGATATGCGCGTGATGCAGGTGCTCGCCGAGGCGACCAACACGATCGCCGCGGGCGAGGTGATGCAGCTCATGGGTAGCCATGACCCGGAGGTCGACGAGGCGCGCTACCTCGAGGTGATCCGGCGCAAGACCGCGAAGCTATTCGAGGCGGCGGCACGCCTCGCGGCCGTGCTTTCAAAAAACGAGAATCTCGAAGAACCGCTTGCCCAGTACGGCCGCCATGTCGGCACCGCTTTCCAGCTGGTCGACGACGTGCTCGACTATAGCGGCGACATCGGCAAGAGCTTGGGCGACGACCTTGCCGAGGGCAAGCCTACCTTGCCGCTCATCTACACCATGCGCTGCGGCAGCCCCGACCAGGCGGCCCTGGTGCGCAAGGCCATCGCCGAAGGCGGGCGCGACGATTTCAGCCGGGTGCTGCAAGCGATTCGCGCCTGCGGCGCGCTCGATTACGCGCGCGCCGCGGCAGAGCTCGAGGCCGAGGTCGCGCGGCGCGCGATCGCAGACCTTCCCGCGTCTAAGTACAAGCGCGCTTTGTTAGAATTGGCGTCCTTCGCCGTGACCCGGTCACCTACCCAAGTCGGGGCGTAGCTCAGCCTGGTAGAGTACTGCGTTCGGGACGCAGGTGTCGCTGGTTCAAATCCAGTCGCCCCGACCATCGTTTTCCTTCCCGTTAGATAATCCGGCCATGGGCCGCCTCGTCGTCCTCGTCCTACTGGTCGTGATCGCCGCGTGGCTCCTGCGGCGAGCATGGCGCGCGAGCCGAGTGCAGAAGAAGCAACCGCCTCCGATTCCGGCCGATCTTGTGGCCTGCGCGCGCTGCGGCACGTATCTGCCGCGCGCCGAGGCGCGTGAAGCGGGAGGACGCCTGTACTGCGGCGCCGAGCACGCCCGGCTCGGCGCGGGCAGCTCCTGATGGAAGCCTCGATGCGCGGTGGCTCGGCTACGCTGCCGGAAGTCTTCCTGCCGCCGGAGGAGCGCATTCCAGAGGCGTTCTGGATCTCGCTGCGCTACTTCAGTTACTACCGTATCGCGCTTGCCGCGGTGTTTCTCGGCACGGCGCTGCTGTACCAGGACGCGCTCAACCTCGGCGCGAGAAGCGTCGAGCTTTTCCGCTACTTCGCCGCCGGGTACCTGGTCTGCGCCGTCGCCCTCCATGCCATGCTGCGCGAGCTGCGCCACAAGTTCGAGCTGCAGGTTTCCCTTTACGTGTGCCTCGACATCGTGGCCATCACGCTGCTCATGTACGCGAGCGGCGGCATCAAGAGCGGGCTCGGCGTGATGCTGCTCATCTCGCTCACTGGCGCGGCCATCGTGGCACCGCGGCGGCTCACGTACCTCTATGCCGCGCTCGCGAGCATCGCGCTGCTCCTCGAGCACAGCTACTGGGTGCTCGGGCACGACCTGCCCACGGCGGGGTTTCTGCAGCCGGCACTGCTTGCCATCGGCTACTTCGCCATCGCGGGCGTGACGAGCTGGCTCGCGGCGCGCGTAGCCGCGAACGAGCGCCTCGCGCGTCAGCGCGGGCGCGAGCTCGCGACGCAGACGCGGGTCAACCAGCTCGTGATCGAAGACATGAACGAGGGGGTCCTGGTGCTCGACCGCGCCGGCCGCGTGGTGCAGCACAACCCGCAGGCGCAGCAGCTCCTCGGCGCGGCGAACCTGCTCAACGCGAGGATCGAGAGTCTCGTGCCCGGTTTTGCCGGCAGCGCGGAGATCGAGGCCGGCGGGCGCGACATCCGCGTGCGCCCGCTCGAGCGCGGCGCCGAGGAATTCTCGGTGCTGCTGGTGGAAGACACGACGCGTGCTCGCGAGCAGGCGCAGCAGCTCAAGCTCGCCGCGCTCGGCCGGCTGACCGCCAACATCGCCCATGAAATCCGTAACCCGCTCGCCGCCATCAGCCATGCGATCGAGCTCCTGAGCGAGGAGAAGCGCAGCGATGATCGCGAGCGCCTGACCCGCATCATCCGCGACAACGCCGGGCGCCTCGAGCGCCTGGTGTCGGACGTCCTGCAGCTCAACAAGCGCGACCGGGTCTCGGCCGCGCCGCTCAGCCTGCACGCCTGGCTCGGCGCCTTCGTCGCCGAGTTCGTCGCCAACGAGCGTATCCCGGCCGAGCGCATCCTCCTCGAGACGCGGCGCGAGTCTTGGATCGAGTTCGACCGCGAACACCTCCACCAGGTGATGTGGAATCTGCTGCGCAACGCCGCGCGCTACGCGCGCGCCGAGCCGGGCGCGATCCGCATCCGGCTCGACGGCTATGCCGACCGCGTCGAGCTCTCGGTGATCGACAACGGACCGGGGGTGCCGCCGGCGATCCGCACGCAGCTGTTCGAGCCTTTCTTCACCACCGAGGCGAAGGGCACCGGGCTCGGCCTGTACCTGGCGCGCGAGCTCTGCGCGGCCAACCGTGCGACGCTCGAGTACGTGAACGATGGCGTGGGCGCGCACTTTCGCATCCGCTGCCGCCAGGTGAAGCCGGCATGAGAGCGCCCGCGTGAGCCGTCGCCCCGAGCGCCGCGCGGCGCAGACCTCGCGGCGCGTGCTCGTCGTCGACGACGAACCCGACATCCGCGTGCTGCTCGAGCTCACGCTCGCGCGGATGGGCCTCGGTGTCGATGCGGTCGGCTCGATCGCCGAGGCGAAAGAGCGCCTGAAGGCCGATCGTTACGACCTGTGCCTCACCGACATGCGGCTCGCCGACGGGGAGGGGCTCGAGCTCGTGCGGCACATCAGCGCGCTGCCCGTCGACCTGCCGGTCGCGGTCATCACCGCGTACGGCAGCGCCGAGAACGCGGTGGCCGCGCTCAAGGCGGGGGCGTTCGACTACGTGTCGAAGCCCGTGGGCCTGGAGCAGCTGCGCGCGCTGGTGAAATCCGCGCTGTCGCTGCCCGAGAGCGCCGAGCCCTCGGCGCAGGGCGCGGGTCGCCAGCTCCTCGGCGAAAGCGCCCCCCTCGTCCGCGTGCGCAGCCTGATCGCCAAGCTTGCGCGCACCCAGGCGCCCGTGCACATCTCGGGCGAGTCGGGCAGCGGCAAGGAGCTGGCCGCGCGTCTGATCCACGAGAACGGGCCGCGCCGCGAAAAGCCGTTCGTGCCGGTGAACTGCGGTGCGATCCCCGATACGCTGGTCGAAAGCGAGCTTTTCGGCTACCGCAAGGGCGCCTTCACCGGCGCCACCGAGGACCGCGACGGCTTCTTCCAGGCTGCGCACGGCGGCACCTTGTTCCTCGACGAGATCGCGGAGCTGCCGCTGCACACGCAGGTGCTGCTGCTGCGCGCGATTCAGGAGCGGCGCGTGCGCAAGGTGGGTTCGACGCAGGAGGAGCCGGTCGACGTGCGTATCATTTGCGCGACCAACCAGAGCCTCGCGGGCATGGTGGAGGCGGGGCGCTTCCGCCGCGATCTCTATTACCGCCTGAACGTGGTGGACCTCACCATGCCGCCGCTGCGTGAATGCCGTGACGACATTCCGCTGGTCGCGGCCCACATCCTGCAGCGCCTCGCGGCGCAGAACGGGGTCCCGCCGCCCCGGCTCTCGGCGAGCGCGCTGCAGGAGCTGATGGCATACGACTTCCCCGGCAACGTGCGCGAGCTCGAAAACATCCTCGAGCGCGCGCTGGCGCTGTCGCCCGGAGAGGAGCTCGGCCCCGAAGCGCTCGCCCTGCACCGCATAGCGCCGGAAGAAGAGGAGGAGCAATCGGAGAAGGAGGCGCAGGCGCCGAAGCCCGAGCGCATCGAGGAGCCGCTTCCCACCTACCTCGACCGCCTCGAGCGCGAGGCGATCCTGCAGGCGCTCGGCAACACCGGCTTCAACCGCACGGCGGCTGCTCGCCTGTTGGGAATAACGTTCAGGCAGCTCAGGTACCGCATGCAGCGACTCAATATCAAAGATGAAAATCGTTGAGTCGCCTAATTGCGATGATCGCCCGCCGAACACTGAGATAAGCCTGATCATCCTGCACTCGATCAGCCTGCCGCCCGGCCGGTACGGCGGCGAGGCGATCGAGCGGCTGTTCACGAACCGCCTTGATCCGCAGGCGCACCCGTATTTCCGGGAGATCTGCCACCTCAAGGTTTCCAGCCACTACCTGATCCGGCGCGACGGCGAGCGGGTGCAGTTCGTGCCGGTGGAAAAGCGCGCCTGGCACGCGGGCGCCTCGCTCTGGCGCGGCCGCGCCCGCTGCAACGACTTCTCGGTCGGGATCGAGCTCGAAGGCACCGACGAGGACGCATTCTCCGATCCGCAGTACACGGCGCTCACGGCGCTCGTGCGCGAGCTGCGAGCAACGCTTCCCCTGCGCGACATCGCGGCCCACAGCGACGTGGCACCCGGGCGCAAGACCGATCCGGGCGCGCGTTTTGATTGGGCGCGGCTGCTCGCTTCACTGGCGCGATCGCGCGGCTAGGATTTTATTTTTGCGCGCGCTTGGCCACTAGATATGGGCCAGTAGCCGCGTTGCACTTCAGTATGTAGTGCCTCTCCGACGCCGCACTAGATCTAGTACGAGCCGAGCTCTACAAATGCCACATATTGATGTTCGCTGCGCCGCAGCATCCGCATCGCGACGCTTGCAAACCGAAAAACCTCTGTGTACGCTGCCACTCGTCTTGTGAGAAATCACTAGATATAGGACAAGAAGGGCCGTCAGACACTAACCATAGTGGATTGGTGGGACGTCAGGGGTGACGGCCCGGTAGCACACAACGACCTGGTGGGAGGGCAGCCATGCAAGTCGCTCACGACAGCGCAACGGTACCGTCGTCTTTGAGCGTGGGCGTTTCCGGAGCGAGTTCCCCGGCGCGCGGCGCCTATGCCGACCACAAGGTCATCCGCCGCAACGGCGCGGTGGTGGGATTCGAGCCGGCCAAGATCTCGGTGGCGATGACCAAGGCATTCCTCGCCGTGAATGGCGCGCAGGGCGCCGCGTCGGCGCGCATTCGCGAGCTCGTGGCCGGGCTCACCGACAACGTGGTCGCGGCATTGCTGCGGCGCCAGCCGCAAGGCGGGACTTTTCACATCGAGGACATCCAGGACCAGGTCGAACTCGCGCTGATGCGCTCGGGCGAGCACGACGTGGCGCGCGCCTATGTGCTCTACCGGGAAGAGCGGGCAAAGGCACGCGCCCAGGAAAAGACTTCAACCAAGGCCTCTTCGGAGCTGCACGTGGTCGAGAACGGCGAGCGCAAGCGGCTCGACCGCGCGTGGCTGCAGCGCCTGGTGGAGGCCGCCTGCCAAGGCCTGGCCGACGCCGACCCGCAGGCCATCCTGGAAGCGACGCTGCGCGACCTGTACGACGGGGTGTCGATGCAGGAAGTGCGCAAGTCCGCCGTGCTCGCGGCGCGCGCGCTGATCGAGAAGGACCCGGCCTACAGCTGCGTCACGGCGCGGCTGCTGCTCGACACCATCCGCCTCGAGGTGCTCGGCGAGGAAGCGAACCAGGCGCAGATGCAGACGCGCTACGCAAGCTACTTCCCGGCCTTCATCGAGCGCGGCGTCGCGGCCGAGCTCCTCGACCCCGCGCTCGCCAGGTTCGACTTGGCTCGTCTGGGCAAGGCATTGAAAGCCGGGCGCGACCTGCAATTCGGCTACCTTGGCCTGCAGACGCTTTATGACCGCTACTTCCTGCACAGCGGCGGGCGCCGGATCGAGCTGCCGCAGGCGTTCTTCATGCGCGTTGCCATGGGGCTCGCCCTCAAAGAGCAGGACAGGGAAGCGCGGGCGATCGAGTTCTACGACGTCCTGTCCTCATTCGACTTCATGAGCTCGACGCCGACGCTGTTCAATTCCGGCACGCAGCGCTCCCAGCTATCAAGCTGCTACCTGACGACGGTGTCGGACGACCTCGAGGGGATCTACGAGGCGATCAAGGAAAACGCGCTTCTCGCCAAGTACGCGGGAGGTCTCGGCAACGACTGGACCCCGGTGCGTGCCCTCGGCTCGCACATCAAGGGCACCAACGGCAAGTCGCAGGGCGTGGTGCCCTTCCTCAAGGTGGTGAACGACACCGCCGTCGCGGTGAACCAGGGCGGCAAGCGCAAGGGCGCGGTGTGCTCCTACCTCGAGGTGTGGCACCTCGACATCGAGGAGTTTCTCGAGCTGCGCAAGAACACCGGCGACGACCGCCGGCGCACGCACGACATGAACACCGCGAACTGGATCCCGGACTTGTTCATGAAGCGCGTGATGGAGGGCGCCGAGTGGACGCTGTTCAGCCCCTCGGACGTGCTCGATCTGCACGACAACTTCGGCCGCAGCTTCGAGCAAGCGTACCTGCGCTACGAGGACAAGGCGGCGCGCGGCGAGCTCAAGCTCTACAAGAAGGTGCCGGCGCTGCAGCTCTGGCGCAAGATGCTTTCGATGCTGTTCGAGACGGGGCATCCCTGGATCACGTTCAAGGACCCGTGCAACTTGAGGAGCCCGCAGCAGCACGTGGGCGTGGTGCACAGCTCGAACCTCTGCACCGAGATCACGCTGAACACCTCGTCGGACGAGATCGCGGTGTGCAACCTGGGCTCGATCAACCTGGTTGCGCACCTTGCCGGCGGTCCCTCCGGCTTCGAACTGGATTTCTCAAAAATAAAAAGAACAATTTCCACGGCGATGCGGATGCTGGATAACGTCATCGACATCAACTACTACGCTGTCGACAAGGCGAGGAACAGCAACCTGCGTCACCGTCCGGTGGGCCTGGGCATCATGGGGTTTCAGGACTGCCTGCACCGCCTGCGCCTGGCCTATGCATCGCCGGAGGCGGTCGAGTTCGCCGACCGCTCGATGGAAATGGTGGCGTACGCGGCCTATTGGGCGTCGACCGAGCTCGCCGAGGAGCGCGGCCGCTACGCCTCGTTCCCGGGGTCGCTCTGGGACCGCGGCATCCTGCCGCAGGACACGCTCGACATCCTGTCGGCCGAGCGCGGCGGCTACGTGGAGCTCGACCGCTCCGCGCGGCTCGATTGGGAGCGGCTGCGCGCGCGCATCAAGCAGCACGGCATGCGCAACTCCAACTGCCTCGCCATCGCACCCACCGCCACCATCGCCAACATCGTCGGCGTGTCGGCCTCGATCGAGCCGACCTACCAGAACCTGTTCGTGAAATCCAACCTTTCGGGCGAGTTCACGGTGGTGAACGACTACCTGGTCGCCGACCTGAAGCAGGCCGGATTGTGGGACGAGGTCATGATCGCCGATCTCAAGTACTTCGACGGCAACCTGGCACGCATCGACCGCGCGCCCGCCGAGCTGCGCCGGCTCTACGCCACCGCCTTCGAGATCGAGCCGAAGTGGCTGGTCGAGTGCGCGGCGCGGCGCCAGAAGTGGATCGACCAGTCGCAGTCGCTCAACATCTACATGGCGGGCGCCTCGGGCAAGAGGCTCGATGAGACCTACAAGCTCGCCTGGATCCGCGGCCTGAAGACGACGTACTACCTGCGGGCGCTCGGCGCCACGCACGCGGAGAAGTCCACGGCAAAGGCCGGAGAACTCAACGCCGTTCCGGCCGAAAGCCTCGACGCGCCGAAGATGTGCGCGATCGACCAGCCGGACTGCGAGGCATGTCAATGATTCTCGGGGCGGGCACGTGATCGCGCTCGCGGCCCGAGCGAGTGGAGCCCCTACGTCGCAACGCACGAGATGGCTCTGTCCACCCCCACGGCTTGCGGCACGCTCTTGCGGGAGCTCGCACGCGGGGTACCGCCGGGAATTCAAGCCGCTCGCGATGACGAAGGCGCTGCGCACCCACAAGTACAACTAGAACAGCCCAGGCCTGCCATGCTCACTTTCGAAGAAAGCATTTCCCTCCCGGCGAGCGGGGTTCCCGCGCCAGGCGGCGCCGCCCGCACTGCATTGCCGAGCGAGGCGTTCCGCCGCGTCACGGTAGAAGACAAGCGCGTCATCAACTCCAAGGCCGACGTCAACCAGCTGGTCCCCTTCAAGTACAAGTGGGCGTGGGAGAAGTACTTGGCGGCCTGCGCGAACCACTGGATGCCTCAGGAGATCAACATGAGCCGGGACATCGGGCTGTGGAAGGACCCGGCCGGCCTGACCGAGGACGAGCGCAGGATCGTGAAACGCAATCTCGGCTTCTTCGTGACCGCAGACTCCCTCGCGGCGAACAACATCGTGCTCGGCACCTACCGGCACATCACCGCGCCCGAATGCCGGCAGTACCTGCTGCGCCAGGCGTTCGAGGAGGCGATCCACACCCACGCCTACCAGTACATCGTCGAAAGCCTGGACTTGGACGAGGCCGAGATCTTCAACGCCTACCACGAAATCCCGTCGATCCGGGAGAAGGACGAGTTTCTGATCCCCTTCATCGACACCCTCACCGACCCGGCCTTTACCACCGGCTCGCCCGAGAACGACCAGAAGCTCCTGAAGAGCCTGATCGCCTTCTCCTGCCTGATGGAGGGACTGTTCTTCTACGTCGGCTTCGCGCAGATTCTTTCGCTCGGCCGGCAGAACAAGATGACCGGGGCCGCGGAGCAGTACATGTACATCCTGCGCGACGAGTCGATGCACTGCAATTTCGGCATCGATCTTGTCAACCAGATCAAGCTCGAGAACCCGCACCTGTGGAACCCGACTTTCCGCGAGGAGCTGCAGGCCCTGTTCCGCCGCGCCGTCGAGCTCGAGTACCGCTACGCCGAGGACACCATGCCGCGCGGCGTACTGGGGCTGAACGCGCCCATGTTCAAGGAGTACCTGCGCTTCATCGCCAACCGGCGCTGCCAGCAGATCGGCCTGGATGCGCTCTATCCCGGGGCCGCGAACCCGTTCCCTTGGATGAGCGAGATGATCGACCTGAAGAAGGAACGCAACTTCTTCGAGACCCGGGTGATCGAGTACCAGACCGGGGGAGCGCTTAGCTGGGATTGAGCATTCAAGGTAGAGGGGGAGCAACATGCTTGAGGAGCTGGACACGATGCGAATCACTGCCTGCAAGGCGGAAGAAGACTACAAGCTGTGGCTGCGCTTCGAGGACGGCCTGGAAGGCCGGGTGTTTCTCGGCAACCTGCTCGAGATCGGCGCCTTCCAGCTGTGGCGCGATGTGCGCGAGTTCGAGAAGGTGAGTGTCGACCCAGAGACGGCGACGGTGACGTGGGAGGGAGGCATTCGCCTCGACGCCGATATTCTTTATCATGACGTGAAGGCGAATCAGATTCAGCGCGCCGGCGGCGACGAGCCGCAGGCGGTTGAATAGTCCGGGCTTGCCCGGGCTCGTTTGTTCAACAACCTTCAAGGAGATTGAGAATGGCAAAGAAAAAAGCGAAAAAAGGCGGCAAGAAAAAGAAGAAGAAGAAAGCATCAAGAAAGAAAAAGAAGTCGTTGAGACTAGCGGGTAAGAAAAAGGCGGCAGGGAAAAAGAAATCCGCCAAGAAGAAGAAAAAGGCGGGGAAGAAGAAAAAGGCGACAGCAGCCGCCCCACCGGCCAGCTTCGCGGACACGGCGGCTGCAGAGACGCCGTCCACCGCTGCGACCCCCGGCGCGAGACCCGCGCTGAATCCAGCGGCCGCGTGGCCGTTTCCCACCGGCTCCCGGCCGTAACCGGAGAGGCGTGGGAACGTGGCGGAGGCGCAAGCCTCCGCCGGCCCGAAGCTCAGCGGACCGGCTTGGTCATTCGGCCCAAGAACGGAGACTTGGGCCGGTCCGCGAGGCTTCCTGAGAGCCCCGAATCCCCTGGTGAACGGGGCTTCTGGGTGAATTCATCTTACGGGGCGTTTTCCACACCACCAACATGAAAAATGTTGTCGAAACCACGGTTGTGGCAGGGTTTTTTGGGCCTGCCGAAAGAATTAGAAGTTCTTGACTCGTAAAGAGAAAAGCTAATATCATCGCGGCTCGCTGCAATGCAACAGCAAGGCTTCCGGTGCAGGCCCTGGAAGGGCACACTTCACGACCGCAAGACGGGAGGCACAGATGAAAGCACGAAGCATGACGCAGCACCTTTCAGCCGCGCTGAACGCGCTCAAGGAGTTGCTTGCTCTGGTCGGGGTGGCGGCGATCCTCACTGTTCTGTTCTTCTTCCCCCATCGCCCACATGTGGAAAAAGCCCTGTCTTCGGTAGTGATAGATCAGCTCATCGAGGCGCCCGGCCGCACGGACGCACGGGTCAAGGTCAGTATGGTCGAGGTAGTCCTCAACCGCGAGCAGCAGGTGGTGGCCGAATTCATCGCCAAGCGCTACCGGGTGGCGGAAGACGCGGCCGGTGAGTTTGTGGCGCTCGCCTACCGCGCCGGCGCCCAGTTCTCGCTCGACCCGCTGCTGATCTTGGCCGTCATGGCGATCGAGTCGAGCTATAACCCGATCGCGCAAAGCGTCATGGGTGCGCGCGGCCTGATGCAAGTCATCCCGAAGTACCACCCGGAAAAGCTCGAGCCGCACGGCGGGGAGCAGGCGCTGCTCGAGCCGACGGTGAACATCCTGGTCGGCGCCCAGATCCTGCGGGAATACCAGCGCCGCCTGGGCGACACCGAGGCCGCCCTGCAGATGTATGCCGGCGCCTTCGACGAGCCGACTTCTCAGTACGCCAACAAGGTCTTCGCGGAAAAGGCGCGCCTCGAGGCGCTGCGGCTCAAGGCTCGCAAAAGCGGGCAATCCGCCTAGCGGCCTCCTCGAGATCGTCCATGCTTCGCGTGTAGGCGAAGCGCACGAATCGGTCGGTGCCGTTCGCGCCGAAATCCACCCCCGGGGTCGCGGCAACCGCTTCGCTCTCGAGCAGGCCTTTCGCGAAGCGTCGCGCGTCGCCGCCGCAGTCGGCGTACACGTAGAAAGCACCGCGCGGCTCGGCCGGGATCGAAAGTCCCGCCTCCCTCAACTGCGGCACCAGGAAATCGCGTCTGCGGGCGAATTCGCTTCTGCGCTGTTCCAGAATCGAAAGGCTTGCGGAAGAAAAAGCTGAAGCAGCCGCATGCTGTGCGGCGGCCGGCGCGCTGATGAAGAGATGCTGCGCGAGCTTCTCGAACCCGCGCAGCGCCGCTACCGGCAGCACCACCCATCCGAGGCGCCAGCCGGTCATGCAGAAGTACTTCGAAAAGCTGTTGATCAGTACCACGTCGCCGGGCAGGCCGAACGCGGTCCATGGCTCGATGCCGTACACCAGGCCCTGGTAGATCTCGTCGACCAGCAGCACGCCGCCACGTTCGGCGATGAACCCCGCGATTTTGCGAAGCTCTTCCTTCGAGATCAGTGTTCCGGTGGGATTCGAAGGCGAGCCAAGGAGGAGTCCCTTGGTCCGCGGACCCCAGGCGGCGCGCACCATGTCGAGGGTGGGCTGGAAATCGCTCTGCGCTGCGACCGGCAGAGTGTTCGCCGTGCCTTCGAACGCGCGCACAAAGTGGCGGTAGCCTGGGTAGCCCGGATCGGGCACCAGGATCTCATCGCCGGCATCCACGTAGAGCGCGGCCACCGTGAGTAGCGCGCCCGAGGCGCCGCAGGTAATGGCGATTCTTTCGGCCGGGACCTGTGCGCCGAAGCGCGCCGCGTAATGCCCGCAGATCGCCTCCCTCAGCGACGCGAGCCCGAGCGTGGCGGTGTAGCCGGTGCGACCGTCGCGCAGCGCGCGGATCCCTGCCTCGACGACCGGCGCGGGCGCGGTGAAATCCGGCTCGCCGATCTCCATGTGCACCACGCGGCGGCCGGCGCGCTCAAGCGCTTGCGCGCGCGAGAGCACGTCCATCACCTCGAAGGGTTCGATCTCGGCGGCGCGGCGCGCCGTTAGAATGGATTTGATGCCGCGCATTATACGGATCGTGCTCGCGCCGAGAGACGAGTGGGCACGCATCGCCGCAGATCGCTTGCCCGGCGCGCTCGTGCACGCTTTCGGATTGAGCCTGATACCCGCGGCTGCTTCCTTCATCATGGCACGACGCTACGGGTTGCCGCTGCCTCAGCTCGCCGCCGCGGCGACCTACATCGCTACCGTCGCCGGCATCTTCGTTGTGGCGTGCGCGTTCTGGCTGCTCGCCCGCCTCGCCGCTGCGGCGGCCGCGCCGCGGCGCTGCGTGCAGGTCGCGGCGTACGGCGCGACGCCTGTGCTCGTCGCCTCGGTGCTGCTCGTCTCGCCGGTGCTCATGATCGCCTGCATGGTGTCGCTGCTGCACGTGTTCTATCTCTACTACCTCGGCGTGCAGCAGCTGCTCGGCATCCCGGGCGACGAGGCGGCCCAATTCGTCGCCATCGCGCTTGTCATCGCGATCGCCGCCTCCACGCTCGGCGGCGGAGCGGTCGGTGCGCTCGGCTTGCTATAGAATCGCCGCGTGGACGAGCAGCTGCGGCGCAACGCACTCGAGTACCACCGGCGTCACCCGCCGGGCAAGATCTCGGTAGCGTCGACCAAGCAGCTCACCAACCAGCGCGACCTCGCGCTCGCGTACTCGCCCGGCGTCGCCGCGGCGTGCGACGAGATCAAGCGCGACGCCGCGCAGGCGGTTCACTACACCGCGCGCGCCAACCTGATTGCGGTGGTCACCAATGGCACGGCGGTGCTCGGCCTCGGCGCGATCGGCCCGCTGGCCGCCAAGCCGGTGATGGAAGGCAAGTCGGTGCTGTTCAAGAAGTTCGCCGGCATCGACTGCTTCGATATCGAGCTCGACGAGCGCGATCCGCAGAAGCTGGTGGACATCATCGCCGCGCTCGAGCCGACGTTCGGCGCGATCAACCTCGAAGACATCAAAGCGCCCGAGTGCTTCGTCGTCGAGCGCGCTTTGCGCAAGCGCATGAAGATCCCGGTGTTTCACGACGACCAGCACGGCACCGCGATCACCGTCGGCGCCGCCGTTGTCAACGGCCTGGAAGTGGTTAAGAAGCGCATCGAGGAGGTAAAGCTGGTGTCCTCCGGCGCGGGCGCCGCGGCGCTCGCCTGCCTCGACCTTCTGGTGCGCATGGGGCTGCCGCCCGCGAACATTACCGTCACCGACATCAAGGGCGTTGTGTACAAGGGCCGACGCGAGGAGATGGATCCCGACAAGGAGCGCTACGCCAGGGAGACGCGCGCCCGCACGCTCGACGAGGTCATCGCCGGCGCCGATGTGTTCCTCGGGCTGTCCGCGGGCGGCGTGCTGAAGCCCGCCATGGTGAAGAAGATGGCCGAGCGGCCGCTGATTCTCGCGCTCGCCAATCCGAACCCCGAGATCGACCCGCTGGCTGCGAAGGAGGCGAGGCCGGACTGTGTTGTCGCCACCGGGCGCTCGGATTTCCCCAACCAGGTGAACAACGTTCTCTGCTTCCCGTTCATCTTCCGCGGCGCGCTCGACGTCGGCGCCACCACGATCAACACCGAGATGGAGCTCGCCGCGGTCAAGGCGATCGCCGAGCTCGCGCAGGCTGAGACTTCCGAGCAGGTCGCGCTCGCCTACGGCATCGAGACCATCAGTTTCGGCCCGGACTACATCATCCCCAAGCCGTTCGACCCGCGGCTCATCGCCCGCGTCGCGCCGGCAGTGGCGCAGGCGGCGATGGAGTCGGGCGTGGCGACGCGCCCCCTGGAAAGCCTTGACGCGTACTGTGAGTCGCTCAGCCGCTTCGTCTATCACTCGGGCGTGATCATGCAGCCGCTCTTCACGGCGGCGAAAAAGCAGCCGCGCCGGGTGGTATACGCCGAAGGCGAGGACGAGCGGGTGCTCCGAGCCACGCAGATCGTGGTCGACGAGGGGCTGGCGCGGCCCACCCTCGTCGGCCGGCCGCAGGTCATCGAGCAGCGCCTCGAACGGCTCGGCCTGCGCGTGCGCCCTGGCAATGAATTCCAGCTCGTCAACCCGGAGTCCGACCCGCGCTACCGCGAGTACTGGACCACCTATCAGCAGCTGAGCGAGAGAAGAGGTGTCACGCCAGGCTACGCGCGCGTCGAGATGCGGCGGCACAACACGCTGATCGGGGCGATGCTCATGCACAAGGGCGAGGCGGACGCAATGCTGTGCGGCACCTTCGGCATGCATGCCGAGCACCTGCGCTACATAGACCAGGTGATCGGGCTGCGCGCCGGCGTGCGGCGCTACGCGGCCATGAACGCGCTCATGCTGCCCGAGACCAATGTGTTCATTTGCGACACCTACGTGGCCGAGGATCCCGACGCCGAGCATATTTCGGAGATGACCCTGCTCGCGGCCGAGGAAGTGAGGCGCTTCGGTATCACGCCGAAGGTGGCGCTGCTGTCGGCCTCGAATTTCGGCTCGGCGCAGATCGCGTCCTCGCGCAAGATGCAGCGCGCGCTCGAGCTGATCCGCGGCCTCGCTCCAGAGCTCGAGATTGACGGTGAGATGCATGGCGACGCGGCGCTGTCCGAAGAAATCCGTCTGCGCGTGTTCCCGCGCACGCGGCTGCGCGGCGAGGCCAACCTGCTCGTGATGCCCAACCTGGATGCTGCCAACATCGCCTTCAACCTGCTCAAGACCGCCGCCGGCGGCGGCGTCACCGTGGGCCCGATGCTGCTCGGCACGGCGCGCCCGGTGCACATCCTGACGCCGTCGGCCAGCGTGCGCCGCATCGTCAATATGACGGCGCTGGTGGTCGCGGACGTGAACGCGCCGCGCGGGCAGGAGCAGAACCTCCTCTAGCAGTCCTGCCGCTTGGACAGCGCCGCGAATGTCGCTCCGTTTCCCGCCGAGCGGGTGCGTGCGCGCGCGGGCCTGGTGCTCACCGGCGGCGGTGCGCGAGCGGCCTACCAGGTCGGCGTGGTGAAGGCGGTGCGCGACATCCTCGGCAACCCGACGCGCAACCCCTTTCCGATCCTGTGCGGTACCTCGGCCGGGGCGATCAACGTCGCCACGCTCGCGGTGTTCGCCGACGACTTCTCGCGCGGCGTCGGCAACCTGCTCGAAGTTTGGGAGCACATGCGCTGCGAGCACATCTACCGCACCGACGCGTGGAACATCATGCGCGCCGGGGCGCGCTGGCTTGCGGCCATGATGCTGCTCTCGCGCCACAACCCGATCTCGCTGCTCGACAACGCGCCGCTGCGCTCGATGCTTGAAAAGACCCTCAACTTCGAGCGCATCCAGGGCCACATCGACTCGGGCGCGCTGTACGCGGTATGCGTGACCGCGTCGGGCTACACCTCGGGCCAGAGCGTCTCCTTTTTCCAGGCCCCAAGCGGCCTGCGGGGCTGGGAGCGCAAACAGCGCATCGGCGCCGCGGTCAGCATCAAGCTCGACTACCTGCTCGCGTCGGCCGCGCTGCCCTTCATCTTTCCGGCGGTCAAGGTGCACCGCGAATACTTCGGCGACGGCTCGATGCGCCAGATCGCGCCGGTCAGCCCGGCGCTGCACCTGGGCGCCGACAGGGTGCTGATCGTGGGCACCGGCCGGCAGGCGATCGATGAGGCCCGCGCGCGATCCAATACCTATCCATCGCTCGCCCAGGTCGCCGGCCATGCGCTCAACAGCATCTTCCTCGACACGCTCATGGTCGACATCGAGCGCCTGGAGCGCATCAACCGCACGGTCAAGTTGATCCCGCCCGAGCGCCTCGCCGAGTCGAACATCCAGCTGCGCGCCGTCAAGGTGCTTTTCATCACCCCCTCGCAGCCGCTGGAGCGCATCGCCTCGCGCTTCATCCACGAGCTGCCGCGGACCGTGCGCTTCGTACTGCGGCCCACCGGCGCCCTCAACCGCGCGGGCTCGAATCTCGCGAGCTACCTCCTGTTCGAGGAGCCGTTCTGCCGCGCGCTGATCGACCTTGGCTACCGCGACACCTTTGCCCGCGAAACCGAAGTGCGCGAATTCTTTGGACTGGAAGAGAGCCGCGCCCATGCCTGAAGAGAGCCCGCCGCAGGACCCGTTCGAAATGTTCCGCCGCCTGTGGGGGCCGCTCGGCGTCCCCATCCCGGGCATGGCGGTGCCGACCTTCGACCCGCGCGAAGTCGAAAAGCGGATCTCCGAGCTGCGCTCGATCGAGGCCTGGCTCACCATGAACCTCAACATGCTGAAGTTCTCGATCCAGGGCCTCGAGCTGCAGCGCGCCGCGCTGCAGGCGATGAAGGACGTCTCTCAGCCGAAGGAAGAGCCGAAGCCCGAGGAATGAGCGCCGTCGCTACGGCCATGCGGCCGGGCCGACGTGGCGCTGGTAGGATTCTTCTGCAACGGCGAATCTCGCGCGACCGGTTGGACGGCCACACCGGCGTGCTAACCCTATTCGAATGGAGGAGACGAAAATGGCGAAGGCAGTTCGGTATCACAAGCAAGGCGGGCCAGAGGTGCTGCAGTTGGACGAGGTGCCGGTTGGCGACCCGGGTCCGGGCCAGGCGCGCGTGCGCCACAAGGCGATCGGGGTAAATTTCGTCGATACCTATCAGCGCTCCGGGCTCTATCCGATGCAGGTGCCCGCGACCGCGGGCAACGAGGGCGCTGGCGTGGTGGAGGCGGTCGGCCCAGGGGTGAGCACGGTAAAGCCGGGCGACCGCGTCACATACACGGGCCTGCCAGGCGCGTACTGCGATGTGCGCCTGGTGGCCGCCGAGCGGCTTGTCAAGCTGCCTGAAGATGTGAGCGAGGAGACGGCCGCGTCCATGACCCTGAAAGGCATGACGGTCCAATACCTCATCCACCGCACCTACGCCGTCAAGCCCGGCGACATGGTGCTCTGGCATGCGGCGGCGGGCGGCGTTGGCCTGATCGCCGGCCAGTGGCTGAAGGCGATCGGGGCGGTCAGCATCGGCACCGTGGGCTCGGAAGAAAAGGCCGCGCTCGCCAAGGCCCACGGCTGGCAGCACGTGATCAACTACAGCAAGGAAAACTTCGTCGAGAAGGTGAAGGCGCTTACCGGCGGCAAGGGCGTGCCGGCGGTGTACGACTCGGTCGGCAAGACAACCTGGGACGGATCGCTCGACTGCCTAAGGCCGCGCGGCCTGATGGTGTCGTTCGGCAACGCCTCCGGGCCGGTGCCGCCGGTGAACCTCGCGATCCTCTCGACGAAAGGCTCGCTCTATGTCACCCGGCCGACGCTCGCGACGTACATCGCCTCAAGAGCGGAGCTCGAGGAAACGGCGAGCTCGCTCTTCAACGTGGTCAAGTCCGGCAAAGTGAAGATCGAGACCACGAAGCGCTACAAGCTCGCCGACGCGGCGCAGGCGCACCGCGACCTCGAGGGGCGGCAGACGACCGGGTCGGTCGTCCTGGTGCCCTAGATACCGAGAATCTTCTTGGCCTTGCCGAGAGTCGCCATCGACTCCGCGTGCTTGCCGGCCTTGTGAAGCTGCTCGCCTTCGGCGCGCAGCTTCTTCACTTCCGCCATCTGCTTGTCGTCCAGCTTCGCCTTCGGGAGAGCGGCGTCTATGGCCTTCCACTCGTTGGGGCAGTTGTTGGCGAGGATGGATGACGAAGCAAGGACCAAGGCGGCGAACAGGGCGGTGCGTGTCAGTTGCATATTTCCTCCTTTGTGCATGGTGAAACAGGTACGTGGGGGCCGCTATTCCGGGCATGCGGCTTGACGTCTCCGAGCTGCGCCGGCGCCTCGCCAGCCGCAGCCCGCCCGAGTTCTCGGTCTACGGCGACGATGGCGCGGGGCGGGAAGGAACGACTGCGGCCGCAGTCCTTATCCCGGTCGTGGCCCACCCCGGCGAGCTTACCGTACTCTTCACGCAGCGCACGCAGCACCTGAAGAACCACTCCGGCCAGGTCAGCTTCCCGGGCGGTCGCGTCGAACCGGGCGACGCCAGCGTGGAGTTCACCGCGCTGCGCGAGGCGAAGGAGGAGATCGGCCTTGCCGCCGAACGGGTGGAGATCCTCGGGCGCCTGCCCGACTACCACACCCGCACCGGATTTCGCGTCGCGCCGGTCATCGGGCTGGTCGCGCCTCCCCTTGCCTTGGCGCCCGATCCCCGCGAGGTCGAGGCGGTGTTCGAGGTGCCGCTTGCGTTCCTGCTCGACGAGCGTAACCGCGAGCGCCGTACGCGAGAGTTTCAGGGGCTAAGCGTCGGCTTCTACGTGTACGAGTACCAGGGCCATGTCATCTGGGGCGCCACGGCCGCGATGCTGGTCAACCTGCATAAAATGCTCCAATGAGCGTCCTTGCCATTATTGCCGCTCTGGTGATCGAGCAGTGGCGGCCGCTCGGCGAAAGACACGGCGTGCAGGCCGCGCTCGCCGCATGGGCGCTCTGGCTCGAGCGTTCCTTCAACGGCGGCGAGCGCCGGCACGGCGCGACCGCATGGCTGGTCGGGATCCTGCCGCCGGTTGCGGTCGCGCTCGTGCTGCACCTAGTGCTCTCGGCGGCGGGCTGGCCGCTCGCGCTCATTCTCGATATCGCGGTGCTCTATCTGACGCTCGGCTTCAGGCAATTCAGCCACTATTTCACCGACATCCAGGTCGCCATCAAGGCGGCAGACGTAGACCGCGCGCGCGCGTTGCTCGAAGAGTGGCGCGGCGCCTCGGGAGTCGTACGCCCCCGGGAGGAGGTGGTGCGCCTGTCGATCGAGGAGGCGCTCGTGGCCGCCCACCGGCATGTGTTCGGGGTGCTGCTTTGGTACCTGATCTTGCCCGGCCCGAGCGGCGCGATTCTGTACCGCTTGGCCGCCTACCTCGCCGCGCGCTGGCGCCATATGGGCGCGTTTGGGGACTTCGCCGGGCAGGCGTTCCACCTGCTCGAATGGCCCGCAGTGCGGCTCACCGCGGCGGCATTCGCTCTGGTCGGCGACTTCGAGAACACCATTTACTGCTGGCGCACCCAGGCGCGCACCTGGCCCGACCCTGACGCGGGCGTGCTGCTCGCCGCAGGTGCGGGCGCCATGGGCGTGAGACTCGGTATGCCGGTCCAGGAGGTGGATGGCGTGCAGCCGCGGCCAGAGCTCGGCGTCGGCGAGGAAGCGGACGGCCCGTTCCTCGACACGACAGTCGGGATGCTGTGGCGGGCGCTGGTCCTCTGGGTCGCGGTGCTCGCCGGTGCCGCGCTCGTGGCCCACGGCTCGCGCCTCTGGACTTGAGAGCCGCGCTCCTGGCCGCGGGCGGGGTCGCGGTTCTCGTGGCACTGGTCGTTTCCGGAATCAAGCCGTACGACCGGGCTACCTGGTGGATGGAAGTCGCGCCGGTGCTGATTGCCGCGCCAATCCTGGCCGCGACCTACCGTCATTTCCCGCTCACCACGCTTCTTTATTGCCTTATCGCCATTCATGCGCTGGTGCTGATACTCGGCGGCGCGTATACCTACGCGCGCGTGCCGCTCGGCTTCTGGCTGCAGGACTGGTTCGGCTTCGAGCGCAATCCCTACGACCGCATCGGCCATTTCATGCAAGGCTTCGTCCCGGCGATCCTCGCGCGCGAGATCCTGCTTCGCACGCACTCCGTAAGGACGAAGAAGATGGCCGCGTTCCTCTCGGCGTGCGTTGCGCTCGCCTTCAGTGCCTTCTACGAGCTGCTCGAATGGTGGGCAGCGCTCGCGCTCGGGCAGGGGGCGCACGAGTTCCTCGGCACTCAGGGCGATCCGTGGGACACGCAGGCCGACATGTTCCTTGCTTTGATCGGCGCCGGCAGCGCGCTCGTGCTGCTATCGCGGATCCACGACCGGCAAGTTCAGGCGCTGCGGTAGGCGCCGCAGCGCCAGCATTGCGTGAACTGAGCGCCGAGCGTCTCGCCGCAGGTGCAGATCCAGTCCGCGCCCGTCACCTGCTGGGACAGGATTTCCTGTGCGCGCCGCTCGTCCGAATCATCGAGTACCCAAAGCTCGGCCTGGCATTCGGCCGGCGGCAGCTCACCCATGGCCGAAGAAAGAATGGCATTCCTTACGAGAGTCTCGATGCCCGCGTTCTGCAGCAGGTTGCGGGCGTGATAGACCGCGGTCTGGTTGTACGAGCTGAAGACTCTCTTCAAGTTTCGGCGAGCGCGTCGGCCTTGGCCGCGCAGATGAAATCGTTTTCCGACAGCCCGCCGATCGCGTGCGTCCAGTACTCGACGCGGCACTTGTTGTAGTGCACGCCGAGGTCGGGATGGTGGTCCTCGCGGTGCGAGATCCACGCGAGCGCGTTCACGAACGCCATCGTCTGGTAGTAGTTCTGGAACGCAAAGGTCTTGGCAAGCCTGCCGTTCTCGATCGCCCAGCCCTCGAGCGTCTTCAGGAGCTGGCTCGCTTCCTGCGGCGTGAACGGCTTCACGCCGCCTTCGCAGGGCTTGCAGCGTTTCTTCGCGAGTTCGTTCATGTGGTCCTCAGACGGGCGATCCGCATCGCGGCCGGCGGGTGCGAATCGTAGTAGGCAGAGTGCAGCGGGTCCGGCGTAAGGGTCGCCGAGTTGTCGTGGTAGAGCTTGACGAGCGCGCGCACAAGCTGCGCCGCGTCGGCGTTGGCGGCGGCGTAGCGGTCGGCCTCGTACTCGTTCTTGCGCGAGAAAAGTGAGAGCAGCGGCTGTACGAAGAACGTGAATTCCGGCACCACCAGCAGGAAGAGCGCGAGCGCGATCGGCAGGGTCGCGGTGTCCATGCCAAGGCCTTCGTAGAACCACGGCTCGCCCGCGATCAGCCCAAGGGCGAGGAGCAGGGCGAAGCTGAATCCCCAGCTGAGCGCCATGCCTTTGACGATGTGACGCAGCTTGTAGTGGCCCAGCTCGTGCGCGAGCACCGCCTCGACCTCGGCGGGCTGCAGGCGCGACACCAGGGTGTCGAACAGCACGATGCGCTTCGCGGCGCCAAATCCGGCGAAGAACGCGTTGCCGTGAGACGAGCGTTTTGAGCCGTCCATGACAAACAGGCCGCGCGAGCGGAAGCCGGTGCGGCTGAGCAGCCGCTCGATCCTGCCGGCGAGCGCCGGGTCGTCGAGCCGCGAGAACTTGTTGAAAAGCGGCATGACCAGCGCCGGGTAGATCATCTGCAGGAAAAGCGAGTAGACCACCAGCACGAGCCAGACATAGAGCCACCAGAACGTCCCCGCCGCCAGCATGAGCCAGAGCACGGCGAGAAGCAGCGGCACGCCGAGCACCATGCCGACCGCGAGTCCCTTGACCAGGTCGGTGACGAAGAGCTTCCACGTCATGCGGTTGAAGCCGAAACGCTCCTCGATGACGAAGATGCGATACAGGCTGAGCGGCAGGCCGAGCGCGCCTTTGATCACCAGCATCGACAGGATCAGCGCCGCGCCGTGCCAGAGGGATTCGAGCGCGAACACGCGCTGCCAAAGGTCTGACAGCCACTGCAGAGCGCCGCCCAGCGTGAGCGCGAGAAGGATAAGCGCATCGAGCAGCGTGTCCACGACGCCGAGCTTTGCTTTCGCCACGGTGTAGTCGGCGGCCTTCTGGTGCGCGGAGAGCGGGATCGAATCGGCGAACATGCCGGGCACCGCGTTGCGATTCGCGCGCACGTGCCGTATCTGGCGCAGCGTGAGCCATAGCCGCGTCGCCGTCGCGAGGGCGACCGCGGCGATGAATACCCAGGTAAAGGCGACATTCATGCCATGAGAGAATAAGCCATGGCTGCGGATCCGAACAACCTAATATGGATCGACATGGAAATGACCGGGTTGCAGCCCGATGCGGACCGCGTCATTGAAATCGCGATGCTGGTCACCGATCCCCAGCTCAACGTGCTCGCGACCGGCCCGGTGCTCGTCCTCCACCAGCCCGACGAGGTGCTCGATGCGATGGATACGTGGAACAAGAGCACGCACGCGAAGACAGGATTAATCGAGCGCGTGCGCGCCTCGAGCCTGACCGAGGCCGACGCCGAGCGTCAGGCGCTCGAGTTCGTCTCCGCGCACGTGCCGGCGAACGTCTCGCCGATGTGCGGCAATTCGATCTGCCAGGACCGCCGCTTTCTCGCGCGCTGGATGCCCGGGCTGGAAGCGCACTTCCACTACCGCAATCTCGACGTCTCGACGCTGAAGGAGCTGGTGCGGCGCTGGAAGCCGGAGCTGAAGGCGTTCTCGAAGGAAGGCAAGCACGAGGCGCTCGCCGACATCCTCGAGTCGATCGAGGAGCTCAAGTTCTATCGCAAGTCGGTGATGACTATCTAGGGAAGGTCGCAGCCGACAAACTTAACGCTTCTTCTTGCGCTTGACGGTCTTCTTGACCGGCGCGGCGCCGCCCACCTCCACGATCACCTCGATCTCGACCGGGATGTTGTTCGGCAGCGAGCCCATGCCGACCGCGGAGCGCGCGTGCTTGCCGCGCTCGCCGAACACCTCGACGAACAGATCCGAGCAGCCGTTGATCACCTTGGGCTGGTCGGTGAAGCCGGGGACGGCGTTCACCATGCCGAGCACCTTGACGATGCGCTTCACGCGGTCGAGGCTGCCGAGCTCGTGCTTCATCACCGCCATCAGGTTGAGGCCGGTGGTGCGCGCGTGGCCGTAGGCCTGCTCGACGGTGAAGTCCTTGCCGACGATGCCGGAGACGCCGCCCGCGGGGCCCTTGCCGGCGAGGTAGAGCAGGTTGCCGGTGCGCACCGCGTTCACGTAGTTCGCGACCGGGGCCGACACGGCGCCCAGGTCCAGTCCAAGCTCTTTCAGCCGCTTTTCCGCGCTCATGGTCAGGGAAGG
>DATIGN010000001.1:0-19381 GCA_035454685.1 Burkholderiales bacterium | reverse complement strand
GCGAAGTCAGTCCTTTCGCGCTCGAGCTGCTGCGCAAGCAGCGCATCGATACGGCGCCGCTGCGCTCCAAGAGCTGGGACGAATTCGCGCGCCCGGATGCGCCGCCGCTGGATTTCGTCTTTACGGTATGCGACAAGGCCGCGGGCGAGGTCTGCCCGATCTGGCCGGGCCAGCCCATGACGGCGCACTGGGGCGTCGACGATCCGGCGGCCGCCATGGGCGACGAGGAAATCAAGCGCAAAACATTCTTCCGGGTCTACAACGAGCTGACCACGCGGATCTCGCTTTTCCTCAGCCTGCCGATGGACAAGCTCGATCGGCTGTCGCTGCAGAAAAGGTTGGACGAGATCGGAAAAGTTGGCAGAGAGACGCCGGTAGCGTAGGCGGGCGGCGAGCGATTCGCCCGATGGGTCTGCCGACCCCGGCGCGCTATCGGCGCGCGCTCGGCTGTCGGGCAGCCCTTCGGAACGAGCCGTCAGGCTAGGTTGGATAAGTCCGGAACGCCAGGAAGAAACCCACACAGCTTGCGCATGATGGCGTCCAGTCCGGCGTCCGAATTGCTGCGCCACGCAACGATTTGGTCGGGACGGATGAGAACCAAGTCCGCGGCATAGAGTTCGCGCGCCTCCTCGCTATCGAGCTCGAGCACCTTGAGCATCGGGGATTGGGGCGGCATTGGGCTCTTGCCTTTCCCGAGCCGCAGCAGCGTCCATTCGAAGCCGAGCAGATCGTAGAGCGAGCGCCCGTCGGGCATCCATAAGTGCGGGGGCCGCCCGCCGGGGCAAGCTGTCGCGATGTATTCGTTCGCCTTGTCCGGCGGCGGTGCGGTGGCGTCCGAGACGATCGCGGGCGAGCCGTCATAGCGGCCGCCGAAAGTGATACCCGGAATGTTGAACTCGGCGCGGCCATGCGCGGCGAAGTATTCGCTGGCGCGACGGCGCGCCGTGGCGCCGGCGGCTGTGTCGTCCTCGATCTCTGGCGCCGGAACATAGTTGCCGAGCGAATCGGCGAACCCCTTGGCGTACCCGGTGTTGCGGACCGCGAGCGGGCGGCGCTCGGCTTCGTAGGTTCCGAGCAGCGCGGGTGCGGCCCAGCCCTTGAGCACGGCGGCGATCTTCCAGCCGAGGTTCACTGCGTCCTCGACCGCGGTGTTGTAGCCGAGCCCTCCGGTAGGGGTAAAGAGATGCGCGGCGTCCCCGCCAATAAAGACTCTCTTTCTGGAAAAGCTTTCCGCTACGAGCGAATGCCCGGCGGTCCACGCCGCGCGCGAGATGACCCCTACCCGCAGCGGCAGCCCAATGACCTGTTGGACCATTGCGATCGCTTCGGCGTCCGTGACGGAGTTTTCGTTTTCGTTAGAACCAAGTTGTGTGTGGAAGGCGAACTCGCTTCTGCCATCCACCGCCGGCATGAAGCAGCGGCGTTCCGGATTGAAGGCCACGTTCATCCACGCCGGCCGGTGCCGCACCTCGCGGTAGAAGTCCGGGATGCGCGCGTGGACTGCGTACATGCGGCCGCCCACGAAGTGGCGTGTGACGCCGGTTTCGCCCGCATAGGCAATGCCAAGCGCCTGGCGCACCGTGCTGCGCGCGCCGTCCGCGCCGACCAGGTAACGCGCAGTGATGGTTTCGTCTTCGGAAGAGCTTTGCACGCGCGCCTCGACGCGGTCGTGAAACTGCTCGAAGGACGCCAGGCGCCATCCGTAGTTCACCGATACGCCGGGCAGCGCCTCGGCATGCCGGCGCAGCACCGGCTCGATGAACTTCTGATTGCAGCGGTGCGGGAGCTCCGCGGCGCTCCAGGATCCCGAAAGCGTAGTGACGAGTTGCCTTGCGTCACGCGACGAGGGCAGAGCAAAGCGCGCGAGTTCGTGCCGCGCGAAGCGCGTGAAGTAGGCGACGTCGGTCGGGAACTGCGGCGGCAGGCCGAGCGCGCGAATCTCGCCGGCGAAGCCGAGGCGCCGGAAGTGCTCCATGGTGCGCGCCTGGGTGGCATTCGCCGCCGCATTGTGGGTCGTTCCCGCGTCCTGGTCGACGAGCACCACCGGGATGCCGCGGCGCCCGAGCTCGATGGCGAGCACGAGCCCGCAGGGGCCGCCGCCGGCAATGAGCACATCGGTTGTCGCCGGGAGCATGTGTGGACGCGATTTTCGCAGCCCGGCGGGTCGTCCGTTGGGGATGCCGAGCCCGGCGTGCTATCGGCGCTACGCTCGGCGATCGGCGAAGCCCCACGAACGATGGCTCGAGTATAGGCGGCAAGCCGTGACAGCTTTGCGACCGAGGATAGTCCTCGCGCCGCGTCGCGGAAGGGCGACTGTCGTACCATCGCGGTCCCGTGGCTTCCACCGATCGCAAGCTCTGCCTGTATCGCGCGATGGCGCGCATCCGCGCTTTCGAGAACGCGGCCGAGGAAGCTTCGCGCGGCAGCGTCGCCGCGTTCGGCGCGAGCCTCGCGCAGTCGGATATCCGCGGGCCGCTCCACCTATCAACAGGCCAGGAGGCTGTCGCGGCGGGTGTCTGCATAAACCTGTCTTCCGAGGACTTCCTTACTTCAACCCATCGGGGACATGGTCACACGCTGGCCAAAGGCGCGTCGATGGACGCAATGATGGCCGAGCTTTTCGGGCGCGCGAGCGGTCCGAACCGCGGCAAGGGCGGCTCGATGCACCTCGCCGACTTCTCGGTCGGGATGCTCGGCGCGAACGGCGTGGTCGCCGCCGGCATGCCGATCGCGGTAGGCGCCGCTCACGCACTGAAGCTAGGAAATCGTCCTCATGTAGTGGCATGTTTTTTCGGCGACGGCGCGGTGAACCGTGGGCCTTTCCTTGAGGCACTGAACTGGGCGGCCATCCACGCGCTGCCGATCCTTTTCGTCTGCGAGGACAACCGCTGGTCGGCGACGACGCAGACCGGCTCCATGACCGCGGGCGAGGGCGCGCTCGCGCGCGCGCGCGCGATTGGCGTGCCCGGCGCACAGGTCGACGGAAACGACGTTTACGCCGTCGACGCCGCTGCGGCGGAGTTTCTTTCAGAAGTGAGAAAAGGCGACGGGCCGAGGTTTCTGCACGCGGTGACCTACCGCTTCAAGGGACATGTCTCGGTGGACGCGGCGGGTTACCGGGATGGCGCCGAAGTGGCGAAGGCCCTCGAGAACGACCCGCTCGTCGTTGCGGCGAGAGCGATCCCCGAAGGCGAGGCGAAAAGGATCCGAAACGAGGCCGCGGAGGAAGTGCGGCGCGCGCTCGCCGCGGCCGCTGCGGCGCCTTGGCCCGATGCGGCGGACGCCTATCGCGACGTACAGAACAACGGGAGCGGCCAATGGCGCTGATGAGTTATGCGCAGGCGGCATGCGCTGCGCTCCGGCAGGCGATGAAAGCCGATCCAACAATGGTGGTCGTCGGCGAGGACGTGGGCCGCGGCGGGATTTTCCAGCAGTACAACGGCCTGCAGCAGGAGTTCGGCGCCGCGCGCGTGATCGACGCACCAATCTCGGAGGCGACCATTCTCGGCGCCGGCGTCGGCATGGCGCTCGCCGGTCTAAAGCCTGTGGTCGAGATGCGCGTCGTGGACTTTGCGCTCTGCGCGATGGACGAAATCGTCAACCAGGCGGCCAAGGCGCGCTACATGTTTGGCGGACAGGCTCGGGTGCCGCTCGTGGCGCGGCTGCCGATCGGACTGTGGAGCGGCTCGGCGGCGCAGCACTCACAAAGCCTGGAAGCCTGGTTCGCGCACGTGCCCGGCCTCGTGGTGGTCGCGCCGGCGACGCCGCAGGACAACTATTCGCTGCTGAGCGCCGCGATCGATTGCGGCGACCCGGTCGTCTACATGGAGCACAAGGAGCTTTGGGGTCTGCAAGGCGAAGTCAGCCAGGAAAAGGACATGCTTGGACGTGCCCGCATCCTTCGTGAAGGAGACGACATCACGCTCGTCACATGGTCGCGAACCGTTCATGCGGCGCTCGAAGCTGCCGGGAAGGCTCGGCAGTCCGTAGAAATCGTCGATCTGCGCACGCTTTGGCCTTGGGACCGGAAAACGGTTCTCGCATCCGTGAGGAAGACGAGAAAGCTGCTCGTCGTCCACGAAGCGGTGCAGGCGGCGGGATTCGGCGCCGAGATCGCCGCCGCGGTGGCCGAGGAGCTGCAGGTGCCCGTGAGGCGCCTGGGAGCGCCGCGGATCCCGGTGGGCTACTCCAAGCCGCTGGAAGACGAAGCGCGCGTCGGCGCACAGGCGATCCTCACCGCGCTCAGCTAAGGAAACCGACCGCGCGCGGCAGCCAGAGCGCGAGCTCCGGGAAGACGATCGTGAGGATCAGGCCGAGAAGCTGGAGGATCACGAACGGCATGATGCCGCGGTAGATGTGGGCCATGGTGACCGAAGGCGGCACCGTCCCCTTCATGTAGAAGAGCGTGAAGCCGAACGGCGGCGTAAGGAATGCGGTCTGCAGGTTCACCGAGATCATGATGATGAACCACGTCAGGAAGACGATCGACCCGCCGGGGCCGATGTGCGAGGTGAAGTCCACAGTGCGCAGCGCCGGCGCGAACACCGGCAGCACGATGAGGCAGATCTCGATCCAGTCGAAGAAGAACCCGAGGATGAAGACCAGCACCATCATGAAGACGAGGATCTCCCAGCCGGTATCGAGCCCGACGGCTTTCATGATGTCGACCACCAGCTCGTCGCCGCCGAGCGCGCGGAACACGAAGGCGAACAGCGTCGCACCGAAGAAGATGAAGAACACGAGCGCGTTGGTGAGCGCCGCGCTCTCAATCATCCCGTTCAGGTCCTTGAAGGACAGGCGCCCGTTCAGCCAGGCGAGGAACAGCGCGCCCGCCGAGCCGACGCCGGCGGCTTCGGTGGGTGTCGCCCATCCGCCGAAGATCGAGCCCAGGACCAGGATGATGAGGAAGGTCGGCGGAAAGAAGCTCTTGCCGACCATCCTCCAGAACTCGGCCCGCGTCTTCGGCCCCACGTCGGGCGGCAGCGGCGGCGCGAGCTGCGGCTTGATGGCGCTCAGCATGCAGATGTAGGTGAGATAGAGCGCAGACATCACCAGCCCGGGGATCACGGCGGCGGCGAAGAGCGTGCCGACCGACACCGCGAGCAGGTCGCCCATGATGACGAGCATGATCGACGGCGGGATCAGGATGCCGAGCGTGCCCGCCGAGGCGATGGTGCCGACGGTGAGCTCCTTCTGGTAGCCGCGCGCGAGCATCGCCGGCAGCGCGACCAGCGTGAGCATGACCACCGATGCGCCGACGATGCCGGTGGTCGCCGCCATGATCGTGCCCATGAGCGTCACCGACATGGCGAGCCCGCCCGGGATCCGCCGGGTCAGGACCTGCAGCGCGTGCAGCAGATCGTTCGCGACTCCGCTGCGCTCGAGCACCGTGCCCATGAAGATGAACATCGGCACCGCCACCAGGATCGGGTTGGCGGCGACGCCGCCCCAGATGCGCGGCAGCAGGTTGAAGAACTGCACCGGCTGGAACACGTCGAAGAGAATCCCGAGCGCGCCGAAGAAGATCGCGATCCCGCCGAGAACGAACGCCACCGGGAAGCCGCAGAAAAGGGCCACCGTAAGCACGAGGAACAGGATCAGCGCGAGATGCGTGCCGATCCAGTCGATCACGGGTGCGCCTTTGCGCCGGCGTACGCGGCGGCCGCGCGCAGCCGCTGCGGGCCCCACAGGTAGACCACGAGGCGAAGCCCCACCGCGACCACCGCGGCGAGCAGCAGGACAAGTCCCACGGTGATGATGCCCTTCGGGATCCAGCGCCACGGCAGCCCAGTCGCCGAGTCGGAATACTCGTTCAGCCGCCAGGCGATCAGCGTGAAATCGGTGCTGAAGTAGAGCGCGATCAGGCAGTAGGGCAGCGCGAAGACCAGCACGCCGGCGAGCTCGAACAGCGCCTGGGTGCGCGGCTTTGCCGCCGCGATCGCGATGTCGATGCGCACATGCGCGTTCTTGATGTAGGCGATGCCGAGCCAGAACGAGAACAGCGCTGTGTGCAGGTGCCACTCGAGCTCCTGCAGCCGCGTCGATCCCATCTCGGGGAGCTGGTAGCCGAACTTGCGCGTGAGGACATCGAACACGATCACGACCGTGCAGGCGACGAACAGCCAGCCCGCGGCCATCGCGACGCGGTACAGCGCGCGCTCGATCGCCTTGCTTACAGCAAGAAGTCTTTCCACTGAGCGAGCAAAAGGGGCCGGAGAATTCTCCGGCCCGGTTTTTACTTCAGATAGCCGTGCTCCCGCCAAACCGCGTAGTCGGAGCGGAACTTGGCGTACGAGTCGTAGACGCGCTTGAAGTTCGCGCTGGCTTTCGATTCCTCGGCGATCACCTCGTTCCACGCCTTCTCGATCGCCGCCATGATCTCGGGCGACCAGCGCATGATCTTCACGCCGTGCTTGTCGCGCATCTCGGTCATGGCCTTCCATTGCGTCGCCTCGCCCTCGGCGACCACGTCGCGAAGGAGCTCGCCGCACGCGGCTTCGAGCATCGCCTTGTGCTGGTCGGAGAGCGAGTCGAAGCGCTTCTTGTTCAGGTAAAGCTCAAGGAAGGTGGCCTGCTGGTGCCAGCCGGGGAAGTAATAGAACTTCGCCACCTGGTAGAAGCCGAACTTCTGGTCCATCGACGGCAGCGAGAACTCGGTGGCGTCGATGGTGCCGAGCTGCAGCGCCTGGAAGATGTCGCCGGGGGCGAGGAGCTGCGTCGCCACGCCGAGCTTGGCCATGGTCTTCGCCCCCAGCCCGAAGAAGCGCATCTTCAGGCCCTTGAGGTCGCCCACGGTCTTGATTTCCTTGCGGAACCAGCCGGAGGCCTCGGGCGGGATGATGGCGCAGGGAATGTTGTGGATGCCGTGCTTGCCGAAGAGCTCGCGCGAGAGCGTGAGTCCGCCGCCGTGATACATCCACGCGATGTACTCGGGTATCCCAGGGCCGAATGGCACCGACGCGAACATATTGAACGCGGAGTCGGTGCTCGCGAAGAAGCCGCCGTTCGACCACGCGGCGTCGACCGAGCCCTGGGAGGTGGCCTGGATCGCCTGAAGCGCCGGCACGAGCGCCCCGGGCTCGTTGAAGCGGATTTCGAGCGTCCCCGCCGAGAGGCGATCGATCTTCTTCACCAGCTTGACCGGCGCTTCGCCGATCAGGGTGAGGCTGGAAGGAAACGCGCTCGCGAGATTGAGCCTGACTTTTTGCTGCGCCTGTGCCGGCGCCGAGAGCGCGAGCGCAATTGCCGCGGCAGCGGCGATGAAACCGTGGTTCATGTTTCTCCCCCTCCGGGTGTGGATCTGACTGCCGCATTATCCACAATCGGACTGGATTTGATCTAGGACAACTTCGGAACCCGCCTTGGTTGCACATTGGCGTCTGGCGAAGGAGAAAGAGGGCGGTGGAGAGCGTATCGACTGACGTGGCTATCGTCGGCGCGGGCGGCGCGGGGCTGCGCGCGGCGCTAGCGCTCGCGGAAGCGGCGCCGAAGCTGCGCATCGCTCTCGTGTCGAAGGTTTATCCCATGCGCAGCCACACCTGCGCCGCAGAGGGCGGCGCCGCCGGGGTGATCAAGCCGGACGACAGCCTCCAGCAGCACTTCGACGACACTGTCGGCGGCGGCGACTGGCTCTCTGACCAGGACGCGGTCGCCTACTTCATCGCCGAAGCCCCGAAGGAGCTGCTGCAGCTCGAGCGCTGGGGCTGCCCCTGGAGTCGCGAGTCTGACGGCTCGGTGGCGGTGCGCCCCTTCGGCGGCATGAAGCTCATGCGCACCTGGTTCGCCGCCGACAAGTCGGGCTTCCACATCCTGCACACGCTCTTCCAGACCTCGCTCAAGTATCCCTCGATCCAGCGCTTCGACGAGTTTTACGCCACCGAACTTCTGGTGGAAGACGGGCGCTGCCGCGGGCTCACTGCCATCGAGATGCGGAGCGGTCAGATGCGCCGCTTTGACGCCGCCGCGGTGATCCTCGCCGGAGGCGGGGCGGGGCGCATGTTCCCGTTCACCACGAACGGCGCGATCAAGACCGGCGACGCCATGGCCCTGGCCTACCATGTCGGCGTGCCGCTCAAGGACATGGAGTTCGTGCAGTACCACCCGACCGGCCTGCCCAGCACGGGCACGCTTCTGACCGAAGCCTGCCGGGGCGAAGGCGGCGTGCTGCTCAACAAGCATGGCCGCCGCTTCCTGCAGGATTACGGCATGGGACCGGAGACGCCGCTCGGCAAACCGGTGCTCAAGACGATGGAGCTCGGGCCGCGCGACCGTGTAAGCCAGGCGTTCTGGCACGAGCAGCGCAAAGGCAACGCGGTGAGCACGCGCTGGGGCGACGCGATGCTCCTCGATATGCGCCACCTCGGCGAGAAGACGATCAACGAGCGGCTGCCGCTGGTGCGCGACATGTCCATCAGCTACATGGGGGTCGATCCGGTCAGCGACCCCGTGCCTGTGCGCCCGGTGGTGCATTACATGATGGGCGGCATCCATACCGACATCAAGGCGGCGACCCCGGTCGCCGGGCTGTTCGCCGCGGGCGAATGTGCATGCGTTAGCATCAACGGCGCGAACCGCCTGGGCTCCAATTCGCTTACGGAGCTGCTGGTCTTCGGCCGGCGCGCGGCTTTGAGCGCACTCGAGTTCTTGCAGAAGGGCGGCGCCCGCCCCGCGTCCGCATCGCTCGCCGACAACGCGCAAGGGAAAATCCGCGCGTTGTTCCAGCGTTCGGGGGGCGGCGAGACGGTCGCCGGGCTGCGCAAGGAAATGCTGAACACCATGGAAGAGCACGCGGGCATCTACCGCAGTGGCGAGGGCCTGGCCGCGGCCTGCGCCAAGCTCGGCGAGCTGCGGCGGCGCTACCGCAACCTCGAGCTGCACGACAAGACCAACGTCTACAACACCGATCTCCTCCAGGCGCTCGAGCTTGGCTCGATGCTCGACTGCGCCGAAGCCGTGGTTCAGAGCGCGGCTGCGCGCAAGGAGTCGCGCGGCGCGCACCAGCGGCTGGATTTTCCGGAGCGGGAGGACCGCACCTACTTGCGCCATTCGATGGCCACCTACGCTGGCGATGGTCCGCCGCATATTGGCTACCGCGACGTGGTGATCACCCGTTCCCAGCCCGGAGTGCGGGACTACTCTGGAGCGCACGCGTGAGGAAGGTGGAGCTCGAGGTATTGCGCTACAACCCGGAAACGGACCGCGAGCCGCATTTCCAGCGCTATTCGGTCGACTGCCAGGAAGAATGGGTGGTTCTGGATGCGCTCAACCAGGTCAAGGAGACGCTCGACCCGACGCTGAGCTACCGCTGGTCCTGCCACATGGCGGTGTGCGGAAGCTGCGGGATGATGATCAACGGGGAGCCGAAGCTCGCGTGCAAGGCATTCCTACGCAATTACGAGGACACGATCCGCGTGGAGCCGCTGCGGCACTTCCCGGTCGAGCGGGATCTCGTGACCGTGATCGACGACTTCGTGGCCAAGCTCGCTCGCGTCAAGCCCTGGCTGATGCCGAAGGAGCAAGCGCCCGCGACGGGTGAATACCGCCAGACACCCGCGCAACTGAAGCGCTACAAGCAGTTCACGCTGTGCATCAACTGCATGCTGTGCTATGCGGCCTGCCCGGAATACGGCCTGATCCCCAAGTACATCGGTCCGGCGGCGATCGCGCTCGCGCACCGCTGGAACCGCGACTCGCGCGACGGCGGCCGCGATGCGCGCCAGGAGGAGATCGCATCCAAGGAGGGCGCGTGGGAGTGCTCCTTCGTTGGCGCCTGCTCGGAAGTCTGCCCCGAGCATGTCGACCCGGCGGGTGCGATCCAGCAGGTCAAGATCGAGAGCACGGTCGACTGGTACCAGGCGCATCTCATGCCCTGGCTGAACAAATGAGTCGCAACCCCTACATCCGCCCGATCACCTCGGAGTGGATCTTCCGCCACCCGCGCTATGTGCGCTACATGGTGCGCGAGTTCAGCTGCCTGTTCATCGGTGGCTGGACAGCGCTAATGGTGTGGGGCCTGAGGCAGCTGTCGGAGGGGCCCGTCGCCTGGGCTGCGTTTCTCGAGTTGCTGCGCAGCCCGGCGAGCATCGTGTTCCAACTGCTGACGCTCGCGTTCGCGGCCTATCACAGCGTCACCTGGTTCAATCTCACGCCGAAAGCCCTGCCCGTGCAGCTCGGTGAGGAGTTCGTCCCGGGCTGGGTCATCGCCGGCGCGCATTTCGCGGGATGGGCCGCGTTGTCTTTCATAATCCTTGTTCTGGCGCTCTGATGGCGAAGTCCAACAAGCCGATCGTCTGGGGACCGTTCGCGGCGGGCGGAACGCTGACCGCGTTCCTCACGCCGGTTCTGGTGGTGCTGACGCTGCTCGCCGCTTTCGGCTATGCCCCGCAGGTGTTCTCCTACGAGTCAATGCGCGCCCTCGCGGGCCACTGGGCGGCCAAGGTGGCTTTTGTCGCCGTGATCGGACTATCCCTGTGGAGCGCGGCGCACCGCCTCCGCATCACGCTCTACGATCTCGGTCTGCGCGCCGACACCCTCGTCGCCACGGTCCTGTATGCCGCGACGCTGGCCTGTACCGGCGTGGCGATCTACTATCTGCTGAAAATCTAAGGGAGGGACCGCCATGCCGCCGCCGCCGATCGCAGTGCGCGAGCAGCTCCGCGAGGAACGCTTCAACGGCGTCTGGACGCAGGAGCTCAACCGCGTGTTCGCCGACGTCGCGCCGTACTACGACCAGGCGAACGTCGTCGCGAGCCTCGGGCTGTGGGACTTCCTCCTGCGCGGCTTCATGGACACGATGCAGCTGCGCTCGGGCGAGCGCGTGCTCGACGTCTGCGCCGGCACCAACGCCGTCGGCATCGCGCTTCTCAAGCGCGAGCCTGGCCTCGAGGTGCACGCCATGGATCGCAGCGCGGAGATGCAGCAGGTAGGCCGGCGTCGCGCCGAGGCGCTCGGGATGCGGATCGGAAGCGTGATCGGCGACGTGCACAAGCTTCCGTATCCGGACGACCACTTCGACGTCGTGACGCTGCAGTGGGCCACGCGCCACCTGCGGGTAAGACAGGTCTTCGGCGAAATCCGGCGGGTGCTCAAGCCCGGCGGGCGCTTCTACCACTGCGACATGCTTCGCCCTGCGAACCCGCTGGTGGAGACGCTCTACTACACCTACCTGCGCTTCTGCCTCAACTTCACGGCGATCGTCTTCGGCAGCGGGGCGTCGGCGCACGGGCTGAAGCGCTACTTCATCAACGCGCTGGAGATGTTCTACTCGGCCGACGAGCTGTCGGTGCTGCTGCGCGAGCTCGGCTTCGAGCGCGTGGCGGCACGGACGGTGCTCGCCGGGATGATCGGTTACCACCGAGCCGCCAAGCCCGCCTGAAGGATGGCGCTCGCGCCCTGGCGTCGTTGAATGGCAGATTGCTGCGCGCCTACAGCCGCCGCTGTGTCGCCGCGGCTCGGCTTCCGCTCGGGCCACTGGAGGCGCTGCTCGCCGGGAACGTCGACAAGGAGGTGCGCAAGGACGCGGCTGCGATCCGCTCGGGACGGCGCGTCGAGCAGCTCCTTCGCCAGGCGAGGGAGATCGACCGCGAATTCATCGCCCGCCTGGAGCGTTTTCCTCTCGTTCGCTTGCGCATCCGCTATGAGGACGTCGAGCCGCTCCGCAGGCGGCGAATCGAGCGTCTGCTTGAAGCCGCTCGCGCGCTGCTTGAGCCGCCGTGGCGCGGCATCCGGGCGGCGGCAAGCGCGCGTTACAGTCGCAGGGAGTTTGAAGCACTCGTGCGCGAGCACTTGCGCCTCTACGCAGACGAGGTACACGCGCTCAGCCGCTCGGTGCGCCCGGCGCTCCTGGTCGCTCCGTGGCGCGAGCGTCTGCGCGCGCTCATGGAAAAGCAGGCGAACGCACTCGCACGCGAGGTCGCGTCCCTGCTTTATGACCGTGCAATGCGGTAAAATTCATGCGCATGGCGCGCGTTCGGCTGGTCGCCGGCAACTGGAAAATGCACGGCAGCCGGGCTTCCATCGCGGCGCTCCTCGATGCGCTTGTCGAGGGAAACCCCACTTTAGCCTGCGCAGTATGCGTGCCCTTTCCGTATCTGGCGCAGGCGGCCGAGCGGCTGCGCGGCACGCGGATCGCCTGGGGTGCGCAGAATGTGTCGGAGCACGCGCAGGGTGCCTACACCGGAGAGGTTTCGGCCGCAATGCTGGCGGAATTCGGTTGCCGCTACGTGATCGTCGGCCACTCCGAGCGCAGGCAGCTGTACGGGGAGACCGACGCGCAGGTGGCGGCGAAGTTCACCGCGGTGCGCTCGGCCGGGATGACGCCCATCCTATGCGTGGGCGAGACGCTCGCGGAACGCGAAGCGGGCAACACAGAGGCGGTGGTTGCGAGACAGCTCTCGCCAGTCCGCTTCGCGGACGCGGTTCTCGCCTACGAGCCGGTCTGGGCGATCGGCACCGGGCGCAACGCCACGCCCGAGCAGGCACAAGCGGTGCACGCGTTCCTCAGGCAGCGCGTGCCGGCTGAAACCCCTATTCTTTATGGGGGAAGCGTGAAGCCGCAGAACGCGGCGGAGATTTTCGCGATGCCCGACGTGGACGGCGGATTGGTCGGCGGCGCATCGCTCGTGGCCAAGGATTTTCTCGATATCGTGAAGGCGGCGGCGAAATGACGAGTTTCTGGACCAACCTGCTGATCGTGGCGCACGTGCTGGTCGCGCTCGCGATCATCGGCCTCGTGCTCCTGCAGCACGGCAAGGGCGCCGACATGGGCTCAGGCTTCGGCGGCGGCGCTTCGGGGAGCCTGTTCGGTGCTACGGGCTCCGCGAATTTCCTCTCGCGCACTACGGCCATCCTCGCGACGATTTTTTTTCTTCTCAGCCTCGCGCTTGCCTACGTCGCAACCAAGAAACCAGTCGAGGCCGGCGGGGTAATGGATGCTGTACGAAATCAGCCGGCGAAGCCCGACGCCAAGGCCGCGCCCGAAGCACCGACGCCGCCGGCGCCACAGGAGAAGCAGGTACCGCAATGATTTTTTGGGGGATAATCACAGGCTAAGCCGCCCACGTGGTGAAATTGGTAGACACGCTAGCTTGAGGGGCTAGTGGCCTAAAAAGCCGTAGCAGTTCGAGTCTGCTCGTGGGCACCAAACTATGCTCGCGGAATATTTTCCGATTCTGCTTTTCATCCTGGTCGGCCTGGCGGTCGGGGTCGTGCTCCCCCTGCTCGCGAAGCTGCTCGGACCCTCGCGCCCGGATCCCGAGAAGCTCTCGCCTTACGAGTGCGGCTTCGAAGCCTTCGAGGACGCGCGCATGAAATTCGACGTGCGCTACTATCTGGTAGCGATTCTCTTCATTCTCTTCGACCTGGAGATCGCATTCCTCTTCCCGTGGGCGGCGGTGATCAACGACATCGGCCTTGCGGGCTTCATCTCGATGATGATTTTTCTCGCCATCCTCACCGTGGGTTTCATTTACGAGTGGATGAAAGGGGCGCTGGAATGGGAATAGAAGGCGTTCTGCAGCAGGGTTTTGTGACCACCACTGTCGACAAGGTCGTGAATTGGACGCGCACCGGGTCGCTTTGGCCGGTGACGTTCGGCCTCGCGTGCTGCGCGATCGAGATGATGCACGCCGGCGCGGCGCGCTACGACCTCGATCGCTTCGGCATCGTGTTCCGGCCGAGCCCGCGCCAGGCCGACCTGATGATCGTCGCCGGCACTCTCTGCAACAAGATGGCCCCGGCGCTGCGCAAGGTCTACGACCAGATGCCCGAGCCGCGCTGGGTGCTTTCGATGGGGTCGTGCGCCAACGGCGGCGGCTATTACCACTATTCGTACTCCGTCGTGCGCGGCTGCGACCGCATCGTGCCGGTCGACGTCTATGTGCCCGGATGCCCGCCGACCGCCGAAGCGCTCCTTTACGGATTAGTGCAACTGCAGAACAAGATCAAGCGCACCAACACGATCGCTCGATGACGCCACGGCTGCAAAGGCTGTTCGACGTGCTGGGGCGGGAGAGTCTGCTGCCGAAGGAACGGCTCGGCGAGATCACCATCGAGGTGCCGGCCGCCGAGTATCTCCAGGTCTGCCGAAAGCTCAGGGACCACCCGGATCTGCGCTTCGAGCAGCTGATGGACCTCACCGGCGTCGATTACGCTTCCTACGGGGACAAACCGCGCGCAGGCCTGCGCTTCGCGGTCGCCCTGCACCTTCTTTCCGTCACGCACAACTGGCGGCTGCGCGTGCGCGCGTTCTGCCCGGATGACCAGTTTCCGCTGCTGCCTTCGGTCTTCGAGATCTGGCCCTCGGTCAACTGGTACGAGCGCGAAGCATTCGACCTCTTCGGTATTATGTTCGAGGGCCATCCCGACCTGCGCCGCATCCTCACCGACTACGGCTTCATCGGCCACCCGTTCCGCAAGGACTTCCCGGTGAGCGGCCACGTGGAGATGCGCTACGACCCGGAGCAGAAGCGCGTTGTCTACCAGCCGGTGACCATCGATCCGCGCGAAGTCACACCGCGCATCGTGCGCGAAGACCATTACGCCGAAGACCGGGATGCCTGAGATCCGCAACTACACGCTGAATTTCGGGCCGCAGCACCCGGCGGCGCACGGCGTGCTGCGCCTGGTGCTTGAGCTCGACGGCGAAGTCATTCAGCGCGCCGATCCCCATATTGGCCTGTTGCATAGAGCTACCGAAAAGCTTGCGGAGCACCGGACCTACCTCCAGAACCTGCCGTACATGGACCGGCTCGACTACGTCTCGATGATGTGTAACGAGCACGCCTTCGTGCTCTCGGTCGAGAGGCTGCTCGGCATCGAGGTGCCGATCCGCGCGCAGTACGTGCGCGTGATGTTCGACGAGATCACGCGCATCCTGAACCATCTGCTATTCCTCGGCACCCAGGCGCTCGACCTCGGCGCGATGACGGTATTCCTGTACTGCTTCCGCGAGCGCGAGGATCTCCTCGACTGCTACGAGGCGGTGTCCGGTGCACGCATGCACGCGGCGTACTACCGCCCGGGCGGTGTGTACCGCGACCTCCCGGACACCATGCCGCATTACGAGCCCTCCAGATTCAGAAGCGAGAAGGATCTCAAGGAGCTGAACCGCAACCGCCAAGGCTCGCTCCTCGACTTCATCGAGGACTTCACCGAGCGCTTCCCGAAGTACGTGGACGAGTACGAGACGCTGCTCACCGACAACCGCATCTGGAAGCAGCGCACGGTCGGTATCGGCGTGGTCTCGCCCGAACGCGCGCTCGCGCTCGGCTACAGCGGCGTCATGCTGCGCGGCTCGGGCATCGAGTGGGACCTGCGCAAGAAGCAGCCCTACGAGGTGTACGACCGCATGGAGTTCGACGTGCCGGTCGGCGTGAACGGCGACACCTACGACCGCTATCTCTGCCGGATCGAGGAGATGCGCCAGTCGAACCGCATCGTCAAGCAGTGCATCAAGTGGCTGCGCGAGAACTCCGGGCCGGTGATGGTCGACAACCACAAGGTCGCGCCGCCGGCGCGCCGCGAGATGAAGCTCAGCATGGAGGAGCTGATCCACCACTTCAAGCTGTTCACCGAAGGCATGCACGTGCCCGAGGGCGAGGCCTACGCGGCGATCGAGCATCCGAAGGGCGAGTTCGCCGTGTACTTCATCTCCGACGGCGCGAACAAGCCCTACCGCATGAAGCTGCGCTCGCCGGCGTTCTGCCACCTCTCGTCGATGAACGAAATCTCCAAGGGCCACATGCTCGCGGACGCGGTGGCGATCATCGGCACGCTGGATATCGTCTTCGGGGACGTCGACCGCTGACTCTATTTGCCATGCTGACTACCGATTCCTTGAAAAAAATCGACCGGGAGATTGCCAAGTACCCGGCGGACCAGAAGCAGTCGGCGGTGATGAGCGCGCTCATCATCGCGCAGGACGAGAAGGGGTGGCTCTCCACCGAGACCATGGACTACGTCGCGAAGTACCTCGGCATGCCGCCGGTCCAGGTCTACGAGGTGGCGACTTTCTACAGCATGTACAACCTGAAGCCGACCGGCCGCCACAAGCTCACGCTGTGCACCTGCCTGCCGTGCGGCCTGCAGGGTGCGCTCGCCGCGGCCGACCACCTGCGCGCGAAGCTTGGCATCGATTTCAACGAGACCACCCCCGACGGACGCTTCACGCTCAAGGAGGGCGAGTGCATGGGCGCATGCGCGATGGCGCCGGTGGTGCTCGTCAACAACAAGAAGATGCACGACTACATGTCGTACGAGAAGCTCGACAAGCTGCTGGACGACCTCAAGTGATGCTCGACTACGGACCCGACGCGATCCTGATGAAGGGCCTCGACGGCCGCAACTGGCGGCTGAAGGACTACGAGGCGCGCGACGGATATCAGGCTTTGCGAAAGATACTGACCGACCGCATCCCCCCGGATCAGGTCACTTCTGAAGTCAAGAAATCCGCGCTGCGCGGGCGCGGCGGCGCGGGCTTCCCGACCGGGCTCAAGTGGTCGTTCATGCCCAAGCAGTACGCCGGTCCGAAGTACGTCGTGTGCAACTCCGACGAGGGCGAGCCGGGCACCTGCAAGGATCGGGATCTGCTGCGCTACGACCCGCACTCGGTGATCGAAGGCATGGTGATCGCGGGCTACGCCATGGGCGCGAGCGGGGGCTACAACTACATCCACGGCGAGATCTGGGAGATCTACGAGCAGTTCGAGGAGGCGCTGAAAGAGGCGTACAGCGCGGGCTACCTGGGAAGCAACATCCTCGGCTCCAACTTCAGCTACGAGCTCTACGCGGTACCGGGCTACGGCGCCTACATCTGCGGTGAAGAGACCGCGCTGCTCGAGTCGCTCGAAGGCAAGAAAGGTCAGCCGCGGTTCAAGCCGCCGTTTCCGGCCAGCTACGGCCTGTACGGCAAGCCCACCACCATCAACAACACCGAAACCTTCGCCTCGGTGCCCTGGATCATACGCAACGGCGGGGAGGCTTTCCTTGCGCTCGGCCGGCCGAACAACGGCGGCACCAAGCTGTTCTCGGTCACGGGCCATGTCAACCGGCCCGGCAACTATGAGGTAAGGCTTGGAACGCCGTTTGCCAAGCTGCTCGAGATGGCGGGCGGGGTGCGGACCGGCCGCAAGCTCAAGGCGGTGATCCCCGGCGGCTCCTCGATGCCGGTGCTGCCCGCGGACATCATGATGCAGACCGACATGGACTACGACTCGATCGCCAAGGCCGGGTCGATGCTCGGCTCGGGCGCCGTCATCGTGATGGACGACTCCACCTGCATGGTGCGCGCGCTCGAGCGCCTGTCGTACTTCTACTTCGAGGAGTCCTGCGGCCAGTGCACGCCGTGCCGCGAGGGCACGGGCTGGCTGTACCGTGTCGTCAACCGCATCGAGAACGGGCGCGGCCGCATCGAGGACCTCGCGCTCCTCGACGACGTCTCGGACAATATCGCCGGCCGCACGATCTGCGCCCTCGGCGACGCCGCGGCGCTCCCGGTGAAGAGTTTCATCAAGTACTTCCGCGACGAATTTGTCTTTCATATCGAAAGGAAATCCTGTCTGGAAGGCACCGTCGAGCCGAAGTGGGGCAGAAGCGGCGTTCATGTGAAAACCCTGCGCGAGGCCGCCTGATGCCGAAGCTTTTCGTCGACGGCATCGAAGTCGAAGTGAAGCCGGGCGCCACGGTGATGGACGCCACGAACAAGCTCGGCGTCTACGTGCCGCACTTCTGCTACCACAAGAAGCTCTCGATCGCCGCCAACTGCCGCATGTGCCTGGTCGAGATCGAGAAGGCGCCGAAGCCGCTGCCCGCGTGCGCCACGCCCGTCACCGAAGGCATGAAGGTCTGGACGCACTCCAAGGTGGCCAAGGACGCGCAGAACGGGGTGATGGAGTTCCTGCTCATCAACCACCCCCTCGACTGTCCGATCTGCGACCAGGGCGGCGAATGCCAGCTCCAGGACCTCGCGGTCGGATACGGCGGCAGCAACTCGCGCTACATGGAAGAGAAGCGGGTTGTATTACGCAAGGAATTGGGTCCGTTGGTGGCGGCCGAGGAAATGAGCCGCTGCATCCAGTGCACGCGCTGCGTGCGCTTCGGCCAGGAGATCGCCGGCGTGATGGAGCTCGGCCTCGCCGGCCGCGGCGAGAACGCCGAGATCGTATCGTTCGTCGGCCGCGCGGTGGAATCCGAGCTCTCCGGCAACATGATCGACCTCTGCCCGGTGGGCGCGCTCACCTCGGAGCCTTTCCGCTACAAGGCCCGCACGTGGGAGCTCACGCGCCGGCGCTCGATCTCGCCGCACGATTCGCTCGGATCGAACCTCGTGGTGCAGGTGAAGCAGAACACGGTGATGCGCGTCCTGCCGCTCGAGAACGAGGCCATCAACGAGTGCTGGCTTTCGGACAAGGACCGCTTCTCCTACGACGGCGTCAACTCCCCCGATCGCCTGCAGCGCCCGATGGTGAAGCACGACGGAAAATGGCACGAGCTCGCGTGGGAGCAGGCGTTCGACTACCTCGTGCCGCGGCTGCAGGAAGCCGATATCGGCGTGCTCGCCTCGCCGCATTCCACCCTGGAAGAGCTGTTCCTTTGCTCAAGGCTGGGGGCCGCGGATTTCCGCCTGCGCCACAGCGACTTTTCCGCCGACGGCAAGCGCGCCGGCATCCCGTGGCTCGGAATGCCGATCGCGGAGCTCGAGAAGCTCGACCGCGTTCTCGTCATCGGCTCGTTCCTGCGCAAGGACCATCCGCTGATCGCGCACCGCCTGCGTCAGGCGGCGAAGCGCGGTGCGCAGATCCACATGCTGCACTCGGTGGACGACGACTGGCTGATGCCGATCGCGAGCAAGAAGATTGTTCCCCCGTCCGGAATCCCGAATGAAATAGGTTCGTTTGCCGAAGTGCTGAAAGGCGGCAAGAACGCCGCGGTGTTCCTCGGAAATTTCGCCGTCCAGCACCCGCAGGCCGCGCAGATCCATGCTGCAGCACAGGCGCTCGGCGTCCGGGTCGGTATTTTTGGTGAGGCCGCCAACTCGGTCGGCGGCTACCTCGCCGGCCTGCCGACGGACGGCAACGTCAACGAGGTCCTGAAGAAGAGGACCCTCGTCCTCGTCAACGTCGAGCCCGAGCTCGACTGTGCCGATCCGCTCGCCGCGCGCCGGGCGATGCGCGCCGCCGACTGCGTCGTCAGCCTGACGCCGTGGAAGACCGGGCTCGACTACGCCGACGTGCTGCTGCCGATAGCGCCGTTCACGGAAAGCTCCGGGATTTTCGTCAACACGGAAGGACGCGTGCAAAGCTTCTACGCCGTCGTGCACCCGCTCGGCGACGCGCGTCCCGGCTGGAAAGTGCTGCGCGTGCTGGGCAGCCTGCTCGGGCGGCAG